>NZ_AOHZ01000080.1 GCF_000337215.1 Natronolimnohabitans innermongolicus JCM 12255 | reverse complement strand
TTCATCATCAACATGTGCGAGAGAAGTGTATGTGAAACTATTGTTTGACGTTGGAGACTCGGGCCTGCTGTCTCTCGTGGAGTGTGTAAGTCGCGCGGATCATGCGCCGTTCGATCGAACGACGGACCGCAGTCAGTCGATCGCAGACCGTTTTCGGATCGTCGGTCTCGAGTTGGACCTGCTCGAGCGACCGCACCGCGCTTTCGGCGTGCTGAACCGCGATATCGTGACGACGGGGAGTCCACGCTCTCCCCGCTCGAGTCCCCGATTACCGACGTTCGTCGAACCTTAGAAACGTCGTACACCGCGAACAACCGGAAACAACGTGCTTAACATTGCTAAGTCGGTGTCGGTGGTATTAAGACCGTCCCGGTAGAGCATCCGACCATGTCACTCGACAGCATCGACCGCGTCGCCGTACTGGGCGCGGGGAACATGGGGCACGGAATCACGGAAGTGACCGCGATGGGCGGCTACGATGTCACGATGCGTGACATCAAAGACGAGTTCGTCGAGGACGGCTACGAGTCGATCGCCTGGAGCCTCGAGAAACTCGAGGAGAAGGAACTGATCGACGAGACGGCCGACGAGGTCCTCGACCGGATCGACATCACGACCGACCTCGAGGAGGCCGTCGCCGACGCCGACCTCGTCATCGAGGCCGCACCCGAGAACCTCGAGCTGAAACACGACATCTTCAGCGACCTGGAGGAGTACTGCGACGAGGACACGCTGCTCGCGACGAACACCTCGAGTCTCCCGATTACGGACATCGCGGAGGTCGTCGACACCTCCGAGCGCGTCCTCGGCCTGCACTTTTTCAACCCGCCAGTCAAGATGGACCTCGTCGAGGTCATCTACGGCGAGGACACGAGCGACGAGGCGGCCGAAGCCGGCTACGAGTGGGTCGAGTCGGTCGGCAAGACGCCGATCTACGTCCGCAAGGACGTCCGCGGCTTCGTCGTCAACACCATCGTCGGACCCTTCGGCGGCGAGCCCGCGTTCATGGTCTCGGAAGGCGAGGCGACCATCCGCGGAGCCGACGCCACCATGTCCCACGAGCGCGGCTACCCGATGGGGCCGTTCGAACTCGCCGACCTGACCGGCATCGACGTGGGCTATCACGTCCGCAAGGAGGGTGGCAGCCCGATCCCGCCGATTACCGAGGAGAAAGTCGAGGCCGAGGAACTCGGCCAGAAGACCGGCAAGGGCTTTTACGACTACGAGGACGGCGACGGCGCCGACTACCAGCCCGACGACGCCGGCGACTTCGACTGGCTGCGCGTCGAAGCGCGGATGGCCAACCGCGCCGCGTTCCTCGTCGGCGAGGGCGTCGCCAAACCCGAAGAAGTCGACACCGGCGTCCAGCTCGGACTCGGCTTCCCGGAGGGTATCTGCCGCCGAGCCGACAAAATCGGCCTCGATGAAATCCTCGAGAAACTCGAGACGCTACAGGAGGAGACCGGCGCCGACCGCTTCGAGCCTCACCCGTACCTCGTCGAACTCGTCGAGGAGGGCAAGACCGGCGAGGACGCCGGCGACGGCTTCTACGAGTACGACGCCGACGACGGCGATCTCGACTCCTACCACAACCTGAACGTGGAACTCGAGGACGGCGTCCTGCAGGTCGAACTCGATCGCCCCTCGCGGATGAACGCCCTCTCGGGAGAACTGCTCGAGGAGATCGACGACCTGTTCTCGACGGTCGACACCGACGAGGTCCGCTGTGCGACCATCGAGGGCGCCGGCGACCGCGCCTTCTCCGCCGGCGCCGACGTCACCAGCTTCTCGGGTGCCGACCCGACTGACCTGATGGACGTCACGCCCGCCTTCGAGACGGTCAACGACTTCGAGCGCCCCGTCCTCGCGAAGATCGACGGCTTCTGTCTGGGCGGCGGCCTCGAACTCGCGCTGGCCTGTGACCTCCGGATCGCGACCCAGCGGTCCTCCTTCGGCGCCCCCGAGATCGACCTCGGCCTGATCCCCGGCGGCGGCGGCACCCAGCGCCTGCTTCGCGTCCTCGGCGAGACCCGCGCCAAGGAACTCGTCTTCCGCGGCGAACACATCGACGCCGACCGCGCCCAGGACTGGGGGCTGATCAACCGCGCCGTCGACCGCGAGGAGTTCGACGACACCGTCGAGGAGTTCGTCTCCGACCTGCGCAACGGCCCGCCGATCGGCCTCAAGGTCGCCAAGAAGGTCATGAACCAGGGCGAAGACGCCAGCCTCGAGGCCGCCATCGCGATGGAGAGCCAGGGCTTCGGTCTGCTCTCGAGCACCGACGACGTGATGGAAGGCGCCATGGCCTTCGCCGAGGACCGCGACCCCGAGTTCGAAGGGGAGTGATCCGATGACGGACCCCGAATCAGCGACCGACTGGCCCGAGTGGACGTCGTTCGTCGAGCAACACGGCTACCTCTCGTGGCTCGATATCGGGGTCGAACGACTCGAGGAAGGACACGCCGTCATCGAGATCGAGCGCAACGAGGAGTTCGAGAATCCGATCGGCAACGAGGGGTACGATCCCGTCCACGGCGGGATCGTCGCGACGCTGATCGACACCTCGAGTGCGTTCGCGCTCAGAACGACGTTCGACGATCCGAAGTCTGCTCGCCTGACGACGACGGATCTCAACGTCTCGTATCTCCGACCGGCGATCGGCGACCTCCGAGCCGACGCCGAGGTCGTCCGCGCCGGCAGTACGACCGGCGTCACCGAGGTCTCCGTGGTCGGCGACGCCGGCGAGGCGGCCGTCGGCCGGACGACCTATCGGTTGTTCCGTTAGTAGCGGCGTTCGGATCCACACCGGGGACGGAGCCCGGTTTCGTTCACTCTTTGCCGAGATCCTCGTAAATCTGCGGATCGGTCTGGAACTTGAGAACGTTGTGGACCGCGGAGTTCCGGATGTTCGCGATGACGCTCCCGTACTCCTTGTAACAGTCGTGGATCCACCGCGAGATGTCCTGTCGGTCCCGGAACATCATCACCGTCTTCCACTGGTACTCCCCGTCGGAGAGGAAGAAAAACAGAGTGTGTTTGTCCGCTTTGATGTGCTCCATGGCCTCGCGCCAGCCCTCCTCGAAGTGTTCGGTGTTGAACTTGAATTCGAACAGCGCGAACGTGTAGTACTCCTCGTTCGGGATGATCGCCTCGCGGAAGACGCCCTCGTCGCGCATCCGTCGGATCGACTCGCTGACGGTGACGTGCGAGACGTCGATGCCGTACTCCGACTCGAGGACGGTCGTCAACTCCCGCGAGGAGAGTTGCGGATCCTTCGAGAGCTCACAGAGAATGGCGATATCGCGGTCCTTGAAGTCCCAGTTCGGCTGTTTGTCGTCAGTCATGATTGCATTCGGTCTCGTAATCGGATTTGGTCAATGTTCTAATATATGTTGGTTTTGGTGAGCTCAACCCAAGAACTTGTGAGATGAGCGTCCGTAACGGCCCGGTTGGTCGCCGGGAATTCGGTGGTAGACCTTCAACAGCAGTGTAAGCGTAGTGCTGTCGAGAACGATAGCCAGTCGCTCGGCGTATTCGTAGGGCTACATCACGTCGGCCTCTCCCTCCGGCAGCAGTACCGTGGCATTGACCCTCCTGTAATTGACCTCCATCCTGTAATTCTTCTTCGTCGGTCTCTGTTTTATGATCGACCATATCTAAACATCTCTGGTCCCAAGCGTGGTCATTGGCCACCGTGCTCGGTTTCCAGCGCGAGTTTGTGTCTTGTGCCCATCCGTCGATATTGGGGGCATGCTCCAAGATTCGTTTCCAACATAAAATTTGTTTGGGATATTTCTGCCAGCGTTAATACGCTTGAAGCTTGTACATAGACTTCATTTTAGTTAGGTTCGCATAATATACACTATGAGATTGTGATTCGACAAATAATATATTGAACGAAGGATTTAATATAGATAATATTAACTGATTAGCATATGAGGTATAGAAGATCAGTATTGAAAGGAATAGGTACAGGACTAGCTA
Source organism: Natronolimnohabitans innermongolicus JCM 12255 (assembly GCF_000337215.1). GTDB lineage: Archaea > Halobacteriota > Halobacteria > Halobacteriales > Natrialbaceae > Natronolimnohabitans > Natronolimnohabitans innermongolicus. The sequence continues at coordinate 36,840 of NZ_AOHZ01000080.1, read as the reverse complement.
TAGCAAATCTGTCGCAAGTCGGTGCAGCGACGAACACATCACCCTCTGAAGAGATAGTAAACAGGACAGAGAAATTGCTCCGGCAGGGGGAGACTGAAAAGGCACTACGAATGATGGATGAAAATGACATTGATTATATTCATGATAATGTTGAACGCCCTATAGATCCAGAATCGGTATCGAATGGTAACGAAACTGTAGTGTCCCCTAACCGCTATGATAAATCATCAGCACAATTTAACTTCACCGTTGGTAGTCGGGCTAGTGGTGAAAATCACTATACCATAACATTATACTGGGAATTAGAAAACGCATTTGAATTCACGTACTCGCTAGGTCCAGAGGATATCGTTGTACTTGCATTCGAAGATAATATATTCGGCCCAATTGATGACGGCATTAATATACGAGTTGTTCATGAATGGACAGAGGTTGGTTGGCCAGCGGACCCAATGGAAGAAGAAGCATCAACAGAAATCATAAACGAACCTATTACGGGGCCAGAATTCGATAATGCTGTAGTTGCTAAAATTGACGTAGCAGAACCCTACCCGGGCTGGGAGGACGGTACACATCCAACCAAAACGTGGGGATCCATTCAGTGTGCTATTCGACGACAAAAAGATGCAACTGGTCAAGTGAAAGGACTCTACGAACAGACTTATGGAAGACTTGGATCTGGTGAGTTTAACGTGATTGAGGACATCTCTCTTGGTTCTGGGCCTGTTTCTATTGACCTTCCAACAGGTGTGTCGAGTTGGAACGAAGACTTTAGTGAGGACGTATGATATTATTTGAACATGGATCGTGATAGAATCGAGATACAGGCGTCAGTTATAATTATACTATTGTCTTTCCTGACAATTAACAGCGTTTCCAGTCAAGTCGCAGATATTGTTCAAGACGGGATGTTTTTATCATCTATAATTGCTTTTCTATATTCTATATATGTATTACTTGACTCGCGTTAACTATACTTTATAATCATTCAGTTCAGCTTTTCACTATTCAGCTCAAAGAGTTTCTCCTCGCCGATCTCCTCGAGGACGTGCTCGTGAAACGCCTGCAACGCCGCGCTCTCGTCCTCCGCGAGGACGACGTCGCTGGCTGACAGCGTCGCCAGTCCGAACGCCCGCGGCGTCGGCGAGTCGAGCAGTTGGCGTTCGACCTCCAGGTCGCCGGCGTCGATGTCGTCGACGACGGCGGCGAGTTCGGCGACGTTGAGCTTGTCCTCCAGAATCTCGCGGTAGGTTTCTTCGATGACGGCGAACGCCTCGAGATCCTCCGCGAAGCCGAGTAGCATCTCGCTCGAGACCTGCTGTTCGCTGGCGGACTTCTCGTAGCCCTTGTACCGTTTGAGGATCATCAGCGAGCGCGTCGCGTTGATCCGGAAGTACCGCTGGAGCAGGTCGGTTCCGGATATTGCGGCCCGCAGGTCCTCGCGAACGGCGTCGGCGGAGAGGTCATCGACGATTCCCTCGAGGTCGACCTTCCGATTCAGCGGCATCGAGAGCACGAAGCCGTTGTCGGCGACGGCGACGCGAACGTTGGCGGTCGCCTCCTGGGCGCAGCGATAGGCGAGCAGCCTGGAGAATCCGTCGTTGAACTTCCGGCCGTACGCCGAGTGGACGTAGTAGTGGCGTTCGTACTCCTCGCGGTCGCGGACGACCTCGATCGCGAGCCGGTCCGGCGTGCTGACGCTCTCGACGCCCGCGTACCGCAGCTGGTGTTCGAACAGGCGAGCGGTCGCGCGCACGCTGTCGTCGTCCAGGGGGAACTCCCGGAGCCACGCGCGGACCCGCGGCGGGCCGCCCGCGTCGTAGCGCTCGAGCAGTTCGTCCTGGAACGCGAGGATCTCGCGCCCGAGGTCGTACGAAAGCGGCAGCCGTTCGGAGTACCACGAGGGGACGGTCGGGCGCGCGCTGGTGCGGTCGACGTACACCTTCGATCCCCGACGGTAGCGGTACTCGAAGTGGTCGCCCCCGAGGACGAAGACGTCGCCCTTCTCGAGCGTGTCGAGGTAGTTCTCGTCGAGTTGGCCGACCCAGTCGCTGTCCGCGCGGGTGTAGACGTCGCAGGTGAACGAGTCCGGGATGGTGCCGATGTTGGTCATGTAGATCACCCGCGCCAGCCGGCCGCGCTTGCCGACCAAGGGCTCGCCGACGGGGTGTTCCTCGTAGTGGTGTTCGCCGTCGGGCGGATCGTTCTCGTCGCGCCAGATCTTGGCGTAGACGTTTTTCTCCTCCAGACCGGCGTACTCGGCCGTGAGATACCGACAGAGCGACTCCCACTCCTCGTCCGTGTAGTTCCGGTAGGGGTAGGCTCGCCGGAGGGTTCCGAGCACCTCGGACTCGGGACGGATCTCCGCGATAGCCATCCCGTAGACGTGCTGGGCCGCGACGTCCTGGGCGTTTTCCGGGATCGACACGGAGTCGACGAACCCCTCCTCGGCCTTCTTCAGCATGACGGCACACTCGAGCAACTCGTCTCGGTCGAGGGCGATCACGCGCCCCGTGACGGTTTGTCCGACGCGGTGGCCGGCACGGCCGACCCGCTGGAGAAGAGCGGCGACGGACTTCGGTGAGCCGACTTGCACCACGAGATCGACGTGGGGCATGTCGATCCCCAACTCGAGGCTGGTCGAGGAGGTAACGACGTCCAGCTCGCCCGATTTGAGCCGGCGCTCGATATCGTGGCGGACGTCCTTCGAGAGGCTGCCGTGGTGACAGCCCGAGTTCGCCTCGTCGTAGGCCCCGAAGCGCTCGCGGAGGTTGTGCAGGACCCGCTCGGCGCCCGAGCGCGTGTTGGTGAAGACGATCGTGTTGGTGTGGTTCTGGACGTGGTCGTGGAGCATCCGGTAGAACCGCTCCTGGACGACCTCGCGGGGCGTGTTGATCAGGTCGTCGGTCGGACACTCGAGTTCGAGATCGAACTCGCGGGCGAAGCGGGCGTCGACGATCTCGTAGTCGCGCGGTTCGGCGTCCGGTTGGCCGTCCGATTCGTCGCGCTCCCGCGGATCGCTTTTCCCCCCGTTCGAGGCGCTCGAGTCGCTCGAGGCGCTGGGCGCCTCACAGCCCACCAGAAACTCCGCAACCTGCGACAGCGGCTCGATCGTCGCCGAACAGCCGATACGGGTGATCTCGTGGTCGACCATCGCCTCGAGTCGCTCGAGGCTCACCGACAGATGCGTCCCCCGTTTGCCGGCCGCAAGCGAGTGGATCTCGTCGACGATGACGTACTCGACGGTGCGAAGCTTCTCGCGGAACTTCGGCGAATTGAGGAGGATCGCCAGGGTTTCGGGCGTCGTATTCAGGATGTGGGGCGTCTCCTCGAGCATCTTCTGGCGCTCGCTCGAGGGCGTGTCGCCGTGGCGGATCGCGTGGCGGATTTCGCCCATCTGTTCGTCCCCGTCTCGGTCCGCGACGATTGACTCGATCCCCTCGAGGGGGACCTCGAGATTCCGATGAATGTCGTTGGCCAGCGACTTCAGCGGCGAGACGTAGAGGCAGTAGACGGCGTTCTCGAGGCCATCGTCGGCGTCGCGGTCGCGTCGGTACAAATGGTTGATTATTGAAAGGAACGAGGACATGGTCTTGCCCGACCCGGTCGGCGCACAGACCAGCGTGTTCTCTCCCCGGTGGATCTTCGGGATCGCCCCGCGCTGTGGCGGGGTGAAGAACCCCTCGTTCTCGGGGACGAACTCGCCGAATTCCTCGAGCCACCACTCCTGAACCGCGGGCTCGAGGACGCCGAAGACGTCCCGGTCCTCGATGGTGATCGACGACGGATCGAACGGCAGGTCGGCGTCGTCGATCGGCAACTCGAGGTCGTCGCTCCCGCTCATTGCGGTCGACTCGGGGGGCGTCGGATAAGAGGGTTTGCCCACCGGGGCGAAAGTGAACGCCGGACCGAGAGTCAGCGATCGAGTTCGACGGCACCGGAACGCAAGCATTCGCAGGGTCCCCGTATATGTCTATCACCGGCGACGAACAGAACCGACGCACGGCTCGGCGGCAGGTTGCTCCGTTCGAGCCGCCCCCGCGCGACTTACGGAAATCTATGTCACGACTCACACGACGACAACTGCTGTGTGGCGCGTCGCTTTCGGCGCTCGTCGGCGGACTCTCGATCACGGCGTGGAAGCGTCGGTTCGACTCGACGGCCGACGCCGAAAGCGACGGGAGAGCCGGCTTCGCTCCCGCAACCGACGGGTTCGGCTTCGACAACTTCTCGACGCCGCCCGTCGTCCCGGATCCCGTCGAGTTCGTCGATCGAAGCGAACTACGAACTCGGCTGCTGTCCGACTGGGACGGCCCGCTGGGAATGGCGTCGGGGATTTCGATGACCGGCAGCCTCGAGCGGCGGGTCCGCTCGATCGCAGACGAACTCTACGGGAACGCGACGCGGCTGTTCGGCACCGAGGGCTACTGCTACGGCATGGCCGCGACAGCCCAGCAGTACTTCGAGGAACCCGATTCCATGCCGGTCGACCGCGAGTCGGCGAGCGAGATCGAGCACGTGAACGAACCGCTCGAGGACGGCGACTCGAGACCGGTCCGGGAGGACATCGAGCGCCTCCATCGGCGCCAGTTCACCGAGATCGACTCGTGGCTCAACCGGTGGCCGCTCCTGCGTCCGGGATGGATCGATTATCAGGCGCAGGAGCGCGAGCTCCGGGACGCACTCGACGACTACGGATCCGCGGGACTGACGATCACCGGCGACGACGTTCTCAGGGGCCACTACGTGCTCGCGTACGACTACGACGTCGACGACACCGGCGTCACGTTCGCCGTCTACGATCCGAACGACTCCGCCGACGAATACGCGGGTAGCAACGACGGACACACCGTCGGCGTCGAGACGACCGGCTCGAGCTACGAACCGCGAATGGACGCGTACGAAGGGACGTACGATCGGTTCCTGTTCACGTCGACGGATCGAACGATCCGTGCCGACGTCGTGTCGGCGTGAATCGAACGGCGATCGCGGCCGGGGAACGCGGCGGGTCGAACCTCGGCCGCCACCGTCGTCGAAGAAGACTACGCTTATCGGACGGGCCGTTGGAGACGTCGGTATGCGTATCACGTTCCTTGGAAGCGGCAGCGCGATGCCGACCGGCGAACGGTTCCAGACCGGAATCCTCGTCCAGGAAGACGGACGAACGCTGCTCGTCGACTGCGGCTCTGGCGTGTTACACCGCCTCCAGCAGTCCGGCGTCGGCTACGAGAACGTCTCGACCGTACTGTTGACCCACCACCATCTGGACCACATCGCCGATCTGCTCCCGCTGATGAAGGCCCGCTGGCTCGCCGGCGAGGAACACCTCGAGATCGTCGGGCCGCAGGGAACGAAATCGCTGATCGACGACCTGCTGTCTGTCCACGAGTACATGCAGGGTAAACTCGAGTTACAGGTTCGGGAGGTCGTTCCCGGCGAGTTCTCCGTGGCGGGCTTCGACGTTTCGGCCTACGAGACGCGCCACTCGCTGCCGTGTCTGGCTTACCGATTCGGCGATCTGTTCACGTTCAGCGGCGACAGCGAGGCCTTCGCCGGACTGGCGAACTTCGCCGACGGGTCGGCGATCCTGGCCCACGACTGTTCGTTCCCCGACGACGTCGACGTCTCGAACCATCCCACCCCCGAAACGCTCGGTCGAGAACTCGCCGGGCGCGAAATCGGTCGGGTCTACCTCACCCACCTCTACCCGCACACTGACGGCCGCCACGACGAGATGCTCGAGTCGATCGAGCGCCACTACGACGGCGACGTACGGCTCGCGGAGGATCTCAAAACCGTCTCGGTCGAGTGAGCGGCGACGGCGGTGACGGACGGCGGTGACGGACGACGGTGACGGACGGCGGTGACGGACGACGGTGACGGACGACGGTGACGGACGGCGGTGACGGACGACGGTGACGGACGACGGTGACGGACGACGGTGACGGACGGCGGTGACGGACGGCGGTGACGGACGACGGTGACGGACGGCGGTGACGGACGACGGTGACGGACGGCGGTGACGGACGACGGTGACGGACGACGGTGACGGACGGCGGTGACGGCAGTGACAGCAGTGACGGACGACGGTAGCGGAGACGGAGACTGCTTTTGAGGGCGGCGCGCGTGCTCGGTGGAGGACCATGCGCCACGACATCGGTACTGGCGACGCCCTCCGCCGAAACCGCGGGAACGCCTTTGTCTCCGTGCAGTCGCGTTTCCGTCCGATTCGGCAACCAGACTGTCTGCGACGTTACGATTGTCATGTGAAATATTATCAATATGATACGCCGATCCGAACAAGTATATACTCCGAGTTTGTAGGATCGTAACAACAGAATGGTCCCCAGTAGTCAGACGGCTGAATTAGGAGGTGTGAGTTGATGAGTCTCCCAACTCGCATTGCTGGTGCAGTAGCCAACCACTCGCGCGTCGTCATCGTCTCCTTGCTTTTGCTGACCGCACTCGCCGGAGCAGGGATGCCGATGCTCGACGACGACTCGTCGCTCGATCAGTTCGAGACCGATTCTGACGCCGCAGAGGCGCTCGAGGACATCGACGAGCGGTTCGTCGTCGACGACGACGAGAATACCACGTCGGTACAGCTGATAGTCAGGGGTGAAGACGAGAACGTCCTGACACAGGAGTCGCTGCTCAACTCGCTCGAGCTCCAACAGGAGATACGCGCTAACGAGTCGGTCAACAGTACGCTCGTCGAGGACGACGCGATCACCGGCGTCGAGAACATCGTCGCGATCACGGCGGTCACGAACGAACAGGTCGCGGACCTCGAAGCCCAGGGTGCCGAGCTCGAAGAACGCGGTGCGGAGATCGAACAACGCGGTGCGGAACTCGAGGAAGACGGCGCCGAACTCGAACAACGCGAGGAAGAACTCGAGACCAGAACTGCAACCCTAGAAGAGGGACTCGATGAGAGCCTCGCCCTGCAGCGACAGGGGGCCACCGAAGCGGAGATCGACGCCACGATCGAAGAGACCGCTGCCGCCGCCGAACTCGACGACGAGCAGGCTGCGGAGTACGGCGAACTGGTCGGACAGGCGCTCGAAATCGACGCTCAACTCGCCGCACTCGAGGAGGAACTCGACGACCCCGAAGCTGACGACGAGTATCAGGCCCTCTCCGAGGAGCTCGAACAGGTTTCCGAGGGCGCGACCGTCGGTATCTTCGAAGCCGAGTTTACGCAACTCGAGGAAGACGCTGCCGAACTCGAGGAACGCGAGGAGGAACTCGAGGACGACCAGCAGGTACTCGAAGCAGATCAGGAAGCCCTCGAGGAACAACAGACGGAACTCGAGGAGGGAGATGACCAGCCCTCGCTCGACGAGCAGATCGAGACCCTCGAGGCACTCGGCGACGACGAGTTCGAGGAGGTGCTGACCGACACCCTGACCGAGGGTGAAAACGGCGACGCGCCGGCGCTGAACTTCATGCCATCAGATTACGAGCCGGGCTCGACCGAGGCCGAGACGCGGATGACGATGGTCACCCAGCAGATGGACGGCGAGGACATGATGGGTGGCGAGCTCGACGACACCCTCGAGAGCCAGCTCGATCTCCGCGACATCGCGAACGCGCAAGACGACGGCCAGGAGTACGTACTCTTCGGTATCGGCGTCATCACCGAGGAGATCGAGAACTCGATGGACGACAGCCTCGCGATCGTCGGACCGCTGGCGCTGTTGTTCGTCGTCATCGCCCTCTCGGTCGCCTACCGCGATCCGCTCGACATCGCGCTCGGCGTCGTCGGGATCATCGGCGTGTTGATCTGGACGTTCGGCTTCATGGGGTGGGCCGGGATCGCGTTCAATCAGATGATGATCGCGGTGCCCGTCCTGTTGATCGGGCTCTCGATCGACTACGCGATCCACGTTTTCATGCGCCATCGCGAGCAACGCGAAGCCGATGGCGTCACCAGCACGGTTCGCGGTTCGATGTCGATCGCGCTGGCCGGCGTCGGCGTCGCCCTCGTCTGGGTGACGGCGACGACCGCCATCGGATTCCTCTCGAATCTCGTCAGCCCCATCGGTCCGATCCGGGAGTTCGGCGTCGTCAGCTCCGTCGGGATTATCGCCGCGCTGATCATCTTCGGCGGCCTGATCCCCGCGCTCAAGATCGAGATCGACTCCGTCCTCGAGTCCCGCGGCTGGAGCCGCCGCAAGCGAGCGTTCGGGACCGGCGAAGGGCGGTTCACCAGTCTCCTCACGGTCGGCTCGACCGCGGCGCGTCGCATCCCGCTCGTGATCATCGTCGCCGCGTTGTTGCTGACCGCGGGCGGCGTCTACGGGGCGACGCAAGTCGACACCAGCTTCGAGGAGGAGGACTTCCTCGCGGAGAGCCCGCCGGCCTGGACGGAATACCTCCCCGGCGGCATGGCTCCCGGCGAGTATCAAGCAGCCGATAACCTCGAGTTCGTTAACGAGAACTTCCAGCGGGAAGACACGCAGACGCAGATCTTAGTCGAGGGAGATATAACAGACGACAGTACGTTACAACAGCTCTCGGACGCGCAAGACGAGGCCGCCGAGAAGGACGTCGTCTACACGCTGCCAAACGGCGAGGCGGACGTCGAAGGGCCGCTCTCGGTGATGGAAGAGACTGCAGCCGAAAACGAATCGTTCAACGAGACCTACCAGGCGTCGCTGAACGACGACGGCGTTCCAACTCAGAACATACAGCAATTGTACGACGAACTGTTCGAAGCGAACGAACAGGGTGCAAGCGCCGTCATCGACCGCACCGACGACGGCGAGTACGAGGCGATACTCCTGACCGTCGGCATTCAGGGCGGCGCCGAGTTCGACGACACGACCACTGAAGTGCGCGAGATCGCCGGCCTGATCGACGCCAGCGGCACCGGTGACGAGCGCAACCTCGATGCCGGCGATGGCGAACTGAACGCCATCGCGACCGGCGATCCGATCGTCAACCACATCGTCGAACAGGACCTGCTCGATACCGTCCTCACGAGTCTGATGGTCACGCTCGTGGCCGTCTTCGCCTTCCTGACGGCGGCCTACTGGCTGACCGGCAACAGCGCGACGCTCGGGACGGTGACGCTGCTCCCGGTCGCCTTCGCCGTGAGCTGGATCCTGGGAACGATGTACCTGCTCGACATGCCGTTCAACGTGCTAACGGGGATGATTACGAGCCTCACCATCGGTCTCGGGGTCGCCTACAGCATCCACGTCAGCGCCCGCTACTCACTCGAGTTAGAGCGACAGGGCAACGCCTGGTCGGCGATGCGGACGACCGTCACCGGAACCGGCGGCGCGTTGCTCGGCAGTGCGGCGACGACCGTCGGCGGCTTCGGGACGCTCGCCTTCGCGATCTTGCCGGCGCTCCAGCAGTTCGGGATCATCACCGGCCTGACGATCACCTACTCGTTCCTCGCGAGCGTGGTCGTCTTGCCGACGCTGTTGATCCTCTGGACCCGGTACTTCGGACCGGACGTCTCGTTCGACACGTCCGGCGTGACGTCCGGAACGCCGACCGCTGACGGCGGTGTCGCGACCGAAACGGACATGGGCAGCGACGAGAGAGAGTCCGACGGAGGGAACGAGTGACAGTAGACGAGAGCGAGGCCGTCGACGCGTTCGAGCGACTCGGATTGACCAGCTACGAGGCCAAAGTATTCATCGCCTTACATCGTCTGGGATCCGGAACCGCACGCGACGTCGCCAACGTCACCGACGTGCCCCGCTCGCAGGTCTACAGCGTCGCCGAGAGCTTGGAGGACCGCGGGCTACTCGAGGTCCAGCAGTCGAGTCCGATCCGGTATCGACCGGTCAGCCTCGACGAGGCACAAGAGACGCTCCGGAATCGATTCGAACGCGAACAGGAACGCGCGTTCGACTACGTCGACTCGGTCAAAGAAGAGCCGACGACCGAGGAGACCCAGGAAGACATCTGGACCGTCCGAAGCCGCGAGCGGATCGACAACCGCGTAGTTGATCTCCTCTCGCAGGCCGACGATCGGATCATCTTCGGGACACGACTGCCGGAGTTCGTCACCGATGCGATCGAGGAGACGATTCGCGAACGGGCCGCAGCCGGCGTTGGCGTCCTCATCATCAGCCGAACGGAGGCCGTTCGAGAGTCGTTCGAAGACATCGATGGCGTCGTCACCCAGACGCCGCCGGCCCGCCACAAGGACGACGACCGCTCGGGTCGGATCGCGGTCGTCGACGACGACAGCCTCCTGTTGAGCGTCGTCGACAACGACGGGAGCGAAACCGCGATCTGGAGCTCCGGCTCGCTGTTCGCCGACGTCCTGATCCAGCTGCTCGAGGCCAGCGACGACCTCGAGTCGACGCTCGGATAGCTCACGGGCGAGCGAACATCGCTTACGTCCGAACAGATAGATATTGCGTGCTAATTGAATTGATGAATGTGTTTAACTATGGATATTATCGAAATATAACAACACGTATAACCAGATAGTCGCTGCATTCGTCTATGAACCGACGACGATACCTGGCAGCGAGTGCGTCCGCCGTCGCACTCGCGGGCTGTCTCGGAGACGGAGAATCGGATGGAAACGAAAATGGAAACGGAAACGAGACCGAAAACGGCGAGTCGACGTCGGAAACCGACGAGGGAGACGAATCGAGCGGCGACTGGTTGTTTCCGGGTCATGATCTTGGTTCCTCACGCTACGCGTCGTACGAGACAAATCATGGCAGTGAACTGGTCACCGACTGGAAGTACGAGAGAGGTTGGGCACCAACCCACACCGCACTGGTAGTTGCCGATGGAACAGCGTACCGGGCCGGTAACAGGCTCGCAGCGATCGATTCTGACGGGGAGGTGCTATGGGAGGAGTCGTACGATGTCGATTCCCCGCTTGCACTGGTCGACGGTGAGTTGCTGTTTTTCAATGAGAACGACCGACTCTTTCGCCTCGATTCGGAGACGGGAGAACGCCTCGAGACGACCGATATCGGTATCACGAACCCTGACCGAACGGTGCTGACACCGGAGTCGATCTACGTTCTCGACAGCCAACTCGGTCGGAATGATACGATCCTCACCGCATACGAAACAGCGACCGGAGAGCAGCGGTGGCAGTATCCAGACGAGTACTCACAGACTGTCTCGCTGGTGCGACGCACCGACGAAACGATCGTTGTCGCCGCCGACGACGCCCTCGTTGCAATCGACGACGCGGCTGGCGACGTCGTGTGGAGGGTCGATACGCATGAGTGGCTTCCGGACGACGAAGACCGAAACTCCCACGGCCTGAATTCGATGGTCATTCGCGATACGACCGCATACGTGTCCGTTAGCCAGTATAATCGAGACAGTAGCGAGTACCAGCAGTCCGTGTGCGCGGTCGACCTCGAGGACGGAACATCGATCTGGCGGCGAGACGTCGAGTCCGGAAGCGTTGAAGCTGTAGACGACGAGCGTGTCTACGTCGTCGATGACGATCTGCTGACGGCATTCGACGCGACGTCCGGAGACGAACGGTGGGACGCGATCGGACGGGCCTGGATCGAATCGGTCACGGTTACTCAGGATGTCGTGTACTGTTACGATCGGGACGACCAACTCATAGCGTTCGGAACCGACGAGGGCGAGGAACTACTCTTCGAGTCGCGGCGTACCCGAACTCCGATGAGCGTAACGGACGACCTCGTCGTGGCGAACGAGACGGTATACGTCAACGGCGATGACCTAGTTGCGTTGCAGCCGTCGACGGAAACGGACCCGTAACTGAGGGTAACGACGGCCTCCCGTCGCTCGAGTCGCGGTCTCACTCGAGTCGGTACCGCAACAGCGCGGCGATGCCGCCGAGGTTCGCGAGTTGCTGGCCCGGCGGGAACTCGCTCGAGAAGACCGTCACGTCGCCGCCTTTCTGCTCGGCCGTACGGACGATGTCGTCGACATCGATCGCCCACTCGCCGTCGGGACCGCGCTCCTTCCGGAGTCGGTCGTCGAGAATCAACAGATGCTCGATCGCACCGAACTCGGCGGCCTGCTTGACTTCGTCGGGGCCGTAGGCGGCCTTGGCGCCCTCGGCGATACGCCGCGTGAGCTCGTCGATATACTCGGCCTCGCTCTCGATACGGGTCTCTTGCTGGACGTCAGCGACGGCCCCGCGTTTGAGTACCTCGTGAACTCCGCGGTCGCCGACGGCCGCCGCATCGACCATCGTGATCTGGTCGGTGATCTCGGGATGGTTCTGTTCGAAGTACTTGTAGGCGTCCTGTTTCGTAAAGCCGGGCCCGGCAAGGATGATCGCGTCGGCGTCCTGGCGCTCGAGCACCGTCCCGAGTTCGGCGAATAGCTCCGAGCGCCCGCGGGCGTACTCGCCTTTCCCGGTCGTGCCGGTAATCGTCGCGCGCTCTTCGGTGCCGTACTGAGCGACCGTGTGGACGTGAGCCTGCCCCTCTTCGACGGTCGCGATGGCGACGTCCGGGTTCTCGGTTGCTTCCTCGGCCTCCTCGAGTCGGGCCTCCTGATCCGGCTTGAACCGCTTTTCGATCGAGAGTTCGTCGCGCTCCTCGACGTTCAGGGTGTGGTGAAAGCCCAGCTGGTCTTCGCGCGAACAGGCGACGATCTCGCCGCCGACGCGCAGTCGGTTCGCGAACTTGTGGAACTCGATATCGTCGACGGCGATGGCGACCCACATGTGTTCGCGCTCGCCGCCCGTATCGCGCATCTGGTCGTCGTTGCGCTGGATTCGCCGGGTCGTATCGCCCGCGACGCGGTCGCCGGGCTCGAGGACGTACTGGAGGTGCCAGAGGTCGTCGACGCTCTCGGGGACGACGGTTACCCGTTCGCGCCCGCCCTCGACGTGCTCCCGGTCTTTGATCTGCATGGGCGTCGTTTTGCGCGGTACCGGTAAGTGGGCTGCGATCCCTCGAGTGACTGGCCGACACCTGTCTGTGAAGAGACGAACGGAGCACATTGGAAGAACTGAGGCCGCGGAAGAACGGAGGCCGTGGAAAGACGGAGTAGCCCTATTGCTCCCGTAGACGCGAGGAATCGCCGCGCCCTCCCCAACCGATTCACTCCCTCCCGGCGGTCGGTCGTTCATCCCTCGCGTGTCGTCGATGACGGACCTCACCGTCGTTCGGACCGCCGACAGCACGCGCCGTCGCCGTCGTCGGATGGGTAACACGAACGTCCGATATCAGTCCGTGAACTCCTCGAGCGTCTCCTTCGCCTTGTCGATCGTCGTGTCGAACGTCTCCTCGAGTTCTTCGACGGAGCGTTCGACGTAGCGGACCCGGTCGCGGGGGACGCGCCGGACGAGGTCGTTGCCGTCCTCGTCGGTGCCGTAGGCGAACAGCCAGTGATCCTGAAAGTACGCGATGTGGTCGTTCTCGACGGTCGCCTCCTCGAGGTCGCCGGTCGCCGTTTCGTAGACGATCGTCGCGGTGCCGAGTTCGGCCATACGAATGCGCCGACGGGCGCGGCCGTGGGCGCTGGCCCTGTGTCTGCAGGCTCCTGTCGCATACCGAATGCGGCTCGATATCTCTTCGCAACCGCCCGAAACGCCGTCGTGACACTCCGTTGACTCCAGTTGTCGGATTCGCTGCTCGTGCATGTCGGAGAATATAGCCGGTATCTCGGTCAGGTACGAGAACCCGGAGGAGACGGTCGTCCGGGCCGAGCGACTCGAGCGCGCCACTCGAGCGGTCTGGCGCGTCGTCATCACGTCGGTAAGCGTTGCCCGAGGCGACGGAGGGAGACCCGTGGGAGACGAATCGGGGGTATGACGATCGCAGTGCGAACGCTCGACGACGGCGCGTGGATCAGCGTCAACGACAGCCGTCAGGTCAGTGTGAGCGATGTCTGGACGCTCTCCCGGGGTGTCTTCTGTGACTGTGAACCCGCGTACGTCTTGCTCGAGGGGTTCTTCGACGTCGACGTTGACGGTTCCGTCGTCGCCGCCAGTACCGTTGGTCAATGTCTCGAGTGTGGAACCCGAGATTCGATCGATCGCCTTCCGGTCGGTCGGATGATCGACGGCAAATTCAGTCCGTACGACCCGGCGGGCGTCCAGTGGCTTCGCGAACCCGACGCCGAGCGCGACGGCGAGAGTTCGTGAGAGAAGTCAACACGGAAGGAAGGTGGCAAAGAAAGCCGGGACCCCCAAGCACCGGGGGAATCTGACGAGAGAAAGAGAGGCTTATCCATCCCCTCCATAGGGAGGGTATAATGGCTAGCGACGTCGAAGAGTGGAAGGACGAACTCTACGGGACTGATATTCGCGCCGAGATCGAGCGCTTTGCGGAGGAGGGGTGGGAATCGATTCCCGACGACGAACAGGACGCCTGGTTCGAGCGCTTCAAGTGGTACGGCCTGTACCACCAGCGCGCCGGCCAGGAATCGTACTTCATGATGCGCATCGGCCCGCCGGGCGGCGTCTTAGCGCCCGGACAGTTCCGACGCATCGTCGAAATCGCCGACGAGTTCTCGCGAGGCCCCGCCGAAAACCCCGTCTTCGGCAACGGCTGGATCGACGTGACGACTCGACAGGCCATCCAGCTCCACTGGATCCGCCTCGAGGACGTCCCGGAGATCTTCGAGCAGTTAGAGGACGTCGGACTCTCGACGGTTCAGGCCTGCGGGGACTCCTGGCGGAACATCGTCGGCTGTCCCGTCGCCGGCAAGGACAAACACGAGCACGTCGACGCCGACGCGCTGGCGACCGATCTCCACGACACCTTCAAGAAGAACGAGGCTCACTCGAACCTTCCGCGCAAGTGGAAGGTTTCGGTAACGGGCTGTGACGAGGGCTGCGGTCAGGGCGACATCAACGACCTCGCCTTCGAACCCGCCGAGAAAGAAATCGACGGCGAGACCGTCACGGGTTACAACGTCCGCGTCGGCGGCGGCCTCTCGCGCAACGAGCCCCGCCTCGCCCGCGACATCGACGTCTTCGCGACGCCCGAACAGGCCGTCGACGTCGCCGGCGGCATCTCCGCACTCTTTCGCGACCACGGCGACCGCGAGGACCGCTACAACGCCCGCATCAAGTTCCTCGTCGACGAGTGGGGCCCCGAGAAGCTCCGCGAGACCCTCCAGGACGACTACGTCGACTTCGAACTCGAGACCGCGGGCGAGGACCTCCGCGAGGACTACTCGTACAACGCGGGCGACGCCGACGGCAAACACGACCACGTCGGCGTCCACGAGCAAAACGACGGCAACTACTACGTCGGCCTGAACGTCCTCGTCGGCCGCATCGGCGTCGACGAGGCCTACGACCTCGCCGACGCGGCCGAGGAACACGGCTCCGGCGAAGTCCGCCTGACCCAGCGTCAGAACATCATCTTCACGGACGTTCCCGAGGAGAACCTCGAAACTCTCCGTTCGGAGCCGGTCCTCGAGCACTACAGCCCCGACCCCCACCCGTTCCAGCGCGGCTCGATCGCCTGTACCGGCACGGAGTTCTGTTCGCTCTCGATCGTCGAGACGAAGAACCGCCAGGTCCGCTACGCCCGCTGGCTCACGCAGAACGTCGAACTCCCCGAGGGCGTCGAGGACTTCCACATCCACCTCTCCGGTTGTACGGCGTCGTGCGCCCAGCCCCAGATCGCCGACGTCTCCCTGCGGGGCATGAAGACGCGCAAGGACGGCGAACCCGTCGAAGCGCTCGACATCGGCCTCGGCGGCGGCCTCGGCGAGAACCCGCAGTTCGCCTCCTGGGTCACCGAGCGCGTCCCCGCCGACGAGGTGCCCGGCGCCATCGCGAACCTCCTCGAGAACTTCGCGGCCGAACGCGACGACGAAACGCAGAGCTTCCGCGAGTTCGTCCTCGAGCGCGACGACGAGGAACTCGCCGACCTCGTCGAGCCCGAGGAGACGGACTACGAGGATCCCTACCTGCACAACACGAAGCGCACGTGGTACCCCTACGCCGAGGACGACGATCTCGACGCCAGTCCCGCGCCCGCTCGAGCCGACGGCACGCCGATTCCGTCGGACGACTAACCGAGCGCGATAAATAGCGTTTCTGCGGTCGTTTTTCTCGATTCTTTCGGTAACCAGAGGTTCTTCTAGAGCCGTCGGGAACACCACGAAAGCCCTTGCCCCTTTCGTTCCCACTTGCGGTGGCTCGACCGGCCAACCGCCACGGGTGGGAATGAAAGGGGCTGTCGCCGTCCGGGAAGACGGGCGACGCGAGCACTGACCGAACGCAGTGAGGGAAGCGCACGGCGAGCCCCTCGACCGGACGGCGGCAGGGGCTTTCGTGGTGTTTCTGGCGTTGTCGCTCCCCGTAGCCGATTATCCTGTAAAACTCAGCTTCGACTCTCGAGTCGCCTAAGTGCGTTCGCCCGTATCCTTCGGTATGGCCGACCGACTGATGAAAGTCAACGCGTACACGACGCTCGACCTCGTCGACGCCGTCGCGAAGGGCGCGGATTTCGAAGACGAGACGTTCGCCGTCACGAACGCGACGAGCGACAAGGAAAATCCCGACTGCGTCCGCCTGCAGTTCGAACTCGACAACATGACCGAAGAGTACCTCCCCGCGCACATGGAGGAACTCGAGTTGACCTCCGAGCAGGCCCGGACGCTCGCGGCGGACCTCGAGAAGCACGCCGATCGCGTCGAGCAGGCGACCGAGGAGTAATACAGATATTGCTACCGGTTAACATGGTAAGGGAGGTCCGGTAATCCGCTCGGGCGCCTCCGTTGTCGTATGGCAACGACCTACCGCAACAGGCTGGCCAACTTCGGCACGCGTTCGCTTCTCACCCACGCGATCATGGCGCTGTCGCTGTTCGGCGCGATTACCGCGGGACTGTTCGTCGGCGGCGAACTGGGGCTGGTCTCGTTCGTCGCGCTGCTCAACTTCACGGCCGGGCTGTGGATCGCCCAGTCGATCCACTCGCTGGGCCACGAACTCGACGGCGGCGAGTACACCGGCATCATCGACGAACTGCTCGAGCGTACCGAACGGACGACCGACGCGGCGTCCGACCGAGGGCTCGATACCGGACGACTGGCGCGGCTGGGGACGCTGATCGCGTTCGTGACGGCCGTCTCGCTGTTGACCGCCGCACAGGTCCTCGCGGGGCCGCTGTTCTCGATCGCCGTCGTCGCCATCGGCAGCGTCGCGCTCGTCACCGCGATTACCGGCTTCCTGATCTCGCTGGGAGCGGCCTACGACGAATCGGCTGAGCGGTGGACGAGAGCGATCGAACAGCGAGAGATCGACCGACAGGACCGCGAAATCACCAGCAAACACGACTGAGTCGTGGACCGTCGTCGCTCCCCGGGATCCGAATCCGATACCGAATCGCTACTCTTCTGCGATCCGACTCCCGCCTGGCGGCATGAAGTGCTGGATCCGGTCCGGACTGGCGATTTTGCGAACGAACGACTCGTCTTCGAAGCGCTCGCGGAAGCGCCGGTACAGTCGCTTGGCCGCGTCGGCCTGTGCGTAGCGGCCGGGCTCGAGTTCGATCGTCGTCGCGGCCTGTCCCTCGATAGCCGACGGCGGACCGCCGATGACGCGCGTGTAGGGCTCGCACTGAATGCCGACGGCGACGCCGACCGGCGTGTCGTCGTAGTAGGTGCGGTCCCCGCGAATCGCGAAGCCGCCTTTCTCCAGATACTCGCCGCTCTCGGGCGTCTTCGTCACCTGGTCGGAGTCGACGGCGTAGACGTCGCCCGCGTAGCGGCCGTCCTTCCAGACCGACGCGTAGGAGACGGCGAACTGGGCGGCCTCCTCGATGCTCGACTCCGGTAACTCGATGTCCGACGACGATGCTTCGCTCGGATCGGTGGCCTTCAAGACGGTGACGGGGCCGCCGTGGGCCTGCGTGTGGAGCACCTTGTCGCCCGGTTCCAGGTACTTCTTCACCAACTCCTCGTTCTGGTCGGCGTTGCGCCCGCCGATGACGAGGTAGCCGTCGCTGGTGTGGAACCAGCGGAACCGGTCGAACCAGGGCTCGTTCTCTCGGATCGGAACCGACGATTCGGAGAGCCAGTCGCGGTCCTCGCCCTCCTCTTCGTCGGCCTCGTCGGCCTCGTCCGTCTCGGCGTCTTCTGCTTCCCAGCGGTCGCGTCGGTCCACGATCTCCTCGAGTTCCTCGCGGGTGTCCTCGATGGCGGCCAGCGCGCCTTCCTTTTTCTCCTCGACGCGCTTGGCCTCCGTGTAGAGGCGGTCGGCGTTTTGCTCGACGCCCTGCTGGGCGACCAGTTCGATCCGCTCGCCGTCGACGGAGACCGTGACGATCCCCTCGCTACCGTCGACGCCGACGACGGCCTCGGCGGCCTCGATGCCGCGCTCGGCGCCTTCCTCGAAGCGCTCCTCGATCTCGTCCCAGGGGCGGTCCTGCTCGCGGGCCTGCCGGACCGTCGAGAGGATCTCGTCGACCAGCCCGTACTCGGCGTAGAGCAGTTCGGCCTGGTCGCGCAGTTCGTCGGCCTCCCGCTCGAAGCCCTCGATCGCGCCCTCCTGTTGCTCGATGATGCGCTCGTGTTTGGCGATCTGTTCGTCGAAATCGGGCCGCTGATCGGTCGGATCGGGCTCTTCTTCCTCGGCGAGTTCCAGCCGGTGGAAGTAGTCGTCGAGCGCCGCGAGGAAGGAGTCGTACGGCTCCGAGGCGAGTTCGACGTGTTCCTCGAGCGGGAACGGCGTGGCGTCGACGACGGGGGCGGGCCCCTCGTCGGCTCCCGATTCGTCGTCCTCACTGTCGTCGCCGTTCTCGTCGTCGCCGTCGTCGACGTACAGTCGCGGCTCGAAGTTGCCGTTTCGGAGATCGAGTGCGAGCCGCTCGATCGCACCGTAGAGGCGATCGTAGACGTCCTCGTCGGCGTCCTCGATGTCCATCGCCTTCTCGACGCCGGCGCGGGTACAGACTTCCTCGGCGTAGAGCCCGCCGAAGTTGAGCTGGGTCGCGAGCGTCCGGACGACGTCGGTGTCCGAATCCTCCATCTCCCTGTCGAAGGCCTCGCGGGAGACCGTCAGCGGATTGATCCGGCTCTCGGGGAACTCGTATCGGGAGCCGGGGACGACGGTCCGCGATTTGAGGCGAACGGTCTCGAGGGAGTCGATCACCTCGTACTCGCCGTCGGTGACCGCGACGTTCCCCTGTCCGAACAGTTCGACGATGATCCGCGTCGTCCCGTCCTCGCGCTCGAAGACGAACTCGAGGATGCGATCGAACTCGTACTGTTCGACGCCGGCGAAGTCGGCGCCGGACAGGCGGTTCCGGAGCATCATGGCGAACTGAGGCGGCCGCCCGGGCGCGTCGGGTACCCGCTCGGGGGCGACCGTGTGGGCGCGTTTGACCTCTCCGACCTCGAGCAGCAGTTCGACGCGGCCGCGGTCGAAGTCCCGCATCTTCAGGCGAACGAGGTCGTCGCCGTAGAGATAGGCTTTGTCGACCTTCGCGCCCTCGTAGGCACCGAACTCCGCGACGAGGGCGGCGAGGTCGACGCTCGTGAGTTCCCGCTTTGGATCCATACCCACAACTGCCCCGCGCTGTCAAAAAGGGGTGTCGCTCCGTCGCGGCGCTCGTCGGGCCCGTGGCGGACGGCCCGAATCGCTCGAGACGGCGACTCGTCTCGGACTCGGGTGGCGGACCGGTGTCGCCGCGTTCTGCGGGACGGTCGGAAAGGCTAATCCCCGACGACTCACTCTAGACGCGTATGAGCGACACCGCCGACGCGAGACGGCCTCCCACTGCGGGGTCGGACGCACGCGGTCGGAGCCCCGACCGCCGACAGGGGAACGGAGACCGCAACCGACGACGATCGGCCGGAGGTCAGTTATGAGCCGTCCCGAAGGTTCGTCCGGGCCGAACGAGCGCCCCTGGACGGACGTCTCCCGGTTCCCCACCTTCGTCGACCATCTCGAGGACGAGGGGGCGTTCTCGGTGAGAGAGATCATCGACAATATCGACGAGGAGATTCCCATCGACGGCGTCGTCTACCACGACCGCGGCATCCGCGCGCCGGGGTACGACGCGACGTTCGTCCACGAACCGAACCGGAAACGGCCCGCGTTCAGCCTCGAGGTAGACACCGTCGGTCCGCGAAACACGTGGGCGGTGTTCGACGCCCAACTCGGCTGGGACCTCTATCTCCTCCAGACTGACGACGTCGCCGCGCTCGCGTGGGTCAGCGACGAGGAGTACAAGACCGAGGAGGCGACGATGTTCGATTCGAAACACGAGGCCCTCGCCGCCGGTCGCTTCTCCTTCGGCGTCTTCCTCTACTCGGGCAGCGACTGGGAGGAGCGCGTCGACCGCATCCAGCGGACGAACGCTCCCGCGTACCTCAAACGCGATGACGGAACGCCGGTCCTGCCACAGACCCCCTCGGAGTTCTACGAGTACATCGGCTCGAGCGCGACCGAACTCCGCCAGAGCGGCGGCGGCGCACCCCCGTATCTGGGGATTCTGGAACTCGAGGTTTCGATCGACTGAGTCGCCCGGAACCGCTTTTCACCGGCGGCGGATCAAACGGTTCTGAGGTCGTCGGTCGCCCGCCACCGGATCGCGGCTGCCGCGACCTCGTCGGCTCGCCGGACGAGTTCCGCTTCGATCGTCGCCGGTTCGACCGTCGTTCGGCGCGTATGCGAGAGCACGACGTGGGCGAGTTCGATCGGTAGTTCCGCCCGCGCGACGACGTGGACGCCGTAGTACGGATGGCCGAGCAGGTTGTAGACCGGCGTCTCCTCGTGGCCGTCGAATTCGGCGAGTTTGCTGACGTCGTGGATCAGTGCGCCCGCGACGACGGTATCGAACTCGAGCGAGAGTCGATTTCCCCGGCGCTCGACGAGCGTCTCCGCAAGCGCGACGGCACAGGCCGTCACGTCCTGCACGTGATCGACCAACGACTCGTCGTCGAGTCCGAGTTCGCGCTGGGTCGGTGGGAGCCACGGCACCGCCTCGAGGTCGTCGATCCCGTGTTCCGCCATTGCCGTCGCCCAGGCGTCGACCACGCCGTCTCGCAGGTCATCGTCGGCGATCGCCTCGAGTTCCGGAAACGCCGTTCGGACCGCGTTCTCGCTCATGTTCGCGGTATCGGGTTGCACCGGCAAAAGCGTCCACTGCTCGCCACACGTAGCCGACTGCGTTACCAGCGCTCGATCCGATACGGGCCGTCGACGGCCTCGAGTCGGTCGATCCCGAGCACCCGATCCAGTTCGAGCAGGGAGTCCCGAACGGCCGCGACGTCCGCGGCGGTGCCCTCGAGGTGAAGCGTGAGCCGACAGTCGACCGCGACCGACAGGCCGCCTTCGCCGGCGTCGACGTCGACGATCTCACGGACGTCCGCGTAGCGCACGACCGGCAGCGACTCGAGGACGTCCTGTGCGCCGATGGCCAGTTCGTCGCCCCGGTCGACGGGGACGTCCACCCGCAGCGTCCCCTCGGCGATGAGTTCGGTGACGGTGTCGCGTGCGGTCATCTCGAACGGGGGTTGGGTCGCCGCAAATAAAGGATTTCAGACGCGAACCGAGCGGCGACGCAGACGCGGCCCGTCTCGAGGCCCTTACTCACCGCCGCTCGACTCGGAGACCGCGTCGAAGAACGCGACCTCGAGGGCCACCGTTCGCCGGAACAGCGTCTCGACGCGTCGCTGGCGCCGCGGCGAGCAGTCGGGACCGACGGCGTCGAGCTGGCCGCGAAGCCAGCTGACGAACTCGGTGAAGTCCTCGGTCGCGTGGAGGTCGACCCACTCGGCGTAGTAGAACGGCAGGTCGGCGCCCGCGCTCGGCGGCCCGTCGGCGTCGGGATCGGCGTGCGCCTCGACGACGGCGGTCGCCCACTCCTCGTAGATCCACTCGGCGGGGACGAGCACGGCCAGCGTCTCGGCGTAGCCGCCCTCGAGTCCAGCACGTCCCAGCAGGTCGACGAAGGCGGCGGTCGGGTCGGCGAGCTCGGGGTCGGTTCGACGCGATTCCGGCACGTCGAGCGCGTCGAACGAACGCTCGAAGTAGTCGTCTTCGTCGTCCGTGATGGTATCGAGGAACTCGACGAGCGGCCGCTTGGCGGCCATCTCCGGGGCCTGCCCGACCGCGTGCCCGAAGACGCCGACGAGGTCGTTCACGAACGCGTAGTCCTGAACGAGGTACTCCGCGAAGGCGTCCTCCTCGAGCGTGCCGGCGCCCAACTCTCGCGTGAACGGGTGCTCGACTGCATCCGTCCATGCCGGTTGAGACCGCTCGCGCAGCCAGTCGGTGAACCGCGGTTCGCGGCCGGCGGCCTCGGCGTCAGTCGCGTATGCCGCGTAGGACGCGGCGACCCCGGTGTCGTCGGTGCGGTCGGTTCCGGTCATCGCTCCAGCTCCCACCCCTCGAGCGTGTAGGCCATCTCCCAGAACCGATACTCGAGTTTGGCGCTCGTCAGGAACGCCTCGCGCATGGCGTCGTGTTCGCCGGGGAATCGCTCACCGCAGTCGTCGACGAACTCCCGGCACCACGCCGTTGCCTCGCGGAACTCCTCGCCGGTGTACATCTCGATGAAGGGCGCGTACGGGTTCTCGTCGAGGTCGTCGGCCAGGTCGGCCATGTGCTCGGCGACGTCGAGATAGCCCTGCATGCAGGGGTACAGCGCCGCCGCGATTTCGGCGAGCGACCCTTCGTAGGCCGTTCGAACCAGAAAGTTCGTGTAGGCGTGGCAGGTCGGCGCCTTCTCGACCGACTCGAGGTCCGCCGGCGAGAGTCCGTAGTCGGCGGCGAACTCCCGATGGAGGTCCATCTCGTGATCTAACACCTCGTGGGCGACGCCGAGCAGGTGGGTCATCGTCGCCTCGTCGCGGGCTTTCGTCCCCGCGATCGAGAACAGTCGGGCGTAATCGAGCAGGTACCGGTAATCCTGTTTCACCCAGTGGCGAAACGCCGCCTCGTCTAACGTCCCCGCGGCGAGTTCCCGGACGAAGGGGTGTGCTTTCTGTGCCTCCCAGACGTGGGCTCCCTCCTCGAGGAGCCGATCGCTGAACGCCATCTCACCGCGTCTCTCGGTGACCGCGACAGATATAACTGTCTAATATAATCCGATAATTCCGGGCGAACGAGCGACGTATTGGCGCTCGGAACCGGTGGTTCACTCGAGTGGATGCGGATGCGAAGGAAAACACGCCGGCGTGGAGCGCTCGGTGGGGGACGAGCGATTCGGGAGCGGACGCCGGCGCGTCTGGGTGAGAGGCAACTCGGTGTGCCGCTGTCGGTCTGGGGAGTGTTGACAACGGTGCCGACGAACGTCGGCAGCTAATCCGTCATCGCCCACTACAATAAATTTTCCTGTCCAGTAACGTTATTTTACGTCCGGGGAGAGGGTACGCTGCGACGCCTGACAGTCTGGTTTCGGCCATCGGAACGCGGGACACGCCGGTCGCACAGTACAGACGTCGGTGACCACTGACGCGCTCGAGCAAACAAAACCAGCCACTGACCTCCACCCCGCGACGGCGTCTACAGCCGTTTGCTCACGTACGGTCCGTCTTGATGGTAGCCCAGTTTGTTCCGGTAGTACTCTCGAGCCCCGATCCCCGAAATGACGCTCAGTTTGTCGTAGCCGGCGTCGGCGGCCAGTTCCTCGGCCCGTTCCATCAGTCGGCGGCCGTATCCCTTGTGCTGGTGTTGATCGGTCTCTCCCTCGTCGCCCATGGCGACCTCGCTGCCGTACACGTGGAGTTCGCGCACCAGGGCTGCGTTCTCGAGTTCCGGGCGAACGGGGTCGCCGGGGAACCGCAGCCGGCAGAACCCGATCAGCAGGTCCTGATCGAAGTCTTCGAACGAGATGAAGTGCTCCGTGCCGCCGCAGGCGTCGTAGGTCATCACGTCGATGTCGATCTCGTCGGGCTCGGCGTCGTTCATGCCGACCTCGCGACAGCGGATGCACTCGCACGACCAGTCGTGGTCGTCCATGCGCTGTCGGGCGAGTTGCCGGAGGTTCGACTTCCAGACCCCGGCGTCGATGTAGTCCGCCGGAATGTCCCGCTGGACGCGCTGCAGGCGCGTGTACCGGGGGATCATGTCCTTGATCTCGGCGACGAGTTCGGCGGCCTCCTCGTTGCCGAGCGGGTCGAACTCGCCGTTGTGCCACCAGTCGTACGTCGCCGTGCCGCGGACGATCAGCGTCGGGTAAATTTTGAGGTAGTCGGGCTTCCAGGCCTCCTCCTCGAAGATGCGCCGGAAGTCCTCGAGACACATCTCTTTGCTCATCCCCGGCTGGCCGGGCATCATGTGGAAGCCGACCTTGAACGCCGAATCGCGCAGGCGCTGGTTGGCCTCCATCGATTCCTGGACGCCGTGGCCGCGGTGCATCTCGCGGTTGATCCGTTCGTAGGTGGTCTGGACGCCGACCTCGACTTTCGTCCCGCCGAGGTCGAGCATCCGGTCGATCTGCTCGGGGTCACACCAGTCGGGCTTGGTCTCGAAGGTCGTCCCGATATTGCGGATCTCGTTCGTCTCGTTTTCGGCGATGACGTCCTCGAGATACTTCCACTCGTACTCCTCGGGATCCTGCGCGAAACTCTCGTCTTCGGCCGGTTCGGGCTCCTTGTCGACGTCGAAGTCGTTCATCGCCTCCAGGGCCCGCTTGACGAACCACTCCTGATAGTCGTGGCTCCGGGCGGTCATCGTCCCGCCCATCAGGATGAGTTCGACCTTGTCGACGGGATGACCGATCTCGCGCAGTTGCTCGAGTCGCAGCGTCACCTGTCCGTACGGGTCGTAGTCGTTTTGCACCCCGCGGGCCGCGGCGGGTTCGTTACCGGTGTAACTCTGGGAACTCGAGAACTCCGAGTCGGGGCCGCCGGGGCAGTAGAGACACTTCCCGTGGGGACAGCGCTCGGGCGAGGTCATGATCGCAACCGGCGAGACGCCGGAGGCGGTCCGGACGGGCTTGCGCTGGAGCACCTCCTCGAGTTCCTCGCGGCGCTCCTGGGGCGCGTAGTCGAGCAGTTCGGAGTTCTTCGGCACCTTCGGCGCCGAGTGCTCCGAACACGCCTCGAGTTTGGCCTTCTCGACCTCGTCGCGCTCGATCTCGCCCGCGAGGATCCGGTCGACGAGCGTCTCACAGACCTGCTCGAACGCGTCGGTCTCGGTCGGATCGGTTTCGGGCGTCTCGGTACTCACTACACGAATCTGGACGGTCACCGCGAATAAGCGTGTCGGACTCGCGACTCCTCGTGTCCGTGAACGAAGCGTCTCCGGTCTCAGACGTCGGTAAACTCGAAAACCTCGCCGGACGAATCGAACGCGTAGATCGATAGCGGGCCGTCGCCCGGCGGCCCCATTCCGGGTGAGTGCTCGGGCATCCCCGGCGCCGCGATTCCGGAAACGTCGGGTTCGTCCGCGAACAGTTCCTCGAACGCCTCGAGCGGGACGTGGCCCTCGACGAGATAGTCGCCGACTTCGAGGGTGTGACAGCTCTCGGCGTCGTCGGGAACGCCCAGATCGGCTTTGACTGCGTCGAGATCGTCGGTCTCCCGAACGTCGACGTCGAGGCCGTTCGTCTCGAGGTAGTCGACGTACTCGCTACAGCAGCCACAGGAGGGGTCGTGGTGCTGAACGACCGAGTCGACGGGAAGCGAGCCGGACCACGCCCACTCGTCGGTGTCGCTCGAACGATCCGCGCAGCCGGCGAGGGCGGCGACTGCAAACGTCGCGCCGGTCGCACAGAGTCGACGCCGCGTCGTGTCCATAGCGGCGGATCGCGAGGGAACCGTAAAGGGGATTCGGTCGAGCGCACCTTGGACTCGAGAGGCCGAGGTCGGTTCGGGTTCACCGTCGCTCTCGCTCTGTCTCCGTATCGCGGCTCAGATCCACAACGGGGCCGGTATCCGCCTCCCGTCCACCGTCGTTTGCAGCCCCTCGTTGTCGATGCCACTGCTCGGCGTCCTCGAGCGTCTCCGTCTCGAGCAAGCGCTCGAGTTTCCGCTCGAACTGCTCGTCGGTCAGTTCGCCGGCGGCGTACCGTTCTCGGAGCGTCTCGAGGGCGTCGCCGGGCGTCGACGCGCCAGCAGATTCTGAGTTGGCCGCCGGTTCCGCGCCGGCCGTCGCCGGTTCCTCGCGTTCTCTCTCGTCCGCACTCGAGCCCGACCAGTCGTCCCACCACTCGGCTCGATCCGCGTCGTCGCCGTACAACAGCGCGACGATCGGGATGACGACGAGATAGCCCACTAGCATGACGGGAAGCCAGAGACCGGTTCCAACCGGAAGAAACAGCAGCGCTAACCAGAGTCCGGTGACGGCCATCGTCGTGATCTCCATTGCGTTCTCACGAAGTCTGGCCGCAGCGTCGTCGTCCATACGGAGAAGACGTTAGCGAGATGGAAAGACGTTTCTACCGGCCAATGCGCCAGCCATCTCTGCGACCACCGACGGCGTCGCCACTAGCGATCGTATCGACAGTAGAGGAGCGAGACTGACGCGTTACGCGAGCGTGTCGCCGAGGGCCTCGAGTGCGGCCTCGCGGACGGCATCGCGTTCGCCGGGCAGGAACTCGACGTGGCCGTCCTGGCCGCCCACGACGCGGACGCCGGCGTCGGGCGCGGCGTCTGCGATCGCGTCGCCGAGTTCGCGGACGTCCACGGACTCGGTCGCGCGGACGTGCAGTTCGTCGTCGCCGACGCCGAGGGTGACGAACGGTTCGTCGGCCTCGGCGCGCTGATTGCGGTGGAGCGCGTCGAGCAGCAGCGTCGTCGTCGGGAAGTTATAGCGGTGGGTGAACGCGGCCGTATCGAGTACGGCGACGGTCAGATCGCCGACGGACTTCGACTCGAGGTTCTCGCGTGCCGTCTCGAGTTCGGTCTCGAGTTTCGCGCGGAACTGCTCGGAGACGTGGGCGGCGAGGTCGCCGTCGCGGGTGGTGGCGTCGCCGTCGCCGAACAGCAGGTCGATCACGAGTTCGCGTTTGTCCTTGTACGACTGGTAGAACGCCTCGAGGGCGATCGCTTCGCGTCGCTCCGAGATCGCGGTCTCGTCGTAGCCGGCCTCGGTCGCGAGCTCGAGGTAGGCCTCGGGAGCGTCCTCCCAGTAGCTGACTGCAGGGAGGTGCTCCAGGTCGGCGCGGACGTCGTCGTTGACGTGTGCGGCGACGTTCGCGGCGAGGGCGGTCGACGTGAGGTTGGCGACGTCGGCGCCGGCAAGCGACGGCGCGACGGCGACCGAGACGGCGTCGGTGAGCACGTCGTCGGCGCGGCTGTCGTCGATGACGATCGTCTCCGCGTCGTACATCGAGAGCAGGTCGTAGCCGTCGACGGATTCCTCGGTCGAGCCGGCGTCGACGACGACGACCAGCGGCAGTTGCTCGCCGTGGCGGTCGCGGGCCTCGAGCATCGACGTGACGTCGTTCGTGGCGGCGTCCATGTCGTAGACGCGGCCGTCGAGCGGTCGGCGCTCGAAGTAGTGGTACTCCGCGTCCTCGCGAGTGTGTTTCTCGCGGATCAGCGGGAGGACGGCGCGTTCGATGGCGGCGCCGGCGACGTAGCCGTCGGCGGTCGCACCGTGGCGGACGACGACCGGTCGAGCTTCCATGACCGCGCGACGGATCTGGGTCGCCGCGTCGGCGAGCCCGTCTTCGACGGCGGAGACGGCGTCGTGGTCGGCCAGCAGCGCGACCTCGGCCGGTCGGGCCTCGCGTTCGATCGAGGCCTCGAGTCGGTCGGCGACGGTCTCGCGGTCCTCGCCGGAGAGCACGTCGAGGGTCTCGGTCTCGATCTGGAGGTCGCCGTGGTGGCGTTCGACCTCGCCCTCGAGGCGGACGACGTCGTCGACGTCGACGTCGGGGTAGGCCCGGACGCCGGCCTCTTCGAAGGCGGCGCACTCGACGGTCGCGGTCTCGTCGCGCAGTTCGAAGACCGTCGGACCGCTGGTCTGACGGACGCCCGTGATCTCGCCCTCGAGGCGGACGACGCTGCCGACTTGCGTGTCGATGGCGTCGACCGTGGTGCGTTTGAGCGCCGGTTCGGACTCGGTCTCGGGTTCGGCGTCGGTCGCCGACGTCGACGCAGCGGTGGATTCGGTCGCGACGGAGCCACTGGAGCCGGCGACGGCGTCGGTCGCGTTCGCCGCGCTCGGTTCGTCGGACGGGCCGGCGTCGTCGGCGGCCGCTTGAAGCTCGCCAGCCGAGGGCTCGTCGGTCGGTTCCGAATCGGTCGGCTGGGAGTCCGCGGTGGACTCGGATTCGGCGCCGGTGTCGGAGTCGTCGTCGCTCTCCGCGTCGTCGAGCTCCTCGGGGAGAACCTCGTCGTCGCCCGTGTCGATCAGGTGGCCGCGGAACTCGCGTTCGCGCTGGCGGATCGACCAGCCCAGGTCGACGTTGCCGTTGTCTCGAACGTCGAGCACCTGGACGAAGACGTCGTCGCCGGGCTCCCAGTCGAGGCTTTCGAGTCGTTGATCGAGTTCGCTTCTGTGCAACAGACCGGTGACGTGGGCTCCGATGTCGACGAAGACACCGAAGTCGGCGTAGCCGTCGACGACGCCCCGGTAGTATCGACCGGGGGTGAGCTGCGAGGGGGAATTGCCACGGAATTCGAAGACAGCGTCTTCTTCGTGACTGTCGCAGATTTGGCCGTCGACAGCTGTGCCACAGATGATACAGTTACCCATCTACTCGGACCAAGCAGTTTCGCCCTAAAACGGTTGTCGAAATGCGCTCGGTGCGAACGCACCCGTCACGACCGGAGACGCAGACGGACTGCGGTACCGATTTACCGAACTGTAGCCGGATCGCAATCGTAGCAATACTGACTCACAGCGGCTCGTCTCACTCGAAAACCGGCGACTCCTCCTCGAGGCGTTCGACGTCGTCGACGAGCTTTCGAACGTCCTCGGGGAACAACGAGATCTGGATCTCGCTGCCCTCCTCGTCCTCGAAGACGAGCTTGACGCGCTTGTCGCCGAACTCGCGCGCTTCGGCGGACTCGACGTCGAACATCTTGACCGTCGCAGACTTGTTCGCCGGGCCGACGTTCTTGATCGATCCGTCGGTCAACTCCACCATGAAATCCTCGAGCGTCAGCGTAAGCATAGTCGAGTTGCCGTTGGCGCCCCGGGTAGAAAACGCCACGGCATCGCGCTTGCGGCCGACGGGTGTCACGTCGCTGCCGGGCTGTCGCGTTTTCGTTGCGACAGCCGCTTCGCTGCAATCGGCACGAGCGACCGCCTCGCCCACATTTAAGGTGTATTCGGCCCAACGGATCGCACGCAATGCAAGTCACCTGGCACGGCCACTCGACGTGGCACGTCACCGTAGGGGAGACGGAGCTGTTAATCGATCCGTTCTTCGACAACCCGAAGACGGACCTCGAGCCGGAAGACGAAGTGGAGCCGGACTACGTACTGTTGACACACGGCCACGCCGACCACATCGCCCACGCCGGCGAGTTCTCGGATGCGACGCTGGTCGCGACGCCCGAACTCGTCTCCTACTGCGAGTCGGAGTTCGGATTCGAGGACGCCGTCGGTGGGATGGGCATGAATTTGGGCGGCACCGTCGACTGCGGCGACGCGACCGTCACGATGGTCCGCGCCGACCACACGAACGGAATCATGACCGAGAACGACGCGAGCGGCGGCATGCCCGCCGGCTTCGTCATCGCCGACGGCGAGCCGACCGCCGACGATTCGACGACGCTGTACAACGCCGGCGACACGTCGCTGATGTCCGAGATGAAAGACGTCATCGGCGACTACCTGAACCCCGACGCGGCCATCGTCCCCATCGGCGACCACTTCACGATGGGGCCCCAGCAGGCCGCCGTCGCCGTCGACTGGCTCGACGTCGACGTCGCCATCCCCCAGCACTACGACACCTTCCCGCCGATCGAGCAGGACCCGGAGGACTTCGCCGACGCCGTCGCCGACACCGGTAGCGACGCCGAGGTCGTTATCCTCGAGGGCGACGAGTCCTACGACCTGGAGTAGCGGAGAGGTCCCGACGGTCGCTCGCCGCCCGTCGCGAGGGCCGTCGATCGTCTCGAAGGAGATTTTGCCCCCGACGCGAAATCGGTACGTATGGAACGATCCGTTTCGCTCATCGGTGCCGGTGCGTTCGGTCTTCTCGCGGGGCTCTGGGGCGTATACTACTACGGCTCGTACGCGGCGATCCACGATTTCGCCCTCGTCGTCGCCGTCTTCGGACTGGGAAGTTTGCTCGCCGGACTGTTGCAGCGAGCCGGCGTTTACTGAGACGTCGACGCCCGCCGGTCGGGAGCGACGGCGAAATTGACGCCGAGAGCACTCGCGCGGACCCGCCAGACGGTCACGAACTGCCGCGTCGACTCCTGCAACGTTTATACCGTCGGCTGTGGACGACTCGAGTGCGATGACGAAGGAAGTCACTACCGTCTCCGAGGAGGGGTTCAGCGCGACGAACGAGATCCGCGATTTCGAGACGACGATCGACGCGACCGGCGAGGAGGCGCCGGACACGCTCGAGACGCTGCTCGCGACCTACGCCTCCTGTTACGTCCCCGCGCTGCGCGTCGGCGGCGAACAGCGCGACGCCGGCGATCTCGGCCGGGTCGAGATCGACGCGACGGGCGACCTCAACGACGACGACAAACTCGAGTCGGTCTCCTTCGACGTCCGCGTCGAAGCCAGCGTCGACGACGAGACGGCCGAGAAGGTAATCGAGCGCGCGAACGAACTCTGCAAGGTCCACGACGCCGTCAAGTCGGACCTGCACGCGGAGACGTCGATCGAGGGCGACGCGTTCTAGGTTGGCTGTCGGCGGTCGATTCTGTCCGACGTCGCCGACGGTGAACGGCGGCAGACTAGAACTATTTTATCGAACACTCTCCCAGAAGCTGTCGACATCGGTACCTGTACGTCGCCGGAAACAGTCCGAACGCACATATCCTCGGCTGCCTTCGGGGCGTGTATGCGACGTCACCGCGGCCTGCTAGTCGTGACAGTTGCCGGACTACTCGTTCTCTCTGGCTGTCTCGGGTTCGGACTCGGCTCCGACACCGGAACGGCGGACGACGAGGTCGCGGGCGACCTCGAGATTCACCACATCGACGTCGGACAGGCCGACGCGACGCTGCTCGTCACGCCCGCCGACGAGACGATCCTGATCGACACGGGCGACTGGCGACCGGACGGCGAACAGGTCATCGACTACCTCGAAGACGAGGGCATCGACCGGATCGATCACCTCGTCGCAACCCACGCACACGCCGACCACATCGGCGGCCACGCGGCGGTTATCGAACACGTAGAGGAGCACGGCGACGGCGTGGGCGCGGCCTACGACTCCGGCGTCGTCCACACGAGCCAGACCTACGACAACTACCTCGACGCCGTCGAGGAGTACGAAGTCACGCTGTTCGAGGTGGCCGAGGGCGATACGCTCCCACTCGAGGGCGACTCCCTCGAGGCAACCGTCCTGAATCCGCCCGAGGGCGATTCGGGGACCGATTTCCACTACAACAGCGTCACGCTGCTCGTCGAGTACGACGAGTTCGCGTACCTGACGACCGGCGACGCGGAGGCCGACGCCGAACAGCGGCTGGTCGACGACCGCGGCGACGACCTCGACGCGGAGGGGTATCAGGCCGGCCATCACGGCTCGTCGACCTCCTCGACCGAGCCGTTCCTCGACGCCGTCGACCCCGAGATCACCGTGATCTCGAGCGCGCTCGAGTCCCAGTACGGCCACCCCGACGACGAAGTCCTCGAGTCGTTCGCGGACCGCGGGGTCGAGACCTACTGGACCGCCGTCCACGGCGACGTCGTTCTCACGACCGACGGCAGCGAGACGTCGGTCACGACGGAACACGAGGAACCGACCGAGCCGGAAACGCTGCTCGAGTACAAACACGAGGCCCACTCCGACGAGCAGGCGGCGCTCGAGTCGACGGTCCCACCGCTCCAGTCGCCGCTCCAGACGGCGGCGAGCCCCGCGCTGGAGGTGGGCCCGTGAGCGAGACCTACACCGCCGTTCTCGACCGGATCGTCGACGGCGAGACGGCCGTGTTGCTCCTCGAGGACGACGGCGCGGTGATCGACGAACGGACGCTCGCGATCGATCGACTTCCCGACGAGGGTCGCCACGAGGGGGCCGTCTTCGACGTCGAACTCGAGGGGGGAGACGACGAGGACGACGACAGCACGGGCGAGTCCCCTCTCACGATCACGTACCGGCCATCGACCGAGCGGAAGCGACGAGAAGCGATGGAAGATCGGTTCGATCGACTCTCGGAACGACTTCCAGACGACGACGAACGGTCGAACGAGTAACGACTCAGCGACCGATCGACGCCGACAGCTACCGCTGGTCGGTCGATGAGAGACGTGGAACGAAGGTGGGGGTTCGATCCCCCGGTGGTGGTTCGGGATGCGTGGGATGACACAGCGGCCGATACGTTCGATGGGAGAGACGAGTGCCGCTGCAACTGGACCGATGACTGCGACGAGCATAGCCATAATGCCAAAGCATATTGATTGGTCGAATGAGAACGTGGCCCACGGTCGATAGGCTGCTGACGGTGAGCTTCCCAAATCGTGTAGGACGCCGGAGTGAGAGTCGGTGCCGACTACGATGGGCAGCTTCAAGGAACTGCTCGAGACACGGAACGTATGCTCCGTTCGTTCGACGGCATGGAACCGGACGTCGCCGACTCGGCGTACGTCGACGAGGCCGCGGTCGTCATCGGAAACGTCGTCATCGAAGCCGAAGCGAGCGTCTGGCCGAACACCACGCTGCGCGGCGATCACGGGCAGATCGTCGTCGGCGAGGGCGCCAACGTCCAGGACAACGCCGTCCTCCACGAGGACGCCGAACTCGAGCCCTACTCGACGGTGGGCCACAGCGCGATCGTCCACGACGCGACCGTCGCCGAGCGCGGCCTGGTCGGGATGAACGCGGTCGTCTTAGACGGCGCGCACGTTGGCGAGGGCGCTGTCGTCGCAGCCGGGAGCGTAGTGACCGAAGGCACGGAGATCCCGCCATCGACGCTCGTCGCCGGCACGCCCGCCGAACCGAAGACCGAGATCGAAGGCGATCGACTCGAGAAAACCGCGGACCGCTACGTCGAACTTTCCCGACGGTACGCGGAGACGTCCGAGCGACTCGACTGACGGCGGTTTCGTCGTCGGCCCCCGATCCGATCGCGAGTCCCAGCAGTTAGCGCTGGGGCTGCGGGTACGCACGCGGAGGTCGAGACGATGAAAACGCTGATACAGCCACCGTCCGAACCGACGGCCATGAGTGACAGACCGTGGACGGATCAGATCGTCGGCGCTCGGATGACCGTCGACCAGGAGTTCTCCTCGCAGGTCGAGGCCTCACAGTTTACCAACCAGCAGTGGAGCCTGATCATGACCGCCACGGAGTTCGAGGTCGAACACGCCGACGATCCCGATCGGGCCCGGATCGTCGCCAACACCGACCAGGTCGAGCAGATCATCCCCGAGCTCGAGAACATGCCGACCGGCGGGATGGGCGGCATGGGCGGTCCCGCACAGCAGAGCCGTTCCTCGGGCGGCGGCGGTGGCGTCTTCGATTCGATCAAGAGCGCCCTCGGACTCGGGAGTGGTGGCGACGGCGGCGACGACGACCACGCCGAAAAACTGCGCGCGGCCGAGCGACTGACCCAGGAGTACGCCGACGAACTCCAGGACCACCTCGAGACGAACGGCCGCTGGGAGTCGGTCCGCGAAGCGGCGGCCGACGATCCGAGCGGCGAGTGGAGCGACGAGGCCGCGGAGACGGACGCCGACGACGCCGGGAACTGACCGACGACGGGTCGTCCGAACTGCGTCCGCAGCGTCCGCAGTGGCGGATACCGCGGACGTCAGCGGTGCACCGGCGCTCGGGACGACAGCCCGTCTCAGTCGCCGGCGTGAAAGAGCGTGTACTCGTTCGCTTCGTAGCTGTTGATGAGTTCGGTAACGAGTTCGTCGTAGGACTCGTCGTCGACGCGCAGCGCGTCCAACCGCTCGACCGTCTCTTCCTCGAGTTCGGTCAATGGCATATGTGTGCATTCCTCACAAAGCGGCAAAAATACCGCGGGATGACGGATCGAGATGCCGGCCGTGGCCGTCCGGATGACAACAGGGCAGAACGTCGGAACGGGACCCAGCGACGCAAGCCACAGCACCTTTAGGGGCGGTACCCGACGGTAGGGGTATGACCGATGAAGTCGACACGACGACAGTCGAGATCAGCGCCGGCGACTCCACCGACGACGTAGAAATTCCCTCGGGTCTCATCGACCTCGTCGCGGAAGGCGACCAGAGCGACGCCGAAACGATCGGCGACGTCGCCCTGCTCTCCTTCGCCAGCCGCGCCCACCACATCGTCCACCACGGCCAGGGCGCCGACGAGGAACTCGAGGCCCAGGAGGCTCGCATCATGGAACTGTTCGAAGAACGATTCGGCGTCACCTACGGCGAAGCGACCGGCCACCAGCACTGAGCGTCCGCATCGGACGGAGATCGCAGTTCACACCGTTTTCACCTAATTCCGACCGAACCTGACCGACGAGCGAGCGCAGCCGACTCGAGTCAGGCTGGGAGCTCGGCGTCGCCAGCGTCAGCGCCGTTTGGTGCGTCAGGCTCCGGTTCAGTCTCAGGCTCCGGCTCTGGTTCAGGTTCGGGTTCGGGCTCTGGTTCCGGCTCAGGTTCCGGTTCCGGCTCAGGTTCCGGTTCGGGCTCTGGTTCAGGCTCAGGCTCCGGCTCCGGCTCTGGTTCAGGTTCGGGTTCGGGCTCTGGTTCCGGTTCGGGCTCCGTTACCTCGATCGTCACCGACTGCGAGTCGTCGTCGGTCGCGACGGTGTGCGTCGAGTCGGCGTCGGGGAGCGTCGTCGAGAACGTCACCGTCGTCTCCGCACCGGCCTCGAGGGCGACGCTCTCCGTGCCCACCTGCTGGCCGTCGACGTCGTAGGTCACCGTCCCCTCGTCGTCGGCGTCGCCGACGTTCTCGATAGTCGCGCTCACCGTGACGTCCTCACCGGCCTCGCCGCTGTCGGGTGCCTCGAGGTCGCTCACGGCGAACTCGGCTTCGCCGGGCGCGTCGATCGTCACCGTCGTCTCGGCGTCGTCGTCGTCGCTCGAGACCGTCGCCGTGTACTCGCCGGGCTCGAGGTCGTCGGTCTCGGCCGTCAGCGTAACGATCTCGGACGCGTCGGGCTCAAGGTCGACGGCCGTCTCGTCGACCGGTTCGCCGCCGTCGATCGAGAGCGTCACGTCCTGCGCGTCGGCTTCGTCGCCGACGTTCTCGATTTCGGCGTCGACCTCGAGCGGCTCGCCCTGTTCGACGGGATCGTTCGTACCGACGATGTCGGCCGTGAACTCGGCTTCGCCGGGCGCGTCGATCGTCGCCGTCGTCTCGGCGTCGTCGTCGTCGCTCGAAACCGTCGCCGCGTAGTCGCCGGGCTCGAGGTCGTCGGTCTCGGCGGACAGCGTCACCGCCTCGGTTTCGTCGGCGCCGACGGTCACGTTCTCCGTCGCGACGACCTCGCCGTCGAGCGCGAGTTCGACGTCCTGTGCGCCCTCGTCGGCGCCGGTGTTCGTGATTTCGGCGTCGACCTCGAGCGACTCGCCCTGTTCGACGGGATCGTTCGTGCCGGTGATCGCCACGTCGAACGCGGCGGGTTCGGTCGGCGCGATCTCGCCGGCAGGCTGGGTTTCGGCGGTCAGCACCTCGTCGTAGTCGTAGATCCCCATGTCGACCTCCCAGACGAGTCGCTCGTCGTCCGATTCGGGCGTCCACGTGACCGTGAACGTCTCCTCGCCCGGCGCGAGTTCGGACGGCGGCTCCTCGTCGGTTGCGCCTTCGACGAACTCGCTGCTGACCAGTAGTTCGGCCTCGTTGGGGTTGTCGTAGCCGAACGTGACCTCGATCGCGCCGTCGTCGGTCGGTTCGGTATCCTCGACGTCGATCTCGGGCTGTTCCGGTCGGACGTCTTCGATGCACTCGGCCGCGTCGGGGTTCGGGTAATCGATCGAACCCGGCGTCGCGTCGGGCGAGGCGAACCCGGTGATCGCGGCGCCGAAGTCGCCTTCGGGCACCGTCACGGTCGCCTCGTTCTCGCCCTCTTCGACGACGAACTCCTCGCCGGTCTGGTACGTGATCGTCCCCTCGAACGGCGCCTCGACGTCCTCGCCGACCGTGATCGCGTACTCGCCTAACGTGTTGCCGAAGCCGCCCGACTCGTAGAAGCCGGTGGCGACGATGATCATATCGCCGTCCTCGAACGAGCCGGTCACGTCGGCTTCCTGGCAGGTCGGGAATGCGGCGTCGAACTCGGCGGGATCGCCGTCGACGGTGTACTCGAGCGATTCGCTCGCGAGCGTCTCGCCGGCGTCGTCGACGAGGCTCACCTCGAGCGTGGCGTCCTCCTCGAGCGGCGGCTCGAGGGCGAGCGACTCGAGGTCGGCGTCCTCGCCGGCCTCGAAGACCTCGCTTGCGGCGCGTTGCTCGCCGGCGTCGTCGGTCACGACCACGCTGTAGTCGACGTCGGCGCTCGCCTCGTCGACGGTGACCGTCTCGCCGTCGCCGGTCTGGTCGCTCACGTTGAGCGTCGCGTCCGGGTCGACTGGCGGCTCGTCGTCGACGGTGTACTCGATGGTCTCGCTCGCGAGGACGTCGTCGTCCTCCAACTCCGAGGCGATCGAAACGACTTCGACCTCGAGGGTCGCGTCGTCTTCGAGCGGCGGTTCGAGGTCGACGGGGAGATCCGTCACCGTCTCGTTGCGGTCGAACGGACCGCTCACGCCGCGTTGCTCGCCGTCTTCGTCGGTCACGGTGACGTCGTACTCGACCGTCGCGTCCGCTTCGTCGACGGTTAGCGTCTCGCCGTCGCCCGTCTGGTCGTCCACCTCGAGCGTGGCCAACTCGTCCTCGGGCGGCTCCTCGTCGACCGTGTACCTGTCTCTTATACACA
>NZ_AOHZ01000079.1 GCF_000337215.1 Natronolimnohabitans innermongolicus JCM 12255 | reverse complement strand
GATGTGTATAAGAGACAGACCTCGACGAACGCCGTGTCGACGACCGGCGCGCCGGCGTCGGTGACGTACGGTTCGTCCTCGGCGCCGTCGCTCTCGGCGTACTGGAACGTCTCATCGCCGGTCGTGTCGTGGTGGACCACCGCGACGAGCGGTCGGTCCGCCTCGATCGCGTCCTCGAGGTCGACCGCGACGTCGCCGTGGTCGCCGGGCTCGAGGTAGCCCGACGAGCCGAGGACGGCGGCCGGATCGGCGACCGAGTCGCCCTCGTAGACCGCCACGAAGCCGCCCTCGGAGAGGTCGACGCTGTCGATCGTGACGCTCTCGCCGTCGCTCTCCTGATCGGCGAACGCGATCGTCGCTTCGCCCTCGAGTTCGTCGACCTCCTCGATGCGCTGCTCGAGTTCGACGGAGAGGTACTGACCGAGCTCGACCTCGATGTCGTCGATATCCTCGATCCCCTCGGCGACCGCGTACGCGGTCGCGTCGGACGCGGCGTCCTGGGTCAGGATCTGGAGCTGCGTGATGCTGATGCGCTGGTACTGCACGACGCGGGCGGTCTCCTGGCAGGCGCTGCTGGCGGCGATCTGGATCTGTTCGATCGTCGCCTCCTGGTGTTGGATCAGCGCGCCGCTTGCCCCGCCGGTCGCCAGCTTCTGGACCTGCGTGACGTCGACGACCTGCGACTGGGACACGGCGCCCTCGCCGGCGCCGAAGGAGGCCGCCTGAATCTGTTCGACCTGAACGACCTGTTCTTGAACGGCCGTCTCGACCGCGCCGTTTGCCGCGCCGACCGCGGCGTACTGGATCTGCGTGATCGAAATCTCCTGGTGCTGGACGAGGACGCCGCCGGCGGCCCCGTCAGCGGCGGCCTGGATCTGTTCGGTTTCGGCGGTCTGGCTCTGGTAGATCGCCCCCTTGGCCGCGCCGAAGGAGGCCTCCTGAATCTGCGTGATCGAGATCCGCTGAATCTGCTCGACGTCGACGGTCTGGATCTGCTTCAGCGAGCCCGCGCCGGCCCCGCGAGCCGCGGACTGGGTCTGCTCGACCGTCACCTCCTGGTGCTGAACGAGCGCACCCTTCGCCGCGCCCGTGGCGGCCTTCTGAACCTGCTTGATGTCGACGCGCTGTTGTTGCTCGACGTCGATCCGTTGGTCCTGCTCGAGAGCGTCCTCGGTGCTGCCCTCGAGGGCGCCCGCGGACGCCCCAGCGGCCGCGTGCTGGACGTGCTCGAGCGTGACCTGCTGGCGCTGCTCGACGGTTATCTTCTGGTACTGCTCCAGGACGCCGTAGGCGCTTCCCTGTGCGGCTTCCTGGATCTTCGGCTGTTCCGCGACGTCTTTCTCGCCGGCCTCGAACGCGGCGCCGGCGGCGGCGCCCTGCGCGGCGACCTGGATCTGTTCGACCTCGACGCGCTGTTCCTGGGCGATCGCACCGTGGGTCGCGCCCCACGTCGCGCTCTGCATCTGGGTCGCGCTGACCGTCTGGTGCTGGGAGAGCGCGCCGGCGGTCGCGCCGCCGACGGCGGCCTGAAGCTGCTCGACCGCGACGGTCTGTTCTTGCATCACCGAGCCGTGAACGGCGCCTTTCGCGGCTTCTTGAACCTGCTCGACGTCGGCTTCCTGGTGTTGTGCGACCGACGCGCTCGCGGCCTCGACGGCGGCGTCGCGTTGTTCCTGGCTCACGTCGACGCCTTGCGACTGGGCCAGTTCGACCCCCTCGTCGACGCCGTCTTCGACGGCGTCTGTCTGTTCCTGCGGGAGGTCAGCCGTCGCGTCGGCATCGTCTGTCGGTTCGGTCATCTCGACGTCAGCGCCGTCAGTACCGTCGGTTTCGTCACCGTCGGCCACGTCGGCGCCGTCGTCCTGGCTCGCCGACACCGCATCAGTATCGGTCGTCGGCTCCATCGAGACCAGCTCGAGGCTCTCGAGTTCGCCGTCGTCGTTCGCGTCGACGTCGGTGTTCGCGTCGCCGTCGGCGTCATCGTCGGCGTTCGCACCGGCCTCGTCCGTGCCGGCGTCGTCGACGTCCAGTTCGGCGTCGCCGGTGTCATCGTCGTCCGCACCGGCGTCGCCGAACGGCGCGAGTCCGCCGCCGAGCATCGGCAGCGCGAACACGCTCGTGGCCATCAGAAAGGCGACGGCGATCGTGACGGCAGCGGCACCCACTCCCTTGTTCATGGCTCGAGGCCTCCACCGGGTGTCTCGGTCGAGCGGCCTGAACGGCGGGATAGACTCGCTCGAGAACGAGTCGTTCGCCGTGGCCGTGACCGCTCGTTCGCGGTCGTCTCACATCGGATCCGTTCGGATGGCATTTGCCAGTACGGCGGCGAATCGATGCATAAGGGGAGCCGGTCGTTTCGATCAGTACACCGATACAATCGTCCATTACGACGCTCGAGACCGGTGATTTCGACGCCCTCTCTCGACGATCCTGTCAGGACCGATGCAATCGATGCGCATCCGCGACTGTCGGCGTTATCGTCACAAACTCGACAGGAATACGAGCATTGCGACGGTTCTCGTGGGACAGGTCACCGTCTCTTTCGCTCGGAATCGACGCACACCGACTCGAAGCGACCTCGGAAACCGAAGTGTTCAACACGGTTTACGAGAATTGCGGTGGTATGGCAACGCACGGAGATTCGGTCGACCTCGTCGACGGGACGGTCGTCCGGCAGTTCGCTCGAGCGGCGGTGCTCGCGGCGCTACTCGGGGCGCTGGGACCGATTTCGATTCCGCTCCCGTTCTCGCTGGCCCCGGTGACGCTACAGGTGCTGTTCGTCTTCCTCGCCGGACTTGTCCTGGGACCGGTCTGGGGGACCGCCTCGATGCTGCTGTACCTCGCCGCGGGCGCGGTCGGGGCGCCCGTCTTCGCGGGCTGGGAGGCCGGGCTCGGCCCGCTGTTCGGCCAGACCGGCGGCTTCCTCTGGTCGTATCCGATCGCCGCGGCGCTGATCGGCGCGATCGTTCACCGCGGAACCGACCTCCGCGATCCCGCCGCGGTCCCGCTTCCCGTCGTCGTGCTGGCGCTCGCCGCCGCGACGGTGCTCATCTACGCGATGGGGACCGCCTACGCGGCCTGGCTCCTCGAACTCGAGGCCTGGGAGGCGATCGTCGGCTTCGCGCTACCGTTCGTGCCGGGAGAACTGCTCAAGATGGCCGCCGCCATCGCGATCGTCAACGGCGGGCGGCTCGAGCCGATCCAGGCGTGAGAACTCGATGATCGAATTCCGATCCGTTTCCCACGCGTTCGACGACGTCACCGTCCTCGAGGACGTCTCGCTTTCCATCGACGACGGCGAGTTCGTCGTTCTCGCGGGCGCAAACGGCAGCGGGAAGACGACGCTGTTGCGCCACTGCAACGGCCTCTTGGAGCCCGATTCCGGCGAGGTGCTGGTCGACGACACGCCCGTCTCTGCGGATCTCGTCGCCGCGCGCTCGGCCGTCGGCATGGTCTTCCAACACCCCCGCGACCAGTTCGTCGCCGCGACGATCGGCGCCGACGTCGCCTTCGGCCCCGAAAACCTCGGGCTCGAACGATCGGAGATCGACCGCCGGGTCGAGGCGTCCCTCGAGGCGGTCAACATGGCGGGTCGCGAAGACGAGCACATCGACGCGCTCTCGGGGGGCGAACAGTCCCGCGTGGCCATCGCCGGCGCGCTGGCGATGGAGCCGACCCACCTCGTACTCGACGAACCGTTCACCGGACTCGACGATCCCGCCCGCCGCTCGGTGCTGGCGCGCCTCGAGTCGCTCGCGGCCGAGGGTACCGGCGTGTTGCTTGCAACCCACGACCTGCGGGACGTGTTCGACCTCGCCGACCGCGTCATTGCGATGCGCGACGGCCGCGTGGTCGTCGACGAACCGCCCGACCGTGCGAGAGAAGCGTTGGCGGGACTCGAGGTACGCGTTCCGAGTCGCCGCGCCGACCGGCCGTAGGCCGTCTCGAGTCGCACCGACGACCTCCGAACGATCGCTCTCACCCGAAGACTTGATCACCGAACGTTCGATCGCCCGAACGCCCGTTCGACCGCAGCTACCGACGACGATGCTCACCTACGCACCCGACGACACGCTCGCCCACCGCCTCGATCCCCGCTCGAAGCTGGCGGTCCAGATCGGATTCGCGGCGACCGCGCTGGCCCACACCGGCCCGCGGGCGCTGGTCGCGCTCACGGCCGTCGCCGGCGCGATCCTGGTCGCCGCCCGCGTCTCGCCGCTCGAGGCGCTGTACGCCTATCGGTACGCGCTGGTGTTTCTCGCCATCGCCCCGGTGCTCGCGGCGCTGACGCTCGGGTCACCCTGGATCGACCTCGAGGACGGGATCGTCTCCGCGCGGGCGAGCTACCGAGTCTTGCTGATCCTGTTCGTCAGCGCCGCGTACGTCCGTTCGACGCCCGTTCGAGCGTCTCGAGCCGCTATTCAACGAACGATCCCCGGAAAACCGGGCCAGCTGCTGGGGATCGGCGTCGCGCTCGTCTTCCGATTCCTCCCGGTGTTACGGGCGGATCTCCGGACGATCCGCGACGCGATGGCGGCCCGACTCGGCGACGAGCGCGGCGCCGTCGACCGCGCCGGAACGATCGGCGTCCTGGGACTCACGCGGGCGTTCGAGCGCGCCGACCGCCTCGCGCTCGCCATGCAGGCGCGGTGTTTCGCCTGGAATCCGACGCTACCCGCGCTGGCGTTTTCCCGCGTCGATTACCCCGTGCTGGCGCTGGCTGCGTTCCTCGCGCTCTCGGCGCTGCTCTGAACCGTTTTTCCCCGAGCACGGTCTCGAGTCGTGTCCTGTAACGGTTACCGCGATCAGGTGATCGACGTTTCCTCGTCCGTCGCCGCGGTGAGGTGCGCTTCGCCCCACGCGGCCATCTCCTGAATCACCGGCTCGAGGGACGCGCCAAGTTCGGTCAGCGAGTACTCGACGCGGACCGGTTTCTCGTTGACGATCTCTCGATCGACCAGTTGCTTCTCACCCAGATCCTCGAGCACGTCCGAAAGGACCTTGCTCGAGATGCCGCCGACCTCCTCTTGCAGCGCGTTGAACCCGAGGGGACCCTCGGCGAGCAGTCGGTGGATCACGACGGTGTGCCATTTCTTGCCGATCAGCGTCGCGGTCGACGTGATCGAACACCACTCCTCGCCCGAACACCAGACCTCGAGTCGGTCGTCGTCGCCCATACGCCGAATTCGGACGCGAGGAGCATAACGTTACGTTTCGTTACCTGGTTACGTCCGGTTTCCCTGGCGTCGTCGTTCGCTGTCGACGACGGTCGACTCGAGACCACGGCCGGCCCGCTTACCGGTCGGTAACCGGGTGAGCGATGGGTTGGCTCACAGTTATTGCTAACCAGGAGTAAGCGGGTAACAGAAGGTAACCACAATATGACGGACCCACTCGACAGTTCGGACGATCGGCGATACGAGGTCGCCGTCGTCGGCGGCGGCCCGGCCGGCCTGACGACCGCGCTCTACGCGACGCGACTCAGCCACGAGACGGCGGTCTTCGACCGCGGCGGCGGTCGCGCCGCGATGATGCGGGAGACGCACAACGTCATCGGAATCCCCGAATCCGTCTCCGGCGACGAGTTCCTCGAGACGGCCGTCGAGCAACTCCGCTCGTACGGCGCCAACTACGAGCGGTCGTTCGTGACCGGCGTCGAGCGCCGCGACGATGTCTTCGCGCTCGAGACGACGGACGGACCCGCCGTCGCGGACCGCGTCGTGCTCGCGACCGGCTTCTCCGACGGCCGCCCCGAGCCGCCGTTGCCGCGCACCGGTCGCGGACTCCACTACTGTCTCCACTGCGACGCCCACACGTTCGTCGACGAGCCGGTGTACGTGATGGGCCACGGCGACAGCGCCGCCACCGTCGCGATGCTCATGCTCAACTTCACGGCCGACGTCGGCCTCTTGCTTCGGGGGGACGAGCCGACCTGGAGCGACGAGACCGCGGCGTTGCTCGCGAACCATCCCGTCGACGTCGTTCGCGAGGAGGTTACCGGCGTTCGAAACGGCGAGGACGGTTGGCTCGAAGCCCTCGAGTTCGACGACGGAGCCATTCGCGAGTACGCCGGCGGCTTCGCGATGTACGGCGCCGAGTACAACAACGACCTCGCGGCGTCGCTCGGCGCTGACCTGAACGACGACGGGACGGTCGCCGTCGACGACCACGGGCGAACGTCGGTCGACGGCCTGTTCGCCGTCGGCGACCTGACGCCCGGCCACAACCAGATCCCCGTCGCCATGGGTCAGGGCGCGAAAGCCGGCATCGCGATCCACAAGGAACTCCGCGAGTTCCCGAAGTCGCTCGAGGACCTCGAGAGCGAGGGTGCGGTCGATTCCGCGGACGTCCCCGCGGTCTCCGACTAACC
The DNA here is from genome assembly GCF_000337215.1 of Natronolimnohabitans innermongolicus JCM 12255. Lineage (GTDB taxonomy): Archaea > Halobacteriota > Halobacteria > Halobacteriales > Natrialbaceae > Natronolimnohabitans > Natronolimnohabitans innermongolicus. Next base: position 24,886 of record NZ_AOHZ01000079.1, on the reverse strand, counting down.
GCTGACGGCGGACGACCGATAGCGACCGAACGTCGACGACGGATCGATACTCACCGCGGAGCCACACTCACTGTACCGTCCCCGAGAGCACCTTCGCGGCGACGAGAACGGGGTCCCAGGTCGTATTGAACGGCGGCGCGTAGGCGAGATCGTAGTTCTCGAGTTCCGAGACGGTGGCGTCGGCCTCGAGGGCTCCGACGATGGCGTGGCTACGGTGAACGGCGCCCTCGCCGTACTCGCTGACGAGGCTGGCGCCGAGGACGCGTCCGGTCTCGCGGTCGGCGGTCAGCGTGATCGTGACAGTTCCTCCTTCAGGATAGTAGCCCGCTCGCGATTTCGCGTCGATCGTCTCGCTGACCGGATCGAAGCCGGCTTGGCGAGCCTCCTCGTGGTCGATGATCCCCGTCCGCGCCGCCTCGGTCTCGAAGGCCTTGACGGCCGCCGTGCCGGCGATGGGGCCGCCTTCGGTCGGGTCGCCGGCGACGGTCTGGCCGACCGCGCGTCCGTGGCGGTTGGCCGTCAGCGCCAGCGGCGCGTACGTCGCTTCGCCCGTCACGGTGTGGATCGCCTCGGCGCAGTCGCCCGCCGCGTAGACGTCGGGGACGGACGTCTCGCGGTAGGCGTCGGTCGCGATCGCTCCGGTCGGCCCGAGTTCGATATCCGCCGCCTCGGCCAGCGCCGTTCGCGGCCGGACGCCGGTTCCGAGCAACACCATCTCGACCGGCACGCGCTCGTCGGCGGTGACGACGGCCCTGACGGCGCCGTCGGTTCTCTCATCGTTATTCTCTCTCCCACCTTCGTTCCCGTTGCCCCCGTCGCCGTCGCCGGCGAGCGCACGCACCTCGCTCCCGAGATGGACGGCGACGTCCTGTTCGCGGAGGTGTTCGGCCACCGCGTCGCTCGTCGCTCCGCTGAACCCCGTCAGTAGCCGGTCGCTGCGCTGGAAGAGGTGCACCTCGAAGCCGTTCTCGGCCAGCGCTTCGGCCATCTCGATCCCGACGTAGCCGCCCCCGACGACGCCGACGGGACCGGAACAGTCCTCGAGGTACCGACAGGCCGGTCCGCGGTCGGGCTGTTGAAACGACTCCTCGGTGCGCGCTCGAGCGACGTACTCGCGGAGTTCCTTGCCGTCGCTCATCGAGCCGAGCGTGTAGACCCCTTCGCGTTCGGCGCCCTGGATCGGCGGCACGACGGCCTCGGCGCCCGTCGCGAGCAGCAGGTGATCGTACGACTGCACGACCGTCTCCGACGACGATTCGACTTCGGCGGTGACCGTCCGCTCGAGCGGGTCGACGTCGACGACCTCGTGGCCCGTCCGCAGGTCGATGTCTCGCTCCTCGCGAAACTCCTCGGGCGTCACCGACACCAGCGCCTCGAGCGACTGAATCTCTCCTTTCACGTAATACGGGAGCCCGCACGCTCCGTACGATACCCACTCGCCTTTCTCGAAGACGACGACCTCGAGGTCGGGGTCGTCGCGCTTTGCCTTGCTCGCGGCGGACATCCCTGCGGCGTCGCCACCGACGACGACAAACGTTTCCGTCATAGCTGGTCGTTCACCGGGGGCCACCGTAACTCTGCGGTGACGAGTGTCAAACTCCGGAGAGGGTGACCGTCCCCGACCTCGCTTCCGTCACTCGTTTCTCGATCGGACTCGTTCGCCCTCGCTCGACAACGAGTAGACCGACTGACGGGCGTCTCTGAACGACACCTGCTCGTCGAGCAGCCCCGCCTCGTCCAGCCGAGAGAGGGCAAATCTGACCGTTCGGCGGGGGAGCATCGTCTCTTCGGCCAGTTGCTCCTGCGTGAGCGAGTCGTGGTGCTCGAGGACCTTGAAAACCAGTTTGGCGCTCGGCGGCTCGTCGGCCAGCGTCGCTGTCGGTGACTCCATCGAGTCGGACGTCCGTCCGAGAACGGGTAAGTACTCGGGATGCGTGCGAAACCAGGGCACGTACCGAGTTTCGGCGACGCCACCGCCGCCGGCGCTGTCAGTACCGTCGTGATTCGACCGGCGGTTAGAGATCGATGCCGCCGTTGGCGTCGATGACCTCGCCGGTGATGTAGCCGGACTCCGCGCTCGCGAGGTAGCGGACGAGACCGGCGATCTCCTCGACCGTCGCGAACCGCTCGAGCGGAATATCCGAACGCAGATCGTCCTGAATGTGGTCCGGAACCGCCTCGACCATCTCCGTCCGCGTAAAGCCGGGCGCGATGCAGTTTGCCGTCGTGCCCGTCCCGGCCAACTCGAGGGCGAGCGAACGGGTGAACCCGAAGAGTCCGCTCTTGGCCGCCGCGTAGTTGGCCTGTCCGACGTTACCCTGCTTGCCGATCACGCTCGAGATGTTGACGATCCGGCCGTCGTCGGCGCGCTCGAGGTCGTCGTAGAACGCCTTCGTGCAGTTGAACGTCCCGTGGAGCGAGACGTCGAAGACGCGGTGCCAGTCTTCCTCGGTCATCTTCGCGAACGTACAGTCGGACGTGATCCCCGCGTTGTTGACGAGGACGTCGATCGGGCCGAACGACTGGTCGATCGCGTCGGCCATCGCGTCGACCGCATCGCGGTCGGTGACGTCGGCCTGGACCGGGTGGCCCGTCCCCTCGGTGTCTGACTCGGTGATCGCGTCGGCGACCGCGTGGGCGTCCGCCTCCGACGACCGATAGTTGATGATCACGGTCGCGCCGTGGCGACCGAGTTCGCGGGCGATCCCCCGCCCGATACCGCGCGAGGAGCCGGTCACCAGACACGTTCGGCCGGCAAGTGGCTGGCGGGACGGCAACTCCAGTTCGTCCGGTCGCTCGGTCGTCTCGACGCTCATTGGTGACCCTCCAGCGCCATCGGCTGCTCGTGAGGTGTCGCACGCGACGCGGCGCCGTCCTCGTTCGGTTCGACGATCCGTAGCCACTCGTCGACGGTGTACGTCCGCGACTCCGTCGCGTGTGACTGCTCCGTGTACGGAACAACACCGCGAAGCGATTCAAGCGTCGGCTCGTCGGCGTCGGCATCAGTATCGGCGTCGGCGTCGGGATCGACCTCTCGAACCGCCAGCGTCACGACCGGGACGCGCACCCGTTCGCGCGGTTCGTCCGGTCCGACGCCGAACGACGAGGCCGGAATCTCCCGCCGCCGGAACGCCGGCTCGAGCGAGTGGCCCTGTTGTACCGCCCAGCGCTCGAACGCGGTCACGAGTTCGTCGCGCGTCTGCGGGCGCGTGTCGTCGGTCACGTCGACCGCGTGGCACTCCGGCGGCCAGTACGTGATATCGTAGTCGTGGATTTCTCCGGCGTCCTGCAGTCGTCCCAGCCGATCGATGATGTCGTTAATCGTGTCGGTGAGCGCCGTGGGCACCGACTGGCGGACGTAACAGTCGATCCGAAGCGTCGCCTCCGACTCGAGGTCGACGGCCGGTGTCGTGCGATTAGTAGCAGGCATAGCCATCCTCCGTTCGAACGATATAGTCGTTCGCGACGAGCGACGTCAACACTGGCATGAGTGAGAGCTTCGATAATCCGAGGAGATCCTGCAGGTCGGAGGCCGTCGCTTCGCCGACCGATTGGAGGGTAACGTAGACGAGTTTCGTTTGCGGCGCAGTGAGATCGTCCGGTAGTGACAACTGTTGTTCGCTCGTGGACATCATCCATAGGTGAGAGCAACGAAGCGACGTATAAACCTAGCTGAGTCGTGTACACAAATGCCACAGACGGGCCGCAGTCCCCGTAATTAGTCATGTATATCAGTTGGTGGTGTGAGCCCCCGAATTACTCTCGAATCCGAGAAGACGTCTCTGCTATCCGGACTATTATCAAATATTGAGAGTATCCAGAACGTTCATATCCTGGCGCACGCAGTTCTGGCTATCGGTCGAAAACGGTCGGAAGTGGAAGTGGATGATGTCCACGAGAGACCGCAGGCGCGATCGCTCGTGTCGGGTCGATCGGATCGAATCGATCCGTCCGCCCGTGTCTCGAGCAAGGTGAGCGTCAGGCAAGATACTATCTCCAAACTAGTTTGGTATTCACGTGATCAGCAGCGTCGCGGTACGTCTCAGGGCGTCCAAACGATGTGATCAACGCGACGGCGGACTCACACGCCAGTTCGACCGGATGCAGGCTCGAGGTGGGTGCCCGCGAACCGATACGACGGCTGATCGTCGCGCGGCGGCCCTGTGGATTATATACAGTGTCATGTGGGGGTACACACATGAGTAGAGACAGACTCCGCACCCGACGAAGTGTACTGGCAGCCGTCGGCGCGACGAGTGGCGTCGGATTCGTCGGTGCAACCGTTTCAGCGCAGGACCGAGATCCGACCGACTACGACCGTCCGCGAACGCTCGAGGACGGCGGGGTCGAAGTGACGATGCACGATTGTTCGCGCGTCCTCGTCGACGGCGACTCGACTCGAGTCGATCGGATCGACGTCCACGTCATGTATCCGCGCTACGGTGACAGCAGCGAGACGTGGCTGGACGTCCTCGACGATATCCTCACGGTCACCGGTTTCGATCTTCCGGTCGATATCAACGTCAACGCTCATCTCGACGAGTTCGATCCACCAGAGGGAGCTGCGATCATCACACACGTCGAAGTACACGGTCCAGACGGCGATACCGTGGTGAGCCACCGGTGGCCCACGAATGAGTGGGACTGTCGCGAGATCACGTACAGCGATATCGATCCGGAGGCCGCTCGAGAGGAGACGCCGATCGAGTACGAGTACGAAACGGCCCTCGAGTAAGTGAGACAGCGTTTGCTGACCGTTATTTCGCGCCAGCTTAATCGGACCGACTTCACTCTCGCCGATCACGTTTGGAAATACACAATCGGCTGTCGACTGTGATCGTGTGTCTCGAGCACTCATCGGCGAACGGTAGACGACAGCCGACCGATAGACGTCACTTTTATTACACCATGTGGCAACCTATTGATGTGAATCGGAGACAACTGCTTCTTGCGAGTGGGGTAACAGTGTCGAGTGCCCTCGCCGGTTGCGCTGGCGATGGGGATAACGATGACAACGACGCCGATGACGGGAGCGAGAATGGGGATGACAGCAGTAACGGTGATGAGAACGGGAACGGAGAAAACGAAACCGGGGAAGGCGGACCGGAGCGATCGGACGCTGGTGAACTGCGCTCACTTATAGAAACGCTCGACGACGACCCACTATTTGATCCCGGAACTGAGACGTTCTCCGGTAGCGGTGATTCGGTGACGGACGAGGTCACTCTTGAGAGTGCGCTGACGGTCGTCGTAGCCGATTTCGATGACGGTGGATTCGAGAATTATCAGGTCACCCTCGAGGGAGAATCTGACGAACTCCTCGTTAACTCACTCGAAGGAGGTCTGAGTGCGGGTGCAGTACCGACTTCGAACGGAGAGTATCTATTCGACGTCACCGCTCCAGCAGAGTGGGAGCTTACGGTCGGACAGCCGCTTGCACCGGACGAAGAAATTCGTACTCTGCCGGTCGAAGCAGCAGGTTCGGGGCCGGACGTTGTCGGTCCAGTTGAACTCGATGGTTCGATGACGGTCTCTGGAGAGCACGACGGTGAGGAGAACTTCCAGGTCCACATCTTCGACGAGGGCGATACCGACGTGTTCTCGGGCGAAATGGTCTTCAACGAGATCGGCGAGTACGAGGGTGAAACGTTGGCAGACTACTCGGGTATCTGTTGGCTCGACGTCGAAGCAGACGGCGAGTGGTCTCTCGAAATCGAATAGACCCGGACCGAGGTCGGCACTATTCCAAATGGCTGAATTTCGTATTTTATGGGACGATGGGGGTGACTACCTCGGAGTCGTCCGGCGACCGACGGTTTCCGTGATCACGAGACGCTTCGATTCTCGAATGGCTCGATCTCGAGGCGAGTCATGCACTCCAAAGAGTTTGTGGTAACAGTCCGTTCTACGGATCGCCTCCAGAGCAGACGTCCAGTTCGTAGGAATTGGTCGTCGCAGAAAGAGCCATAGAGGACTGTGAATCACGGTCGCAGCGAAGTTGCTCTCTGATTCAAATTCCTCCAAAACGGTCTTCCGGCTCGCGAGGTTGTTCGTCGGAAGAAAGCCGGAGGAGTGGATTGTGAACTACGCCCACTTCGCTCGCAACGCTCGCTCGTGGTCTCGTTCAAATCCTTCCAGTCGCTCTTTTGCTCCTCACGTCCGTTTGTCGCAGAAAGAGCCGGTGGAGGGATTTGAACCCTCGACCTAATCCTTACGAAGGATTCGCTCTGCCAGTCTGAGCTACACCGGCACACGGTCGCATCGGTGCGACGCGTCTACTCATTCGTAGGGCCGATACCAGCCATAAGGATTGCGAATCGTTTCGCTCGTGGGAGTCGTTCGCGTGCCACTCGAGTCAGCGCTCGAGTCGAACGTCAAGACAGACGTTCAGCTCGTGTGGCGCATAGGAGCGAACGATGCGTTCAGTCTCCACGGAAACGTCGTACTCGGGTTCGGCCGCCTCGCGAATCGCGCGCTCGCCCGGCCCGAAGGGGTCGTCCTCGTGCTGGATGTCGTAGTAGTGAATCGTACAGTCGTCGCCGGCCAACTCGACGGTCGTCTCGAGGAACGCGTCGGCGCTGTGGGGGAGATTCATCACGAGGCGGTCGGCCCAGTTCGCGTACTCGTCATCGATCTCGGTGACGTCAGCACGGATTGCCGTAACTCGATCCGCGACGCCGTTTCGTCGCGCGTTCTCGCGTAAGTACTCGATCGCGGTCTCGTTGACGTCGACGCCGACGCAGTCCGCGCCGCGTTTCGCGAAGGGGATCACGAACGGGCCGACGCCGGCGAACATATCGAGCGCGCGCTCGTCCTCGACGACCTGCTCGGCGACCCGATTGCGCTCGGTCGCCAGCCGGGGCGAGAAGTACACCGCCGCGAGGTCGAGCGCGAACTCGCAGCCGTACTCGCGGTGGACGACTTCGGTGCTCTCCCCGACGAGCAGGTCCCAGTCGCGAACTCGCGTCTCGCCTTTCACCTTCGAGGCCTTGTTCAGGACCGTCTCGAGGGGGAGATCCGACGCGACGATCGCGTCGGCGATCTCGCGGGCGCGCTCGTCGTCGTCTTCGTCGAGCAACGCCGCGCGCCCGAGGCGTTCGTAGGAGGGTTCGAAGCCGAGCACGTCGGCGGGCGTGGTCTGGGTCTCTCGCTCGTCGACCGGTCGGGAAACGACCTCGAGGTCCGCCGGAACGGCGTCGGGATCGGTGACGGGGATGTAGAGTTCCCCCTCGTCAACCGTGAGTTCGTACGCGTCGTCGATCAGGTCCGCGTCCGCGAGTTCCTGGCGCGTGGCCTCGCCCTCCTCGCGCGGCGCGCGGACGCACGGGACTGTCATACCCGAAGGCAGCCGTTCGGGCGCCGTAACGGTGACGTTTCGCGGCGCTCGAGCGATCGTCGTTCGCTCCTCGGTCGCTCGACTCGTCGATCTACCGACGTTGCGGACACTCAAAGCGACGTGAACCGTTTTGGGGATCCCCCACGAACCGAGTCGGTATGACGGAACTCACGACCGTCGAAACGGTCCACGAGGAGGGGTCGTGGCTGGTTACGGTCCGCGATCAGTACGGCGACTGCGAGGAGGTGATTCTCGTCCCCTGTGAGGACGGCGTCGAAGCGTGGATCAACCGCTGTACCCACGAATCCCAGCGATTCGACACCGGCCGCGGCGTTCCGATGCGGGAGGGTCGGATTATCTGTCCCAGACACGGCTCGATGTTCGACTCGTGTTCGGGCTACTGCGACAACGGCGAGGCCGAAGACACGACGTTGCCGTCGGTCGAACTCACGGTCCACGGCGACGGCCGGGTCGTCCTCACCGACGACGATTTGACGTTCGTCGGCGACGGCGGAATCGCTGACAACGACACCGACGGCGGGGACGGGGGCGACGGCCCGGCATCGACGTCGCACATCGGTTTCTGATGCTGCCGGACAGCACGAGTTGACGATCGGTTGTGGTGAGCAACGGGAACAGAAACAGCGTCGTCACCGTTTGTACGGGAGAGGGGAAGCGATAACGGACCGATCGAAACGGTTCGTGGAACCTCACTGAACGGCGACCTCGCGGGGTGGCCGTTGGACAGCACCGTCGGTTGGGGTGTCGGTATCGTCGACCACGACGATCCGTTGGCAACGAGATGACAGCGGGGATTGCGCTGCTGTCAGACGAGAGCGTGACTGACCACGCGCTCCCGGTCACACAGGAGCATCACCTGGCACTGCAGTGTTCCGGGACCGGAACACGAGTCGATTCCACACTCCGGCTTTCCGGAGTGCAGTCGTTGCTACGCCGAACTACCTATTAAAACTAGGGTTAGAAAATATTTGTTTTAGATTAGTCTAATTCTTTTATCCACGACATATGGTCAGCAGTCAACCGACCGAGAATTCCCGAGACGCGGCACGGCTAGTTCGTCGAGTTAACCGAACCGAGACCGCTCAGTTACGACTGGCTGCGCCCGGCAACAAGCGTGCCGAGGTAGATGAGAATGGCGGTGATAATGATCATCGGGCCGGTCGCGACGCCGAGATCGTACGAGACGAGGATACCGCCGAGAACGGCGATCTGGCCAAAAGCGATCGAGACGACGAGCGAGCGGTTGAAGCTACTGGTGACTTGCATCGCCGCAGCGACCGGAATGACGAGCATTCCGGCCACCAGAATCGCACCGAGGATCTGCATCGCCGCGACGACGACCAGCGCCGTCAGGACGATCAACAGCGTGTCGTAGAACCAGACGTTGATCCGTGCCAGCCGTGCCGCCTCACGGTCGAACGTGATGAACTTGAGCTGTTTGTGGGTCAATCCGATGGTGAGACCGACGAGTAACGCGAGGCCGACCATCAGCTGGACGTTCTCGAACGGAACGAACAGGATATCGCCGAACAGGTAGCTCTCGACGGTCGCACTGAAGACGACGCCGTAGGAGATTACCGCGATCCCCACGGCGAACCCGCCGGTGAGCATAATCGCGATGGGAATGTCTGCGTACCCGTCGGTTTTCACGGCGATGTACTGCATTCCCAGTGCAGAGATGGCTGCAACGACCATCGCCCACGCGAGTGGGTAGTTAAGCGCCGGGATGGATGCGCCGACGAACAGTCCGATCGCGACGCCACCGAACGCCGTATGTGCGAGGGCTTCACCGATGAGTGCCATCTGGCGATTGACGAGGTACGCGCCGACGACCGGTGCCGTAAAGCCGATGAGCACGCCCGCGGTGAATCCGTGGCGGATGAACGAACTCGTGACCAGCCAGTGCCCGTCGAACAGCGTTTCCATGCCGCCCCAGAACAGCTCGAACAGCGGCGGGAAGATCCAGACGATGAACACGCCGAACGCGAGCAACGTTAGCGGGATTCCGACCGCTAAAAGCCCGAGGCCCCGGCGCTGCCGGCCCTGCTCGACCGCCATCGTCAATCACCCCCTGCGACCTGTCTCGAGCTGACGGCCCTGGCCGAGCTAAACGCCTGCTCTAACGCGCCGCTCTCGAGGAACGTCTCCGTTTCGCTGTGTTCGTACAGCTCACCGTCCAGACAGGCCATCGTATCAGCGTACTCGCTGACGGTAGTGATGTCGTGTTCGATCAGGACGATCGTGATACCGTCCTCGTTGAGTTCGGTGAGGAGGTCGTAAAACTGATCGACGACGTCGGCGTCGACGCCGACGGTCGGCTCGTCGAGTGCGAGCAGGTCGGCCTCCGACGCCAGCGCGCGGGCAATGTACGCTCGCTGGCGCTGCCCGCCCGACAGGTCGCTTATCCGTCGATCGACGAACGGTTCCATCCCGACGTCCGCGATCGCCTCGTCGATGATGGCGTGATCTTCCGCCGTAAGCCGTCTGAGACCGGCGTGTGGGTATCGCCCCATCTCGACGACCTCACGGACGGTGACCGGCATCATCGAGTCGGCGTCCGTCGAGTGCTGGGAGACGTATCCCAATCGCGTGCCCTCGGTAAACGCCTCGACGGGTGTACCGAACAACTCGACGCGGCCGGAGTCCGGCGATCGTAAGCCGAGCATGATCTCTAGCAGGGTCGTCTTGCCCGATCCGTTCGGGCCGACCAACCCCAGAAACTCTCCCTCTTCGATCGACATGGAGACGTCTCTCAGTATTGGTCGATCGCTGTACGCGAAGCTGACGTTTTCGGCGGCTATAGCAGACATTGTTGTGTGATTTTTGTCTCAGTAGGGTATTTTATTTCAGCTGTACGCTCTCGGTCGGCGGTAGATCACTCGGCCTTGAGGGCCGTCTCGAGCGACGGAAGGTTGATCTCGTAGAAGTGATCCGTGTATCCCCAGTCCGGTTCCATCGTGATTCCCGTGTCGAGCTCCGGCGCTCCGTCGATCTGGGTTTCGACCGGCGTGAGCGGTAAGAACTCGGCGTCCGTCTCCTCGGCCAGCGACTCGGCGAGCCTCGCCGGTTCGCCGACGTCGTAGAGGACGTGGTCGATATCCCGTTCGTGCATGAGCGCTTCGACCTCCTCGACCTCGTCCGGACTCGCCGAGTCGTCCGGCGACGTCCCGACGGGTGACTCCACCTGGATACCGTACTGTTGGTTCCACCACTGGAAGGAGTCGTGCGTCGCGACGACGATCGTATCGAGCGTCGCTCGGTCGACGACGTCCTGCATGTCCTCGTGGAGTTCCTCGAGTTCCTCGTTGAACGCCGCCGCGTTGTCCCGGTAGTAGTCTTCGTTGTCGGGATCCATGTCGGCGAGTCCGTCGGCGATGTTGTCGACGCCGTCCTGACAGTAGACGGGATCCATCCACCAGTGTTCGTCGTTGTCTTCGGCGGGACTGTCGAAGAACTCGATTCCTTCGGAGGCATCGATCACGGTCGTCTCACCGTCCGCTTCGAGCTGTTCGGCCGCGTCGTCCTGCCAGGAAGCGAAGTCCCGCATGTAGACGAACCCACCAGCGTGATCGATGTCTTCGACCGTCGCCGGCTCGGGGTTCCAGTCGTGACCGTGTTCACCGACGGGGACGATGTCGAACGATTCGAGCGTGTCGTCGTCTTCCCCCGCGATCTGCCGGGTGAAATCCCAGAGCGCCGGCATCGATGCAATGACGGTGTTCTCGTCGACGTCGAGTTCCGGATCGTCGTCGCCGCCGAGACAGCCGGCCAGTCCCGCGAGGAGTGAGCCCCCACTCAAGAGCGCGAAATCTCTGCGTGATAGTGCGTCAGTACGTCCGTTCGGCTGCGTTGTCATCACCGCCACTTTCCGCCAACTAGTACAAGTATTTTCCGAACAAAATAGAAATATTAGCCTAGTCTAAATCGATGGGGCCGTAGTGGGCCAAGAGATTTATACTACGTGACAGTCCGTATTGCTACTTTGTTACGGCTCGAGCGCCGATACGCCGTGCGACGTGGGTCGGTAACGCGACGGAAGCGCCCGTCGACGACGGAACGACGGTCACCAGATCGATAGGCGACACTTCCTCGACGACGAGTCGCGTTCCCGGACCGATGCGGTGTCTCGAGAGGTACTCGCGAACGTCGGGATCGCGGTGTGGGACCTGCTCGACGGTCACGCGATCATCGGGTTCGAACTCGGTAAGTGGGGTGTACGGCGACTCGTCGGGCATCCGCAAGTCTGCGTCCGGAATCGGGTCGCCGTGGGGATCCGTCGCCGGTTCGCCGAGAAACGCCGCGAGCCGACGCGTAAATTCGTCGCTGACGTGATGCTCGAGGCGGTCGGCTTCGTCGTGAACGGCAGACCACGAGTAGTCGAGGTACTCCATCAGAAACGTCTCCAGCAACCGGTGGTTCCGCACGAGTTGGAGGACGACTTCCCTCCCACGATCGGTTAATTCGACGCCCTGGTAGGGCGTGTAGTTAGCGAGTTCACGCTCGTCGAGCGTGTCGAGCATACTCGTAACTGTCGGCGACGTTACGTCGAGCGCCTCGCTGATATCGCTCGTTCGAACGGGACGGCCGTTTTCGGTCTCGAGATAGTAAATCGCTTTGAGATAGTCCTCCGCGACCGGACTGAGATCCATCGATAGAGACTTCGACTAAGTGACTAAATAAATTTCCTATACCGAGCCGAAGAGTTAGACTAGGCTAATTATTTCACCAGTAGTTCGACTGGTTCGGTACCGGCATCGGAGCGTCAGTATCAAGAGACGGGACCGACGGGGCCCGTGGATGCGGTGGCTGCCGACTCGAAACCTTATAACGCCGTCTCGAACTATCACCCCCATGCTCACGTTCATCGGTCTCGGACTCTACGACGAGCGCTCGATCACCGTCGAGGGCCAGGCGGCGCTCAGAAGCGCCGACCGCGCCTACGCCGAGTTCTACACCAGCAAACTGATCGGCACGTCCGTCTCCGACCTCGAGGCCCACCACGACGTCGATATCGAGGTTCGCGACCGCGCGGGCGTCGAACAGCATCCCGAGGAGATTCTCGAGGCCGCCGAGAGCGAGGACGTGGCCTTCCTGACCGCGGGCGATACGATGATCTCGACGACCCACGTGGACCTCCGCCTTCGGGCCCACGACCGCGGCATCGAGACGCGGGTGATCCACGGCGTCACGGCGCAGACGGCGACCAGTTCGCTGACCGGCCTCCAGAACTATCGGTTCGGGAAAGCGACGACGCTGCCGTTTCCCTACGCCCACGGCGCGGAGGGACTCCCGGCGAGCGTGACGGAGACGATCGACGCGAACCGCGAGGAGGGCCTGCACACCGTCGTCTACCTCGACATCAAGGTTGGACAAGGTCCAACCAGCAGTCAGAACGCAAAGCGTTCTGACGACAAGGTCGGCCACGAGCGAACCGAGGACGACGAGTACATGACCGCCGACGTCGGCGCCGAGCTCCTGGCCGAGGAGTACCCCGACCTCGTCGGCGTCGTCGTCGCCCGCGCGGGCAGTCCGGACCCGCTCGTCGCGGCCGGAACGATGACCGACCTCGCCGAGCGGGAGTTCGGCGAGCCGCTGCACCTGCTCGTTATTCCGGGCGAGTGTCACCTGCTCGAGGCCGACGCGCTCGTCGAACTCGCGGGGGCGGACCGAGACGCGCTGGACGTCGTTTGAGACGGAACGCCGTACGATCTCTCGGCGCGTCGACCTCGAGAAACGGAGTACGTCACCAGTGACGCCACCCGACGAACGACCTCGCCCGTCGTGTGCCACGACAAACCATAGTGGCTGGCCGCCGTAGCTCGGGACAGGACGATGTTCGACGACAGAACCGACGCCGGCGAGCGCCTCGCCGCCGACCTCGAGTCTCGCGGCCTCGAGGCCGATCTCGTCGCGGGGATTCCCCGCGGAGCGTTACCCGTCGCACGGCCGGTTGCAGACGCGCTGGATACCACCCTCGACGTGGTGGTCGCCCGAAAGATGGGCGCGCCGGAGAATCCCGAACTGGCGCTCGGGGCCGTCGCGAGCGACGGCAGCGCCTGGTACAACGACGACTTGATCGATCGACTCGGCGTCTCCGAGAGCTACCTCGAGGACGTTCGCGAAAAAGAGGCGGAAAACGCCGCCGAAAAGGCCGACCGCTACCGCGAGACGCCCGGCCGTCCGGACCTCGCGGGGAAACGCGTGATCGTCGTCGACGACGGAGTCGCGACGGGCGCGACGGCGCGGGCCTGCCTTCGACAGGTTCGCGCCGACGGCGCCGCATACGTCGCGCTCGCCGTCCCCGTCGGCTCACCGCAGAGCCTCGCGGCCCTCGAGTCGGAGGCCGACGACGTGATCGCCCTTCAGGCGCCCGAGTCGTTCCGAGCGGTCGGACAGTTCTATCGCGACTTCGGGCAGGTGACCGACGAGGAGGCGGTCGCGTATCTGGATCGGTGATACGGTCAACGGAAGACTCGAAAAGACTCGAGACGGGACGAAACGGCACGGCACGGCACGGGACGGATCCCTGCTCCGCTCCCGATCACTCGATCGGGATCCGCGTAACGTCCCGGGACGGCGAGCGGATCGGGACGGTCACCGATTCCGACTCCGGCTCTGGCTCTCCCTCCGACTCGCCGGTCTCCGACTCGAGCGACTCCTCGTCCGTCGCGGACTCCAGTTGCGCGAGTCGGTCTTCGATTCCGAGGTGGTGACCGGCGCCGACGACGGCGACGACGTCGTACCCCTCGCGACGGAGCGCGTGGAGCCGGGCGGCCATCGACCGATCGCGGCGATCGATCATCACCTCGGTCAGTTCGGGAACCAGCAGTCGTAGCTGCTCGATCGCGGGCTGGACGTCCTCGCCGCTGGTGATCTCCTCGACGGAACGCGACAGCTGTTCTAACTGCCGCGCTTGCTGGTCCGGATCGAGCCGCTGGGCGCGAGAGACCAGTTTCGGGAGCAGTTCGGGACCGACGCGGGAGCCGAGCGCCTCGAGAGTCTCCGCGATCGGATCGTCGATGAGCGCGACGTCGATCCCGCGTTCGCCGGCGGTTTCGACGGCCGTCTCCATGTCGGTCTGGCTTGGATCGAGCCCGTAAAGGCGGACGATCGAGCGTTGAATCGTCCGTAACACGCCGCACGCGACGGCTATCACCGGCGGCAGGTCGGGATCGGATCGACGGTCGCCCTCGAGGCGTTCGTACCGGCGTTCGTCGAGTTCGACGGCGACGACGTCCGGCTCCTGGTCGCGGATCGTCTGACGGACGCGACGGCGGTGGGTCGGCGAGAAGTGAACGCTGGGCACGAGGGTGATCGATCCGGGCGAGGCCATGCTCTCAGGTAACGGTCGCCACGACCTTGAAACGGCGGCCTGCGCCGCGACTCGAGGCCGCTCGTCCGACGATGATTCCGGCGGCAGCGAGTGAGAACGGGGGTGGTAGCAGGGAGTCGCGACCCGAACGTCAGGGCCACAGTCCGCGGGCTTCGTGGGCGTCGGCGACTCGCGACAGCGCGACGACGTAGGCCGCGTCGCGCCAGCTCACGTCGCGGGCCTCGACCTCGTCACGGAGTTCGGTCCACGCGCGGACCATCTCCGACTCGAGTTCGTCGTGGACGCGCTCGAGGGACCACTTGCGGCGGTTGATGTCCTGGAGCCACTCGAAGTAGCTGACGGTGACGCCGCCGGCGTTGGCGAGGATGTCCGGGACGACGTGGACGCCGCGTTCCTCGAGGATCGTATCGGCGGCGAACGTCGTCGGCCCGTTCGCGCCTTCGATGACGATGTCGGCGCCGATCGCGTCGGCGTTGTCCGCGGTGATGACGTTGCCGACCGCGGCCGGAACGAGGACGTCGACGTCCAGTTCGAGCAGGTCGGCGTTCGGAATCTGCGTCACGTCGGTCTCCGCGGCGTACTGCGTGACCGCCTCGGGCTCTTCGTCGTGGGACGGGATCGACGCAACGTCGATGCCGTCGGGGTCGTAGATTCCACCGTTGACGTCCGAGACGGCGACGACCGTCGCGCCCCACTTCGAGAGCAGGCGGGCGGCGCTGGCGCCGACGCTACCGAAGCCCTGGACGGCGACCGTCGTCTCGGAGAGCGGGTAGTCGTAGTAGTCGCACGTCTCGCGCGTGACGATGGCGACGCTGCGGCCGGGGGCTTCCTCGCGGCCGTAGGAGCCGCCGATAACGGGGGGCTTGCCCGTGACGACGCCGGGGATGGTCTCGCCTTCCTGCATCGAGTAGGCGTCCATGATCCAGGCCATCGTCTCCGGATCGGTGCCCATGTCGGGCGCGGGGATGTCCTTCGTCGGACCGATGGCGTGGCGCAGTTCCTGGGTGAACCGGCGCGTGAGCCGCTCGGTCTCGTCCTCGCTCAGGGACTTGGGGTCGACGACGATGCCGCCCTTGGCGCCGCCGAAGGGGAGGTCCATCACGGCGCACTTCCAGGTCATCCACATCGACAGTCCGACGCACTCGTCGCGGGTGACGCCGGGATGGTAGCGCAGCCCGCCCTTGTACGGCCCGCGAACGCTGTCGTGCTGGGCGCGGTAGCCGGTGAAGACGTCGACGGAGCCGTCGTCGCGCTGCAGCGGGACGGTCACCTCGTGGACCTTCGCCGGATGTTTCAGCCGTTCGATGGCGGCCTCGTCGACGTCGACGTGGGTCGCGGCGCGCTCGAGTTGGCGGCGCGCGGTCTCGAGGGCGGTCTCGGATTCGTGGTCGGCGGTCGATTCGCGTTCGGAACCGGCGTCGGCTGCTCGGTCCGTTCGGTGCGCTTCGTCGGATGCTGTCGACTGCGAGTTCGATGCCATAGAATTCAGGAAAGTGGATTATTCGATCGGTGTACCGCGATTTCGCATGTCTGCACCACAGTCGGGACAGCGCGTCGGCGTCGCTGCACAGACGACGGTCCCGCAGTTGAAACACTCGTACATCGATTCCTCGCCGGGGGTGAGCTGGACGTCCCTCATAGTGATTGGTGGTGTCTACTCCATTTAGGAATAATAAGGATATTAAGATAGGAGTGTCCGTCAGATAACTAGCCCCCCCGATCTTCAAGGGGTTCACTATTCAACTACTCGAGCAGTACTTGCCGGGACACCGAGCTCGTCGAAGAGGATCGTAAAGAGCTTGCGCTGAACCGTCCGGACGTGTCGGTAGAACGCCGCCGGTGAGATCCCGAGCGCGCCGGCGACGTCCTCGCCGGACTGCTCCCGAGGCGAGGCGAAGTAGCCGCCGTAGTACGCGAGCTGGACGACCTCGAGCTGGCGGTCGGTGAGCCGATCGAGCAGTTCGGTCCGGAGGTCCCGCGCCGTCGTCCGATCGACGGTTCGCTTCGCCAGGAGATCGACCGCGGAGAACGCATTCGAGACGACGTCGACGCTGCCACGCGAGTCGACGGCCGGCGGCACGTCCACGACGACGCGCGTCTCCGTCGGCGTCGCTTCGACGCTGCGGAGGACGACGCCGTGATCGGCCAGTTGCAACGCCAGAAACGGCGGCGAAAGCTCGAGGAGGACGGTTCCCGTCGTCGTCCCGTCGCCGTTGTCGTCGACGTCCGCCGCGAACTCGTCGCCACCGATCACCTGCACCGCGTCGACGGTGACGAGATCGGCCGCCGCGTCGACAATGGCGGACGGCGACGCGTCCTCGACGGTCGCGAACACCGCGGCACCGCCTTCGCGCAGGCGAACGCCGCCGTCGAACGAGATCGCGCAGTCGGCTCGTTCGGCGAGCCGCGAGAAGACGAACCCGTCGTCGTCGACGTCGAACTCGAGTCGGGTCCGCGAGTCGGTCAGCAACGCCTGTTTCCGTTCGACGGCGGCGATCGCGGAGGCGATCGTTTCGCCCAGTTCGGTGAGGACGGTTCGGGTCACCTCGTCGAACGCGTCGGGTTCGTCGGCGTAGACGGTCAACACGCCGTAGGTGAACTCGTCGTAGGCGAGCGGCACGCCGGCGACGGACTGATACTCCCGCGAGAGCGCCTCCGAGCGCCACGACTCGTCGCGGAGTCGATCGACGACGTTCGAGACGACGGTCACCTCGCGGTCGGCCGCCGTCCGCGCCGCGGGTTCGACCGCGTCGGCCAGCGAGAACGAAACGCTATCGAGGTAGTCTCGACCGCGGCCCGCGCCGCCGTGAGAGGTCGGCTCGAGGCGCTCGCCGGCGGCGTCGGTCGTCCCGATCCAGGCGAATGCGAACCGGTCGGCGGACGTGAGTCGCTCGCAGACGGCCGCTTCGATCTCCTCGCGAGTTTCGGCGCCCACCAGCGCGGTGTCGATCTCGCGGATGATCTCGTTGATTCGGTTGAGACGACTGAGCTTTCGGTTCTGACGTTTGAGCTCGCGGTCGCGCTCGCGGAGGCTTCGTTCGCGTTCGACCCGGTCGAGGGCCGCCTCAGCGGTCGCCGCCAGGAGATCAGCCAGCTCGCGGTCGACCTCGTCGAAGGCGTCGGTCTCGGAGGAGCCGACGATGAGCACGCCGTGGTCGCCAAGCGGTACGAAACCGGCCCCCTTCATATCAGTCGTCGGCGTCGACCACGCGTCCGCGTCGGTCACGTCGGCGAAGAACCGAGCGTCACCGCCGACGAAGACGCCGCCGGAAACGCTGTCCTCGGTGGCTCGCTCCCGCGAAAGCGGGCCGTGAAGCCGGCGCATCCCCGACGACGCGGCGACCGGCTCGAGGACGTTCTCGTCGGTGTCGAAGAGGTACGCGGCGCTCGCCTCGAGATCGAGCACGTCGGTGGCGTCCTCGACGACGATATCGGCGATCTCCCGGTCGGTCTCGGCGTAGAGCAACTCGCGCGTCGTTCGGTGCAGCGCCGTCAACGTCTCTTCGCGGCGCTTTCGCTTCGTCACGTCGCGACAGCTATAGAGGATCGTCCCACCCTGGATCGAGACTTCGCGGACGTTGACCAGCAGCGTGTGCTCTCGCCCCGCACGGTCGGTCGCCGTACACTCGATGTTGGTCAACACGCCCCGCTCCTCGAGTTCCTCGCGGTCGAAGAGGTCGGGCCCAAGCAGCTCGTCGATCGTCCCCATCTCGCTGATCTCCGCGTCCGTGTAGCCGAAGATGAAGTGGACGTTCGGGCAAACGTAGGTGAACTCGCCTACGTCGTTCGTAATAAGGACCGTATCCGTCATGTTGCTCAGCGTCACCCGGTGGAGCTCCTCCGATTCGCGGAGGTCTCGCTCGAGTCGAACCCGGTCGGTGACGTCCGTCGCGCGCGCGAGCAGGGAGACGACGGCGCCCGACTCGTCGCGTACCGGCCGGATCGCCACCTCGAGGGTTCGCGGCTCGTCGGGCTCGTCGCCCCCGTCGGTCGTACCCCTAACGGCGATTTCACGGTGAACGACGGTTCCGTTGGCCGCCCGATCGATCGCGTGTCGGAGCTGTTCGATTCCCGATTCGGCACAGCGCCACCACGGCTGGTCGGGAAACGGGTCGCCGCGGACGTCGGCCTCGGTCGCATCGATCGCCTCGAGTGCAGGTCCGTTGGCCCGACGAACGCGGCCGTCCGGCTCGAGAACCCACGCGTACCTCTCGGCGTCGTCGAAGACTGCGCCGAACTGTCGAGCCCGCCGTCGACGCTCGCGGCGATCGCGTCCGCGTTCGACGGCCCGCCGGATTGCATCGGTGAGTTCCGCCTCCGAGTGGGTGGTCGGCACGTACTCCGTGGCGCCGGCGGCGACCGCGTCGCCGGCGAGTGTCTCGTCGCCGTCGAACGGGGCGAGGACGATCGGTAGATCGGGATCGCGATCGCGGATCCGTTCGACGAGTTCCAGACCGCTGCCGTCGGCGAGTCGCTGGGCTGTTACCACGCAGTCGACGGCTCGCTCCGCGAGCGCCTCGAGAGCTCCGGACAGCCCCGCGACGCGGTCGACGTCGACGGTTTCGGAATCGCCCTCGAGGCGTCCCGCAGTCAGTGTCCGCTCGTTTCGCGACGCCCGATCCGACGGATCGCTCGCGCGCTCGACGACGAGCACCCGAGTATCGTCGAAAGTCCGTTCGGAATCCATTCGATGCCCATTGGGGCTCCCGGGGATAGAACCCATCGCTTCGTCTCGTCTGCTGGAGCCCCCGTCTGTCGGGCCACACCGGCAAGACGGGAGACACCGTCACTGAGACGCCGTGGCATGACACGCGAACCGATATCCGTGCCTCCCTCGAGACCCTACCCGCGGCTATGCGGTCGCCGTCACCGTCGACGACCGGGAGCCCGCAGGCGTGCTCGAGACCGTCCGCGGTTCGATGGCCTCGATCACCGCCCGCCACGAGGTGCCCGTGGTCCCCAGTACCGGTCAGACGCACCTCGTCGACTACGCCGTTCGGCTGGGTCGAAAACACGTCGAGGATCCGTCGAGTCGCCGACTCCCGCCCGGGTCGGTCTCGAGGCGCGTCCAGCCGACCTCGAGCGAATCGACGGAATCGGCGAAACGCGAGCGCAGACGATCTATTCGGCGTTTCGGAGCGCGGCGAGAGGAAGCGGTAGGGGGCGTCCGAGACCACCGTCTCACTCCTCGACGCGTCGATATCCGTCGAGGAACGCGGTTGAACCCCGATAGCGGACGGACGCACCAGCGAGACCGACGAGCAGAAAGCGCGCCGGACCGCCGATCACCGGCAGAAACCTGACGAGCGCGAGCCAGCGCGAACCGCGGCCTCGAGAAGTACTCCGGTCACCAGAACCGTTACCCAGGCAGCGAGAGCCCGATCACTACGGCCGTTCCGGCGTGACACAGGGTGTTCGCGATTGCCGACCGGAGCGGGGATGATCTCGGCGGACGGTCACGCGAACGAACAATAACTCCCTCGATCGTATACTGGCAGTAAGCTGACTACTCGAATAGGCCCGCATACTTCGACCACACCTCCCGCATCGGCACCCAGCCGTCTTCTGGGTTGACGCGGTCCGCGAGCACGGCGTTCAAGACCGCACCGAGCAGGAGACAGAGCCCGCCGAAGTAGACCCACGTCAGGATGATCAACACGGCGCCGGCGATACCGAACAGATCGACGCTCTCCGAGGTCGCGACGTAGAGTCGGAAACCGACCGCCAGCGTCGTCCACGAGAGCGCGGCGAATACGGTTCCGGGAAGCACCTCGGTGACGGAGACGTCCACCTGCGGAAAGAGGTAGTACATCGGCAGGAAAACCGCGGTCAACAGCGCCCCGAGGAGCGCCGCAGTCGCGGCGGTCGCCGCGACACCGCCGAGAAACACCGAGAGGCTGATCCCGACGACGCTGACCAGCACTACTCCGACCGCCACCGTCAGCGTCACGAGCACCACGTCGAGCGCGGTGACGAGCGTGACCATCGCCGCTGTGTTCACGTACGACTCCTGCATTCGAGAGCCGTATACGTCCGTGAACGCACTGTTGACTGCCTGGAACAGACGAACGGCACTCCACAGCAGGATCAGGAACGCGAGAATCGCCGCCCGCAGCCGATCGCCGGCGCTGCCGGCAACCTCCTCCAGACCGCCGTCGGTCACCGCCCCCTCGAGTCCGGTCGCCGACTCGAGGGCGACCACCAGGGGCTCGAGGGCGTCGACGAGGGTGATGGCGACCAGCGCGAGGATAACCAGCGGAACCAGCGTGTTGAACCCGTGGTAGGCCAGGCCCGCGGATTTGACGCTGATCTGGCGCTCGCGGGCGACCGCGGTGACGTCGCGAACGAGTTCGACGTAACTCCGACTCGAGTCGGCCATATGTCGATATCGACGACGCTCCGGAAATCCGTTTGGCCGGCAGGTCGCCGCCGGCGGGCTGCGAGTCGCGCTATCGAGCTGGCAAAACGGAGCGGACGGCGATTCACTCGTCGTGGAGCACCGACTGCACGTGGCCGACGACGCCGTTTTTCAGTTCGACCTCCGGCCCCTCCGGTTCGTCGCCGTAGACCGTCGCGACCTCACCGACGACGGGCTCGGTATCCGTCGATTCCACGTCCTGATCGCCCTGAACGACTTCGACGGTGATTCCCTGCCGCAACTCCTTGGCGGTCGGTCGTTCGTCGGACATACGCGTTGCTGTGTCAGGAACGTCGAAAAGATTCGTGCCTGCAGTCGCGTCGGTCCTCGAGCGGGGTCCTCGAACGCGGTCCAACGACGGGACCGGTCGACGGGACCGACGCGATGACTCGAGCGGAAAAGCGCATTACTCGTCGAAATCGAGGGCCACAGAGTTGATGCAGTACCGCTTGCCCGTCGGCTCGGGACCGTCCTCGAAAACGTGACCGAGGTGGCCGCCGCAGTTCGCACAGACGACTTCGGTGCGTCGCATTCCGTGGCTGGTGTCCAGTCGCGTCTCGACGTGACCGTCGTCGACGTCGTAGAAACTGGGCCAGCCGCAACCGGATTCGAACTTCGTCTCGGAGTCGAACAGTTCGGCGCCACAGCCGGCACAGACGTAGCTTCCGTCTTCTTCGTGGTCGACGTACTCGCCGCTAAACGGTTGTTCAGTGCCCGCTTCTCGCAGGATGCGGTACTCCTCGTCGCTTAGCTGCTCGCGCCACTCGTCGTCGCTCGCGGGAAGGTCGTCCGGTTCGGAATTCATATTCGACCGTACGTGCGAGGCGCCCAAGAGTCTGTCTGCATCAGCGGAGCGTATCGGCTATCGTGCCGTGATCACGTCTGTGCTGTGACACTCCGGACACTGTGTCATCCGCCCCAGCTTCGGAACCTCGATCCGAAGCCAATCGTCACCGCCGCCGGGCGCTTCGAATCCGCAGTTTCGACAGCGAGAGTGGCCGATGGTTGCTGACGTGCTTGCCATACCGAACGTATGATACTCTGTGCCATAGTCGTTATGCACCCTGAGATAGACTCTCACGATCAGTTACGGACTACAGGGGGCGTCTCGATGCATCCCGCGAGACGTCAGGCGACGCCGTCGGCGCTATCGATCGCAGTTCGTCCCGTCAGTTGGGCCGAGAGAACGGTGGCTCGAGCTCGTCGCGACGGGTGTCGGCCGCTCGGTTCGAGGGTTGGCCGGTCGTCGATTCGCCGGCGCACTGGTCCCGGTCGCCGTCCGCCTGAGTCGGGGTCTCCGTTTCGTCGGTAAGGACCGCCAGTCGGTCGGCGACGTCGATCGTCTGCTCACCGTCACGACAAGGGGCGACGTGGAGCAGTTCGTCGTCCTCGTCGAACTCGGCGAGGGCGACTGTCGGAAGCCGCCAGACGTCGTAGGAGTCGTCCGCGAGTAGCGACTCGATCTGCATCGTCCGGAAGAACGGCTCGAGACACCGATCAGTGCGGGTAGCCCAGGATTCAAACGCTTCGAGTCGTGTTTCGATCCGGCGAAGTTGCGGAATCGACGCTGTGCTGGTCGGTCGATCGACCTCCACCTCTCTCCCCCAGACGCCGACGGTCACCGATTCGATCGACATGTTCCCCTCGAGGTCCTCGAGTCGCTCGAGCGCGCGCTCCTGTGTCGGACCGGCTTTTGTGGGTGCGAACGACCGGATCCAGAGTTCGACTGCCGCCGGAGATGTGGTATTGTTCGACACGCCTGATCGTCGTGAGTGACGTCGACAGACGAGTACAAAAGTGTTGGCGGTACCACCACTACCCCTGAACTGTCGTTATAGGTCGTCTGTGGGCAATTTACGGCTTTCACTCGTGCTGGTACTCGGAGAAACGAGGCGACTCTCCGTTCATCGACGCGGATCTTCACCACATGGACGACGCCGTGGCGGTCACGCGAACCGTCGACCGTGGGGGACGCATCGTCGACCCCAGCCGCTGGGTAACTGGTTGATGTTGCTTTCGATAATTTCCGATTCGCAATCCAGTTTCCTACCCTATATTTTTATTTACTAGATGTTTGAATAGCAACGCATACAATGGGCGGACGACCGATCCAAACGCGTCGCCAGTGGCTTGCCGCCTGCGGAACGGCCGTCGGCGCCGCGGCGCTTGCAGGCTGTACAGGAAGCGACGACGAGACGACTGACGATTCCGATAATATTGACTCGACCCGAGAGACCAACGGTGACGAAACAACCGAAAACGGGGGTCTCGGAAGTTTGAGCGGCGCTACGTGGCCGATGTCGCGGTTTACTGCTGGCAATCGGATGGTGACCGACGACTGGAGCGGCCCCGACGGTCCGCTCGAGGAGAGGTGGACGTTCGAGACAGACGATGGCGTGGCCGTCTCTGGACCGGTCGTTGGCCACGGATTAGTCTACGTAGGGACGGAAGGATCGAAATTATATGCAATCGATATACAAACTGGAGAGATCGAATGGGATCTGGATGCTGAGGAACCAGAAGGACCGCTAAACGTCGAATATCCTCCGACGACACCGGCGGTAACCGACAATATTGTATACTTCTTAACAGATTCTCTCTACGCATTAGATCCTACTAGCGGAACTGAACTCTGGTCGATCACTTTCAACTCACGGAATCCAGGCCACATTCGGGTAGCTGACAACACCGTCTATGTACATAACGACGAAAAATTATATGCAGTGGATTCCGATGCAGAAGCCATTATCTGGGAGGAAACAATCAGTGAAGTGCAACATATTGCAGTCGGGGCCGACGAGACGCTCTACGTATCACACAAAACAAACAACGGACACGATTACGAAGTTGTAGCCTTTGACGTCGAGAAGGACGAAGCAGTCTGGACCTATTCCCCGCCGGGGAACGTCGATACCGGCCGAGAGTTGATGGTCCGTGACGGGATGGTCTATACGCACGAACTCGATACCGTGCTGGCGATCGATGGAGAAACGGGCGAAGGAGAGACGATCGTCGTCTATAATGACGACGGCGACGGGTCCGTTGCTGCCGGTCGAGCACCAACTATTGCAGATGATATCATCTATTCGGCAGGCGTCTTCGACCAACGTGCCGTACTTACAAGGAAGCTAGACACAGGTGAAGAACCTCAGTCATGGGATACAAGCGAACTTCCACCTGGACCGACTGGACGCCGGTTGTTCGTATCCGACGATACGCTCTATACTTGGCGTGGCTATGGATATGTGGATTTGTACGCCCTCAACCCGAAAACCGGAGAGTCCCGTTGGTCGTTCAACGTTCGTGAGCACCAAGAGATGGCTCGAGGGACGGTTCAAGGATACGCGATTCTCGAGAATGTACTCGTTTACACTATCGAAGGAAATTATAGTGTCGTCGGCACTTTTGAATCAGCCTGAGCACACCGACAGAATCGGTTGTGTAGAAAGTGGTCCACCGTTCAACTATTGGTGGTAGATTGTGGATTTAGTCTTCCTTTTTGAGTGGCCCAGTTTCATTATATGTAGTCGTCTCTCCATCATAGCCTAGAGTAAGATCCTGCTCGCCAAGATCATTCAATAGGTCATCGAAATCAGGCTCCCCGTCAAACGGCGGGTCTCCAACGTTCGGCGGCGCTCCAGCTTTCATCGGCATGAGTCCGGGCATAGCGATGAACACCTCGAGGGAGGTGTCGAACGCGATCGGTTCGACGTCGCCGATTTCGTGCGTGTCGCCGTCGCCGAGGGCGACCTCGACGGTCATGCGATCTCGGACGTAG
>NZ_AOHZ01000078.1 GCF_000337215.1 Natronolimnohabitans innermongolicus JCM 12255 | reverse complement strand
CACGGACCTCCTCACAGACCGTCTCGGCGACGTCCGGGTCGTCGAAGTACTCCGTGAGTCCCGCTTCCTCCTCGAGGTCGTCGGCCGCTGGTTCGTCTGCTGGTGTGAGGACGACGGCGGCCGAGCCGTCGGCCTCGAGCGATTCCGACGAGCCGTCGTATCCCTCAGCGAAGACCTCGACGGTCACGTCGTCGCCAACATCTACGTCCAGAGCATCGAGATCGACCGTTCCGTCGGCGTCGGTCTCCGCATAGACGAGTTCGTCGTCGTTCCAGATGTTAACCTCCGCGTCTGCGAGCGGGTCTCCACTGGAGTCGTAGACGCCGATCGTTCGGTCGGTCGCCGGCGCCAGCGACACGTGGTGGTCGGCGTCCTGTTCGGAGAAATACCGATCGGTATCGATTCGGTCGTAGCCGTCAGCGACGACGACGACTCGCTGCGTCTCGTTTGCCGTCAGATCAAACGTGACCTCGGAATCGGCGCCCGTCGTGCCGCGTTTTTCACCGCCGACGAACACGGTCGCATCGTCGACGTCGTCCGGGACCGAAACCGACGCCTCGTACGCGTCTTTGTCTCCGTTTTCGGCATCGTCGCTGTCGGCCATCGCCTCGAGGGTATCCGCAATCAGACACGCCCACGCCGGGCGCATCACCCGATCGGCGTACGGATCGACGGCGTCCTCGCCGAACACGTCCTCCTGGACCCCGAAGATCGCGTCGTTGACCGCCACGGCAGTATGTTCGGTATCGAGGATTTCGTCGAACGTCCATCCCTGACCGACGTCGTCGTCACCAGTCCCTTCGTCCATCCGGTTGCGCAGGGATTTGAAGTACGCCATCGGATAGAGCCGCAGGGCCGTCTGGTGGGCGAGATTCTCGAGTTGAGTGGG
>NZ_AOHZ01000077.1 GCF_000337215.1 Natronolimnohabitans innermongolicus JCM 12255 | reverse complement strand
TCTCGTACTCCCGGGCTGCCTGCTGTAATTCGAGGATCGGCGTGCCGACGGTGACCGTCAGTTCGGGTAGCGTCCGCTCGTCGACGACGGCGTCGCCGTCCTCGAGGGTGATCGTGACCCGCTCGAGGGTTACGTCGAGCAGGCCGTCGCCGTCGTCGCGTTCGGCCACCGTGACCAGGTCGTCGGCGTCGTCGAACGCCGCTGCGGGGTCGTCAGGAACCTCGCCCTCGAGCGAGACCGTGGTTTCGGCGTCGCCGACGGATTGGCCGGCGTTCGAGAGCGACTCCTGTGCGCCGAGGTAGATCAGCAGTTCGAGGTAGCGTTCGAACACCGCGTCCTCGGACAGCCCCTCGAGACCGTCGACGCTCGAGGTCGTCATCGGCTGTGCCGCCGCCTGCTGGGTCGCATCGACGACGATACCGCGGAGTTCGCTCTGAGCGGCCGTTTCGGTTCGATCCATCGCGGCCGCCCGATCCGCATCGACGTCGGGCGCCTCTCGCGACTCGAGAATGCCGACGACCATGACGCTGGTGACCAGGAGCAAAGCACCGATCACCGCGAACGGGATTCGAGCGCGGTCGTCGAGCGAAACGGAGAGTGTCCGTGGCTGTCGTCTGGTCATGGATTCCAGGTGTAAACGGTAACGTCGACGCTGTCGGGAGCGATCGCCTCCTCAAAGAACGTCTCCAGTTCGTCCTCGTCGTCGCCGATCGCTTCGAGTTCCGCGCCGATCGGTCCCGACGCGAGGTCGTCGGCGACCGGTTCGGTAAGCCCCTCGATCAGGATCTCGTTGGCGTCGCCGGCGCGGGCGTCGGTCCGCTCGAGCGGCGAGTCGGTATCGGCCTCGAGTTCGAGTTCGTCGAGGCAGTCGATCCGGTCGGCCAGTTCGAGGTACTGCGCCACCGTGACAGACCGATCGAGAGACTGGCGTTCGAGAGCCAGTTGCGTCCGTTCGGGCGGGAAGTATCCGCGAACGATCGCGGCCGCGATCGGTTCGGCGAGCGCGTCTATCTCTCCTGTCGCTGCGTAGCGCGAAGCCAGCGCTGCGCTGTCTACGGCGGGCATCCCGCTCGAGACAGTCATCGTCGTCGTCGTGACGTCCTCGAGTGGCGGGGGCGATCCGCCGGCCGTCGACGTTCCGTTAATCGAGGCGTTTCGGTACGGTTCCCACCCGGCAATGACGGAAATTCGGCGGTCCGTTCCGACGAACTGACTCTCGACGGACGCACCGACGCGCTCGGTAAACGAATCGGCGTACAACAACACGGGATCGCCCTCGACCGTCGCGTTCGCGACCGCTGCTTCCGCGAGCAATCCGGTGGCCGAACCGTAGGTCGTTCGCTGTCGCTCGTCGACGCCCTCCGGGTCCTCGTAGTGGTCGCTGTCCGTGACGGCCTCGAGGTCGTAGCCCGCCGAGATCGTCGAGCCGCTGAGCGTTTCTGCGAGTTGTGCCGGCTGGCTCTCGTCGACGTCGTTGGTGTCGGCCGCGGTGAGATAGAGCCCGAGTAACAACACGCTCGCGCTGATCAACAGCAACGCCAGAGCGACGTCGGGAACGGTGCTGATGGCGCGGTCGGATCTCACGTCGACCACACCTCGACTCGGAGCGTGCCGCCGCGAACGTCACCGGCGCTGGTCTCGACCGGAACGGTCCGTTCTGCGGCGCTGGTCTCGATACCGGAGCCCGCCTCTGGCGGCCCTTCCTGTGGCGAAGCCGGCGCCCCGCTCGAGTCGAAGTGCAACTCGGCGACGACGACGCGATCGCCGCGGTCGTCGACGGTGGTCACTTCGGCGTAGGCGTTCTGGCCCTGCGGGAGCGAGCTCGGTTGGACGTCCTCGAGTCCCGTCGCGCGAGCCGTCGAGAAGACGCCGCCGTGGGACGCATCCTCCCAGACGCGGTCGATCGCAGCCGCTTCCGGCGTTCGGTCGGTTCGATCCGTCAGCGCGGTAGCGAGCACACCGGTGTAGAGTCCGATCGCGAGTATCACGACGATGACCGCGAGGAGGGCGGCTAGCGGTTCGGTCTGGCCTCTCTTCGACCAGCTATCAGTCGGTCGAACGGAACGAGTATCGTTTCTGTCGCTGCGTCGAGTACACCACGATACGTCGGTGCTTTGCTCGAGTGAACCGCGCGTCGGTTCGTCGAGCGGAACTGTTAGCTGGTCGGTATTCGACGGCGCCGAGGGAGAGACGCAGACACCAGCACCAGCCGTGGATCCGGCTATCAACCGGCTGTACTGCGGCCCAGCGGCGGCGACCAGATTCATAGGGAGCCGTTGCCTCGGTATCGCACTTAAACTCGGGAATTTGTGATTTGAGATATGTGTTACGAGATATCGAGTCGGACGCAGTCGGCGACTGTGCGCAGTCACGCCGAACGACCGTCGACGGAAGAGACGGATCGCGCCCGAGTCCATTATATCGATCAAGTCCCAATCGTTGGCTAATGGATTCTGGGAACGCGCTCGCTACTGCGGCGCTCGAGACGCTCCCGATTACGGTCGCGGTTATCGATGCCGACGGCAAAATTGTCCTGACGAACCGGTCCTGGAGCGAGTTCGGGCCGGCGGAATCGACGGATCACGTCGGCGACGACTACGTCGAGACCGCCAGAATCGACGACGACGAACACGCGAGACGCGCCGTCGACGGCCTCGAGTCGCTTCTCGACGGCGAGCGTGCGGAGTTCACGATGGAGTATCCCTGCCACTCACCCGAACAAAAGCAGTGGTTTCTGATGTGGGCGAACCGCTTTACCGTCGACGGGGAGACGCGCGTCTCGGTCGTGCACCTCGAGATCACCGAGCGCAAGCTCGCCGAGATCGCCGCCGAGGAGACCGCTGCGGAGTTGCGCGAGGAACACGAAGCGCTCGAGCACGTGCTGGCGCGCGTCGACGGCCTGTTGCGCGACGTTACCGGCGCCGTCGTCGACGCATCGACGCGCGAAGAGATCGAGCGGCGCGTCAGTACGCGCCTGGCCGAGACCGACCCGTACGTCCTCGCGTGGGTCGGTCGCGCCGACGTGACGAACCAGCGACTCGCGCCACGGGAGTGGGCGAGTGCGGACGGGACGGATATCCCGCTCGAGGACGACGAACTCGTCCTCTCGTCCGACGAGAGCCATCCTGGCGTCCGAGCGCTCGTCGATGGCGAAACAGTGGTGATCCAGGATCTCGAGTCGTTCGCGGACGCCGAGCGGTGGTGGCCGACCGGCGCCGGCGACCGGTTCCGATCGGTGGCTGCGCTGCCGCTTTCCTACGGTGACGTTTCATACGGCGTCCTCGTCGTGTTCGCGGCCGAAGCGAACGTCTTTACGGGCCGAGAGCGACTCGTCCTCGAGTCGCTTTCGGAGACGATCGCAACCGCGATGAACGCGATCGAGGCCAGGCGAATGTTGACGACCGACAGCGTCGTCGAATTCGAGGTCGCGATCGACGACCCCGAACTGTTTCTCGCCGCGCTGACGGACGCCCTCGGCGCGGAGTTGGCCTATCGCGGGCAGACGTACGACGAAACCGGGGCGCCGGTCGTGTTCCTCAACGCCGATCGGTCGATCGATACCGTCCCGCCGGCGAGCGATATCGACGGCATCGCCGACCTCACGGTTCTCTCGGCGTACGACGGCGGCTGTCTCCTCGAAGTCGTCGTCGACGACGGACTCGTCGCGACGCTCTCCGAACACGGCGCGACGGTGCGGCGATTCGACCTCGAGTCCGCGCCGGCAGCCGACGGCTCGCGACCCGGCAGGACGGTCGACCTCTCGATTACCGTCCCGAACGGTCAGTCCGCGCGCTCGATCTACGACTCGCTCGAACGACGCTACGACGTGGTCGAACTGATCAGTTACCACGAAACCGATCGGCCGACACAGACGCCGACGGACGTGATGGGTCGCCTCGAGTCGTCGTTGACCGAGCGACAGTTCACGGCGCTCCAGAAGGCCTACTACGCCGACTACTTCGAGTGGCCGCGCAACGTATCGGGTGAGGAACTCGCCGAGTCGATGGACATCTCGCGGTCGACATTCCACCAACACCTCCGGGCCGCACAGCGAAAACTGCTCGACGAACTGTTCGCGAAAACCCCCACTAGTGAGGGCTAGGTATTTTATAAGCACCTGTTGTAGGAAAAACATCCCTCCCCTGTCAGGTGGTGCCGAGGGCCCGAAGAGCATGCAACAGGAACACATCGACGCAGGAAAGACGATTCAACAGCAGACTGGCAAGACATTCTACCTCGCGACGAAGTTCCTCCCGAAGCGAGTTCGACACGCGACCCACGTCCTGTACGGATTCTTTCGGATCGCCGACGAAGT
Organism: Natronolimnohabitans innermongolicus JCM 12255; assembly: GCF_000337215.1. Lineage (GTDB taxonomy): Archaea > Halobacteriota > Halobacteria > Halobacteriales > Natrialbaceae > Natronolimnohabitans > Natronolimnohabitans innermongolicus. Next base: position 26,182 of record NZ_AOHZ01000077.1, on the reverse strand, counting down.
GGTCGACGACGCCGACGGCGTGCCACCGGCGGTCCAGCGCGCGGAACTCGAGTCGCTCCGGGCGCAGGCGCTCGGGGAGACCGAACCTGACGGCCCGGTCCTCGAGGCGTTCGACGAACTCAGACGCGAGTACGATATCGCGGACGCGGAAATCAACGCCTTCATCGATGCGATGCAGTCGGACATCGACACCGACCGATACGAGACCTACGCCGACCTCGAGACGTACATGCGCGGCTCGGCGGCCGCCGTCGGCGTGATGATGACCGCGATTATGGACCCCGACGAGCGCGACGCCGCCTTGCCCCACGCCGTCACGCTCGGCGAAGCGTTCCAGATGACGAACTTCCTGCGCGACGTCCGCGAGGACGTCCTCGACCGCGACCGGATTTACGTTCCCCAGTCGACCCTGCAAGCTCACGACGTCTCTCCCGAACAGATCGAACGCCTCGAGTACTCGGAGTCGTTCGGGTCGGCGATGGCGGCCGAACTCAAGCGCACGGAAGAACTCTACCGGGAGGGGGTCGCCGGCATCCGCTATCTGCCCGACGACTGTCAGCTTCCCGTCTTGCTCGCGGCCGTCCTCTACGCGGAACACCACGCCGTTATCCGACGACAGGAGTACGACGTCCTCTCCGAGGCGCCGTCGCTGTCGACGAGTCGCAAGCTGTGGTGTCTCGCGAAAACGCGCTGGCACTGGCACTGGAACCGCGATCCAGAGGCCGTCTTCCACCGGGTGTCTGCCGTGCCCGCACTCGAAACGGATCACCGAGAACCTGGCCACGGAGGACGCGTGCCGACGCAGTGAGCGGCGGTAATATCACCCCTCGACAGTCTGGATCTGCAGCCGTGATTCCCCCGCCCGTAGTCGCTCGTGTCTGTCCACCAGCGAGTCACACGACCTGCTCACCGTCGACAGGAAGATGGCGAGAACGGCCCCGATCGGACCCGGCGTCTAGCTGGTGATCACGCTCGCGGTCGTCCTGCTCTTCTCCTGTTCGGGAGCGCGCTGACGAGCATCGTCGTTTGAGACGGCCTCCCAGTCGTCAGTGTCGCCGAAACTGCACAGTTCGTCTGCGGTTGCGTCGGTTCATCGGGACGGAAAACTCGTGACCCGTCGCGTTCGAGTCGGGCGCACGCCGCTTCGCCTCCTCACTCCGAGACGTCGGCCTCGGACATCGCTTGCATCTCGGCGACGACGAACTTCGCCAGCCGCCGTTTGGTGTGGGACGCGACGAGGTGGCGCTCGAGGGGCTGGCCGCGAGCGAGTAGTTCGCGGCAGATCGGACACTCGATCGGTGGTCTGGATGCCATGTGACAACAAGTCGCTGTGGGACGAAAAGTGCACAGCAAGCATGTTCGACGCCGGTCTCGGTCCGGATAGAAACCATGGCCTCGGCGGCCGATCGGCGACAGTGATCGACCGTCGAACGCGTCGAGCACGTCGAACGGCGACCGAATCTGACGGACCGGTTCTCGAGGCGTTCGCGTCCGACCCAACACACCTCGGGACAAGGGTCATCCGTCCGTCCGACGCCAGTCGTGGTATGGCAACGACGACCACGCGAACGAAGACGATCGTGAACTGCCTCGAGTGCGGCGCGATGATCGCGGCCGAGCTCGACGAGCGCGGCTCGGTCTGTCTGCTCGGAACCGAAGACGCGTGTCAGTGTGGCGGGCGCGAGTTTCGACGGCTTCGGTGAGGATACGCGGACGACTCGGCCGATCGGGCGGTTTCGGTTCAGCCTCGAAAGGGCGACCACAGGTTACGAGCTACGAGTCACGTGTCACGAGTCGCGGCCGCGAGTACCGCTCGCGACCGAGGGAAGCGACTGCCGGACCATCTCCCGGTCGTAGCGGTCGGTTCGAAACAGACCGAGACAGAACAGGCCGGCGACGCCCGCGGCCACCCAGTTCGCATAGAGGAGGTTGATCGTCCCCCACAGCAGGACGAAGCTCACCAGATCGTCGAGGACGAACTCGCAGTCACGGACGCGCTCAAGCAGCGCCGATCGATCGAACGCCAGGTCGACTAGCGCGACGGCGACGGTTCCCGAGATGACCCAGCCCACGTAGTTCGAGACCGGCACGCCGTAGTAGACGCCCGCGGGGTCGAACGCCCAGAAGCCGACGGCGACGGCGGCCGGATCGAGGACGAGGTCGATCGCGACGACGGCCGCGATCGCGCTCGGAATCCTGAGTAGCGGATTCGCCGCCCGCTCACCGAGGATAAGCAGTGTGAGCAGGTAGGCGTTCAGCACTAACGGAATGAAAAACAGCGGCAGCGCCAGCGGCACCTCGCCGAGGAGCATCGGTCCGAGCTGGATCGTGTACTCGAACGCGCCGTAGGGCCAGTCCGTTCGCACGCCGACGACCTCGATGGCGTACGTATACGCCGTTAGAACGCTGAGACAGCCGAGGGCCCACCAGCCGATCCGCGGCAACACGCCGACGATCAGCGGCGAGCGCATCACCATCGTTCCAAAGAGGATCAACAGCGGGTTGTACGCCAGGGGCTCGGGCAAGAGTCCCTCGGCGCTGCCGACTAACGTGATCGCGCCGACGAACGGGAAGATCACAGCGATCGTGAATCGGTTCTCGCGAATAATGGCCTCGAGTCGTCGCTGAAGGACCGACCGCGTCCCCTCGGACCGGGATTGCGGGCTCGAGTGACCCATTTCAGAGCAGCCTCCAGAGCCCGCCCATCGTCAGCGCTGCGCCGACGACCGTGTTGATCGCCGGGAACCACCAGTAGGCCCGATCAACGGCGACGCTCGAGGCGACGATCGCGGCGATCAGGGCCGGATAGACGAGCATGAGCGCCCCCAGCCGACCGTCGAGCGCGGCGAAGGCGGCCGCGCTCGCGAGCCAGCAGGCGCCGCAGTAGGCGTACGTTCGCCGCTCCCCGAGGACGGTCGCCGTCGTCCGGATCCCCGTCTCGCGATCGGGTTCGATGTCGGGAATCGCCGAGAAGGTGTGCATCCCCATCGCCCAGAGCCAGCCACCGGCGATCGCCAGCAGCGGCGGCTGCACGCCGGTGACGGCGGCGTACGCCGCTGCACCCGGGGCGATGTACAGTCCGTTGGATATCGAATCCGCGAGCGGCGTGGTCTTGAACCGAAGCGGCGGCGCGCTGTAGGCCGTCCCGAGCGCGAGGAACACGACGAGCCACGGCCAGGCGGCCGCGGGAACGAGCGGAATCAACGCGAGCCCCAGAAGCGCACAGGCGACGACGGCGACGGGGACGACGCGCTGGCCGCGGTAGCGCGCTTCCTTGTCACCCTTTTTCGGGTTCGCAGCGTCGATATCGCGGTCGTAGACGTCGTTGACGCCGTAGAGGAACACGTTCGCCGGCAGGAGGAAGTACGCGAACAGCGCGAGCGCGGCGGGCGCGAAGAGATCGCCGACGCTCTCGGCCGCGTACGCGACGCCGACGAGAACGGGACCCGCGAGATAGAGCCAGAACCGGGGCCTCGAGAGCGTCAGCAGGTACGACAGTCGGTCACCGAGACCGCCGTTTCGAGCCGCCGCCGAGCCGGTCGTCATGAGCGAACCACCGCTCACCGTTCCACCGACGCCGCTCGTCCGTAGTCTTCGAGTACCGTTTCGGCGGTCAGTTCCCCGCTGATGAGACACATCGGGACGCCGATACCGGGCGTCGTGTCGCCGCCGACGAAGTAGAGGCCGTCGACGCCCTTCGAGCGGTGGGGCGGTCGAAAGAGGGCGGTCTGTCGGAGCGTGTGAGCCAGACCGAGCGCCGTTCCGTCGTAGCTGTTGTACCGATTCGCGAAGTCCTCGACGGCGAATCGCTCCTCGAGGACGATCCGGTCGCGCAGGTCGGTCCCCGTGTTGTCGGCGATATCGTCGAGGATCCGCTCTCGATACGACTCGCGGATTTCGGGGGTATCCTCGAGACCGGGCGCGATCGGGACGAGGACGAACAGCGCGCTGTGGCCGTCGGGCGCGACGGTGTCGTCGGTTTCGGAGGGAACGCACAGGTAGTACGCGGGATCGTCGGGCCACTGGGGGTCCTCGAAGATCTGGTCGAAGTGCTCCTGCCAGTCGGTGGGGAGGACGAGCGTGTGGTGAGCCAGGTCGTCCACGTCGCCTTCGACGCCGAGATAGAGGAGAAACGCCGACGGGGCGTACGTCCGAGACTCCCAGTAGTCGGCGTCGTAGCCGCGCCGTTCGGGCGGGAGGAGTTCCTGTTCGGTGTGGGCGTAGCTGGCGTTGCTGACGACCAGGTCGGGTCGAAGCGGCCCCGTCGGCGTCTCGACGAGGAAAGCGCCTTCGCGGCCCTTGATCGCCGTCGCCGGCCGGTCCGTGTCGTAGGTGACGCCCAGTTCGGCGCCGAGTTCCGCGACACCGTCGATGACGGCTCCGATTCCGCCGTCGGGGTACCAGACGCCGAGGTTGAAGTCGACGTGGCTCATCAGGTTGTACAACGCCGGCGTGTTCGTCGGCGAACCGCCGAGAAAGACCAGCGTGTACTGCATGATCTGCTGGAGTTTCGGGTGGTCGAAGTAGCCCTCGACGTGGCCCTGCATCGATCCGAGCAAGGAGAGCCCGCGTGCCTGTCTGGCCACGTCGAGGTCGACGAAATCCCGCAGCCGAGAGCGGTCCTCGTAGACGAAGTGTTCCATCCCCACCTCGTAGTTCTCGCGGGACTTCTCGAGGTACCGTTCCAGGGCTTCGCCCGCGCCCGATTCGTACTCTTCGAAGACGGCTTTCGTCCGCTCGAGGTCGGGCGTGATCTCGACCTCGTCGCCGTCCTTGAAGAAGATCCGATAGTGCGGATCGAGATGGGTCAGTTCGTAGTAGTCCGTCGGCGTCCGGTCGAAATGACCGAAAAAGCGCTCGAAGACGTCGGGCATCAGGTACCAGGAGGGACCCATGTCGAAGCGAAAGCCATCGCGCTCGAGGCGGCTCGCGCGGCCGCCGAGTTGCTCGTTTTTCTCGATGACGCGAACGTCAGCGCCCGCGTCGGCGAGGTAACAGGCGGTCGACAACCCCCCGATACCGGCGCCGATCACGACGACGGACTCGTCGGCCAGCGATTGCATATCGTATCGTGACTGTCGAGAGACTGATAAACGTATGGCATACCTAGTAGGGTATCGGACGATTCGACTCGGCACGGCGATGCGTTCGTGTCGCTCCCGACCGTACGGCGAGTATGGCTCAGAACGAGACTGTCCTCGTCACCGGCGGCACCCGCGGCATCGGCCGCGCGGTCGCCGAAGCGTTCACCGACACGGAGCGTGCGGTCGTGATCGGTGATCGAGACGGTGACGCGGTCACGGCGACGGTTGAGGCGCTCGAGGACCGAGTCGACGAACGCGGCGGGTCGGCTGCCGTCGCGGGCCTTCGAACCGACGTCCGGGATCAGTTCGACCTCGAGCGTCTCGCAGAGACGGCCTCGCGGACAGGAGACTCGAGCGGAGTCAACGTCGTCGTCCCCGCCGCGGCCGTTCGACACGGCGACTCCGGTGCGACCCCGCTCGACCGGGAGCCGTACTCGGCGTTCGACGACCACTGGCGGTACAACGCTCGCGGCGTCTTCGGGACGATCCGCGAAGCGCTGCCACACTGTACCGACGACGCGCGGATTCTCGTTCCGACGGCCTCGGCCGACCGCGGTCTCGAGGACGGAGACGGCTCCTACGCGGTCTCGAGGACGGCCGTGGAAGCGGTAGCCCGCGGATTCGCCGCCGATACCGAGTATACCGTGGGGTGTCTCTCGATCGGACGGCACGGGCTGTTAGGCGCAGACGACGGCGAGCGCGGGACGGACCGCGACCGCATCGCGACCCTGTTCGTTCGGGCGGCGACCGAGATCGAACCAGCAGATATCGACGGCGAAATCGTCGATCTCGAGACGTGGTCGGACCAACAGGGCGGTAGCTGACTGTACGCGATATCGGACGGGTGGATAACAGTCTTAAATCCATAGCGTGAGCGGTTTGACGGTTGTCCACCCGTGGTACCGTTACCCTCGCAAGTCTTATACGTGGATGGGCCATACATTTGTTCGTAATGGCAAACGGTAAAGTTGATTTCTTCAACGACACTGGCGGCTACGGTTTCATTTCGACGGACGACGCGGACGATGACGTATTCTTCCACATGGAGGACGTCGGCGGCCCGGACCTCGAAGAAGGCACCGAGATCGAATTCGACATCGAACAGGCCCCCAAGGGTCCCCGCGCGACGAACGTCGTCCGCAACAACTAATCTCATCGTCTCCGTCGCCGCCAGGCGGCGCTGACTGTGATTTTCGTTTTCACACGACTTCACCCTGAGCCGCTGCGCTCGGTGAACCGTCTCGTGCGACCGTCGCAAACGTGGACGCACCCACGGGAGCGACGGCGCTGAGTTGAACCTGTTACTCAGGCGTCGCTATAGTAGCCACTGACCGTCACTGCACACCTGCTCGCAGTACGGCGTCGCGATCAGTGTGTACATCGTTTCAGTGGCTACTATAGACCCATCGTTACCAGCGGGTACGAACAGACGGTCTCGAACGCTGTCGCTCGAGGCGAAGCGCGCGTAGAAATGCGGTCAGTCAGTGGTACCGAGGTTCAATCGATGTGGCCTTCACGACGCAGCTGATCTGCGTCCTGACTGGTGTAGCGCCACTCGATGGTGGCCTTCTCGTCCTGCCAGTCCCAGGGTTCGGCGACGACGATGTCGTCTTGTTCGATCCAGGTTCGGTATTTCATCCGGCCGGGGATCCGGCCGAGACGTTCCTCGCCGTCGGCACAGCGCAGTTGAACGTGGTTGCCACCGAGGTGTTCGGTTACGACGGCGAATACTTCATCGTTGTTGGGCATGCGGAGGTTCCGTCGCCCTGAGTCTTCTGTCACAGACTAACTACGTGGGGCAGACGTTTAAAGGATTGGAGAGCCGTGGTAACACCTAACTCGCGATAGAGTATTCAACTATAGTATACGTCTCTCGAGAACGTGAATGCCGCTTCGAGGCTTACAGTTCGCGATCCGAATCCGGGTTCTCGAGTTCCCACAGCAGTTCCGGCAGGAAGGCCTCGAGGTTGTCGATCACGCGCCGGTCGCTGACGTTCAGCCCGTCGCAGTGGTCGTGGGCCGAGTCGCGGATGTCGACGTGGAGGTCGCCGTCCTCGAGCCAGACGCCGAGCGGGAAGACCGAACAGCGGGTCGGTTTCCAGTCCTCCTCGAGGTGCAGCGAACAGAGGCCGTCCTCCCGGAGGAACGCGCAGGCGCAGCCGTCGTCGGCGACGTGGGTCTCGCGGTCCTTCTGCTCGCGCGTGACGAACTTCTCGCCGCGGAAATCGGTCGTCGTCTCCGCCAGATTCGCGCGCTGGGCGAGTTCCAGAAGATCGTCGTCGTAGAGCAATACGCCGTGCTGACAGCACCAGGTGCAGTCCTCGACGCACTCGAAGGTGAGGTCGGGATCGAACTCGACGACCGCCTCGCAGTCGGGGTAGACCTCGACGCGGCGTGTAGCGTCTGCGCTCACGGATCTGGGGACGGACGGCGTACTCAAGTGACTTTCTACCTCCGCCCTATTCGAGTGGGTGTCTCGCGCTCGCTCGAGTCGACCACGGTATTCCGCAGCGTGCCGACGCCCTCGTAGGAGATTTCGACGGTGTCTCCCGGCTCGACGAGTCCCGGATTGGCCGGGCTGCCGAAGGCGATGACGTCGCCGGGTTGGAGCGTGAACCGACGGGAGAGGTAGGCGACGATCTCGTGTGGATCGAACAGCATCAGTTCGGTGCCGGCCTCCTGGCGGCGTTCGCCGGCGACGTCGGTCCACATCTCGATTTCGAACGGATCGACCGCGGTCTCGATCCAGGGACCGAGCGGGCCGGAGCCGTCGAACGCCTTTCGAGCCGTCCGCCCCTGCTGGTCGAGGGCGTCCACGTCGTTCATGATCGTGTAGCCGCGGACGACGTCCGACACCTCGTCTTCGGTGAGGTTCCGGCAGGGTTCGTCGATGACGGCCGCGAGTTCGCCGGCGTAGGTCAGTTCGTCGGTGAACTCCGGGTACGGAATCGGGTCGCGATGGCCCAGCAGCGACGCCGGCGGCTTGATGAAGAAGTCGGGTTCCTCGGGTCGGTCGTACTCCATCTGATCGAGCGTGGCCGCGTAGTTGCGCCCGACGCAGTACAGCGCTGACGGCTCGCAGGGCGGGAGAAACGCCCGGTCGTCGTCGACTTCGTACGCGCCGTCGTCGGTGTGGACGACGCCGTCTTCGTATCTGCCCGAAACAGGTCCGTCGTCGGTCGCGATCCGCGCGAGTTTCATGCAACGCAGTGTCGCCGCCGCCCGATTAGTGGTATCGGTTCCGTCGTTCCGACGGTGCCCCTCGAGTCGCCCCCGTTCGCTCGAGTCACGGCGACGAGACCGACCGGCCGACAGCGCGGTCGACGCCGGACCGCCATCCGAGACAGGCACATGGAGGGCCGAAGTATACCCACCATCCGACGAAACGAGTATCCATGTGCGCTAACCTCACCGTCGACGACGAGGGGAAACGAGTCGTCAACACGAACGGACAGGAAGTTGGCATCATCGACGAGGTCGGAACGGGGGTCGCGTACGTCGAACCCGGCGCGGAGATGAGCGAGTCGATCAAGTCGCGACTCTCCCGCGACCGGGACGTCGCCGACGGCATGGAGCGCTACCACCTCGACGAGGATCACATCGAGGAGATCACCGGCGACGAAGTTCGGCTGCAGCGCTTCTGATCGGGTTCGATCGCGAAGCAATTTCGGTTTTCGGGCGCCAAGACGCACGACGAGAGTCCGTTTCATGCCGACAAACGCGCTCGTCACCGGCCCGCCGCGCAGCGGAAAGACGACCGCTCTCGAGCGAGCCGTCTCGCGGCTTCGCGAGGACGACGTTTCCGTGGGCGGCCTCTCGAGTCCGGAGATCCGCGAGGACGGCGAACGAGTCGGCTTCGAGATCGTCGACCTCGCGAGCGGCGAGCGGGAACTGATGGCTCACGTCACGTTCGACGGGGACGACAATCCCACCGTCGGCGCGTACGGAGTCGACGTCGACGCGGTCGATCGCCTCGCGACGACGGCGCTACCGACCGCGATCGAGACGGCCGACTGCGTCGTCATCGACGAAATCGCACCGATGCAACTTTCCAGCGAGGATTTCGTGCGGGAGACCCGCCGGGCGCTCGAGTCGCCGACGCCGGTGCTGGCGGCGATCAAAGCGGATGCGACGGCCGGGGTTCTCGGCGCGATAAAAATGCGGACGGATACGGAGCGGTTCGTGGTCGAGCCGGAGACGCGGGAACGGATCCCCACGGCGCTCGTTCGATGGGTCCAATCGAGCCTCCGGCCCCGATAGCGTGCCGCCCCCACTCCCAGGTGACAGGGGTCGCGTAACAGGGTTCGCTGGCGCGTGTGATGACGATGACCGCCGACTCAGTCCTCGAGGACGAGATACGTCCGTCCGCCGCGGTGCTCGAGGGAGACGCGGTCGGTGTCGACGTTCGAATCGACGAACGACTCGATCCCATCGGCGTGGAGATCGGTGACGTCGATTCGGCGCCGGTCGGGCTCCGACTCGAGCGAGCCGGTATCGCGTCGGTTAGCGCCGTCGGTTCGGTCTTCGGTGCGGTCGACGATCAGCGTCATACCTACCAGTTGGAGCGACGGTACGTCAATGCGATCCACCCGGAGTGAAAGTGAAAGTACTCGAGAGAGTCGGTATTACTTGAAATTCTCGGTGGATGAACGCAGTGACGACGGGGTGCCGCCGATCAGCCGACGCGTTTGACCGCGACGCGGTGTGTCCCCGCGTCGGTCTCGAGTGCAACGGCGTCGACCAGCGCGTCGCGGGCGCGGGCTTGCCACCGTTCGACGGCATCGGCGTGGCGTTTGCGGAGTCGCTCCGTCTCCTCGTCGGTAGCGTCGCCGCCGCTCGCGGGATCGCTGTCGGCGGCCGAGCGCGCGTCCTCGAGGCTCGGATACGCGGCGCAGACGTCGTCCTCGATGAGGTCGTCGGGACGAACGTGGACGGCGCCGGTCAGTTCGGTGTCGTCGCGGTGGTAGACGTGGATGCGTGCGCGCATTCGGCCGTGAAACGGCGGCGTCGCCCGCAGGACGGCCTCGCCGGGGTTCTCCCGCGTGTAGGCGTAGGCGTTGACGACGTCCTCCGGCGACAGCGCGAGCGACTGGATCGTCGTCGGATCGTCCTCGGCCGTCGTTTCCTCCTCGACCATTACCTGGCCCTTGGACGCGAGAACGGTAAAACCTGCTCGGTCGATTCGGCGACTCGAGTGCGAAGAGCACCGGTCCGAGCCTCGAGCGACACCAATCTCACCGGTTCAGCGCGCGTCCAGGACGTCCCGAACGACGCTGGCGACGAGGACGAGACAGAACGCGATCATCGCCCCCTGGGAAAGCGTCGCCACGACGGAGTCGACCGATTCGCCGGACGCCAGCGCGATCAGGTCGGGAACGGCCCGCAGCGATCCCAGCACGCCGAGGGTGGCGAGCGCGCCGATGCCGTAGACCGCCGTTCGCCGTCGGTTATCGTCGCGCCCGACGGCGCCGAGTATCGCGATCAGGACGCCGAAACCGGTCGGGATGAGGGCCGTCACGCTCGCGAAGTCCGAGAGCACGTACGCGACGATTCCGATGAGGGCGAGGACGCCGCCGATTCCGAGTCCGAGGGTCGTCGTCCGTTCGTCGATTGCAGACATACCCGATCGTTTGAACTACTCGGATATGGTTCTTGTAGTATACTCCTCGAAGTCGACTCCGTCGGCGACGGTGACCTGTTGGTCGGTCGGACAGTGAGACGAACCCAAAAAGATCTAACGGCCCCCGGTTGTGCCCACCAGCATGCACGTCTCCATCATCGGCAGCGGCTACGTCGGGACGACGATCGCGGCCTGTCTCGCGGACCTCGGCCACGAGGTCGTTAACGTGGAAATCGACGAGGGGATCGTCGAAACGATCAACGCCGGCGAGGCCCCGATCCACGAGTCCGGTCTCGAGGAACGCATCGCCGAACACGGCGGCTCGAGTCTCCGGGCGACGACCGACTATGCCGACGTTCGCGAGACCGACGTCACCTTCCTCTGTCTCCCGACCCCGCAAGCCGAGGACGGCAGCCTCGAGTTGGCGCCGATGCGGGCGGGCGCGGAGTCGCTCGGACGCGCGCTCGCCGAGAAGGACGACGATCACCTCGTGGTCGTCAAGAGCACGGTCCTGCCGGGCACGACCGAGGAGGTCGTCGGACCGCTCCTCGAGGCGGAGTCCGGAACGCAGGTCGGCGACGGAATCGAACTCGCGATGAACCCCGAGTTCCTCCGGATGGGGACCGCGGTGCAGGACTTTCTCGAGCCCGACAAGGTCGTCGTCGGGACGACCAGCGAGGGCGCAGCGGCGACGCTGCGCGAACTGTACGATCCCATCCTCTCCCGAGAGGAGACGGATCTGGTCGAGACCGACGTTCGCGAGGCCGAACTCATCAAGTACGCCAACAACGCCTTTCTCGCGTCGAAGGTCTCGCTGGTCAACGAACTCGGCAACGTCGCCAAGGCCTACGGCGCCGACGCCTACGAGGTCCTCGAGGCGGTCGGCCTGGACGACCGCATCTCGTCGCAGTTCATGCGCTCGGGGCTCGGCTGGGGCGGTTCCTGTTTCCCCAAGGACGTCGACGCCTTGCGCGCCGGCGCACGCGAACAGGGGTACGACCCCGAACTGCTCGACGCGGTCGTTGCGGTCAACGACGCCCAGCCGCGGCGACTCGTCGACCTGCTCGAGAATTACGTCTCGCTCGAGGGCGCACGCATCGCGGTGCTCGGCCTGTCGTTCAAGCCCGGGACCGACGACATCCGCAAGTCGCGCGCGCTCGACGTCCTCGACTACCTCCTCGAACGCGGTGCGCGCCCCGTCGCCTACGACCCCGTCGCGGTCGAGAACGTCCGCGAGAAACATCCAGGTCTCGAGGTCGAGTACGCCGATTCAGCCGCCGCGGCGCTCGAGGGCGCCGACGGCGCGGTCGTCGCGACCGACTGGCCCGAGTTCGACGACCTCGCGTTCGACGGGATGGCCCAGCGGATCGTCGTCGACGGCCGCCGGGTCGATATCGACCGCGACGCCCTCGAGGTCTACGAGGGGCTGACCTGGTAGCGACGCGCGCGGCACGTCAGGATAACTGGTTCAGGAGTCAATCAGTAGCCTTTTGCGCTCACGGTGGAGAATGCCGCCCGATGGACAATGACGCGGTTCGCGCGGACGAGCGCATCTCGGTGGGTAGCGGCGAGGTCATCGCCATGAGCCCGCAGACGCGCGATATCTCCGCTGATGAGGTCTGTGTCCTCATTCCGACGCTCGACGAGGCGGCGACGATCGGCGACGTCATCGACGGCTTTCACGAAGCGGGCTACACGAACGTCTTCGTCGTCGACGGCGACTCGGACGACGCGACCAGAGAAATCGCTCGCGAACGCGGCGCCCACGTGCTCGTCCAGTCCGGCAGCGGCAAGGGCCAGGCCGTCCGCGAGGCGCTCGAGTACGTCAACGTACCCTACGTGTTGATGGTCGACGGCGACGGCACCTACGATCCGGCCGACGCGGACACGATGCTCGAGCCGCTCTCGCGGGGCTACGAGCACGTGATCGGCAACCGCTTTGCCGACATGGACGACGATGCGATGAAGGCCCTCAACGGACTCGGCAACCGGCTGATAAACAAATCGTTCCGGTTCATCCACGGCGCCGACTACGACGACATCCTCTCGGGCTATCGCGCGTTTACCGTCGACTCGTTCGAGCGACTCTCGCTCGATTCGAACGGCTTTACGATCGAGACGGAACTGGCCGTCGAGTGCGTCAAACACGGCGTCGACACGACGGTCGTTCCGATCAGCTACGGCGCCCGCCCCGACCAATCGGAGACGAACCTCCACCCGCTCAAAGACGGCGGCACGATCATCCTCGCGCTGTACTCGCTGGCGAAGACGAACAATCCGCTCTTTTACTTCGGCAGCTTCGGCGTCGCCGGCATCCTCTCGGGCGGCGTCGTCGCCTCGTACGTCCTCTGGCAGTGGGTGCAGTACGGACAGGGCCACGAGATCCTCGCGATGGTCTCGGCGGCCGCCATCCTGCTCGGAGTCCAGTTGCTCATGTTCGGCGTCCTCTCGGACATGCTGCTCTCGCTCCACCGCGAGCAGCGACGTCGTCTCGAGCAGATCACGCGCGAGAACCGAGACCACGACCGAGACGACGAGTAGAAGTAGACGTCCTCGAACGCGTCCTCAGAACGGCAGCATCGACCGCATCTGCTGGAAGACGCCGCCGGAGTTGTTCTGTCGATACTCCTCGAACGGCCCGTGTAGTTCGTTCAGCAGTTCCTGGCGCGAGCGAAACTCCGTCGTGTCGACCTCGGACAGGATCTCCCCCAGTGCGACGTCGTTGCCGTGGACGTCGTAGGAGACCTGCTCGTGGCCGAGTTCCGCCGCGACGTCGTCTTTCGACGCCGGAAACGAGAGGTCCGCGCGTTTGAGTTTCGCGTCGACGGCAGCGATGCCGAACTCGACGCTCTCCGGTTCGTCGTCGTCTCCGCCCGAGGGTGGCCGAACTCCCATACGCTCGAGTAGGGGATCCGATAGCAAAACCGCTACGAAGACCGACGCAGCGTGAACGGGACGTCGCCCCGGCGAAGCGGTGCTGTCGACACGCCTTTGGGGGCGGCGACGGAGTATCGCGTATGACCGAGTACACGACGGTTTCGATTCCGAAAGATCTCGCCGACCGCGTCGAGGAGACGATCGAAGGGACCAGCTTCCAGTCGACCAGCGACCTCACGCGGTTCCTGCTTCGCAGCATCGTCATCCAGCACCAGAAGCAAGGCGAACTCACCGAGGCCGAGTTCGAGGAGATCACCGAACAGCTTCGGGGACTGGGCTACCTCGAGTAACGCGACCGGCCGTCGCTTCCGCGAGCGGACAGACCGCCGACGAGCACGCCGCCGTCAACGACAGGCGGTGTGCGTATCCGTCTCGAGGGACGAGCCTCCCACGGAGGTCGAGATGCATGCCACACGTCCCTGACTTCCCGACGCCGACGGACGGTTCCGAGGAGGATCGCGGCGAGTCGAATCGAAGCATCATCGACCGCCTAATCGGAAGCGGCGACGATCCGACGCCGACCGGCGGTTGACGGCTATTGGCTGGTGACGATCCGTGACGGCGACGACGGTCCCGTCGCTCCCCCTGTCGGATCGCTTTTTTACGAGTAGCTACCGACGCTCCCGCAATCGACGATACCGAGTCGATCCGAGTTGATTCGACCCCGCGCCGAACCACCGCGAACGACGCGTCGGATCACCGTCCGCGCTTCCACTCGACGTCCGAGAGCGATCGGTCCGGCGCCTGCGCGTCGACGACCTCGAGCGCTCGCCGCTCGCCGCGGCGGTCGAATGCGGCGAACGAGCGCTCGTCGAGTTCCCACGGCGGGACGGCGACGAAAATGACCTCCGCGAGGTCGTCGCGCTTGGTCACCTCGAGTTCCCGAACCGGGTGGGAGACGAACTGGCCCTGTGCCTGCCTGGCGGGCGTCGAGAGGTCGACGCCGAAGACGGCGTTGACTGGATTGCCGGGATCCGGAAGGTAGAAATCCGTAAAGACGGGCGCATCCGAAGGCAGTTCGTCGGCCCCTTCGAGTTCGCCTGCGGGCGTAATCGAGACGCCGGTCGCCACGCGGTCGGGATCGGCGTCGCTAGCCAGATCGAGCAGGACGTCGACGAGCGCGCGCGTGATGTAGACCACACCCGTCGTACGCGGCGCTCGTAATTAGTTGTGTGCCCGGTGATCGTGATTCGTGACGTCCCGCGGTGGGGCCCAGAACTCAAAACGGCAGCGCGCTCCGGGCCGTGCTCGCGACGACGCGCGGAATCCCGCGCCGGGCGTTCTCGAGCGTCTCCTCGAGTGTGTTCGCGGCGTCGGCGGTAATGCCGGGGCCGTGACCGACCAGGATTCGCTCGGGACGGAAGCCACCCAGTTCGTCGCGCGGCGGCGTCGGTCGCCGCATCGGATGCACGCCGAGCGGCTCGTCGCCGGCCCGGAAGTACTCCGCCGTCCCGACCGACTCGGGGACGACGAGCGTCCCGCGATCGCGATCGTAGAGCGCGACTTCCCGCCAGAATCGGTTGTCGACGACCGTGTGCGCCTCGAGGCCGGTATCCGACAGTTCGTTCGTAAAGCGGGCGACCGGCGCGTCGATCTCCTCGGAGACTCCCTCGAACGAGCGCGGCAGGTAGACCGGAACGTTGTACCGGTTCGCGAGCGTCTCCGCGTCGCGCGTGTGCCGATCGAGCAGGACGACGACGCCGGCGACGTCGCCGAGCGGTGCGATCAGTTCGTCGAGACCGTTCGCGTCGACGGGGTCGATCAGCCAGACCTCGCCGGCGATCTCGAGGGCGTGGCTCGCTCGCTGCATCGCCTCGTCGGGGTGGGCGATCCAGCCGACGCCGCCGTCGAAGCGGTCGATCTCGCGGAACTCCGGCGCGCGCTCGTCGGTGCGGAATGTCATATCGGGGCGTACGGTCGCGACGAATATAACGGCTGGCGGTGAACTACCCCTGCCTACTCGCTGTCTTCGGCGGTTTCTCGAGGACGGGGGCTTAGCGTCCTCATTTCCAGCTAAAACGAGCTCCCATCTGTCAGTATCGGATAACCGCGGTGGCCCTCTGTCGCCACCACATATCTGGCCACAGAACGACGTTCTGACCGGTGTGTAACGGGTGATGTCAGTGACGAAGTGGATTTTCAGTCGTCGTAGATCAACCACTCGTCGTCGTGCGTTCGGAGTTCGAACTCCTCTTCGTCGCTCTCCGATTCGTCGTCGTATTCGAACGTAACTTCAGCTTCGACAGTCGCTTCGTCGTCGTCCTCGTCGACGTCCAGAATCTCGACGTCGACCGAGTCGAAGAACTGCTGCATGAATTCCCACTCATCCTCGGGAATCTCTCCCTCTTCGGCGTCGGGATGGATCAGGTCGTTCGCCGCTTCGCGGTCGTCGTCGTCCAGTGCCGAGACGTAGTCTTCGACCACGTCTCCCGGGTCGTCGCTTCCGACGCCCGGAATCGAACTGGTACAACCGGCCAGAGCCGCAGTTGAAATACTACCGAGCGCTGCGAGGCAGTGACGTCGATTTACGTCCATCGTTCTCCTGTGGAGATAGTCAGTAATTAGTTGTTTTGGCCATCAGCGACAAAAATTGCGCATACTATCGGAAATGGCCACCCGTTGCAGGGTGTTGCAATCCCAAAACCAATAGCCACGACGAACGTACGTAATCGCATGCTCACCGGGCTGTCCTGGCTCGCCCTCGAGGTCAAGTATCTCGAGCACGCGCGCTCGTTCTACGAGGAGACGCTGGAGATGGACTGCACCGCCGAGCGCGAGGACGAACTCGTCTTCGCGGCCGGCGAGACCGACCTCGTGTGCCGCCGACCCGACGGCGTCCCCCGCGGCGGGCTCCACACCCACTACGCGTTCTCGATCCCCGACGACGAGTACGACGACTGGTGGGACCGCCTGAGCGGCCGCGGCTACGACCTCGAGGAGGCCCAGTTCGGCCCCGCGAAGTCGCTGTACCTGTACGATCCCGACGGCAACTGCGTCGAACTCGGACAACAGGGCGGCGAGGGACCGGGTATCGACGGCGTCTTCGAGGTCGTCCTCGAGGTCGAGGACCTCGACCGCGCGGAGGCGTTTTACACCCAACTCGGCTTCGAGACGGCCGACGTCGGCGACGACCGCAAGCGAATCCGCATGAACGGTCCGATGGCGCTCGAGCTCTGGGAGCCCCACCTCGGCATCGCCGACGCCCGCGGCGGCGTCCACGTCGACCTCGGCTTCGAGACCAGCGAGCCGACGGCGGCCCTCGAGGCCGTTTCCGACGACGTCCGGCAGGTCGATCACGTCTCGGACGAGCGCGTCGTCGTCCGGGATCCGGACGGCCACGTGGTGACGTTCGCGCACCGCTAGTATCGCTCGGCTGTACACGTCAGTGCAAGCCCGTCGCTTATCGAACGCAGGAGTGTTCCCTCGGACGGAGACATGAGCATCGATTCAACCGAAGACCTCTTCGTATCCGGGCTGAAGCACGCCTACTACACCGAACAGCGACTCGTCGACGCCCTCGAGGAACTCGAGGAGACGTCCTCGAACGAGGAGCTCCAGTCGGGCTTCGCCGAGCACCGCGAGGAGACGAAGACGCACGTCGACCGCATCGAACAGGTGTTCGACCAGCTGGACGCCGAGGCCGAAGCCGAGGAGGATCCCGTCGTCGAGGGGATGATCGAGGCCCACGAGGAGTTCATGGGGAAAGATCCGAGCGACGAGGCCGTCGATCGGTTCAACATCGCCGCCGGCCAGAAGTCCGAACACTACGAGATCGCCGCCTACGGAAACCTCATTCCGATGGCCGATCAGCTCGGGATGGACGACGCCGCAGACACCCTAGAGCAGACGCTGCGGGAAGAACAGGACGAACTCGAGACGCTCTCGGAGTACGGCGAGCAGTTCGACTACGACGAACTCGAGGCCGCGGACTGAGACGGCCTGCTGTACCGAGAGCGGCGCGCGCCGGCGACACGTCGTCGACGGCGTCTTTTCGATCGGCTCAGGTTCGGCAAAGCCGTTTCCGGAGCGGTGCTCAGAGTCGTTCCGTATTCACGTCGACGCCCGGCGGCGTCACGAGCAGGAAGCCGCGGAAGTGGACGAGACTTCCGCCGGATTCTTTGACGTCGCGGGCGAAGCCGGAGGCCAGTTCGTTGACGTTACCGTCGACGTTGAGGACCAACACGTTGCCCTTCGAGATCGTCTCGAGCCACTCGTCGGCGGGCGTCGTTCCGTCGAGGACGCCGAGAACGATGCTGCCCTCGATGTCGAGTTCCTCGTCGATGTGTTCCTCGACGGCGCGGAGGTCGAGGTCGAATTCGCTCATAGGGGGTGGGTCGAACCGATACGAGAAAAACGTTCGCCTCTCTCGAGGTGTCGCGGCTCGCGACCGGTCGCGACGCTGCGAGACGACGACGTCGACCGCGGAGTCCGAGGGACTTTACGGCTGCGCCGCGGCTACTAACTGTGAATTATACCGACGTTCGGCGCCACTGGGCGGAGCGATCCGGGGAGTATTCGCCGGAGTACTACGCCTACTACGGACCGAACGAGGCGAGCGAGGCCGTCCGCGACATCGTCGAGCAGTCGCTCGATCGGTCCGCGTCCGTTCTGGAACTCGGCTGCAGTTCGGGGCGACACCTTTCGCACCTCCGCGAGCACGGGTTCGACGACCTGACGGGAATCGAACTCAACGAGGACGCGATCGACGTGATGGCCGAGACGTATCCCGACCTCGCGACCGCCGGGGAGTTCCACGTCGCCCCGATCGAGGACGTCGTCACCGAGTTCGACGACGACGCGTTCGACGCGGTCTACTCGGTGGAGACGCTGCAACACCTCCACCCGGACGTCGACTGGGTCTACGACGAGCTGGCGCGGATCACGAGTGACCTGCTCGTCACCGTGGAAAACGAGGAGCCAAGCGAGAACGCGACCGCCAGCGAGGACGGCGATGCCAGCGACGCCGATCCCGCGGGACCGAACGGGTCGAACGTCAGCTACGTCAACGGCGACTTCCCGCTCTATCACCGCGACTGGAACGCGATCTTCACCGAACGAGGGTTCGTCGAGATCGACGTCCGGTCGACCAAGCGAGACACCGTCCGCGCGTTTCGGCCGGCGTCGGAACGGCCAGATCGCTGAGCGTCGCCCCGACGCCCCGCGACGCGTCGCTCCGTTCCGTTCACCGCTCAGTCCTGTGGAAACTCCTTCAGGAAGCCGCGGAACTCGGTGTGGTGGGCCTCCTCGTCCGAGAGGATCGAGACCGCGACGTCCTCGGTCACGGGGTCGTTGGCTTCCGATGCGGCCTCGTGGAGCGATCGATAGGTCTCGATCGCGTCGTCTTCGGCCTCGAGGACGCCCTCGATGACCGACTGCACGTCGGTGGTGTCTTCGGGCGGCTGAAGGCTGTGCTGGCTCGCTTCGAACCCCTCCGAGCCGGGCGGCGACTCGTCGAGTTGCTTCAGTCGCTCGCCGAGCATCCGGGCGTGATCGAGCTCCTCCTGAATGTCGTCTTCGAGGCTCTCTTTGACCTCCTCGGCGTGGATGCCGTCGAGGACGATGGCGTTGGTCAGGTAGTTCATTACGGTCTCGAGTTCGTCGACGTAGGCCTCCGTGAGGAGGTCCGTAATCTCGTCTGACGTCATCTAGAGGCGACTCCACCTCGGAGCCAAAAAGATGTGACACCCGCGCGTGCCTGCCCGACAGCGTTTGCGTCCGCCGGCGCTCGTGGCGCTCGTCGTCGAGTGGCGCCGTGACGACGACCGAAACGAACCCCCGTCCGGCGAATCGACGCAGTCGCGACGTGCCCCGCGAGTGCGCCGGCACAGCGGAGTCTGCGAGGTGGCGATACAGCGGGACGGCAGATCCGCTGACTCCGTACACTCTTGTCTCCGGTCGCCCAACCACGCCGTACGAATAATGCGCGACCTCGACGATACCGACCTCGAGATTCTCGAACTGCTCACCGAGAACGCCCGCCGTTCGTACACGGAGATCGCCGACCGGGTCGACCTGACGCCGCCGGCGGTCTCCGACCGGATCGCGCGCCTCGAGGAGCAGGGAATCATCCAGGGCTTTACGATCGACGTCGACCGGGAGAAACTCCGCGGCGACGTCCCCGTTTTGGTCGAACTCGAGGCCCGTCCCGAGGCCGTCGACGAGGTCTACGCGAGCGCGGCCGATCTGTCGGGCGTCGACGCGATCTACGAGGGGATGGACGGCCGCGTGCTGGTGTACGCTACGGCCCCGGACGCGAACGCCCGCTCCTGGCTCGAGTCCGAGGTCGAGTTCGCACACCTGGCGGGGTACGACGTGACGCTGCTCGCGCGTTCGGATCGCGTGGTCGGCCTCTCGGCGGCGGGGTTCTCACTCGAGTGCGTCGTCTGCGACAAGCAGATCGACGACGGCGGCGTCACGGCGACGATCGAGGGCGAGGTGAAGACGTTCTGCTGTCCGTCCTGCAAAGCGCGATACGTCGACGAGTACGAGTCGCATCGGGACGCACTCGAATAGGGTCCGACCCCCCGGACCGACCAGTGTAACTACCGAACAGTGCAGGACGCGAGAATCGGCGGTGGTGTAATATATTTAAGGTCTCTCCCGTTGGCAGAACGTCACCATGGGTCCACCGAAACCGCTGACGGTCGGAATACTCACTGACTCTCATCTCGAGGAATGGCAAGTGCGAGCGATAGAGCACCTCCAGTTTGAAACAGGAGTCGACGTCTCGTTGGTCGTAAGTTACGTAGACGAATTCGAGCCAGCGGCTAAATCAGTCGCACTGAACACCAGGGACTGTCTCGGTCTCGTCGATATGGGACTGTTTCTTGATTTCCTGCGACGACGGGATGCGTGGGCACTGGTCCTTGCCGAACGGAAACTCGGATGGATTTTCGGCCACGACGAACCGCTCGCCTATCAACGTGCTGTCGAAGACGTCGAATGTCTCACTGACGCGAAACGTATTCCCTGTGAACCACGGTCAGAAGGCGCCTGGATCGAATTGCCCGGTGCTGTCGTTGACCGGGTCGAAGAGGAGTGCGATGTGGTCGTGCATTTCGGCTCACGCCTCGTTCGTGGTGAAATCCTCACCGCGCCCGAGTACGGCGTCATCGGGTTTCATCCCGCCGACATTCGAAAGTATCGTGGACTCGGTCCAGAGCTACTGTTCCTCAACGGCGAAGCGACCGCCGGGTCGACGTTACAGCGGTTAGACGAAACGGTCGACGGCGGTGAAATCGTCGCGTTCGATACGGTCGACATCCGCACCTGTTATACGCTCTGGGAAATCGAAGAACGCATCCGTGCGATGCAGATTAGACTACTGACGGACGGGATCAAGAATCTACAGGACCCGACGGTCGAACCGACGCTCGTGTCCGCTGACGAACTCGGTGAACTGTATTACAACACGGACCGTCAAAGACTTACATTCTCCGCATCACTCGCCGCGAAGAACCTCGTCGGGCGGCTCAAGCAGACAGTCATCAACTAGTTCGCGTTCTGCACGGTATATTAAAAACCAGGGAACGAAGGGGAATAAAACTACAATCGCAGTATTTCCATCGTGTTCTGCCACAGCCCCCGCCTGAACGTCCACCCCACTGCGCGCCAGAGACCACGCTGTCCGACAGGCGGAAAATTCGGGGTGACTCGAGCGCTGACGGACCGGGTCGTACCGCGAGACAGATATGATATTAGGTAATAAGGAGTGTATTAGGTCGTTGATTGCTGGCGGTTTTGCCGGGCACTCGAGTGCGTGTATCATGGTGACATACTGGAAGACCCCCGCGACAGCGCCAGGTTTATATATGTCGTCGCACGTCGGATTCAGATACAATGTCTTCACAAGACAACCCGTCCTCTGACACCAGTCAGGGGGGTCGAGTTCTTCCAGGGCACGTTAGATTCCACTGACGAAATAGAGTCAGCACGTGTCTTCGATACGACGCTCCGTGACGGCGAGCAATCGCCCGGAACGTCGTTCTCTTACGACGATAAACGGCAGATCGCGTCCATTCTGGACGACATGGGCACCCACGTCATCGAAGCGGGGTTCCCGGTCAACTCGGACGCGGAGTTCGAGGCCGTTCGTGATATCGCGTCATCGACGCAGACCACGACCTGCGGGTTAGCCCGCGTCGTCGATGCGGACATCGAAGCCGCCCTCGATTCGGGCGTCGAAATGGTGCACACGTTCGTCAGCACCAGCGACGTCCAGATCGAGGACTCGATGCACGCGACGAGAGAGGAAGTCGTACAGCGCGCAGTCGAATCGGTCGAACGCGTCGTCGAGACGGGAACTACCTGCATGTTCTCGCCGATGGACGCGACGCGAACCGACGAGCAGTATCTGATCGACGTGATCGAAGCGGTCACCGAGGCCGGCGCCGATTGGATCAACATCCCCGACACCTGCGGTGTCGCCACCCCGACCCGGTTCCGGGCCATGATCGAGAAGGTCTGTGCCCACACCGACGCGCGGGTCGACGTCCACACTCACGACGACTTCGGGCTGGCCACCGCCAACGCGCTGGCCGGTATCGAAGCCGGTGCCGACCAGGCGCAGGTTTCGGTCAACTCCATCGGCGAGCGAGCCGGCAACGCCGCCTACGAGGAGTTCGTGATGGCCGTCGAGTCGCTCTACCAGACCGACACCGGGATCGACACGACGCGAATCATCGAGCTCTCGAACGTCGTCGAGGAGAAAAGCGGGATGGGAACGCCGGGCAACAAGCCCGTCGTCGGCGACAACGCCTTCTCCCACGAGAGCGGCATTCACGCCGCCGGCGTCATCGAGAACTCCGACACCTTCGAACCCGGCGTGATGACCCCGGAGATGGTCGGCGCCGAACGCCGCCTGATCCTGGGCAAACACACCGGGACACACTCGGTCCGCGAACGCCTGCACGAACTCGGCTTCGAGCCGACCGACGAGCAGGTACGTGCGGTCACGCGCCGCGTCAAAGACTTCGGGGCCGAGAAGCGCCGCGTCACGGTCGACGACCTGGAGCGCTTCGCCGAGGAGGCTGACGTCGACCGTCAGTCCGAATCGGAAGAGGAGGTGCGCGTCTGAGGAATGTCCTCCTCGTTTGCCACCGTTCGCGAGCCCCTGCTGTCGCGCTCGAGTGCACACTCCGGTAACGCTTGCACGCGTCCTGAGACTCGCAAGGGTTATGTCGCTCGAGCGTCCTACGAAAACGATAATGACGGTTCGCGCGACGCTGCCGACACGTCTTCGGACGGACGCCAGCGCCGCGTACGCTTCGATTCGTATTGTAGGGGCGCCTACGCCCCGTCTCTAGTCACAGCCACCGTCTCGAATTCGTCGCAGCGTTTTCACAGCGACCCCACAGCCAACAGATGACAGCAGCACCGACAGTCACGGCGACAGCAACGCACCGCTACGCAGCGGGAGGTAATCGATGAGCGAACGCGCAGCAAAGGTCACACCAGCCGACACGGACGAACAGCACGACGAACAGATCACCGACAGCGCAGCGCCGGACGCGGCACAGGAAGTCGACGGCGACGCCGACGCTGACGGCGAGTCGGAGCCGACGCCGGTCACCACCGGCGCCGAATCCGTCGTCCGCGCCCTAGAGAACGCGGGCGTCGAGTACGCCTTCGGCGTCCAGGGCGGGGCGATCATGCCCGTCTACGATGCCCTGTACGACTCCGAGATCTACCACGTGACGATGGCCCACGAACAGGGCGCATCCCACGCGGCCGACGCTTACGGCGTCGTCTCGGGCGAACCGGGCGTCTGTCTGGCAACCTCGGGTCCCGGCGCGACCAACCTCGTTACGGGCATCGCCGACGCCGACATGGATTCGGATCCGATGATCGCGCTGACGGGACAGGTCCCGACGGCGTTCGTCGGGAACGACGCCTTCCAGGAGACGGACACGACGGGCGTCACGACCCCGGTCACGAAGGACAACACCTTCGCGAGCGATCCCGACCGAGTCGGGACGGACGTCAGCGAGGCGTTCGCGCTCGCCCGCGAGGGACGTCCCGGACCGACGCTGGTCGACCTCCCGAAAGACGTCACTAAGTCCGAGACCGACCGCGAACCCGACGAGCCGACGGTGCCCGACACCTACGAGGTGCAAGAGCGCGCCGACGAGGAAATCGTCGAAGCCGCGGCCGAACGGATCGAGACGTCCGAGCGCCCGGCGATGCTGCTCGGCGGCGGCGTCATCAAAGGCGAGGCCAGCGAGGCCTGCCGCGAGTTCGCCATCGAGCACGAGATTCCGGTCATCACAACGATGCCCGGCATCGGCTCGTTCCCCGAGGACCACGAGCTCTCGATGGAGATGGCGGGCATGCACGGCACCGGCTACGCCAACATGGCGATCACCCACTGCGACACGATGATCGCCGTCGGCACCCGGTTCGACGACCGACTCACCGGCGGCATCGAGACGTTCGCGCCGGACGCGGAGATCATCCACGTCGATATCGACCCCGCCGAGATCAGCAAGAACATCCACGCCGACTATCCGCTGATCGGCGACGCCGAAACCGTCGTCCAGCAACTACAGGAGGCCATCGAGAACTCGCCGCAGGCCAAAAAGTGGCGCGCACAGTGCCAGCAGTGGAAATCCGACTACTCGATGGCCTACGACGCGCCAGAAGACGAGCCGCTACAGCCGCAGTTCGTCGTCGAGGCCCTAGACGAGGCCACCGACGACGACACGATCGTGACGACCGGCGTCGGTCAACACCAGATGTGGGCCTGTCAGTACTGGACCTACACCGAACCGCGAACGTGGGTCTCGAGTCACGGCCTCGGAACGATGGGGTACGGACTCCCGGCCGCGATCGGCGCGCGACTCGCCGCCGACGACGACCAGGACGTCGTCTGTTTCGACGGCGACGGCTCGTTCCTGATGACGCTACAGGAGCTTTCGGTGGCCGTCCGCGAGAACCTGGATATCACCGTCGCGGTGCTCAACAACGAGTACATCGGGATGGTCCGCCAGTGGCAGGACGCCTTCTTCGAAGGGCGTCATTCGGCGTCGGACTACGGCTGGATGCCGGAGTTCGACAAGCTCGCCGAGGCCTTCGGCGCGGCCGGCTTCCGCATCGACGACTACGACGAGGTTGCCGACACGATCGACGAGGCACTCGCCTACGACGGTCCGTCGGTGATCGACGTCCATATCGACCCGCAGGCGAACGTCTACCCGATGGTGCCAAGCGGCGGCGACAACGGTCAGTTCGCACTGACGGAGGATCAGCTATGAGGCGCGGATTAGAGGGCCCGGCGCCCGAGGAGCGACCGACGCCCGCGGGCCGCCGGAACGAGCAGGGTATTCGCATCGATCCCGAGGTCGAAGCGACCCACGAGCCGCGCCGGACCGTCATCTCGGCGCTCGTCGAGCACGAGCCCGGCGTGCTGTCGGACGTCTCGGGGCTGTTCTCGAGGCGGCAGTTCAACATCGAAAGCCTGACCGTCGGTCCCACGACAAACGACGACCGTGCGCGGATCACCGTCGTCGTCGAGGAGCCCGATCCCGGCATCGATCAGATCAAAAAGCAGCTACGGAAGCTGGTGCCGGTGATCTCGGTTCGCGAACTCGAGCCCGACGCGATGCAGCGGGAGCTGGCGTTGATCAAAGTCGACGCCGACGACCCCGCGCAGGTCAACGCCGTCGCGGACATGTACGACGCGACGACCGTCGACTCGAGCCCGGAGACGGCGACCTTCGAGATCACGGGCGCCCGCCAGAAGATTGAGGCCGCGATCGAGACCTTCGGCCAGTTCGGCGTTCGCGAGATTTCCCGAACTGGGACGACGGCACTCGCCCGCGGCACTGAGGAGACGGCGGCGGCGCTCAGCGCAACCGAATCGGCAACCGAACAGACGAAGACCCAACAGGAGTATCCAGCAGACGATGACTGACGAATTCACCACCGACATCTACTACGACGATGATGCAGACGTATCGACGCTCGACGACGACACCGTGGCCGTCCTCGGGTACGGGAGCCAGGGCCACGCCCACGCGCTGAACCTCCACGAGAGCGGGGTCGACGTGGTCGTCGGCCTCCGCGAGAGCTCGTCCTCGCGCTCGGCCGCCGAAGCCGACGGACTGACCGTCGAGACGCCCGCCGAAGCGGTCTCGCAGGCGAGTTACGTCTCCGTGCTCGTTCCCGACACCGTCCAGGCCGACGTCTACGAGAACGCCATCGAGCCCAACCTCGAGGCCGGCGACACGCTGCAGTTCGCCCACGGGCTGAACATCCACTACAACCAGATCCAGCCGCCCGAGGACGTCGACGTGACGATGGTCGCCCCGAAGAGTCCGGGCCACCTCGTCCGCCGTAACTACGAGAACGACGAAGGGACGCCCGGTCTGCTGGCGATCTATCAGGACACGACGGGCGACGCCGAGGGGCGCGCCCTCGCGTACGCGAAGGGGATCGGCTGTACCCGCGCCGGCGTCATCGAGACGACGTTCCAGGAAGAGGTCGAATCGGACCTCTTCGGCGAGCAGGCCGTCCTCTGTGGCGGCGTCACCTCGCTGGTCAA
>NZ_AOHZ01000076.1 GCF_000337215.1 Natronolimnohabitans innermongolicus JCM 12255 | reverse complement strand
GTGTATAAGAGACAGGTGGGACTCCGTCTCCGACACCGCCGAGTACGGCGGTCTCTCCCGTGGCGACCGCATCGTCGACGAGAACGTTCGCGAGAACATGGAAGAGACCCTCGAGGAGATCCAGAACGGCGAGTTCACTCGCGAGTGGATCCTCGAGAACCAGGCCGGCCGCCCGAGCTACACGCAGCTTCGACAGGCCGAGAAGAACCACGAGATCGAACAGGTCGGCGAACGACTGCGCGGACTGTTCTCGTGGGCCGAGGCGGACGCGTCGGCCGACGAGGAGTCCGTGCAGGTCCAGGCCGACGACTGAGCGCACGACCACTAGCACGATGACAGAGAACGAGCCGACGACCGAGACAGAGACGATGGCCGACGTCAGCCACACCAACCCCTACAGCGGGGAGACGGCTGGTCGGCTGTTCAGCCGCGGCCCGACGGTCGTCGCCGACGGCGGCGAGCGGCGTCCCGACGACGACACCCGGGCTGCGACGGATGCAACCGCGAGCACAGCTAACGGAACTGAGACGATGGCGGACGTCGATCACACGCCGCCACACGACGCCGACGACGCGAACCGCGTCTTCGAGCGCGGCCGCGTCACACACCCTGTAGAGGACGAGGAATGAGCGAAGGCACACTGTACGACAAGGTCTGGGATCGACACAAGGTAACGACGCTGCCGACGGGACAGGATCAGCTGTTCATCGGCCTTCATCTCATCCACGAGGTGACGAGCCCGCAGGCGTTCGGGATGCTCCGCGAGCGCGACCTCGAGGTCGCCTACCCCGAACTAACGCACGCGACGGTCGATCACATCGTCCCGACGGCGAACCGAGATCGGCCCTACGAGAACGAGGCCGCCGAGACGATGATGGCCGAACTCGAGGAGAACGTCCGCGAAGCGGGTATCGAGTTCTCCGACCCGACGACGGGCGACCAGGGAATCGTCCACGTCATCGGCCCGGAGCAGGGGCTCACCCAGCCCGGCAAGACGATCGTCTGTGGCGACTCCCACACCTCGACCCACGGCGCCTTCGGTGCGCTCGCGTTCGGGATCGGCACCAGCCAGATCCGGGACGTGCTCGCGACGGGCACCGTCGCCATGGAGAAACAGAAGGTCCGCAAGATCCAGATCGACGGCGAACTCGACGAGGGCGTCGAGGCCAAGGACATCATCCTCGAGATCATCCGTCGACTCGGCACCGAGGGTGGCGTCGGCTACGTCTACGAGTACGCCGGCTCCGCTATCGAGGACCTGGGCATGGAAGGTCGGATGTCGATCTGTAACATGTCGATCGAGGGCGGCGCCCGCGCGGGCTACGTCAACCCCGACGAGACCACCTACGAGTGGCTCGAAGAGACGGATTACTTCCAGGAGAACCCCGAGAAGTTCGAGGAGCTCAAACCGTACTGGGAGTCGATTCGCTCCGACGAGGACGCAGAGTACGACGACGTCGTTCGGATCGACGCCGACGAACTCGAGCCGGTCGTCACCTGGGGCACCACGCCCGGACAGGGCGTCGGCATCACCGACCCGATTCCGGCGCCGGAAGATCTGCCGGCGGACAAGCAGGACACGGCCCGACGCGCCCAGGAGCACATGCGCGTCGAGCCCGGCGAGACCATGGAGGGCTACGAGATCGACGTCGCCTTCCTCGGCTCCTGTACGAACGCCCGTCTGCCCGACCTGCGCCGCGCAGCCGAGATCATCGACGGCCGACAGGTCGACGACGACGTCCGCGCGCTGGTCGTCCCCGGCAGTCAGCGCGTTCAGGAAACCGCCGAGAAGGAGGGACTCAAGGACACGTTCGAGGAAGCCGGCTTCGAGTGGCGAAACGCCGGCTGTTCGATGTGTCTGGGGATGAACGAGGACCAACTCGAGGGCGACGAGGCGTGTGCCTCCTCCTCGAACCGGAACTTCATCGGCCGACAGGGAAGCAAGGACGGCCGCACCGTCCTGATGAACCCGCAGATGGTCGCCGCGGCGGCGATCAACGGGACGGTAACTGACGTGCGCGACCTGAAGGAGGTGACCACCGTATGACCGACGACGGCGACGACGTCGAGATTCCGGAAGTCGACTACGTCTCCGGTTCGGGCGTCCCCATCCGGGGCAACGACATCGACACCGACCAGATCATCCCGGCGCGGTTCATGAAGGTCGTGACCTTCGACGGCCTCGGTGAGTTCGCGTTCTTCGACGTGCGCTTCGACGAGGACGACAACCAGAAAGACCACCCGTTCAACGAGGATCGGTACCAGGATTCGTCGGTACTCGTCGTCAACAGCAACTTCGGCTGTGGCTCCTCGCGCGAGCACGCACCTCAGTCGCTGATGCGCTGGGGGATCGACGCGATCATCGGCGAGAGCTTTGCCGAGATCTTCGCGGGCAACTGTCTGGCTCTCGGTATTCCGACCGTCACGGCCGACAGCGAGACGATCCAGGACCTGCAGGACTGGGTCGACGACAACCCCGACGGCAAGATCGACGTCGACGTCGAAGCCGAGACCGTCACCTACGGCGGGATGACGGTCGACGTCACCGTCGACGACGCTCAGCGCAAGGCCCTGGTCGACGGCGTCTGGGACACGACCGCGCTGATGAAGTCCAACGCCGGCGCGGTCCGCGAAAAGGCCGAAGAGCTGCCGTACGTCGCCGACGCGGCGATTCCGGACGCCGAATAACGAGTCTCGACCGCCGACCGCCGACCGCGGCGGTCGCTCGAGTCATTGATTCGACCCGATTCGACTCGAGTACGACTACCGCGACCGCACACGGTTTCATTTTTGCTGTGACTCATACGGGTTACTGTCGGTCAGGTCCGGCGCACCCGCGACCCGGGCGGCGGTTGCGCCGGGACATCGGGACAGCAATCCGTATCACACCTGCTCGAGCGACGGCGTCGAGACACCCACCGGGTGATCCTGTTCGCGTGATACTGTCGGACAGCACGAGTTGACGATCGGTCGCGAATTCGCGACCCACGTTGCACTGACTGCTGTCCGACAGTATGAGAACCGGCAGAACGAGACACCCACCGGTATCGATTTTGGCTGACCGACGAAAGACAACGTGTGTCTCGGAACGCAGATGTCGCGTTGTTCCTGTCGCTGGCCGTTCTCTGGGGACTTTCCTTCCCGGCGATCTCGGTCGGTCTCGAGTCGCTCCCGCCGCTGTTGTTCGCCGCTGCGCGGTACGATATCGCGGCGGTGCTGTTGCTCGCCGCGGCCGCCTTCCGCGTCGAGGACTGGCGACCGACCGCGCGGAACGATCTGGCGGCGATCGGCGGCGGCGGCATCTTCCTCGTCGCGGGCAACGGCCTGCTCTTTCTCGGCCAGCAGACCGTCCCGAGCGGCGTCGCCGCGATCCTGCAGGGGCTCGTGCCGATCGTGACCGCGCTGTGGGCGATCCCGCTGCTTGGCGAACGCCTCTCCGGTGTCGGCGCTGCCGGCGCCGCGATCGGCTTCCTGGGCGTCGGGTTGATCGTCCAGCCCGACCCCGGCAATCTACTGGCGGGCGATACGGCCGCGCGGCTGCTCATCGTCGGCCAGGTCTGTAGCGTCGCGCTCGGCGGCGTCCTGATCCAGCGCGCCGGGCCGACGCTGCCACAGCTCCCGCTGGTCGGCTGGTCGATGCTCGTCGGCGCCGTCGTCCTCCACGTCGTGAGCCTCGGCGTCGGCGAGTTTCCGAGCGCGGACGTACTCGACGCGGCGTCGCTCGGCGCGTTGCTCTACCTCGGCATCTTCGCGACTGCCGTCGCCTTCGTGATCTACTTCTCGATCCTCGAGAGCTACGGCGCGTTCGAGGCGGCACTGATCGGGTACCTGGTGCCCGTGGTGGCGACGGTCGCCGGCGTCGTCCTGCTCGGCGAGGAGATCAGCGCGCTGACGGTCGGCGGATTCGCGCTGGTCGCGGTCGGGTTCGTCCTGCTCAAGCGGCGCGCGATCGCCGAGGCGGTGGGACTCTCGAGCGGTCTCGGATACGCGTAAGGGCGCCGTCGGTTTCTGCCGACGCTCTCCAACGACCTCGATTCCCGACCGTCCGACTCGAGGCCGCGACGATACGTCCATCGGAAAACCGTCCGTAACGCCTCGCGTAGTCGGTTCTCCGAGAGGCGCACCCGAGACGTGCCGTTCATTTAATACCTTCCCGATAGACAGTCGGGGACATGTCAGCGATAGATGCAACGTCTCTGACGAAACGCTTCGGCGACGAGGTCGCACTCGAAGGGCTGGATCTCGTCGTCGAAGAGGGAGAGGTGTTCGGGTTTCTGGGGCCGAACGGGGCGGGAAAGTCGACGACGATCAACCTGTTGCTCGACTTCATGCGCCCAACGGCGGGGAGCGCGTCGGTGCTGGGGCTGGACGCCCGCGCGGATAGCGAGGTCATTCGCAGTCGAATCGGCGTCCTCGCGGAGGGGATCGACCTCTACGACCGCCTGACCGGTCGGCGCCACCTCGAGCTCGCCATCGACTGGGCCGACGGCGAGGAAACGCCAGCGGAACTGCTCGAGCGCGTCGGACTGTCGGTCGAAGACGCCGAACGACCGGTCGGCGGCTACTCCAAAGGGATGACACAGCGCCTCGCGCTCGCGATGGCGCTGGCCGGCGATCCGGAGCTGCTCATCCTCGACGAGCCCGCCTCGGGGCTCGATCCCAACGGCATCCGGACCATGCGGGAACTCGTCCGGTCGGAAGCGGAGTCGGGAACGACTGTCTTCTTCTCGAGTCACGACCTCGGACAGGTCGAGGCGGTCTGTGATCGCGTCGCGATCCTCAACGACGGCGAACTCATCACCGTCGATACGATCGACGGGCTCCGCGAGGCCATCGGCGCACGCGCGGAGCTCTACCTTCGGGTCCCCGACGAACCCGACGCGGCGGACCTCTCGACCGTCGACGGCGTCGCCGACGTCGCGTACGAGGACGGCCGGCTCGTCGTGGCCTGTACGGATCCGCGCGCGAAGGCCCTCGCCATCGGGCGCCTGCTGGACGCGGATGTCGAAATCCTCGACATCGACGCGTCGTCCGTCGCGCTCGAGGACGTCTTCGCGGCCTACACCGATGGGGAGATCGACGTCGTTCGCGAGGACGACGCCGACGCAGACGAACGCGGCGGTCGGCTCTCGAGGGTGTTTCGATGACGGTGACGTGGCGAGACGTCGCGCGCAAGGATTTCGAGGACGTCGTCCGGTCGAAACTCCTCTGGGCGATCACCGCTGCGTTCGTCGGTCTCCTCGCGTTCTTCCTGCTCGTCGGCTACGTCTCCGGCGACACGGACGAGGGCTCGATGACCGAAATTCTGTCCGGAATGGGGCAGTTCGTGATTTTCTTCGTTCCCCTGATCGCGCTGATCGCGGGCTATATGGCCGTCGTCGGGGAGCGCCAGTCCGGTAGCCTGCGCGTCCTCCTGAGTTACCCGTTCTCTCGGACTGACGTGGTCACCGGCAAAGTCGTCGGTCGAAGTCTCGTCGTCGCCGCGACGATTCTGTTCGGATTTCTCGTCGTGACCGTCCTCGCTGTGCCCCTCGTCGGCGAGGTCGCCGTCGCGGAACTCGCACAGGTCGCCGGGCTCACGATCGCACTCGGCGTGACGTTTACGGCGCTCGCCGTCGGCATCTCCGCGGCCACAGCCTCGCGCGGGACCGCCCTCGCGTGGACTGTCGGCGTCTTCATCTTCTTGCTGGTGCTGTGGGAAGCAGTCGCTGTCGGCATCTACTACCTCGTACACGGCTCCCGACCCGGACTCGAGGCCGACGCCTGGTACTTCGCGCTGTACCAGGCGAACCCCCTCGAGAGCTATCGTCTCGCCGTCGATCAGGTGACGGACAGCTACGTCTGGCCGATGGTCCAGCTCGGTCTCGAGGACGTTCCGTTCGCCGAAGCGGGGCCGGAAGAGCTCCGCGTCGAATCGCGCGTCGACGGGGGGCTTCCGTTTTACCTCCAGCCGTGGTTCTCCGCCGTGACGTTCGCGGCCTGGATCGCGATTCCACTCGCCGTCGGCTACCGACGCTTTGCTGCGACGGACCTCGAGTGAGCGGCGTCCAACGCGCTGTCGGTCGGCGACTCGGCGCCGACCCTGGACGCCGGTATCGATACCCTCTTTTCGGGCGGCACGCGACTATCTGGCATGACTCACGAAATCGCCGTCATTCCGGGCGACGGAATCGGGCAGGAAGTCACGCCAGCCGCCGTCGACGTTCTCGAGGCCCTCGAGATCGACTTCGAGTTCGTCGAAGCGGACGCGGGTGACGCGGTACAGGCAGAGACGGGCGAGGCGCTTCCGCAGGAAACGTACGACCTCGCCGCGTCGGCCGACGCGACTCTGTTCGGCGCGGCCGGCGAAACCGCCGCGGACGTCATCCTCCCGCTTCGCGAGGCGGTCGACTCGTTCGTCAACATCCGGCCCGCCAAAGCGTATCCGGGTATCGACGCCGTCCGTCCCGAGACGGACCTGGTCTTCCTGCGAGAGAACACCGAGGGCGTCTACGCGGGTCACGAGGACCGACTCACCGACGACGTCTCGACGCTGACGCGCGTCGTCACGGAGTCCGCCTCGAGGGACCTCGCCGAGTTCGCCTGCGACTACGTCTCAGAGACGGACGAACACGACGGGTTCTCGATCTGTCTCTTATACACATCTCTGATGGCGCGAGG
>NZ_AOHZ01000075.1 GCF_000337215.1 Natronolimnohabitans innermongolicus JCM 12255 | reverse complement strand
GCATGCAAGCTCCCGCGCCAATTTTTTTTTTTCAAGCAGAATACGGCATACGAGATAAGCTACGGTCTGCCTTGCCAGCCCGCTCAGAGATGTGTATAAGAGACAGGGTCTGTCTCGACCCCGAACAGTTCGACGTCGTCGTCTGTCCGAACCTCGCGGGCGACGTGCTCTCGGACCTCGCCGCCGGTCTCGTCGGCGGCCTCGGCCTCCTGCCCAGCGCCAACGTCGGCCCCGAGCGCGCGCTGTTCGAGCCCGTCCACGGCACCGCGCCCGACATCGCCGGCGAGGGCGTCGCCAACCCGGCCGCGACGGTCATCTCCGCGGCCATGATGCTCGAGCACCTCGGCTACGACGAGGCGGGCGCGGCCGTCAACGCGGCCGTCGAAGAGACGCTCGAGAACGGGCCGCGAACGCCCGATCTGGGCGGCGACGCGTCGACCGAGGACGTCACCGAAGCCATTATCGAGCGATTGTAAGTTCCGGCTCCCGATTTCACGCCGGGACGCACCCGGCTTCCCAGCGAGTCGGTTGTCCCGAACCGACCGCGAGGGCGGGAGCATTCAAGTACCGTGCGTCCGTTTGTGGGTGTCAATGACTGTCGAAATACGATCCGACGACCCCGCTCGGCAGTTTTCCAGGGACGGAGGTCGGTGACCGGTGGACGTTGCGAACCTCGGGCCGATTGACGACGGCCCCGTGTTCGGCGCCTGTCGTCCCGGTCACTTCGGCGCCGACGTTCAGACGTGGACCGATCGGCTCGTCGCGCGAGAGATCACCGCCGTCTGTTGTTTGCTTTCGGAGAACGAAGCCTCTCGGTGGCGACTCCCTACCGCCTACGACGACGCGTTCGAAACCGTTCACGTTCCGATCCGCGACCGTCAGCTTCCGGACGCGGATCGACTCGAGCGTGCCGTCGACTACGTCGCGAGACAGACGGCCGACGGAAATCGAGTCGCGCTCCACTGCAACGCGGGGCTCGGTCGGACGGGCGTCGTCGCGGCCGCGTGGCTGGTACGCGACCGCGGGCTGAATCCGGTATCGGCTATCGAGACCGTCGAGTCGCGGCCGCGCCCGCGGTCGCCGCGGGAGGCGATCAGGGACGGGAACGCGACGGAGGCGGAGCTCGTGGAGCTGCTCGAGGCGCTCGAGGAGTGACGGAAAACTGGCTCGACTCGGCGGGAGCGGCGGTTGGTCGAGGCGGGCCTGGGTGCCCCAGCGGTCGGAGTGGGGTGCTCTCAACGCACGATCAGGACGGAACGTTATGCCGGAGCAGATGGTACCGACGATCATGTCTCGAACACGAGACGACACACTACCCGGAGTTCGCTCGCGGACCGTCGACACGTCCCGGCTCGAGACGCACTATCTCGAGTCCGGAGGCGGCGACGGAACCGAAACTGTAGACACCGTCGTCTTCGTTCACGGGAACGTCTCCTCCGCTCGATTCTTCGAGGACATCATGGTCGAACTCCCCGATCGGTATCGTGCGATCGCACCGGATTTGCGGGGCTACGGCGACTCGGAGACGAAGCCGATCGACGCGACGAACGGCCTCGGCGATTTCGCGGCGGATCTTCGAGCGCTGTTCTCGGCGCTCGACCTCGAGGAGCCGGTCACGCTGGTCGGCTGGTCGAACGGCGGCGGGGCGGCGATGCGGTACACGATCGACGACCCCGATTCGGTCGAGAATCTCGTCCTGCTCAACCCGCTCTCGCCGTACGGCTTCGGCGGGACGAAAGACACGGACGGGACGCCGTGTTTCGACGACTACGCGGGCTCGGGCGGCGGGCTCGGCAACGACGAGTTCGTCGCGGGCCTCGCCGACCGCGACCGGGGCGAGGGCGGCGAGTCCTCGCCGCGGAAGATCCTGCGGACGTTCTACGTCGATCCGAGCCACGTCTTCGACGAGGAGCGCGAGGAGTCGTACCTGACGGGGATGCTCGACACCGCGACCGGCGACGAGCACTACCCCGGCGACTCGACGCCGAGCGAGAACTGGCCCGGCGTCGCGCCAGGCGAGCACGGCGTCAACAACGCCATCTCGCCGAAGTACTGCTCGCTCGAGACGATCACCGAGATCGACCCCGACGCCAAGCCGCCGGTGTTGTGGATCCGCGGCGACTCGGACCAGATCGTCTCCAACGAGTCCGTCTTCGACATCGGGACGCTCGGCCGGATGGGGCAGGTCCCCGACTGGCCCGGCGAAGACGTCTTTCCCCCGCAGCCGATGGTCGACCAGACCCGCGTCGTTCTGGAGGAGTACGCCGACGCGGGCGGCGAGTTCGAAGAAGTCGTCTTCGACAACACGGGCCACGCGCCACACGTCGAGGTCCCGGGGGACGTACTGAACGAACTCGAGGCCGTCCTCGAGTGAGGGCGGCGACGACCGGGTGACGGCGACAGGAACACGCCTGCCGAACGCCTACCCCTCGCCGGTTTGCAAGTGACGTATGGCCCGCCTTCAGCGAACGCTCTCGAACGTCTCCGACGAGGGCGACAGTGACAACGGCCGCGTCGGCATCGTCGCCGGCGCGATCGAGTACCCGAACCAACCCGCACTCGCCGGCCGCGCGGCGCTGCGAACCGGCTCGGACCACGTCCGGGCGTTCGTTCCCGACCCGATCTACGAGGTCGTCGCGAGTCACGATCCGAACCTGCTCGTCGACCGCTACGCGGGCGAGCAGTTCGAGGAGAGTGCAGTCGAACGGACACACGAGATGAGCGAATGGGCCGACGCGCTCGTGATCGGCCCCGGTCTCGTCGACGCCGACGGCGCCGCCATCAGCGAGGCGATCGACCGGGTCGACGTTCCGATCGTCGTCGACGCCCTCGCGATCGAGCCGGCGCTCGAGGCCGACCTCTCAAACGCGGTGCTCACGCCGAGTAGCAGGGAGGTCGATCCGATCGAAGACGCCTACGGCAGCCTCGAGGCGTTCTCTCAGGAGACGAATGCGGTGCTCGTCCTGACCGGCGGCACCGACGAGATCGTCGCCGGCGGCGATCGGCTGCAAAACGAGACGGGAACGCCGGCACTGACGGTCGCCGGAACGGGCGATACGCTGGCCGGCATCACGGCCTCGCTGCTCGGACAGGGGATGGACCGCGCCGACGCCGCGGAGCTGGGCGCGTGGATCCTCGGTAAGACCGGCGAGCTGGCGACGGCCGAGTACGGGCCGGGGGTCGTCGCGACGGACGTCATCGACCGCATTCCGGACACGATCCGCTGAGGTCACCGGGGCTCGAGTCCGGCGAAGGGACAACGCGTTTGAGTCGCCCCGTCGTCGTCTCGAGCGTATGTCGGACTCGAGTACGCGATCGACGGGGTCGAGCAGCCGGGCCCGCGATCACGACTACGGCGGCGACTGCGATGGGGAGATCGACCATCCGTTGTTCGCCGCGCTGTACGAACTGGCGCCGCAATCGTTCGTTCTCGCCCCCCACCGAGAGTACCTCGCCGACGACCTCTCCGGGCGCGTCCTCGACCTCGGCTGTGGCACCGGAGAGATGTTCCCGTTCGTCGCCGGCGAGATGGCCGACGACCTCGAGTACCACGCGATCGAACCGGATCCGAACATGCGCAAGCGGGCGGCCAACCGAGCCCGCGAGGTCGGCCTTCCGGTCGATCTTCGGGCCGCCCGCGCCGAGTCGCTGCCCTACCCCGACGACAGCTTCGACGTCGTCATCAGTAGCATCGTCTTCTGTACGATACAGGACCCCGACGCCGCGCTCGACGAAGTCGCCCGCGTCCTGAAACCCGGCGGCGAGTTTCGCTTTCTCGAGCACGTTCACGCCGACGGCTGGCGCGGGACGGGACAGGAGCTGTTGAATCCCGTCTGGAAGCGTGCGGCCGGGGGCTGTCAGCTCACGCGCGAGACGATTCCGCGGTTCGTCGGCCACGAGTCGTTCGTCGTCGACGAGATCGATCGGCTGGCGTTCGGGATCTTTCCAGCGACGCCGTTCGTTCGGGGGACGATGCGTCGGCGACGGGGTGGCGTCCGCGGGTCGTCGTAGCCCGGCGCTCTCGCTCTCGCGCCCGTCAACGCGACGAATACCGTCGAACGGACGCCGACATCCCCACCCGGAGTCTGCAGGTGGAACCGTTTCCCGGGAGTCTCTTCAAGAGTAATATATGTCCGAACCGGATCGAGAGCCGACAGAGAAACCCACGACCTCGAAGGACGAAGCCGAACGCGAGGGACAGTGGATGGCTCGCAACTGGATCGGGATCGCCGTCGTTTCGATCCTGACGATGCTACTGGTCGTCATCGCCGCGATGCAGTTTACCGGCGTCATGGACGTCTTCGCGCCGATCGCGGAGACCGAGACCCAACAGTGGGGCGTCTTCTTCGCCCTCGCGGTCGTCTTGATCATCCTCGCGGGCTGGAGCTGGAAGGCGATCATCAACTGAGACCGGCCGTACCGGCCTGCCGGTCGGCGATACGACGGGCGCGAGCACACTCGAACTGACGGACGGCCGGCCGCACGACGAATCGCGCACGAACCAATCACGCACGGACTAACCGCGTACGGACCGCCGATCTGCGGCCGAACGTCGACTCACCGGATCCGTTTCAGGTCGTGGGAAATTCGCAGTTCGTTCTCGTTTTCGTCGCTGTCGACAGAGAGCGGAGCCTATACCTCCCGCCGTTCGCCCGCCTCGAGCACCTCTCGCTCTCGAACCCATGCATCCGCACCGAACTTTCGATCGGCCAGCTCTCGCGCGCCCTCGAGTTCGGCTTCGCGCCACGTCGATTCGTCGCCGTCGACGTCGGCGTTACACCACTCGCCGAGGGCCAACGCCAGCGTCTCGACGGCCGTCTCGCGGTCGACGTCGCCCCCGGTTTCCTCGCGGATGCTCGTCACGCGATCGGCAAACGTCGCGGGCTCGAGATCGCCGTCGAAGACGCCGACGTGGCGCTCGGGTTCGCGGTCGTAACTGATCGAGCCGTGCTGGATGACGACGTCGCGCTGGCGGTACTGGGCGTTGCCGCTGATCTTCCGGGCGTCCGTCTCCGCCCCCGTCGGCGCGACGACGTCGTGAGCCGGGTTGATATCCCGCAGATAGCAGGAGGGCTGATAGATCGACGACTGCTCGACGCTCGCGAAGTCCGCCTCGACGCCCATGCGTCGCAGTCCCTCGAGCACCGGCTCGCAAAACAGTTCGTAGCAGTCCATCAGATCCCCGGGCACCTCGTCGGCCGGGGCGACGATCGTATACGAGATGTCGGCGTACCGGTCGTGATAGATGCCGCCACCGCCCGTCTGGCGCCGCGTGACGTCGATTCCCTCGCGGTCGCAGAAGTCCCAGTCGACCGTGTCGGCGTCCTGTCGGTAGCCGAGCGACAGCGTGCTCGGCTCCCACGAGTAGACGCGCACGGTTCGCAGGTCGTCTTCGAGTGCCGTCCGCGCGGCGATTTCCTCGAGGGCCATCTGGCGGGCCCCGTCTCGCGGGACGTCCCGAATCAATCGCCACTCTCGATCGGCGAGTTCGCTCATGCTCGAGGGCACGCGGCCGAGGTGGAAATCGATTGCGACCGACTCGCAAGCGATGGTGCGAGTCGGTGCGGTCAGTGCGAATCGGTGCGCCGATCGACACCGCTCTCAGCGCTCGTCGTCGAGTCGCCGTGAACCGTCCCTGGTTCGGTCGGTGCGCTCGGTTCGACTGGGCGGTACGGCGACGACCCGTCCGTCGCCGTAGAGGACGACCGAACAGCCCGCCACCGTCGCCGTCAACTGCAGGTCGAGCTCCGCGGCTCGGCTTCGGTCCTGCTCGAGAAAGAGCGCGTCCAGCGCGTCCGGATCGAGACGATCGGTCGGGAGCGTAATCGCTTCCCGACGCTCGCCGCGGGCATCGGCGACGGCGCTCGTGATCGCAGCCGCAACCGAGTCGTGCGACGAAACGTGGCCGATCGTCGGCGTGTCGACGCGCCGTTCGGTGTCCGTTCGTCGGCTCATCGCGTTCGTGCCGGTTCTGTCGGCAGCTGAGCGGAGTCGATCCAGAACTCGCGAATCGTGTCGATCAGCGAGTCGTACGCCGAATCGTCGACCGGCTTCGTTAGATACGCGTTCCCGGATCGGTCGTACGTGTCGACGACGTCCCGCTCGGCCGTCGAGTTCGTCAGAATCAACACCGGAAGGGCGGCGAGAGCGGGATCGTTCCGGATCTCCTCGAGGACGTCGAGTCCGTGCGTTCCCGGCAGATCCAGATCGAGAAGGACGAGATCCGGACGCGGCGTCGACTCCGCCGTCACGCTCGCGTCGAGAAACTCGAGCGCTTCGGCGCCGTCTCGAGCGGTCCGGACCGTAACCTCGAGATCTAACTCGTCGAACGCCGCTTCGATGCAGCGCCTATCGTCGGGGTCGTCCTCGACGAGCAACACGGTAGTCGATGGGTTCCTCACAGGTGTATCACCGAATACCAGCAGGAAAGAAATTGGCAGTACATCTGTTCTCGGCCGAGGCTCTCCCGCGTACATATGTACGCCGCTCTCGTCAGTCAATCGACGCCCCGTCGTCTTCGACGCCACCGTCGAACAACACCGAGAAGAGTCGACGCTCCGCCTCCCGAAGGTGTCTGTTTACCGTCGGGTGGGAAACGCCGAGTGACTCCGCGAGCTCTTCGGCGGTTTGCTCGCGCGGCCGCTCGAAGTAGCCGCTTCGGAACGCGATCGTGAGTATCTCCCGCTGTCGTTCCGTAAGAATCTCGTCGAGTTCAGATTCGATGTCCGACACCCGACGGACCGGTTGGTTCAGATCCTGCCGACCGACGATCTCGACGTCCGCGTACGACGTCGAGAGCATCTCCATGAACGAACGCGTTCGGCGTTCCTGCGGGAGATAAACGACGAGATGCACGGCCCCGTCTTCGATGGAAGCGGACTGGGGAACGGCGTTGTGTTTCAGCAGATCGGCCACGATACACCGATCGGTAACCACGCAATCGAACCGGTATCCGGCCTCGCCTTCGCGCTCGCCGAGCACGTTCAGTTCGTCGATCGCCGGCGACGCCGTCGCGTACGTCCGAAGCACGTCCGGAGCGACGTCGCTCGCGGTACAGAACAGCCGCGTCGCCCCGTCGGTATCCGAGACGATATCGTCGATTTCGATCCGACAATCGTGCTCGAGGACGAACTCGACGGCGTCGATATCGGCGTCGGTGATGCGGACCCCGAGCTCGGTGACGCCGTCCGCGATGAGCGCGCGCTTTCGATTCAAACTGTTGATCGCGTGTGCGACGGCGTCGCTGAGTTCGTCGAAGACGGCCGCCGCTTCCTCGTCGAACGTCTCCGGGGTCTCGCTGTAGAGCGAGAGGACGCCGTAGAGCTCGCCGTCGTAGCTCACCGGGAGACTGAGTATCGATTGAAAGCCGCGTTTGAGCGCCTGTTCCTGCCAGTTCGCTAACTCGGGGCCGTCGTAGACGTTCGAGACGATCGTCGTCCCCCGTCGCTGGGTCGTCCGTCCCGATGGTTCCCGACGCGACCAGTGTTCCTCGAGCGACAGCGCGTCGAGATACCCCCGACTCGAGCCGGCCGTCTGCCTGGGTTCGAGCGACTCGGTCGTCGGATCGTACGTTCCGTACCACGCGAACGAGGCGCAGGTCTCCCGAACGAGACGGTCGCAAACGTCGCGAAGAATCTCCGTTCGAGTCGTCGCGTTGACGATCGACCGGTTGACGTCCCTGATCACACCGTTGAGCCGGTTGACTCGCTCGAGGCGTTCGTTTTTTCGCTCGAGTGCCTCGTTTCGGTCCGCCAGATTTCGTTCGTACTCGGTTCGGTCGAGAACGGCCGCCGTGTGTCCACAGATAGCGCGGATGAACTGCTCGTTCGGAGGGGTGTTGCGCTCGGAACGGGGACGAGAGCGGGACCCGGCGACGAAGAACACTCCGTGTCGGCCGACCGGAAAGAGTCGACCGGTGAGCGCCTCGCTCGCGTCGACGGGACAGTCACGGACGGCGTCGTCGACGAACGCGTCCCAGGCGCGGCCCTCGACGTCGTCGATCACCGCCGGCAGGTCGACGTCGTCGACTCCCTCGTACACTAAATCAGGTGTGAGAGCCCCGTTATCGCTCGCATACCGATAGAAGCAGACGATCGACGCGTCGGCGATTTCGGCCACCGTCTCGCCGGCGATCCGTTCGACGTCGTCGGTGTCCGCTTCGCGTAGCTGTTCGGTCGCCTGTCCGAGCAGCGAGAGACACCGTTCTCGTTCCCGCAGCGAGCTTCTGACGGCCTGGTGGGTCTCTATCGTGTGGAGCTTTCGGTCGATCGCATCGGTACTGACACCGGACTCGGTCCGTTCCGTCGGGTACTCGTAGTAGTAGTTCGGTCCGACGTCGCCGGTTCGCGTCACGTTCGGGTGGTACCGAAGTACGTTACAGAGGAACTCCGGAGGGAACCGCTCGCGGTCGTACTGGCAAACTCCCCGCAACTCCTTCGCGACGAACAGTTCGTCGACGAGCCGTTCGTATCGCTCGAGACGCTGGAAGTCGACGTCGTGATCGAGTGCCCACGACATTTCACCCGCGACACGGAATCCGTCACACCCAGCGTTCTCGGCGTTCTCGCACCGATTCGAGAGCTGGTTGACGACCCGTTCCGGATCGAACTCGCCGCCCGAGAGATACAGGTCGGTCGCCGACTCGACGACGAGCTGTCCCGACTCGATCGCCGAGTCGATGCCGTCGACTCGCTCGCGAAGCGCATCGACGTACTCGTCGGGAGTTTGTTCGTGAGTGACACAGAGACACCGCTCTCCGCGACGTAACCCTTCGTCGACGAACGAGACGATCGTCGATAGCTGGTCCTCCTGTGACTCGTAGAGCAGCGCGTGATGGTCGTGGTCGGGCCGTTGCTCGGACGCATCTGCCAATTGCTGGTTCACCGTTCAGTGATCACCTCGAGTTACCGCCGTCGAGTCCTCACCAGTGCCACCGAACCAATCGCGGTCGAATTACACCAACTGCGGTCGCGCCACCGCCGCAGTGTCCCTTGGTATTCCTCACGGAGGAGTAGTGACCCGAAATACTTTGTCTTTTATAACTTGTCGCGGACCCTATCCGAAACTCGATGAGCCGACTCGAACCGACGTCGACCGAGGCGATTCGGAGTCAGAGCAACGTTTTCCTGATGAGGGTGGACGTTCCGCGGCGCAGCCGACCGCTCGCTGCAGCGAGCGAAATATCCAGTTTCGCGGCGAGCTCTTCCAGCGTGAGGTCGCGCGGCTCGTTGTAGTATCCCGTGCGCTCGGCCGTAATGAGCGTCTCTCGTTGTACCGGCGTCAAATCGTAGTGATCGCCGACCGACGGGTTCAGCGAGTACAGCCGCTCGAGTTCGAGTTCGAGGCCGGCATCCGCGTAGGCGTCAGCGAAGACGGTAACGTCGGTGTGAGTGTCGAACCAGAGTTCGAGCTCCCAGCGCGTTTCGCCGATCACGTCGCGAACGATGGCGTCGCTCTCCTGTGTCGCCTCGAGGAGCGTCGAAATTCCGGCGTTCCACTCGCCCCGATACAGTCGCGTTCCCTCGAGTGTATCGACGGTCTCCAGATACTCGATTGCGGATTCGCCCTCGGAAACCGACTCGAACGCGTCGAACGCAGTTCCCCAGACCCAGAAGTAGGGCATGATATCGCGTCGAGCGGGGATGTTACAGTCGAACTCGACCCGATCGATACCCTCGAGTTGCAGTGCATCCCCCAGAACGAAGTCATCAGCTGGCAGAGAAAATTCGGCGACGAGGCTCATTTCCCGGTCACAGCGCTACCGTCGCTTGCTGAGAATTTAGGTTGCCCGGTCTGGCGGTGGGCCGTTCGCACCGACCCTTCATATGTACGGGTCGGCCCGCCGCGCGACGAGAGTATGTGCGCTGAACCCCTATCCGGGCCGGCGTCGTACCGACAGTCACATGCGTCCCGACGATTCGTCGTCCGTCCCAGCGCCCGGAGCCGAGACCAGTACTCGCGTCGTCTATCGCGTCGCAGCCGCGCTCGACGCCGATCCGCACGAACTCGACCCCCTCAGCGAGTCGATCGATCCGAGCGCACTCAACACCCTCGTGAAGTCGTCGGACGGACGGTCACGCCGTCGGCTTGCGTTCGTAGTTGAGGGCTGTACGGTTACGGTCACCGGCGACGGGACGATCGAGGTGACCGAACGCGACGAATCGGTCGCCGCCACAGAGCCACGAGAACCCACGTCGACAACGGACGACCAGCAGGAGGCCTCGAGTTCGGGCACCGAGGGCGACTGAGTCGCCGCCGACGTCGTCTACAGGGATTACCGACTCACAGGCCTTATTCTGTACCGCGACCCGACGTTTATTACCGACGGACGGTGGCCGAATCGACGGCCGTCGCTCGTCACGACGTTTTTACGTACCCGGGAGCTACTCCCTGTATGGTGCGGAACGTCGCCGGAATACTTCCGGAACTCGAGGACGAAGACTACTATCTCCTTTCGGGGGTCGAACAGGGGATGCGCTTTTCGGAGTGGGTCCAGCGGGAGAAGCTTCCGAAGTTCTCCGATCTGACCGAGGAGGAAGTCGATTACCGACTCAAGCGCTGTCTGAAACGCGGACTGATCGAGAAAAAGACCATCCAGTACGAGGGCTACACGCTCCAGTTCGAGGGCTACGACGCGCTCGCGTTGCGCGCGCTCGTCCA
This sequence comes from Natronolimnohabitans innermongolicus JCM 12255, assembly GCF_000337215.1. Lineage (GTDB taxonomy): Archaea > Halobacteriota > Halobacteria > Halobacteriales > Natrialbaceae > Natronolimnohabitans > Natronolimnohabitans innermongolicus. The sequence goes on along the minus strand of NZ_AOHZ01000075.1, from coordinate 123,207 downwards.
GCGCGAGACGATCACCGAGTTCGGCTCGCCACTCGGCGTGGGCAAGGAAAGCGACGTCTACGAGGTCAAATCCTACAAGCCCCACGCGCTGAAGTACCATCGGGAGGGGTATACGAACTTCCGGGAGGTCCACAAGGAACGCGACTACGCCTCCGAGAACGAGCACGTCTCCTGGATGTACACCGCCCGCAAGGCGGCCGAACGGGAGTTCGACATTCTGGAGGCGCTGTACCCCGACGTCTCGGTCCCGCAGCCGATCGACCAGAACCGTCACGCCATCGTCATGGAGAAGATGGACGGCGTCGAGCTCTCTCGGACGAAACTCGAGGCCGACCAGGTCCTCGGCGTGCTCGACTTGCTCCTCGAGGAAATCGCCACCGCGTACGCGAACGGCTACGTCCACGCGGACATGAGCGAGTACAACGTCTTCGTCAACGAGGCGGGCGTGACGATTTTCGACTGGCCCCAGGCCGTGCCGACCGATCACGAAAACGCCGCCGAGTTCCTCCGCCGGGATCTCCGTAATATCGTCGGCTACTTCCGTCGCAAGTATCCCCAGCACGTTCCCGATGAACTCGAGAGCGACGACGTCGCCGACTCGGTCGAAGCCGACTCGTTCGAGACGGTCGGCGAGTTTATCGCCTGAGCGTTGGGTTTCGGTTCCGCGCCCGATTTTTCCCAGCGTCTCGACTCCCTCGTTGGCCAGCCGTCAGCACCGTCCGTGAGAGCGTCTGCGGGCGTCCGACACACCTCGAGGAGCCTCGCCGACGACACGGACCACACCTGCGGATCCGATACAGCTATCCGATCGGTTTCCGCTCCAATTGCGAACGTCGAAAGCACGACGACAGTCACCGAGCCCGACGGAGAAAGAAACTAATTCGATCACGACCGTACGCTCATCTATGGGGGAGAATGTCAACCACACATTCGACGGCGTCGGCGTTTGGGGCGGCGGCTTCACCGGCGGACTGGTCGGCGGCATCGCCATGGGACTGGTCCTGCACGCCGGCGACCTGATCGAACTGCTCGGCGGACTCGCGCCGGTGCCGGGAACGGCGGTCGGTGCCGGCTGGGCGATCCACCTGTTCCTGAGCGTGCTGTTCGGCCTGGTGTTTGCGGCCATCGCCTCGAGTCGACTCGTCGGCGAACTCGCGAGTTCGTTCACCGACTACGTGATCGTCGGACTGGCGTTCGCGGCGGTCCTTGGGCTCTTCGCCGGCGGCGTGTTGTTCCCGGTGGCAATGGAGCGTGCCGGCGTCGCCGCGCTGCCATTACCGTTCCTGCCGATGCCGGGCATCGCCGGGGAACTGTTCAGCGCGCTTCTGTTCGCGCTGGGGCATCTGGTCTACGGGCTCGTACTGGGCGCCGTCTTCGCGGCGATCAACGGGATCACGCCCCACGGCGCCGGCGAGTACGCGCCACTCGAGCGCTGAGCCGACGCTACTCCACCGAGCGCGGGCCGTAACGGCCCGAATGCGTCGGTTTCACACGCCTTCGCCCGAAGAGTTCGAAGGCCTTATACTCGAGAGTTGGCTATGCTGCGGTAGACTCGCTGAGTCGCGGGCATCAGCGGGCACCTGTTCGGCACACGCCCCACAGGTCGGGATGTGATCCCGGAGGTCGGGATTGAACCAGGAAACGCCCGCGGTGATTACCATGGCAAAAAGCTTCTACTCCCACATCAAGGACGCGTGGAAAGACCCCGGCGACGGAAAGCTCGGGGAGTTGCAGTGGCAGCGCAAACAGGAATGGCGCGACCAGGGCGCAATCGAGCGAATCGAACGCCCGACGCGACTGGACAAGGCGCGCGAACTCGGCTACAAGGCCAAGCAGGGCATTATCGTGGCTCGCGTGTCGGTCCGCAAGGGGACCGCACGCAAGCAGCGCTTTACGGCCGGTCGCCGAACCAAGCGCCAGGGTGTCAACCGCATCGGGCGGCGCAAGAACATCCAGCGCATCGGCGAGGAGCGCGTCTCCCGCAAGTACCCCAACCTGCGCGTCCTCAACAGCTACTGGGTCGGCGAGGACGGCAGCCAGAAGTGGTTCGAAGCGATCCTCGTGGATCCCGAACACCCCGCGATCCAGAACGACGACGACCTGAACTGGATCTGCGACGACGCACACAAGAACCGCGCCTTCCGCGGGCTGACCAACGCCGGCAAGGCCAACCGCGGACTCAACAACCGCGGCACGGGCGCCGAGAAGGTCCGACCGTCCAACACCGGCGGTCGAGGCCGCGGCAAGTAACGGTTCACCGCCGCGACTCCGAACACACTCGATTTTTGCCGCACGAGACGTCGCTCGAGCGACGGCGCCGCCTGATTCGACCCGAAACTTATCTTGGAGGACGGAGTAGGCGGCCGTATGGCGAAAGACGTTCTCGTTCCCATCGACGACTCGGACCGATCGACGCAGGCCCTCGAGTTCGCCTGCCGGGAGTATCCCGACGCGGCGATTACGGCGCTACACATCCTCGATCCGGGAGATTTCTACGCCGCGACGGGGATCGAAGGCGGCGCGATGGCCAACTACGACGAGATTCAAAAACACCACGAGAACCGAGCCGAGGAACTCCTGACGCAGGCCCGCGAGACGGCGGCCGAACACGACGTCGAGATCGAGACCGACCACGTCATCGGCGGCGTCTCCCGGTCGATCGTCGATTACGCCGAGGAACACGACGTCGACCACGTCGTCATCGGCAGCCACGGACGCACGGGTGCGAGTCGCATCCTACTCGGCAGCGTCGCCGAGAACGTCGCCCGTCGCTCGCCGGTGCCGGTGACGATCGTGCGATAGCGAAATAGCCGACAGTTCGGTTCCTCGAGTCAGCCACAACCATCGCGGAGCGCCGGCTGGCCCGGTACTGTGGTTCGTGGGGAAACGTGAGCGACGCGTCTCGAACGACGACAGCCGTCGATTCTAGGCGGAAACGTACTGGCTCTCCTGCTCGGACTCCGAGGAGCGCATGTCGAGGTCGGCCCGCAGCGCCTCGATCGCCTCCTCCGGATCGGTCTCCGAATCGAAGACTCGATCGAAGCCCATCTCGCGGAAGAACGCACGCGTCTCCTCGAAGTCGTCCTGCCCGACGGCGAGGTTGCCGCCGATGTAGGTGGTGAGGTCCTCGAGGTCCGCGTCGGCGAACTGCTGGTGAAAGCCCTCGCAGTCCTGTTTGGCGTGGCCGTAAAGCGAGGAGACGAGCACAGCCTCGGCGTCGTGTTCGGTCGCCGCGTCGACGAACTGGTCTTGGGAGGTTTGCACGCCCAGATTGACGACGTCGAAGCCGGCGGCCTCAAACGCTTGCTCCAGGATGGTGATCCCGACAACGTGCGCGTCGGAGCCGATCACGCCGAGGATGACTGTCTTCGTCATGGTCGTACATCCACCGAATACGGGGAGCACCATAAACCTAATGATTAATAATGTGGCAACGGTTCGCACGCTTCCCCGCCCGCGATTGTCGCTACTCCGTTCGGTGCCGAACGGAGGTTCGTTGGAGGTCGAACTCGAGGTAATCATTGCCTCACGACGACGGAACGAAAACACTCGACAGCGGATCGGTCGCCGGCACTCGAGTCGCCGACGGAGACGTCGCCGGCAATCGGATCGCGGTCAGTACACCGTCGTCAGCGCGCCGACCGGAGCCTCGGTGCGGTCGCGGGCGCGCTGGATGCCGTCTTCGCCCGCGGCGATGAGCGCGAAGACGCCGGCGACGTCGGCGTCGGCGGTCTCGACGATGTCGAGGAGCAGTTCCTGCGTCTCGCCCGACCGAATGAGGTCGTCGACGACGAGTACGGATTCGCCGGGGTCGACGGCCGACTCGGGGAGGTAGTAGGTGAGTTCGATTCCGGACTGCAGTCGTTCGCGAGCCTCGATGAACTCTTCGACGGCGGTTTCCTTGCGCTTTTTCGCGTACGCACAGCGGGTTCCGTAGTAACTCGCGAGCGCGGCGGCGAGCGTGATCCCGTCGGTCGCCGCCGTCAGGACCACGTCGGGGCGGTCGAACTCGAAGCCGTTGGCGACGACGGGCGCGACGAGGTCGAGGAAGGCCTGGTCGAAGACGGCCGCACTGTTGTCGACGTAGCCCTCGTCGTCGACCCGGATTCGGGCCTCGAGTTCCCGTCCGAGGGCCTCGCGGCCGAGGTCTTCGACGACCTCGCGCGCCCGTTCGGTGCCGGGGAGGACGTGGCCGTTGACGTACCGGTTCAGATCGCCGGCCGGCAGTCCCGTCGTCTCGGCGAGTTCGTCGTAGGTCCGCGTCTCCTTTAGCATCCGCAACACGTCGACCGCCCGCAACTGGAGGGCTGCCTTCTCGGCTCTGTTCATGTCGTATACGCATGATCCCGCAAGCATGGGTATTTCGATCGTAAACGGTCGGTGAAATCACCACGAATGTGAGTCGGTGTCGTAAGGCGAGGTGTCGACTCCGACGCAGTAGCTATCGGCCGTCGACTCTCGTTTCCCGCCCGTAGCGGTCGACCACTCGTCGCACGACCTGCGCCTGCGCTCGCTGCAAGAGCCGTCCGGCCGTACTCGAGGCACATTTCAGTTCGTCGGCGACAGCATCGACGCCGCTCTCGCGAGGAACCTCGAAGTAACCCGCGTCGACGGCGGCCTCGAGCGCTTCGAACTGCCGATCCGTCAGATCGCCGCTGAGCGGTGCGTGGCGACGATCGTACTCTCCGATCGCGCGGACGTCGACGCCGATCTCGTCGGGAACTCTCTCGAGTAGCGCCTGTAGGTCGTCACCAGCGCCGACGATCGTCACGTAGAAATCGGCCTCGGAATCGTAGACGATGGGTGGGACGACCACGAGGTCGAGCGCGGCAAACGCTTCGCGCCAGCGGACGTCCTCCGGACGCGTCTCCTGACAGACGTAGACGTAGAACGTATCGTCATCGATCGGCGTGAGATCGTACCAGCGAACCGAGTCGACCGCCTTGATCGCGTCCTCGTAGGTGCCGCGATCAGCGTCGGCGTAGAACAGTTCGTACTCGAGGCCGTCCTCGCGACCGACGACGTTCCACGTCAGTAGTTCCTCGTAGCGAACCGCGTTCGTCTCGCGGATGAATTGCTGCATCGGATGGAGCATCCAGTCGGGCTGTGAGAGGCGGATGTCGAGGTACTTCATCGGTCGTCGTTCAGTTCTGCGGGGACAGTTCACTTATAAACACACTAATAGAGTCGCGAGAACGCGAATGGCGGTTGTGCGGTAACAGTTCGATATGGGTCACCGCCAGTCTGCGAGACTTGGGTATCGAGCGTCGACCGACGAGCAAGTGACGGAGGTGTCGTCGTGATCGCGCTCGATTTGCTGTCGTCACCGACGGCGGTGTTCGCCGCGAGTCTCGCACTCGTAATCGCGAACCTCGCCGGCATTGTGGCCAGCGCGCTCGGCGTCGCCGACTACTGGCCGCCGGGCGAACGAACGTGGCAGTTCTACGCGCACTGGACGATTTCGCACCTGCTCAACGTCGTCCTGGTTGGACTCGCGTATCTGGACTGGAACAGCCTCGGCCTTTCACGAGTCCCGAGTTTCGCTGCGGGTGCGGTCCTGTTCCTCGGCGGCTTCGCGGTCGCCTTCGCGGCCGGCCACGACCTCGGCGTCGAGGAAACGAAGGGGCTGTCCGGTGAGTTGCGGACCGGCGGCTGGTATCGGTACTCGAGAAATCCGCAGTACGTCGGCTACATCGCCGCGACGATCGGGTTTGCGTTGCTCGCAAACTCGGCACTGGTGGCCATCGTCTGTGCGGTCTTCCTCTGCTGGTGGTTCGCGTTACCATTCGCTGAAGAGCCCTGGCTGCGCGAGCAGTACGGCGAGGAGTACGAGCGCTACGCCGATCGCGTGCCGCGGTTCGTCGGTCTCGAGACGGTTCGCGAACTCGCCAACGCAGGGGACCGAGAGTCTCGGCTCACGGAGTAAGACCGTCGAAACCAAAATCAGGAGTTGCCGAAAAAACGTCGTTCGAGCGCGCTTCGTGCGGGTTACCGGCCGTCAGTTCCGGCACAACCGCAGACGGATCGCGGTTGCCCCGGGTGATCGACACGGCAGACCGTCTCAGTCCTGCAGGAAGTCCGGCTCCGTCCGCTTCTCCGCGAGTTCGTCCTCGAGATGCTGTCTGAACGCGTCGATCTCGACGTCGTACTCCTGGTCTTCGAAGCGGTCGCGCACCGAGATGTTGCCGTCTTCTTCCTCGTTGTCGCCGACGATGATCTGGTAGGGGACGCGGTCGTCGTGGGCTGCGCGGATCTTGCGCTCGAGCGTCGAGTCGCGGTCGTCGACCTCGACGCGGAAGCTGTCGAACTCGTTTGCGACGCGGTGGGCGTACCCCAGGTTGTTGTCGGAGATGGGCAGCACGCGGATCTGCTCGGGCGCGAGCCACAGCGGGAACCGGCCCTCGTAGTGCTCGATGAGCATCATGAAGAACCGCTCGTAGCTGCCGTAAAGCGCGCGGTGGATCATCACCGGGCGGTGCTCTTCGTTGTCCTCGCCGACGTAGGAGAGATCGAACCGCTCTGGCATGTTGAAGTCCAGCTGGACCGTCGGACCGTCCCACGAGCGCCCGATGGCGTCCTCGAACGCGAAGTCGATCTTCGGCCCGTAGAAGGCGCCGTCGCCCTCTTCGACCTCGTACTCCAGGTTGCGCTTCTCGAGGACGGTCTCGAGTTGCTCCTCGGCGTGTTCCCAGATTTCGTCGCTGCCGACGGACTTCTCCGGTCGCGTGGCCAGCGCCATCTCGTACTCGAGGTCGAACGTCTCCAGGACGTCCGTGATCATATCCATGATCTCCTCGACCTCGCGTTCGATCTGGTCGGGGCGGATGAACAGGTGGCCGTCGTCGATCGTAAACGCCCAGACGCGCGAGAGACCCGAGAGTTCGCCGCGCTGTTCCTTGCGGTAGACCTTCCCGTTTTCCGCATAGCGGATCGGGAGATCACGGTACGACCAGGACTGGTCCTGGAAGATCGCCGCGTGTCCGGGGCAGTTCATCGGCTTCAGGCCGAACTCGTCGTCGCCGACGTCGAAGATGAACATGTCGTCGGCGTAGTTCTCGTAGTGGCCCGAGCGGTGCCAGAGGTCCGTCTTGAAGACGTGGGGCGTCTCGACGTAGTCGTAGCCGGCGTCCTGGTTCAGGTCCTCGACGAAGTCCTCGAGTTCCTTCAGGACCGTCTTCCCCGGCGGGTGATACAGCGGCAGTCCGGGGCCCGTCACGTCCTGAATCGAGAACAGGTTCATCTCGTTGCCGATCCGTCGGTGGTCGCGTTTCTCGGCTTCCTGCTTGCGCTCCAGGAACTCCTCGAGGTCGCTCTCGTCCTCGAAGGCCGTGCCGTAGATGCGCGTTTGCATCTCGTTTTCCTCGTCGCCGCGCCAGTAGGCGCCGGCGATCTCGAGCAACTCGACGGCGCCGATCTCGCCCGTCGAGTCGACGTGGGGACCGGCACAGAGGTCCTCCCACTCGCCCTGTTTGTAGAAGGAGACGGTGTCAGTCTCGTCGGCGAACTCGGAGAGCAGTTCGAGTTTGTACGGTTCGTCGGCCAGGCGCTTTTCGGCCTCCTCGATCGAGACGTCCTCGCGTTCGATCTCGTAGTCCTCCTCGACGATCTCCGCCATCTCGGCTTCGATGTCGGCGAGGTCCTCCTCGTCGACGTCTAAGTTGTCGAAGTCGTAGTAAAAGCCCTCGTCCGTCGGCGGGCCGATGGCGAGTTTGACCTCGCTCTCGTCGAACAGTCGTTCGACGGCCTGGGCGAGACAGTGGGCCGCGGAGTGGCGCATGACCTCGAGGTACTCGTCGGACTGGTCCGTGATGATCTCGAGTTCGGCGCCGTCGTAGGCGGGTTCTTCCTTGGCGACGAGTTCGCCGTCGAGTTTGCCGGCGACCGTGTCGCGGCCGAGGCCGGGACCGATCTCGTAGGCGCAGTCCTCAACCGTCGCGTCGGGGCCGACCTCGAGTTCGGAGCCGTCTGGAAGTACGACCGTTAGCTGTTCTGCGGGGTGGGAATCTGAATCTGACATGGCTGTGGCTGTCGGTGTGGGTGTGATCGTGGCTGTCGCTGCTCTCGGAACTTCGGTGAGAAGTTCGATCGGGCGTCCGCCGTGGCCGCTCGGCTGCGGATCGGTTCCGACACAGCGAGCGGTAGGTGGTGATGTGGGTTAGAAGCGGGCGAAAGCCCCTGTAAAGCGGACACCTACCATCGTGGATTCGAATTGACTCGAGCGGGATAAAAGCCTTCTGATGGTGCGTCGCTCGCCTGGAACCGGCCGCTCGTCTCGGCGGGTCCGTCGAACGGGACGAACGGCTTCGCCGACTCGAAGAGCGCCGACGTGGACGACCCGATCGTCGACGTCGGCCGAACGGTTTTGGGTTCGAATCGGGTACGTGAGACTGTGAGTCCCGATCGGCCAGGCGACGACGATCCGCTCGACGATCCCTTCGCGGACGACCCCTTCGAGGACCCACTCGGCGGCGATCCGCTCGAGGACCCGTTCGCGGACGACCCGCTCGAGGAGCCACTCGGCGGCGACGGGGGCGACGGCGAGAGCGACGCGGACATCGAGGAAGCGCTCGACGAGATCTCACAGCCGACCCTGCGCGCGGTGCTCGTCGTCGGCGCGTTCCTGCACGTCGGCGTGTTCGCCGTCGGACTCGGGCTGTTGTTCCTGCTGTTTCGCGGTCGGTGGACGCTCGGCGGCGGGCTCGTGATCGGCGGCGCGCTCGCGCTCGGGATCGCCGCCGCGAGCTATCGACGGTATCGCACCCGCAACGAGGGCGCTGACGCGACGGACGACTGATCAGCGTTGTTTCGACGGACGACCGATCGGTGCCGACGCGCCAGACACCTGATCGGCACCCCCTGATTCCGACCGACACGCGTTTCCGCGCTCCCGGTGACGGCTCGAGTATGTCGATCGACGCGGCGCTGTTCGACCTCGACGACACGCTGTATCCGTACCCGCCGTGCAACCGGGCGGGGAAGGAAGCCGCGTTCGAAGCCGCTCGCGAACGGGGGTACGACCTCGACCGCGACGGGTTCGAATCGCTCTACCAGGCGGGTCGTCGAGCGGTCAAGCGCGAGGTTCCCGGGACGGCGGCGAGCCACGAGCGGTTCCTGTACGTCAAGCGTGGACTCGAGTTACACGCCGGAACGGCCGCCCCCGGCGACGCGAGGGCGATCGGCGAGGCGTTCTGGGAGGCCTACCTCGAGGCGATGACGTGCTATCCGGCCGTCGAGGAGACGCTCGCCGGCCTGCGCGAGCGCGGGATCGACGTCGGGATCGTGACCAACCTGACGACGCGGATCCAGCTCGCGAAACTCGAGCGACTGGGGCTCGCCGAGGCGATCGATCTCCTCCTGACCTCCGAGGAGACGGGCCGCGAGAAGCCGGGCTCGGTCATGTTCACGCTTCCGCTCGCGCGCCTCGATCGGCGCGCCTCGGAGGTCGTGATGGTCGGCGACGACGTCGACGCTGATATCGTCGGGGCGAACGCGGTCGGCCTCGAGACCGTCCTGTTCGATCCCCGCGGCGAGGTCGAGGAATCGCTCGAGGGCGAACGCGAACCGGACCACCGGATCGACGCGTTCGCGAAGCTGTCGGAGGTGATACTGTGATCCTCGAGGACGAACGCCGCGCGGTGGTCGAGCGCGCGCCGGAGCTCGCCGCGCTGACGCCCGGCCGGACGGGGAACCTGAGCGTTCGCGACGGACGAGACGGCGACGCCTTCGCCGTGACGCCGACCGGCGTGCCGTACGACGAGTTCGACGCCGCGGACGTCCCGGTCGTGTCCGTCGACGGCGAGCGCCGCGACGGCGGGATGGCGCCCAGCAGCGAGGTGCCGATGCACGCCGCGATCTACCGGCGCGAGAACGTCGGCGCCATCGTCCACACCCACTCGCCGTGGTCGACGGCGATGGCCGTCGCCCGCGAGCCCCTGCCGCCGATTCACTACATGATCGTCGCCGTCGGAAAGTCGGTCCCGGTCGCCGACTACGCCCCCTACGGCACCGACGAACTCGCGGCGAACATCGTCGCGGCGATGGACGAGGCCGACGCGACGGCGGCGTTCATCGAGAACCACGGCCTCGTCGTCACCGCGCCGGACCTCGAGACGGCCCTCGAGAACACCCACCACGTCGAGAGCCTCGCGCGGCTGTATCTGCAGACGAAGGCGGCCGGGCTCGAGCCGACGACGCTCTCTGACTCGCAGTTAGAGACGGTGCTCGAGCAGTTCGAATCCTACGGGCAGTAGTTTCGCGTTCCAGTTCGGTTGCAGTCCCGGCTGCAGTCTCGTATCGATTCACACCCGGGCGAACGAGAGCGGTCGTAAACACCTCAAAATCCACCGACAGATCGAGTCGGGGGCCTCGCTGCGGTGCTTCCCCTGCGAGACGCTGTACGTCTCGCTGCCACCTCGCTTGTTTCGCTCGCGAGGATGTCGTCCGCCGTCCTCGATCCCGCCGGCCCCTTTCAGTCCCACCTACCGCAGCCTCGCCCTCCCCAGCCGACTCGTTCGTTCCCCTCGGTCACTCACTCGTCCCTCGCGGGTCAGCGAGCCGTTCTCGCGGTCGCTCGAACGACTCGCCAGCGCGCCATGAATCCGACGTGCATCCGACACACATCCGAGAACGGTTCTCCGCACACCTCGAGCGCCTCGCCTCGTGTGGAGTCGTGGAGTCGCACGCGATCCACGCACGACGGTCACGACTCGACGCTCAACTGGCGAACCCAGCTAGTCTCGGTCCGCAAGCAGGTCGCTCGCGGTCACCAGCGCCTCCATCTCGACGCCGGCGTCCTCGACGTTCTCGCGGCCGCCCTCCTCGCGGTCGACGACGACGAGCGCTCGATCGACGGTCGCGCCCGCCTCGCGAAGCGCCTCGATCGCGTCGACGAGGCTCGTCCCCGTCGTCACGATGTCCTCGAGGACGACGACCTCCTCGCCGTCCTCGAGTCGACCCTCGACCAGGTTGGCCGTGCCGTAGTCCTTGCGCTGTTTGCGGGCGATGACGTAGGGGGCGTCGGCGGCGACGCTCGTGGCCGCGGCGAGGGGGACCGCGCCCAGCGCGACGCCGGCGAGCTTGTCGTCCGGACCGACGCGCTCGGCGAAGGCCTCGGCGATGGCCTCGAGACAGGTCGGATCGGTCTCGAAGAGGTACTTGTCGACGTAGTACTCGCTGGTGCCGCCGTGGGAGAGTTCGAACTCGCCGAACCTGACGGCGTCCGCGTCGCGCAGGGCGTCGATGAGCGCCTGGTTGGTCATGCTCGAAGGGGCGCGCCGAACCGAAATAAACGGTGTGGAACGCATCGTCGGGCCGGCGGCGCGACCGACGACCTTTTGGACCGTCGACGTTCAGAAGCCACGACTGTAGGCGTCGAACGGCGCACACCGAGCGTACTTTTTTATCACTGAGCGCGAGAGTAGCGGGTAATGACACCATCTCGCGCACCGGAACCCCACCCCGACGTCAAGAACTTCCTCGAGATGTACAACTCGCTCGACGTGCCGGCGTTCAGCGAGAGTTCGCCGCAGGAAGCCCGCGAACAGTTCGAACGGCTGCAGACCGGCGCCACGCCGGCGGTCGATCTGCCGGCGGTCGAAGACCGGACGATCGACGGCCCCGACGGAGAGATTCCGATTCGGCTCTACGAACCGAATCCGGAGGCGACCGCCGACGACAACGGCGCAGTCGTCGACGGGAGCGCCGTGGACGACCGGCCGGCAATCCTCTACTTCCACGGCGGCGGCTGGGTCATCGGCAGCATCGAGACCCACGACGACACCGCCCGCAAACTCGCCGCTGACTCGGGGTATCCCGTCGTCAGCGTCGACTACCGACTCGCGCCCGAACACCCGTTCCCGGCCGGGCTCGTGGACTGTTATGCCGCCCTCGAGTGGACCGCCGACGCGGCGCCCGCCCTCGGCGTCGACGCGGACCGAATCGTCGTCGCGGGCGACAGCGCCGGCGGCAACCTGGCGGCCGCGACGGCGCTGCTCGCACGCGATCGCGGCGGTCCCGACATCGCCTACCAGCTGCTGATCTATCCGGGGACGGGCGACGTGACCGAGACCGAGGCCTACGTCGAGAACGGCGACGGCTACGTCCTGACCCGCGACGACATGGCGTGGTTCCGCGAGCAGTACTTCGCCCGCGAGATCGACGAGGGGAACGTCTACGCGATGCCGCGGCTGGCGAACGACCTCTCGGGGCTCCCGCCGGCGACGGTCCTCACCGCCGGCTTCGATCCGCTTCGAGACGACGGCGCGGCCTACGCCGAGCGCCTCGAGGACGCCGGCGTTCCCGTGACCTACCGCAACTACGACGACGTCGTCCACGGCTTCTTCGGCATGTTCGCCGAGCCCGTCTCGCTCGAGCGAGCCGACGAGGCCCACGAGGACGTCGTTCGCGATATGCAGAAAGTACTCGAGTGACGTCGGGTTCTGGATCTGGATCTGGTTCGAGACTGTTCGAGCGGCAGAGTCAGACGATCGGCGAGCAGAGACGCCAACCGACCCCGATCAGTCCTCGAGCGGCGGACGAACGACCGTCGCGCGGATATCGGTCGAGACGCCGTACCGGGCGTCGGCGGCCGAGACGGGCAGGGACTCCTCGCGGCCGTCGTAGTGGGCTCGAAGTGCCGCCCGCAGGGCCTCGCGGACGCAGGCTCGCGTCGCCGCGCCGACCTCGGTGGCGCTGCCCGAGAACGGGGTCGGCTCGCCGTCCGGATCGTGGCCGACGACGACCGCGTCCGTCGTGGTTCCCGGCGCGCCGGCGACGGCGAGCAGCGTCGCGGTCTTGGCCTCAGCGGCGACGGCGAGCAGGTTCGAGAGCGCGCCCGCCTCGAGCGCGCGGGTCGTCCCGACGAACAGGTTGACGGTTCCGTGGCCGGGCCTCGATCGCGTTTCGTCGGCGACGGAATCGGTCGGTTGGGACTCGGAACCGTCTCCCGTCGCCTCGGCGTCACCCGCGGGATCCATCGGCAGCGCGGCCGGGTTCGAGATTCCGGCGGTCGCGTACGCCGTCACGGGGCCGTGCGTGGCCCCGCGGGCGTCGACTTGATCGACCCCGGTGAGCAGCGTCGGTCCGTCGGCGCGGCGGACGGAGTCAGTCTCGTTGCCCTCATCGCCGTCATCGCCGTCGTCGCCGAACCCGGCTCGCTCGAGGCGTTCGTCGACGTACGCCGCGAGATCGGTGCGCTCCCAGCCGTCGGGGACGGAGACGTTGTACGCGCAGTCGGCGGTCCACCGGCCGCCGTTCCAGCCGGTCGAGAGCCACTCGGTTCCGGGTCGACGAACGCGGAGCACGCCCGCCCGGCGACTCGCCGCGTACGCGGGCTCGGACGCGGACTCAGTCATCGTCATCGTCCTCGAGCACGCCGAGCGCCGCGAGGAGCCGATCGTTGGCCGCGCGATCCTTGACCGCGACGCGAACGTGCGAGTCGAGTCCCCGGAACGTCGTCGCGTCCCGGATCGCGACGCCGTCGTCGCGGGCCGCGTCGATCACGTCCTCGACGGCTCGCTCGCCGACGTCACACAGGAGGTACGGCGCGTCGGAGGGGAAGACGTCGAAGCGCGACTCGAGCGCCGCGCGCATCCGGTCGCGCTCGGCGTCGACCCGGTCGCGCGTCTCGCGAACGAACGCGTCGTCCCGCAGGCAGTGGGCGCCGACTGCGGCGGCCGGCGTCCCGAGCGACCACGCTCGGCGGGCCGTCTCGAGGGCGTCCCGTCGCTCACTCGAGGCGACCGCGAAGCCGGCGCGCAGTCCCGGCAGCCCGAACAGCTTGGTCAGCGAGCGGGCGACGATCACGCGCTCGGACTCGAGGCGAACGGCCGAGGGCAGTTCAGTAAAGCCGAGGAAGGCTTCGTCGACGAGCAAGACGGTGTCCGCCCGCTCACAGCGACGCGCGAAGTCGGCTACCGCGTCCGGGTCGGCCGCCTCGCCGGTCGGATTGTTCGGCGTGCAGAGAACAGCGAGCGCGCAAGCCTCGAGCGTCCCGTCGTCGACGTCGAACAGCTCGTCGTGGGGGACGAATCGCGGTGATGCCCCCTGTAGCTCGACCTCGCGGGCGTACTCGCCGAAGCTGGGATACGGGACCAGCGCCTCGTCTCCCGTCTCGAGCGTGGTTTCCATCGCCAGTCGGATCGCCGCCAGTCCGCCGGGCGTGGGGATCACGCGCTCGGCCTCGCAGTCGACGAACTCGCCCGCGGCGGCGCGAAACGCCGAATAGTCGTCGTCGGGGTAGCGACGGGACCGCTCGAGTGCCTCCGTATAGACTCGATCGACGCTGTCGGGCGAGGACGGGTTGGTGTTCGCCGAGAAGTCGAGGACGTCCCGGTCGGTCTCGCCGCCGTGTGGGACTCGCTCGGCGGTCCGGACGGCGTCGGGATTCACGGTCGGCCACCGCCGCCGTTGCTGTCGCTGGTGTCATCCCCGTCGCTCCCCTCGTTTCCGTCGTCTCCGTCCTCGCCGCCAGCATCGATTCCGAGCCGGTCGCAGACCGCTTCGAACCGATCGAGGACGGCCCCCATCTCGCCGTCGGGGACGAGCGAGAGCGCCCCGCCCATCGCGACGCCCTCTTTCGCCTCGCCGGCGCAGTAGCGCTCCATCGAGACGTGCTCGCGCTCCTCGAAGCCCGGATCGGTCACCGTCAGCTCGCAGTTCAGTCGGTAGCAGATCTCGCCGAGCTGGTCGCCCTGCTCGTCGGCAACGAACGACGTGGTCGCGATCGACAGCGGCTCGGAGACGCCGTAATGGCGCAGCGCGGCGGCCACGGCGACCATCTGCGTCCCGCCGCCGAGCGTGACGTCGATCCCCGACTCGAGCGCGCCCGCCGCGATGCCGGCGACGGTCGCCTGGACGGGGTCGCCGACGGCCCGAATCGCCGCGAGCGGACGCCCGTCGCAGTCGCCGGCCGCGAGGTCGCTCGCGGCCAGGGCATCGTCGACGACCGCGCGCTTTCGCTCGAGGGGGTTTCGCGGGAGCGAGGAGGAGACCGTTCCCGGCTCGCCGAGCGCGGTGAGCAGGCCGAGCGCGGTCGTCGTCCCGCCGGGAACCGTCTCGCCGATCGCGATCTCGTCGTCGGGGAGGCTCGCGCCGAAGGCGTGCGCGCGGTCGAAGATCGCCGCGGCGTCGGGGACGGCCGCGGCCTCGCGGATATCGGCGCCGGGATCGACGCCGAGGTCGACCGTCGGCGCGCCCGTCGGCTGGGCGAGGCCGGCGTCGACGACCGAAACGTCGAAGCCGACGACCTCGCGGACGGCTCGAGTCACCGCGGCGGGCGTCGGGCAGCCGTTCGGGCTGACCGGCGTGACGGGCGCCATCGTCGGCGCGCCGTAGGCGATGATCTCGGCGTCGGCGGAGGGCGTGTGTTCCATCAGCTCCGGCGCGGCGCCGGCGGCGCTGATGCCGTCGATCAGGCCCGTCTCGGTCGTGCCCGCGGGGAGAATCACGCGCATCTCAGCGGCCCTCCCCGCCGTCGGTTCCGGACCGATCGACCGATCGTGACGGCGACCGAGCCGTCCAGTCGGCGGCGATGCGGGCGTCTTCTCGTCGGTTCACGTTGATCGCGAGTCGCGGATCGTAGCTCAGGTGCGTCATGGATGATGGGTTCGTCTCGGAATCCGAATTGCCGACCACGTTGACCCCGGTCGGCGCGAGGTGGTCGCTCGACTCGAGCGTCGCGTCGACGCTGACCCCGAGGCGGCGCTTGAGCGCGACCGGCACGCAAACGGTCAGCGAGGCGTCGGTCCCGCCGTGTGTCGCGAGAACCCGGTCGATCGCGGGCGCCTCGAGCAGCGGAAGGTCGGCGGCGACGGTCAGTATCGGTGGCTCGAGGGCGGGGCGCTCGAGGAGAGTCATCAGATCGGCAACGTAGCCCTCGCCGGCGGTCTCGAGGAGCGTCACTGTCGGCCGATCAGGATCGGTCGAATCGTCGGCCGCGAGCGCCTCGAGGTGGGCCCGCGTTTCGGGCGCGTTTGGCGACACGGCCGCGTAAACGGTCGCGATGCGGCTGGCCTCGAGGGCCGCGAGCACGCGGTCGACCATCGCCGCGCCGCCGATCGGGTACAGCGGCTTCTCCTGGGCGCTCTCGAGGCGGGTACCCTTTCCGCCACACATCACAAGAGCGTCCACGCGATCACCCCCGCGTGCGCGCCGGCGACGCGGCCGATCTCGTTGGCCGCGCCGAAGATGTCGCCGCTGATGCCGCCGAGGAATCGATCGGCCCAGTACCAGGGGAGGCCGACGCCGACGATACCGCCACAGACCGCGATCGCGGCCGGGTGCGGCCAGATCGCTGCGGCGGCAGCGAGCACAAGGCCGGCGGGGACGACGAACGCGCCGGACGTCGCGGCCGCGGTGAACTGCCGGCCCATCCCCTCGTGGGCGGCCCGGCCGAAGCAGGCCATCGCGGCCAGCCCGAGTTTCGCGCCGACTTCGGCGGCGACGGCGACGCCGACGGCCGTCGCGGGCGACAGTCCGGCGAGGGAGACGCCGGCCAGCGCGAGCCCCGCGACGGTGAGGGCGACGGCGAGCAACGCGCCCACGCCCGTCGTCGTGTCTTTCAGAACCTCGCGGCGCCGTTCGACGTCGCCGTGAACGACGAGCGCGTCGCCCAGGTCCGCGACGCCGTCCAGGTGGTGAATCCCCGTTACGGCGTAGACGGCGAGCACGTACGCGAAAGCGACCGTCGGCGCCGGCAACGCGTCGGTCGCCAGCAGCGGAATCGACGCGAGCGCGCCCGCGAGGAGGCCGACCAGCGGAAACGTCCACGGCCGCGATCGAAACGCCTCCCAGTCGCCGTCGCGGTGGTCGACCGGCAGCCGAGTCAGAAAGCCGAGCGCGCCGCGGACGGCGGCGATCCGGGACCCGATCACGGCTCCGTCGCCACCTCCGTTCCCGTCCCGATCCACGTTCGGACGCCGCTCTCGAGTAGGCCGATAGTCCCCTCGAGCGTCGCGCTCGCGCCCTCGAGTGCGTACTCAGCACCGGCGAAGAGCGCGACGGCCGCGGAGACCGGCTCCGCCGGAACCTGTTCGCCGCCGTCGACCGTCGGCCCGACCGTGGCCATCGCGACCGCGAGACCGATCGCAATGACGATCGCGACGACACCCGCCAGTCCGACGACGGAGACCGCTCGCTTTCCGTCCTCGAGCGTCGGCAGTTCGGCGCCGGTGTTGAGGTCGTAGACGCCGACCTTCGTCAGCCGGACCGAGAGCACGCAGGCCAGCGTCGCCATCGGCCAGCCGGAGTTGGGCGACGGCGGCTCCCGCGCCCACCGTCGGGCGCGGGCGAGCGCCCGCGGATCGGCGCCGGCGACGGCGATCGCGACCGCCGCGATTCTGGCGGGGAGCCACATCACCGCGTCGTCGAGTCGCGCGCTCGCGGCCCCGTGGGGTTTCGACGGGTAGCCGAGCATCGAGTCGAGCGTGTTGACGGCCTTGACCCACGCCGCGACGGCCGCGGCGAGGGGAAGCGAGAGTGGCGCGAGCAGGGCGAAGGGCAACAGCGTGGCGACGAGCCCGTCCGCCAGGTTCTCGCCGGCGCTCTCGACGGCCGCGCTGCGCAGTTGCGCCGGCAAGAGCGACGACGTGTCGCGCCCGACGAGTCCGCGAACCTGTTCGCGGGCCGCCTCGAGGTCGGCCGGTCCGTCCGGTCGGTCGACGCCGGTCGCGTCGACGACGTCGCTCGTCAGCGCGAGCAGCGAGCGAAGGCTGGTCGTCAGAAAGAGGACCAGCCCCGCGACGACGGCACCGGCGAGCGGCGCGAGTTCGGTCGCGAGGATGACGGCGCCGCCGGCGGCGAGTGCCGGAACGAGGGGCGCGAACAGGGCGATCCCGACGCCGGCGAGTCGCCGTCCCCGCTCACTGTCGGCCCACTCGCGGTCGAGCGCGGCGACGAGTCTGCCGAACCACGCGACGGGGTGGAAGGCGTTCGGCGGCTCGCCGACCAGCAGGTCGAGGCTAAACGCCAGCCCGAGTAACGCGACCGTCGTCAGCAACACGGATACCCCTCCGAACTCGAGCGCGCCGCGCGTCGCTGCGGTCGAATTGCGGCACGGAGCCTCGGTCCGTTCACGTTCACGCTCACGCTCACACTCACACTCTCGAGAGGCGCGCGCTCGGTCATGCGTCTTCTGCCGGTCCCGACCCCGGCGTCGATTCCGATCGATCCAGCGGTCGCTCCGCGACGCTCTCGAGGAGGGCCGGAACGTCCTCGAGCGAGCGGTCCTCGAGTACCAGTGCAGTGCCGCCGACGTCCTCGACGCCGCCGTCGGTCGCGGGGTCGTCGCCGACGTGGACGAGGGCGGCGGGCTCGACCCCGAGACGGTCCGCCGTGAGTTCGAAGATTTCCGGCGCGGGTTTGCGCCAGCCACAGCCGACGCTGGTAACGATCGCGTCGAAGTCGTCCCGTTCGAACGCCGACCGAACGAGCGTTCGGCCGACGAGTTCGGGGACGCTGCAGTTCGAACAGATCGCGACGGGGCCGCGCTCGCGGGCGGCCGCGACCGCCTCGAGCGCGCCCGGGCTGGTCTCGACGTCGGGGTCGAACGCCGAGACGACCGCGCGCCGGGCGGCGTTGTGCTCGCACTCGACGCCGCGGCTGGCGAGCGCCCGCGAGACGTGCGCCGGCAACGGCACCTCCGCGCCCGCCGGCGCGTCCACGTGCGCCTCGGTGTAGGCGTCGGCCCAGTCGGCCGGGACGTCGACGCCCCGTCGCTCGAGTTCCGTGGCCACGGCTGCGGCCGGATCGGACGGTCTGTCGGCGGTCACAAGGGTTCCAAAGAGGTCGAACGAGACACCCACGTTCTCGAGACTACCGCAATCTGACTTTAATTTCGCGATCGGTCGCTCGGCCTCGGTGAAAAGATTTGTAACGACTACAGTCAGGGTAGCTATCGTGGTCCCGCGCGATGTCTCAACGCTCCCCCTCCACCACCGGATTCGTCAGTCGCGTTCGGCGCCTCGTTCGCGCGCCGTTCGAAACGCTTCGCTCCCTGTTCCGCGTCGACGACCCGCGCCGGTCGCCCGACGCTGATCGACAGGCCGACAGCGGGCAGTTCGACGAGCGCGACGCCTGGATCGAGCAGGTCGGCCGAACCGACCGCGACGAGCGGACCAGGTACGACGAACGGGCCGAACGGACGCACCGCCCTGCCGACCGACGCCGCGAGCCAGCGCACGACGCGCCGGTCGACGGCGGCGCCGTCCAACTCGAGTCGAACGCACGCTCGCGGTCGCGGTCGATCGACGCGCTGCTCGATCCCGAGACCGGGCCGACGAGTCGAAGCGACATCCTCGAGTACGGCTGTCTGCCCTCACAGTACGTCCGGGCCGTTCTGGAAGAACACGGCGGTCGGATGAAACAGCGCCAGTTCGTCGAGCGCTACGGCTGGTCGCCGTCGACGCTCAGCGAACTCCTCTCGGACCTCGAAGACCGCGGCGTCGTCGAACGCTACCGACTCGGACGCGAGAAGGTCGTCTGCCTCCCGACGGCCGCCGACGCTGGGACTCGAAAACTCGAGGTCGACGCCGTTCGCGGCGGCGAGCGCGACGGGCTCTGAGTCCGTCTCGTCCGGAGACCCGGGCGAGACTCGACGGCGCCGTCGCTGTGTCGGTTCGATCGTAAAACAACCGCGGACGGTTCGAAAAACGGACAGTTCGGGGTTCTCTACGCGAGTCGCGAGAACGCGAGGTTGCCGGAGATGTTCTTGATGTAGATCTCGACGACGTCGCCTTCCTCTGCGCCGGGGACGAAGATCGTGTACTCGCCTTTCTCGGCGACACCGTCGCCCTTGCGGCCGGTTCCGGTGATCTCGACGGTGTAGGTCTTGCCCTCTTCGACCGCCTCCTGCTGTTGTTGCTGCTGGGCGCTGGCCGAGCGCTTGGTCACCGGCCGGAACGCACCGCAGGCGTCACAGCGCAGCATCGGCGTCCGGTCCTCGCGGACGAGGCGGGTGTCGGGCAGGCCACACTCCGAACAGAGCACGTACTCGTCGACGTAGGCGTCGACGGCCGCGTCGAAGTCCTGCTGGGAGAAGGTCCCGTTGTACCGGGCCCGGCCCTCCTCGAGTTTGCCGCTGGTACCCAGTTCGCGCTGGATGAATCGGTGAAGGTGTTCGTCCTCTCGAGAGAGGACGTCGGCGATCTCGCCGAGGTTCGTAAAGCGCGTAAACGCGCCGTCTTTCTGCGGTTCGGAGTCGGGGATCTGCAATCGCTGTTCGTCGCCGCCGATATCCGGAACGTCCTCCATAGCTCGGTCGAGACTCGCTTCGTAATCCATGGACGAAGGAACGAGACCGCGACGTAAATCCGTTCTGCTATCACGATCGAGAGACGGCGCCGCGATGGCTCGATTCGTGCGCGTAGCGCCTACAGCGCGTCGCTCCCGCTCTCGCCGAGCGACCCCTGCTTGTCCTCGTCGAGGCTCGCGAGGTCGCGTTCGGGGTTGGCCTCGTTGGGGCTGCCCGCCTCGCCGGTGATCTCGCCGTAAACGGCCTCACGGACCTCCTCGGAACTGTCGAACTGCTCGTTCGCGAGTCGGTCGAACACGTCGCCGAGCGACTCCGTCTCGTTCGGCATGTCGATCGGTTCGTTGCCGTACTCCGCGGCGATCTCTTCACCCGTGATCGGATACTCGACTTCGCCGAGGTGGCCCTCGACGTCGTCGAGAATGGACTCGGTCGTCTCCGCCCGCTCCGATTTCCGTTGCTCGGCGCGATCCTGGGCCCGGTCGCGGTTCGGTCCGTCGTCGCTCATGGGAGACGGTATCGCAGGCGGCGGGAAAAGCGACCGGCCGGCGTTCGCCGTGTCCGAAGCGGCCGAACGGGGCGTCCGTCGGCCGCTCTCGAGGTCGACGGATCTCTCCGTACTGGTGCCAGACTGACAGTCGTCACGCCAATGCTGTTGTTACAGCAGGAGCAACAGCGCTGTTGTCACGCTCGTCGTGCGCACAGCTACTTATACGAGGTCTCGAGAGCGGCTACTATATGGCCGACGACGAGAACGATGCACAGCGAACGATCGCTGCGTGTGACGAGTGTGGATCGCTGTACGCAGCCCTCGAGATAACAGCTGACGAGTTTCGACCGATCGGGCGACGCGACGGTTGTGAGTGCGGAAGCACGGCGTTTTCTCCCGTCGAAAGCGAAGACACGGAGCTATCGATCGACGGCCTCGAAGAGTGAGGCGGGCCCTCCCCGTCGGTTCCGACGCACCCGCACGACTGATCGCGGTTGCGCCGATCCATCGGTACAGCAACCCGTAGAGCGACTGCGGTCAGTTCGACCGGCGCGGATCGGTCTCGAGCCGAATCGTCACGAACCGCTACCCGTTCGACCAGCACTCGAGAGCGGACGTGCAACTTTTCCGAGTCGGCGAACGTTATTTGGGACATGAGTGATCAAACGGGGGCCCCCGGAACCGGATCCGGAACGTGGGGTGAGATGGACGACGCCGAGGCCCTCGAGCGGTATCGGACACTGACAAACGCGATCGACGGCGTTCCGTATCAGGTAGACGGAGACGGTCGTTTCGCTGCGGTCGGTGACGGTTTCGCCGAACTCGCTGGCTACTCGGGGGCCGAACTCGCCGGCGAACACGTCTCGCAGCTTCTCGCGACGCCGGCGGTCGAGCGACTCGAGCGTACGAGCGACGAGCGACGGCCAGACGAACGCGACGACAGTTTCGCCCTCGAGACGACGCTCGAAACGGCGGCCGGCGATCACGTACCGATCGAACTGCGGGGGAGTCCGCTGATCGGCGGTGACGATGGTGACGACGTTCGGGGGATCGTCGGCATCGTTCGCGAGCGGTCGGAACAGCAGGGTCAGCAGGACCAGCAGGGCGAGCGGTCGGAACAGCAGGAACGGCAGCACGAACACCGCCAGGAGCAGGCCACAGACCGACGCGACGAACGACACCCGGAGCGATCCGAACGTCGGAACCGAGAACGAACGACGTCCGATTCGCCGCTCGACACGTCGGGGGCGGTGACGACCATCCTCGACGAAGCGGACGTCGTCGACGACTCGTTCGACGTCGCGTGGATCGACGAAACCGCACAACGATACTTCGGTCTCGAGCGGGCTGCCGTCGTCGGACGCGACAAACGCACCCTCGTCGAGGAGACGATCCGCGACCGCGTCGCCGACGGTGACGCGTTCGCGGAGACGGTGTTGTCGACCTACGACGACGACGGGGCCGTCGAGCGCTTCGAGTGTCGGGTGACGGCCGACGACGGTCGCGAGGAGCGGTGGCTCGAGCACCGGAGCAGGCCGATCGAGTCGGGCCGGTACGCCGGCGGACGGGTCGAGCTCTACTACGACGTGACCGACCGCCGCCGCAGAGCGGCCCAGCTTCAGCGCGTAAACGAGGCGGTCAACGACTGGCTCGAGGAATCGTCGCTCGAGGCGGTCGCCGAGCAGGCCTCGGGACACCTCGAGGACATTCTCGAGATGGAGATCAACGGCGTTTACTTCCACGACTCGACCGCCGACGAGCTCCGGCCAGTGCGCTGGACCGATCGCGCCGAGACGTTGTTCGGCGAGCCGCCGACGTTTCGCGCCGGCGAGGGGATCGCCTGGCGGGTCTTCGATACCGGCGAACCAGAAGTGTACGCCGACGTTACCGACGCACCGGGCGTTTACGATGCCGAGACGCCGATCCGAAGCGAAATCGTCCTCCCGATCGGCGAGTACGGGGTCGTCATCGTGGGCTCGACGGAGCGAAACGCCTTCGACGACGACGATCTAACGCTCGCGAAGGTCGTCGCATCGAGCCTCGAGGCGACGCTCGATCGCATCCATCAGGACCGACGACTCGAACGCGAACGGGACCTGACCGACCGGATCCTCGACGTCACGCCCGTCGGAACGCTGGTCGTCGACAGCGAGGGAGAGGTTACGCGGATGAACGAACGGATCACGGAACTGTTCCGGATCGAGGACCGCGAGTCGTACACGCCGACGGACCGGCCGATGTACGACGAAGACGGCACGCGCCTCTCGGCCGCGGATTACCCGGCTGCAGCGGTCCTCGAGACCGGCGAGCCGGTGTACGACCGCATCTTGCAGGTCGAACTCCCCGGCGGCGAGCGACGATGGCTGTCGGTCAACGCCGTCCCGATCACCGACGAGGACGGAACGATCGATCGCGTCGTCACCACGGGTGAGGACGTTACCGATCTCAAGAGACGGGAACGCGAACTCGAGACCGAACTGAGCGAGGTGTTCGGTCGCGTCGACGACGGCGTGTACGCGCTCGACGAGGAGTACCGACTCTCGTTCATCAACGACCGCGCAGCGGAGTTACTCGACGTCGACGAACGGACGATCCGCGGGGCGCGTCTCGACGACGCGTTCGGCGAGACGCCGGAGATCGAGCGCGTCCAGAACGCCGTCGACGAGGCGATGGACACACAGGAGCCAACGCACCTGGAGCACTACTCCGAACTGCTCGAGTGCTGGGTCGAAGCGACGGTGTACCCGTCCGAAACCGGCACCTCGGTTTACTTCCGTGACGTCACCGAACGCAAGGAGATCGAACGCGAACTCCGCGAGCGCGAGCGCCAGCTCTCGACGCTGATGGACAATGTCCCCGGAATGGTCTACCGCGCGAAAAACGAGCGCGGGTGGCCGATGGAGTTCGTCAGCGACGGCGCCGCGGCGCTGACCGGGTACGACACTGCGGCGATCGAAGGCGGCGACGTCAGCTACGGGGAAGACGTCGTCCACGACGCCGATCGCGACGACCTCTGGAATCGAATTCAACGCGACGTGGCCGACGGCGAGTCGTTCTCGGTCACCTACCGGATCGAGACCGCCGACGGCGATCGCAGGTGGGTCAGAGAGTACGGTCGGCCGGTCTTCGAAAACGACGACGTGGTCGCCCTCGAGGGCGTTGCGATCGATATCACCGAGCGAAAGGAGATCGAGCGACAGCTCGAAGAGAGCGAGGCGAAGTTCCGCACGCTCGCCGAAAACGTCGACGAGATCGTCTGGATGTCGACGCCGGACTCGAGCGAGCTACTGTACGTCAACCCGGTCTACGAGGAGATCTGGGGTCGCGATCGCGAATCGCTGTACGACGATCCCCACTCGTTCCTCGAGGACGTCCATCCGGACGACAGCGAGCGCGTCCGAAAGGCGTACGCGGCACTGCCAGACGACGAGTACGACGAGGAGTTCCGGGTCGTTCGCCCCGACGGCTCGGTTCGCTGGGTGCACGCCCAGGCCGTTCCCGTCCGCGAGGGCGGCGACGTCGTCCGCATCGTCGGCGTCGCCGCGGACGTCACCGAGCGCCGGGAGCGCGAGCGCGAACTTCGTGAGATCAACTCGCAACTCGAGGCCGCGATCGACGCCGGCGCCGTCGGCACCTGGGAGTGGCACGTCCCCGAGGACCGGTTCGTCGCCGGCGAGGCGTTCGCCCGGACGTTCGGCGTCGATCCGGCGGCCGCTAAATCCGGCGTTTCGCTCGAGGCGTTCGTCTCCTCGATCCACGAGGACGACCGCGAGCGCGTCGAGCGAGAGATCGACGCGGCCCTCGAAGCCGGAAACGAGTACGAGGCCGAATACCGCGTCTGGGACGACGCCGGCGACCTTCGATGGGTCCTCGCGCGCGGTCACGTCGAGTGCGACGCGGCCGGCAACCCGATCACCTTCCCCGGCACGCTCGTCGATATCACGGACCGAAAGCGCGCCGAACTCGAACTCGAGCGCCAGACCCGCGAACTCGAGACGCTGTTCGAGGTGTTACCGGTCGGGACCGTCGTCGCGAACGGCGACGGTTCGATCCGCCGGGCGAACGGCGTCGCGAAACGAATCTGGGGCGACGACGTCTTCGACGTCGAGGGCGTCGACGAGTACGAGCGGTTCACCGCGACGTGGGCCGACTCGGGAGAGCCAGTCTCGCCCGAGGAGTGGACGATGGCCGAGGTGCTTCGCGGCGAGGCGGTCACGGAGCCCAACGTCTACGAAATCGAGGCGTTCGACGGCGAACGACGGATCATCATGGAACACGGTATGCCGGTCAGAGACGCACACGGCAACGTAAGTCGCGCGATCGTTACGCTCACCGACATCACCGAACGCCGGGAGTATCAGCGCCGCCTCGAGGACCTGATCGACGACCTCGAGGAGTCCAACGAGCGACTCGAGCAGTTCGCCTACGCGGCGAGTCACGACCTGCAAGAGCCCCTTCGCATGGTCTCGACGTACCTTCGATTGCTCGAGCGACGGTACGAGGACGAACTCGACGACGACGGACGGGAATTCCTCCAGTTCGCGGTCGACGGCGCCGATCGCATGCGAAACATGATCGACGGACTGCTCGCGTACTCACGGATCGAGACGCGCGGAAACCCGTTCGAACCGACCGATCTCGAGGCCGTGTTCGACGACGTTCACGACGACCTCCAGTTCAAGATACGGGAAACCGACGCGACGATTACCGCCGACCCGTTACCCTGCGTCAACGGCGATCCGAACCAGTTGCGCCAGGTGTTCCAGAACCTGCTCGACAACGCCCTCGAGTACAGCGGCGACCAGCCGCCGCGGATTCACGTCTCGGCCGACCGCCGCGGCGACGAGTGGGAAATCTCGGTCCACGACGACGGGATCGGGATCGCTCCCGACGACGCCGACCAAATCTTCGAAATCTTTCATCGCCTGCACAGTCACGACGCGTACGACGGAGCGGGTATCGGACTCGCAGTCTGTGAGCGAATCGTCGAGCGCCACGGCGTTCGAGCGAGCGAAGCGGGGTCGTGCCCGGCAGACTCGCGGAACGAGTCCGTCGGCGGCGAGATCTGGGTCGACTCCGAACCCGGCGAGGGATCGACGTTTTCGTTTACGCTCCCTGCAGTTAGCGAGGAGACGCTCGAGGAGTAAGACGAACGGTCGTGTCCCCGTTGTGAGTGACAGTTCGCTCACCGACGAACTCGAGGCGGCCGACCGTCTGTCCGATGTCCGACTCGAGGGCACACTGCTGGCCGTCGGACTCTCGAGGGAGACCGTCGCAAACTCACAGCAGAGTACCTCGATCCCGCCGAACCGCTCGAGCCAGGTAGAACAGAACCGCTGGGTCACGGGAACCGATGCATTCTCACACCGTTCGCACCCGTCGGAGCCAACGAGGGGGCACATTGTCTCCTCTTGTGTGTAATATGCGCGTTTGGAGGGCGGTTAGACGGGTTTCGAGAATTGAACTACACACATAGTTGGGTAGGGCACTGAAACGTGACCGATCATAACAGTCAAAGACAGTGATAAGCTCCATCTGCCCGGAATGCGACGGTTTTGGCGAGGAAGTTGCCAAACGCATTGCCGATGGAAAGACAATAGCTGATTTCGCGTGCACAGACTGCGACCACGAGTGGTCTCTTACAGTATAAAAATCGCAGGCAGGCGGTGACTCAGGACTGAATTCAAGTTGCGTATCTCCGTTGGCCCTACTGCAATTTGGGAATCAGCGAGAAAACGTTCTACCCCGACCGAAGGCGGAGTCTTCGCTATCGATCACGCTTCGACGTGAGCGGAAGTTGCCCTCCCCGATTTGAACAGGTGAGAGACGTTCCTGCTCGCCTCGCTTCGCTCGGCTGTGCGGGCATGCGACTCTCGTGTTCAAATCGTATCGGGATAGACGTCCGACTGCTCACGTTGTTCGCAGTAAAAGTCCGCCCTCCCCGATTTGAACGGGGGACAAGTCGATCTACAGTCGACTGCTCTACCAGTCTGAGCTAAGGGCGGTTACATCACAATGTAGCCGCCGAGGGTAACATAAGGGTTATTATTCGGATCGAGTTAGTCGACTGTCTGACAGTGAAGATTAATATATCTGGACTAGAAGGAGTGTGGTAATCACGCGATGAGTAAGATCACGTTCCGCGCTGACGACGACCTCGTCGGACAACTCGAGGCGCTCGAGATCTCGAAGAGCGAGGCGATGCGCGAGGCGCTACGGTCGTATCTGGACGAGACAGCGAGCGCCCGTGCCGCGGAACGAGCGGAGCCGACCCAGTCAGGTGCGATCGACGACCTGATCCGCGAACGGGTCGACGACCTCCTTACCGAACGACTCCGGGACCTCGAGTACGCACGCGAGGAACGAACGCGGCAGTCGAAGGCACGCCGATCGGGAGACGTAACGATCACCGTCTCGCTCGAGGACGAGGGTCGCCCTCGAGACGAGACTCGGCGGGTCGACAACGCACGCGCGGAACGACACCGAGCAGACGGGGACAACCGACACTCGATCGATCCTGTCCGACGGTCCGGCGACGAACACACCGCCGTACGCGCAGCCGACGAAACCGCCACAGTCGAACGTAAGACATCGTCGAACGGCGACGACGGCGACGTGTCAGACACCGGTGGACACACGCAGTGTGGTCTGTGTGGAGAGACGGTCGACGACGAGCACGTCTACTGTCCGAACTGCGGTGAGAAGGCCTCGAGACGGCTGTTTTGTGAGTGTGGCGACGAAGTCCGTTCGGACTGGTCGTTCTGTCCGAGCTGTGGACGTCGGACGCCGGCGGCGGACGTCCTCGGACGGGATCGTCCTACATAACGACTAGTGTAAGACACGGATAGTCTGATTCGCCGAAACCTTTATTGCCTATGGCAGTCTTCCACTTACTCGCGTAAGACGGTCGTCTTACAGCGGGCGACGAAAGTCGCAAAACGCCCGATGGCGGGCGTTTCCGGTGTAAGACACGCCGCGTCTGACAGGGGCGCGCCACCGTCTTACTCAACAGGGAATACAACAATGGAGCGTGTGACACTGCGAATTCCGAAACAGCAGATCGAGGAGGTCGAACAGCTCGTCGACTCTGGCGAGTTCCCGAACCGGAGCGAAGCCATCCGGTCGGCCGTTCGCGAGATGATCAACGAGCAACAAACCGACGGACCGAGCGAGCAGTCCGGTAAACGAACCTGGGCCAAGGTGTAACGATGCAGGATATCGTACAAGATGCGCTCGAGAACGCCGAGGAAGAAGCGAAGGCGATGGACGCCGACATGGACGGTGACGAGTTCGGCGACCCACGCATCGTTATCGTCGGCTGCGGTGGCGCGGGTAACAACACGATCAACCGGCTGTACAACATCGGCGTCGACGGTGCGGATACCGTGGCGATCAACACGGACAAACAGCACCTGAAGATGATCGAAGCCGACACGAAGATCCTCGTCGGCAAGTCGCTGACCAACGGCCTCGGTGCCGGTGGCGATCCGTCGATGGGCGAACGCGCGACCGAGATGGCCCAGAGCACGGTACAGGAGGTCCTCGGCGATGCGGACCTCGTGTTCGTGACGGCCGGAATGGGTGGCGGGACCGGGACCGGTGCCGCCCCCGTCGTCGCGAAAATCGCCAAAGAGCAGGGCGCAATCGTCGTCGGGATGGTCTCGACGCCGTTCAACGTCGAGCGCGCACGGACGGTCAAAGCCGAAGAAGGCCTCGAGAAACTACGCGATAAGGCCGACTCGATCATCGTCCTCGACAACAACCGGCTGCTCGATTACGTCCCGAACCTCCCGATCGGCAAGGCGTTCTCGGTGATGGACCAGATCATCGCCGAGACCGTCAAGGGGATCTCGGAGACGATCACCCAGCCGTCGCTGATCAACCTGGACTACGCCGACATGTCGACGATCATGAACCAGGGCGGCGTCGCCGTCATGCTGGTCGGCGAAACCCAGGACAAGAACAAGACCGACGAGGTCGTCAAGGACGCGATGAACCACCCGCTGCTGGACGTCGACTACCGTGGCGCCTCCGGCGGACTCGTTCACATCACCGGCGGCCCCGACCTGACGCTGAAAGAGGCCGAGGGAATCGCAGACAACATCACCGAACGCCTCGAGGCGTCGGCAAACGTCATCTGGGGCGCCCGGATTCAGGAGAACTACAAGGGCAAGGTACGGGTCATGGCCATCATGACCGGTGTCCAGAGCGCACAGGTACTCGGCCCGACCACGCAAAAACAGGCCGACAAGTCGCGTGCGAGCATCGAAAGCGTCTCTGACGCCGATTTCGACGCGAGCAACAACGTCGAGGACGTCAACTCTCGCTCGAATTCCCGCTCTCGGTCGCAGTCCCAGTCGGGCTCGCGTTCCGGCGGCTCGAACTCCGGCTACGGCGCCCACAGCGACGGCGGGCGCGAGGAAGTCGAGAAACACAACGGCGTCGACGTCATTCGGTAGGCGGCTCGCAGTCACGTCCGCGACACACTACCCGCCGACTTCGGCGCGCAACACACCACCGACACACCACCGACACACCACACCACCTGCGTGCCGGTCGGCGACACGAGCGTGCCATGCTCGTTTTCTTTCAGCCAGTCCAAAACGATAGTGACAACCGTCGGCAACTCGAGCCATCAGCCAGCGACGGATGCACGCACTCGTCTTCGCAGCCGGCAGAGGGACCCGTTTACGGCCGTATACGGACGACACACCGAAACCACTGCTCGAGATCGCAGGTGAGGCGCTGCTCGAGCGTACCCTTCGAACGGTCGTCGACGCCGGCGTCGAGGCGATCACGATCGTCGTCGGCTACCGGAGCGACGAGGTCCGCGCGGCGATCGGGTCGACGGTCGGCGGCGTCCCGGTTCGGTACGCGGTACAGGACGATCGACTGGGACTCGCCCACGCCGTCCGGACGGCGTTCGAGGACGGCTACGGCGTGACCGATCCCGCGGCGCTGTCGGACGCCGGTGACGACGTCCCGACGGACGTGCTCACGGTCAACGGCGACAACGTCTTCGGCCCCGACTGCGATCTCTCGCGACTCGTCGATCGCCACCGCGAGTCGGACGTCGACGGCGCGCTCTTGCTCGATCGCGTCTCGCGAAACGAGGCCGAGACGACGGCCCGGTGTGACGTCGCCGCCGACGGAACGGTGCGTTCACTCGAGTCCGCGATCGCCGACGACGAGGACCCGGGCGCCGGTTACATCGCCGCCGGCGTCCAGACCCACGACGCGCGAGCGCTGTATACGGCCTGTCGCGCGGTCGAGCGCGCCGACAGCGAAAGCGACGAGTACGAACTCGCGGACGCCCTCGAGTCGCTGCTCGCCGACGGCCGACGCTACGTCGGCGTCGACCTCGAGTGCTGGCACCTGAACGTCAACACGCCCGCGGATCTCGAGCGGGCGCGACGGTACGTTCAGGCTCGCTGTTCGTAGTTACCGGGACTCAAGAGACAGGGGCCGAGACGCACGCGCACGATCCGTGGATCCGTGGTGGCGCGCGCTGGCGCCCGTCCGAGCGAAGCGAGGCGCGAGCGAGGCGAGCACCTCGACGAGCGAACGGGGAATGGAGTGATCCGCTGAGCAACGCGCGGGCGGGCGGCGATGCGTTCGAGGGACGAAAGAGCGAGCGCGGCGCTGTGCGCCGCGAAAAGCGAACGAGTCAGCTGGGGAGGGTGTGATATCCCCAGCGTCAACGGTAGCGACTCTGTGACCGCGGTCCCGAAACAATCGTATCGGGTCGAAATACATACAGTGAGTCGAAACACCAGATCGAAGTCGGACGACGGCCGCCGATTATGCGAGCGACTCGAGCAGCGAGCACTTCCGGCAGCGTTCGCGGGTGGTCGTCGACCCGCACTCGACGCACTCCCGCAGGTCGGCGCTCTCCTCGGCGTCGTCGTTGAACTCGTCGGCGACGATGCCCGCCACCTCCTCGTAGCCCGAGAGGATCGAGTGACGGGTACCGGGGTGGTTCTCCTCGAGATCGTAGAGCAGTTGCTGAATCTCGCCGCGATAGGCCTCGCTGGCGTGGGGACACTCGGTGATGTGGGCCGGGAGGTCCTCGAGGTGGGCGTAGAGGGCGACCTCCTTTTCGGGAACGTCCCGCAGGGGCTTGGCGCGGGGGACGAACTCCTCCTGGTCCTCGCGTTCCGAGAGGGGGCCGAGGCTGGCGTCGAAGTGTTTGGCGATCTGCGAGACGTCGCCCTCGAGGAAGTTCATCAGCGCGGTCTGGGCCTCGTCGTCTAAGTTGTGACCGGTCAACAGGAGATCGGCCCCGAGTTCGTCGGCGTACTTCTCGAGGAGATCCCGCCTGAAGACGCCGCAGTAGGCGCAGGCGGCCATGTTCTCGGGGTCGTCCTCGACGACGTCGTCCATCCGGATCCCGAACTCCTCCTCGTAGGAGACCAGTTCGTGGCGGATCTCGAGATCGGCGGCGAGTTCGACGCAGGCGTCGACCGATTCGTCGCGGTAGCCCTCGATCCCCTCGTGGATCGTCAGCCCGACGAGTTCGATGCGGGGATCCTCGGCGAACGTGTCGTGGAGGACCGTCGTGAGGACGACGCTGTCTTTCCCGCCCGAGAGCCCGATCACCCACGTCTCGGGGTCGTCGGGTGTCGCGTCCTTCGGCACGAGGTCGTCTCGGCGCACCCGGCGACGAACCCGCTTTTCGACCGACTCGCGAAAGTGGTCGTCACAGAGATGCGCGCCGGAGTAGGCGGCGTGCATGACCGCCTCCGCGTCACACCGGTTACAGTCCATCGGCGCCACCTAACCAGCGAGCGCGTATGTCCGTTTCGTCTCTCGGCGACTCCCTCGAGGGGGTGATGCGTACCTGAGTGCGAACCAGGCCGGGGACTCATACGGTTTACTGTCCGTCAGGTCCGGCGCACCCGCCGCCCGGGTCGCGGTTGCGCCGGGACATCGGCACAGCAATCCGTATCAGGCCGGAACCGGCTCTTCCTCGTCGGCCTCGTCGTCGGCTTCGACGACTTCGGCGCCGTCGGCCAGCGTGGCCAGCAGCGTCTCGACGTGACGTTCGCGACTCGCCGACGAGAACAGTTCGTGGCCGCCGTCGTAGAGCACGACGTGTTCGGCGGGAACGCGTCGGCCGATCGCGCGCATGCTGACGAGCGGATCCCGAAGCGAGCAGAAAATGACCGCGTCGTGGTCGATCGTCAACAGCTCTTCTTGCCCTCGGCGGGTTTCGCGGACGAACGCCGGCGAGACCCAGTCCGGCGTCGTCGCGAGCTGGTGATCCGTCGCCTTCGAGCCGAGCGCCTCGCGATCGATCTCGCGGACCGGAACACAGGGGAACGTCGTCGGCAGCTTCGAGACGGCCTCGAGCACGGGATCGATAAACGCCTCGCCGTAGCCCCAGAAGGGACTCAGGTAGACGTGGTTGTCCGCGCCGTCGAGGGCCTGTGCGACCAGCGCGCCCGCGCTGTGGGCCAGCAGCTGGTACTCCTCGTCGAACTCGACGACGTACTCGGCGATCGGCTCGAGCCAGTCGGCTTTGAAGTCCTCGATGTTCGTGGGGAGTTCGAACGCGTGAACTCGATAGCCGGCGTCGGTCAGCTGCCCGATGAGCCAGCTGACGTTCTCGTGAGTCCAGCGGTTGGCCCAGCCCATGACGAAGACGAGTTCCTCCTCACCGTCTTCGTTGAAGATTCGGTGTCGCATAGCTCTCCGTTTGCCGGGAACCGATAAAAAAGGTCCTCTCTTGACACGAGCGAGCCGGCCCGAGCGACGGTCGCGACCGGAGGAGAGAACGGGCGGACGCGGGCCGCTCGTTTACGAACCGTTTTTTGGCGAGCGCTCGAGGAGACGGTATGCTCGCGGCCCTGCGATCTCGGCTCTACCGAATCGGCTTCAACCTCTTTCCGGCCTACCGCGGAACCGGTGGTCGGGTGACGTACATCGCCCCGGACTGGCGGGAGATCCGCGTGAAGCTCCCCAACTCCTGGCGGACGCGCAACTACGTCGGGACCACCTTCGGCGGCAGCATCTACGGGGCCGTCGATCCGTTCTACATGATGATGCTACTGAAGCGTCTCGGCGACGGCTACGTCGTCTGGGATAAAGAAGCCGACATACGCTTCAAAAAGCCCGGTCAGGAGACGTTGTACGCGCAGTTCCGGCTGACCGACGAAGAGCTCGAGGCGATCCGCGCCGAACTCGCAACCGAGGGGACGGAGTCGATCGACCGCCACTACACCGTCGACCTCGTCGACGCCGAGGGGGTCGTCCACGCGACCGTCCGGAAGACGGTGTACGTGACGACCGATCGGTCGAAGGGCGCCTGAGACCGACGAGTGCCGTTCGAGAGCGTCGCCGCACCGAATCGATTCAGACACCGATCGGCCCCGTCCTGCGATCGGGTGGCCAGTGGCGTCCGACGGCATCACTATCGCGGCCGCGCTTGCGCGGCGAAGAAACCGTTTTGCGACTCGAGCACCCACGGTCGACAATGAGTGAACGCGGATTCGCCCGCCGCGACGCGGTCGATCGCCTCGAGAGACTCGTCGACACCGTCGAGGAGGAGCGGATGCCCGTTCCCGTCCGGGAGGTCTGGGCCGTCGGCGACGTCGCGCTCGGACTGGACCCCGTCGAACGGCTCGACGTCTACCTGACGAAAGACGTCCTGTTGCGCGACGACAGCGACTCGAGCGCGACCGACGCCGACGCGGTCGCCGACGAGTACGACGTCGCGGGCATCGGACAGTCCGTCCGGGCCGACTGGGCCGCCGACCACCCGGACGCCATCCGGGCGAACGCCAACGGCCACGCCGCCCCCGAGAAGTGCCTCGCCGCCCACCTCCTCGCCGACGACGAACCGATCCACCTCGAGGTCTGTAACGCCTCCTTCGAGGACAACGTCACCCAGCGTCTCCGCGGCGCGAAGCTGCGCGAGGACTACACCCAACTGCTCGACCCACGCGGGGTCTGTCTCTGGGCCGACGGCACCCGCAGCGACGAGGCGTTTCGCAAGCTTCGGGAGAGCGAACTGGCGCTGCCGACGCTCTCGAGCGCCCTCGAGATGCTCGGGCTGGAGGACGAAGAGGCCGAGACGGCCGCAAAGGAGCTCCACGCCTGGCGCGAGCAACAGGAGGGCGTCACCGTCCGCGGCGACGTGGTGTAAAAACGGTGCGTCTCGGGCTCCGAAGCCACGCTCTCGTGCTCGCTCTTAGTCCATACTCCGCGTCCCGACCTCGACGCCGGTGATCTCGAAGCGCGCGCCGCCGTTCGTTCCGTCGGCGATCGCGATCGACCAGCCGTGGGCGTCGACGATCTCGGAGACGATTTCGAGGCCGAGTCCGGTCCCCGTATCGGTGGTCGAGTAGCCGGAGTCGAAGACTCGATCGCGCTCTTCGACCGGAATGCCGCCGCCGTCGTCTCCGAAGAAGAATCCGCCCTCGAGATCGCCGACGGTGACGGTGACGTCCGAGCCGCCGTGCTCGACGCTATTTCGTATCAAATTCTCGAGCAGCCGCTGCAATCGGGGGGCGTCGGCGACGACCGTTCGATCGGTGTCGATCCGCACGGTTGCGTTCTCGGTCTCGACGCTTCGCCAGCTCCGGTCGACGATACTGCCGAGGTCGACCGCGGACGGATCCGTGACGACCTCACCGGCTCGCGCCAGTGCTAGCAGGTCGTCGATCAGTCCCGCCATTCTGTCGTGGGCGACCGCGATCTCGTCGAGCCGGTCGCTGTCGCACTCTTCTCCGAGTAGCGAGAGGTTCCCGCTGGCGACGTTCAGCGGATTTCGCAGATCGTGGGAGACGATGCTGGCGAACCGTTCGAGCCGCTCGTTTTTCCGACGAAGCGCGCGTTCTCTGGCCTTTCGATCGGAGATATCTCGCATGGCGCCGACTCGCTCGAGTTCGTTTTCGTTCCGCGTGACGGTACTGAATCGCATCTCGACGGGGATCGTCTCGCCGTCGACGGTCGTGAAGTCGAACTCGACGAACCCGACGTCGCGACCCTCATCGGCGACCGCTTCGCGGGCCGCTTTGATCTTCTTGGTCGCACTCTCCGACCCCCACTCGTAGATATCGGTTCCGAGGAGGTCGTCGCGATCGACGCCTTTCATCGACGCGTACGCCTCGTTGACGTACGCGATCGTTCCGTCCGGATCGATCGCGTAGACGGCGTCGTCAAGCGAGTCGAGGATCGCCGCGTAGCGTTCGAGCGCGCGCTCGAGTTCGCTCGGCTCGCTCGCGACCCGCGAGACGATACTGTAGCTTCCGTCCGCCGGGCGAAACTGCGGGCGGCCGAGCGTTTGCAACCGCGTCCAGGAGCCGTCGCGACGCCGGAATCGATACTCGACTGCGCCGTCGGCATCGTTCGAGCCCCGGGGACGCAACTCGATTCGATCGCGGTCGTCCGGGTGAACGTACTCGAGAAACGACTCGCCGACGAACTCCGCGGGATCGTACCCGAATCGTTCGATCGCACCGCTCTGGTAGCGGACGGTCCCGTCTTCGTCGACCACGGTAAAGAGGTCCGGACTCTGCTCGACGAGCGCCTCGAAGTCGGGCATCGGTGTGGGCCGACGTACGTCGTCATCTCCCATCACTTATCCGGGTTTCCTCGCGGAACGCGCGCTCGAATTCAGGTTGGAGTCGGCGAACCGAATCGCTCAGCCGATATCCCGCCGCGTAAACCACAGCTGACTCGCCACGAGAAACGCGGCGGTCATCACGAGCAGGGCGCCGACGCTCACGAGGTCGTAGGTGCTTTCGAGCAGGATCTCGTTCGGATCGTAGTATCGCGTCGGCGAGAGCAGGCCGACCTCCTCGTAGCTGGTCTCTTCGAGCAGCGATTCGAGCATGAAGAGCCCGAAGACGATCCCGAGGGCGAGACGCTGGGCGATGCTGGTGCGGTCGACGGCGACGGAGGCGACCAGCCCGATGCCGGCGCAGGCGAAGAGGTATGGAATCGACAGCGCGTGGACGGCCACCAGATCCATCGCTGAGAGCGGTTCGTCGACCAGTTCGGCCGAGACGTAGACGACGACCGGCGTGACGACGTTGACGATCACGATCGGAACGGCCAGTGCCCCGAACTTCTCTGCGACGACGCGGGCCCGTGAAATCGGCATCGCGAGCAGGATATCCATCCGCCCTCGCTCGACGTCGTCGGCGATCGTTCCGGCCGCGAGATACGCGATGTAGAGCCCGAGCAGGAT
This sequence comes from Natronolimnohabitans innermongolicus JCM 12255, assembly GCF_000337215.1. Lineage (GTDB taxonomy): Archaea > Halobacteriota > Halobacteria > Halobacteriales > Natrialbaceae > Natronolimnohabitans > Natronolimnohabitans innermongolicus. The sequence goes on along the minus strand of NZ_AOHZ01000075.1, from coordinate 87,276 downwards.
GATCCAGCCGAAGATGTAGAGTTCGAAGGCGAGAAAACCCTCGAGCGTCGCCATCGTCTGGACGTCGAACAGGGCCATGATCTCGTCGGGATACGCCTGGAGAAACTGTTCGTCGATGTCGTCGAACGACTCGCTGAACGAGGGGTAGACCCAGATGACGATCGCCGCGAGCAACGACATCGCGATCGAGAGGTAGATGCTGCCGCGAACGCGATTTCGGCCTTCGTACCGCAGGAGCTCAAACACCCTCATCACCGCCGTAGAATCGCAGGAAAACCGACTCGAGGGGAGCCTCCTCGATGGTCAGATCGACGAGGTCGTACTCGCCGACGGCCGCGAGCAGGTCGTCGACGGCGCCGGTAAACGTGAACGTGTGCTCGCGATACCCGCCGGGACTCGAGTCGGCGGCGTCGACCGCCGCGTCGTCGAGAGCGTCTCCGCCCCCGACCTCGAGGTCGTGGACGCCCTCGAGACCGTCTTCGAAGGTCGACCGCGGGACGGAATCGGCGGTGACGACGCGAACGACCTTGCCGCTCCGGTGGAGCAACGCGTCGATGGGCTCGACGGTGACGAGGTTCCCCGCCCGGATGATGCCGACGCGGTCACAGAGCCGACGCACCTCCCCGAGGATGTGCGAGGAGAAAAACAGCGTCAGCCCGCGGTCGCGCTCCGCTCTGACGAAGTCCGCGAAGCGCTGTTTCATCAGCGGATCCAGTCCGCTGGTCGGTTCGTCCAGAATCACCAGCTCCGGATCGTGCATGAACGTCGTCACGAGCCCGAGTTTCCGGACGTTTCCGTGGGAGTACTCGCGGATCGGTCGATCCAGCGGCGGGTCGAACAACTCGAGTAACTCGTCGCTGCGCTCGTCGCCTTTGATCCCGGCGTGGACCTCGAGGACCTCCCGGCCGGTCGCTGACTCGTCGAACTGCGGATCGTCCGGGAGGTAGCCGATCCGCCGTTTGGCCTCGATCAGTTCCCGCTCGTCGGTGATATCTCGGCCGAGGATCCGGCCCCCGCCGGCCGTCGGGGAGATGAACCCGAGGAGCAACCTGATCGTCGTCGTCTTTCCGGCACCGTTCGGTCCGAGATAGCCGAAGATTTCCCCGCGTTCGACGGTAAACGACACGTCGTCGTTGGCGACCACCTCGCCGTACTCCTTGGTCAACCCCTCGAGTTCGATCGCGGCCATAGCTCGTATAGACTGTCTCGGTCATTATAATGTAGGGTCAGAAAGCAGGTCTGGCGCCGAACGGATCGGGTACCACGGACCGTCGAAACCACGTCGGGAACCGATCCGAGACTCGAGAATCGTCCCTCGAGCGCGACGGGAACGGCTATACCCCTCGCGTGCAGTGACACCGACATGAACGAGTCGTCGGTCCTCGACCGGGTTCGCTCGCCCCGCGTCGCACTGCTCGCGAACGTCGCGCTGGTCATGACGGGGTCGGTACTGGCGTTGCTGGCCATCGTCGATATCGTCACGGGTGCGCTCATCGTCGTGATCGGGTTCGTCGGCGTTCTCGTCTCGTTGCTCGGACGGCGGAGCGAAGCCGAATCCGAGTCCGAGGCCGAGACCGAGACGTGAGTGGGGATGCCCGACGCGTCGATTCGGTGCAGCGTGTCGGAACGGACGGCGGTCCGTCTCAGACCCGTCCGACGGTGACGAAAAACGGGACGGCCTCTTCGCGGCGATACGCTCTGGCCTCCATCTGTTCGATCACGTCTCGCCCCATCTCGCGCCAGGCGCTCCTGAGCGAGTCGTACTCCGCCTCGGTCAGCGTTCCGGAGAGCATCGTTTCCCGATCGTCGGCGAGCCCCGCCCCCGTCGCCTTGCGTTGCGCCGCGAGCAGCGACGCCTCGCTGTACGGCGGCTCGACCGTCCGCACGTGATCGTACTGGCGCGTCTCGAGCACCTCGAGCCCCGCCTCCTCGAAGGCCTCGCGGGCGTCGGCGCCGAGCGCGACGTCCGTCGGAACGCCCTCGAGGTAGGCCGTGCGGGCGCGTCGCTCGAGGCGATCCTCGCGGTCCACGGTAGAGTCGACCTCGACGGCGGCGTTGTTCGGCTCGACGGCGGCGACGCGATCGGTCGAGACGCGGGCGAACTCAGCGAGGGCGGCCGCGGGATCGGGAAGGTTGATCAGCAGCGCCTGACAGACGACCAGATCGAAGCTATCGTCCGGGAACGGGAGTCGGAGGGCGTCGCCGGCGACCACGGGAACCGGGTCGTCGTGCGAGCCCGCGATTTCGAGCAGGTCGGCGTCGGCGTCGCAGCCGACGACGGTCGCGCCGTCGGGCGCCTCCTCGCGCAGGACCCGGCTCAACTCGCCGGTGCCACAGCCGACGTCCAAGATCCGCTCGTGATCGTCGAGCGCCAGCGGTTCGAGCGCCGCGCGGGAGTCGTCCCACATTCCCTCGCGGGTCCGACGCAGGTACTCTTCGGAGAACTCGCGCACGCTCGCTCGTTCGGTCGACTCGAGTAAAAGTAAATCGAAGACTCGCGACGCGGTCTGCCGTCCCGGAATACCGACGCAACCACAGGGCGGGTCGCGATCAGGGCGGAACTACCGTACAGCCGGTAGTCTGTACGAGGGAGCGCGAAACCTCGAAGACGGACGGCTGTCCGCGCTCGTACTCGCGCCCCGCTCGCGTCCGATTCGTTCGGTTACGCACTCGAGTCGCGCAGGTCACGGACTTTCTCGATGTTCCACGCGAACCCGCGGCCGTCTTCGGTGGGCGTCTCGAGCGCGAACGGCAGGTCTCGCAGATCGGGATGGTTCACGATCGCTCGCATCCCGTCCTCGCCGATGTATCCCTCGCCGATGTGGGCGTGTTCGTCCTTGTGCGTGCCGACGTCGTGTTTCGAGTCGTTGAGGTGGAGGTACTCGAGGTACTCGAGGCCGATCTCGTCGTCGAATCGTCCGACGGTCTCGTCGACGGCCTCGGGGGTCGTGAGGTCGTTGCCCGCGACCAGCGTGTGGGCGGTGTCGATACAGATGCCGATGTCCGTCTCGGTGCGGTCGATAATGCCCGCGAGGTGGGCGAACTCGCCGCCAAGCTTGGTGCCGCTGCCCGCGTCGGACTCGATGAGGATCTGGACGCTGTCGGGGACGTCGAGGTCGTCGATTACGTCCGCCGCGTTGTCGAGTCCCTGCTCGACGCCGGCGCCCGTGTGCGCGCCGAGGTGGACGTTGACGTACGGAACGCCGAGTTTTTCGGCGGCGTCGAGTTCGGCCTGCATGCTCTCTTTCGATTTCCGGCGGAGGTCTTCCTTGGGCGTACAGAGATTGACCAGGTACGACGAGTGGATCACCCACGGCCCCTCGAGTTCGGCGTCGGACTCCTCGCGGAAGCCGTCGGCGGCCTCGTCGCCGATATCGGGCTGTTGCCAGACCTGCGGCGAGGTCGTGAAGATCTGCCCGCAGTTACCGCCGAAGGCGAGTTGGCGGTGGACCGCGTTGCGAATGTCGTCGTACGGCGGCGTTTCGTCGTCCGAAGAGACGCGCGACCCGGAGATGGATACGTGTGCACCGACCTTCATGAGGGACCGTCAGTACCGATTCGTGATAGGGATACTGATTTGCGGACTCGACGGCACCTCCCTGCAGCGGAACTCCGCCTGGTCCACCGCCCTCGTCAGCGCTTCGCGCTGACCGGCCGCAGAATCGCTGTGCGATTCTGCGACGGCGACGATGAACGACGTGCTCGAATGCGCGCCGTACCCGGTTGGAATAACGGTGTGGTAAGATCACCCATGCCAGTCCCGAAGCGGAACAAAACCCGTTTAGTCGGGCCGCTCGAGTGACTGACAATGAGTACGAGTTACCGGATCGGACTCGTCGGCAAACCCTCCGTCGGCAAGTCCTCCTTTTTCAACGCGGCGACGATGAACGACGTGCCCGAAGGGGCGTATCCGTTCACGACCATCGATCCCAGCGTCGGCGAGGCCTACGTCCGCGTCGACTGCGCGGCACCCGAGTTCGACGAGGAGTGTACGCCCAACGTCGGCTACTGCGACCACGGCACCCGCTTCGTTCCGACGAAACTCGTCGACGTCGCCGGCCTCATCCCCGGCGCCCACGAGGGCGCGGGCCTCGGCAACCAGTTCCTCTCAGACCTGAACGAGACCGACGTCCTCGTTCACGTCGTCGACTTCTCCGGCCAGACCGACCTCGAGGGCGAGGCCACCGAGGGCCACGACCCCCGCGACGACATCGCCTTCCTGGAGGAGGAACTCGACCAGTGGTACCTCGGCGTCCTAGAGAAGGGGATCAACCGATACGAGTCGGGCTACACGACCGAGGACGACGCCATCGAGGAGGAGCTGGCCGAGCAGATGAGCGCGTTCAAGACGAACGAAGACGAGATCAAACGCCTGATTCGCCGAACCGACGTCGGCTTCGAACCCGACGCGTGGGACGACGACGACAAACTCGAGCTCGCCCGCGAGATCCGCAAGGAGACCAAGCCGATGGTCATCGCGGCGAACAAGATGGACACCCCCGAGGCGCAGGCGAACTACGAGGAGATCACGAGCGATCCCGACTACGAACACCTGACGATCGTCCCCTGCAGCGCTCACGCCGAGAAAGCCCTCAAGTCGGCCGACAAAGCCGACGTCGTCGATTACCGGCCGGGCGACGCCGACTTCGACATCGTCGGCGACGTCTCGAGCGAACAGGAGGAGGGACTCGAGCAGATCCGCGAGTTCCTCTCCGCGTACGGCGCGACCGGCGTGCAGGCCGCACTCGAGACCGCGCTGTTCGACGTCCTCGGCGTCACGCCGGTGTTCCCCGGCGGCGCAAACGGGCTGGGGAACGAACGCGGCGAGGTGCTGCCCGACTGCTACCTGATCCCGCCGAATTCGACCGCGGAGGACTTCGCCTACAGCCTCCACTCCGACATCGGCGACGGCTTCCTCCACGCCATCGACTGCCGATCGAACCGCCAGCTCGGGAAGGACTACGAGGTCGAATCGCGCGACGTCATCGAGATTATTACGACGAACTGAGGCGCCCTAATGTAAGGGCAACCCTATTTCTCTTCGACCTGTATCGTGCACCGTTCATTGAAACGTATATAGGGAGAAATATAACCACATACAATTAGAACAGTAGAAAGCCGCGAGATGTCGGCGAGTCTCATTCGGTAAGTGTCTGGTCTGGGCACAACCAGTGAACCCACTAGGTCCCAATTGGGCTTTTTACTGACTTCTTCAGCATTAGCACAATATTAGATGTTTTTATTTCTAGTGTAATTATGTTACCAACCCCATGTCAGAAACCATCGTTAGCCCTCCTATCTTTATTATTCTTAGAATATTTTGTTAATACTTTGTAATAGTGGTATTTATATATAGTGCCAAGGTACTACGTATGCAGTCGAAATATGGCAGATAAAAGGAAATCATCTCGTCGAGACGTTATTGGTTTAGTACCAAAAGTCGCAGCAGGTAGTGCAATCCTTGGAACAGCGGCAACGATGAGTATGTCAACAGCAAGTGCGGATCGTGGACCAGATCCGGAAGATCCCCATGATGATGTTGTCGAGGAAGTGCTCGAAGGGATCGATGGGTCAGACTTTGCAGAAATTCACTCTGCAGTTACTGGTCCAAAAAGGATGGATGACCAAGTCGGTAGTGTGAATGTCGCGCTTGCAGCTCCGATTACATATGGGGACGTTGCGCCAGGAGTGATGCCTCGGGCAGAAAACGTGACAGTCACCGTGGAACCAGATGGAACTCCTGGAGATTATGACTTACAAAATATCGTAACGCACGAGCAAGGAGATGATGGCGGTGAAGCAGCTCAAGTAGTTGATTACGCACTCGACGCAGCTTGGAGTGCATCGGTTGGACGAGTATTTCCAATACCGAATCCGATGTCAGTTGAGGGAACAACCGGTCCAGATATCTCCCAAGATTTCAATGAAACACGGATTGATGCGGACTTCGGCCGAGTAGTTGAGGAAGACATCATTGCGATTCGTTGGGAGGTCGATTTTCACGTCGATGCATCCGGAACAGTCCCACATGGTGCCTGGGTTTGGGATGTAACGCTCGAGGGGGATGTTGGTAATTACAGCACTGGAATGACTAACCCAGGGTTCAACAAGTACGATGAGTTCTCTCATACGCACACGGTGGCAATTAGTGTACAAGATTACGACTAATATGAATAGTACCATACTAAGTTAGTTATAAATAATATTTTGATTTGTCCAGCCGTTTCGTGATCTGAGGGTCTCGAAATCCCCGTTCTCGGTGCAGCCGGTGACAACGATGGCCCTTTTGCCGCCGTAGCCGCTGTCGGGTTTGATAACGAACTCGTCTCGTGCCTCAAGGATCGCCTCGGCGCGCTCGAGTTCGCCCAGCGAGCCGACGAGCGCCCACGTCTCCGGCGTCTCCATGGGTCAGATGACAAGCGCCTTGTTTCCGATGATCGCGGCCGCCAGCATGATAGCGACGACTGTCCACGAGAAGCTGATCGCCGGCGAGGGCCAGCCGCGCTCGGAGAGTTCGCGGGCGAACCGATCAGCGTACCACGCGGTGACAATCGCCAGGAAAGCATCGTCAGGGTGTCAGACAGGACCTGAAACGACGTGATCGCAATAGAGGCGACCATGACCAGCGCGTCGATTCGGTGGGCGGTGCCGAGGCGGAATGGCTCGAGGACGAGGTACGTTGCGGACGCCACCAAAAAGACGTTGGTGAGCAGGATGGGACCTCAGAAGACGCCACTCTCGACCAGGATGAGCGAGATGATGATCGGCCCGAACGTTCCATAGGTAACGAGCCGGATCTTACTGCGCAACACCGCGACGATGAGGCCGGCGATGAGCAACCTGAAGAAGATCCGGTCGGATTCGAGGGGCTGTTGAGCGAAGTCGAGTTGGTACCCGAATCGACGCCGAGCGTGGCGATGACCGCGAGCAGTTTCGCCAGCGAGGCGTACGTCGCGAACGTCGAAGCGGGTGCAGGTGGGACGCGGCCCGTCTCGTCTGCAGTCGCTCCAACGGTTCCGTTTTGGAGAAACAGTACCGATGTCGCCTCCCGGTCGAGCCACATTGCTCTCGACGAAATAAAGTGACGTACAACGGATTTACCGGCCAATCCGTCGGTTTCACAGTGAAAAACTCAGCGATGAGCGGCGGCGTAACTGATTTCACGGGTGGCAAGCATCGCCCGCGTCACCGGTTCCAGGTGAGACGCGTCACCGCGTCATTGAGGCGAGCAGTCAGTCGCGAGAACCAGGCCGCTGGTGAGACGATCCGGAGGCTAGCTTCGTCGACTTCGATGCGGTTCTCACCGTAGGGGTTTCGCTCGGCGCGCTCGTCTTCGTCGTGGTCGCCGCTCGAGACGTCGACGGCGACCGACAGCGAGCAGCGACCGCACGCTTCGCGGTCTTTGGGCATTGTCACACAATGATAGGCGTTGGCACGCAATAAATGCTCCCACGATCGGGCCCGAACTCGAGTCAGCCTCGCGGTCCGATCGCGACGACGCCGACGGACTTTTGAGCGCGTCGTGCCATCCCTCCGCATGAACGAGTCAGTCCCCGGGCTGTGGCCGTTCGGCGAGACCGCCCGAGCCGACGGCCGCGGCGGTGATTTCCGTGAGTGATCGAACGGACAGTTCCGGCGATCGCGACGTCGCGACCGACTCGAGCGAGACGGGCGCACCACCCGATACCGAAGAGATACCGGCCGACGGGCTCCAGGGCGTCCCCGACTGGGACGACGAGTACGTCGACCGGGTGAGCGACCGGCTCATGCACAACTACGACCTCGAGAAGGAGTTCGCGCTCGGCGGCGAGGAGTTCACGCTCTACGGCCAGATGGAGCTGATGAGGAAGAAACACTTCATCCACCCCGCGCTCTCGCTCGCCGAGCACGAATCGACGGAGCACCTGTTCGTGCGGCGCGTCGACCGTGTCGACGACCGAACGCTGGATCGGTTCGTCGACCTCGGACACTTGCTGTCGAACGACTGGATCGACGCCGACGAGGAGCACTTCTCGACGGAGTTTACGTTCGTCGCGATCGCCCCCTCGATTCCCGACGAGATCCGCGAGCGCGTCGAAGCCCACGACGGCCGAACGCTGCTGAAGTGGGGCTATCACGGCCACTACGAGATCAACCTGGCCGTCGTCGCACCAGAAGACGAGGACCTCGTCGCCAGCGAGAACGCGGACGTCGCGACGGCGTTTCGGCTCTGGGAACCGATCGAGGCGAGCGAACCGGGACTTCTCGGACTGATTTCGCGGCGCTTCCAGCTGTAGCTCGTCGTACTCGATCTGTCTCGCGGTGTTCGATTTCGACTCGAGTCACGTCGCTCGCGCCCTCGTTTCGGGTGTCAAAAAACGGGTATCGGCAGTCGAACTCGCGACGGCGAGTCGTGATCGCTCCGATCTTAGTCGTCGTCTGTGCTCACGTCGGCTGCGACGCCGTCGTCGGCGCCGCGAACGGTCTTCCAGTTGTCGTAGCCGATCTTGAACAGCGACAGCGCGAGGTACAGCAGGAGCGCAATGATGATCGCCTGCAGGATCGCCGACCCGATACCGAGGGCCGTCGTCTCGGCATCGGTCGTGATCCCGAGGAGTCGACCACCGACGACCTGATAGAGGCCGACCCACGCCAGTCCGAAGACCGTAATAATCGCCATCAGGACCATCGGTCCGCCGGTCGAGACGAGTTGCTTGGACTTGTTCCAGTTGGCTAACCAGATGGTGCCGGTCAGCAGCGCCAGTGCGGCAAGTAACTGATTCGCGCCGCCGAACAGCGCCCAGAGGTCCTCCCACTGGCCGGAGCCAAGGAGGACGAACGCAAAGACGGCGATGACCGTCGTGTTGATATATCGGTTCGCCGCGTACGTCTCGACGTCGGTCTCGGGAGTTCCGATGATTTCCTCCAGCATGTATCGACCCAGTCGAACGGCCGTGTCCATGCTGGTGAGGAGGAAACTCGCGAGCACGAGCGCCATGAATGGCGCAGCGTACTCGAACGGAATTCCGAAGGCCGTGAGGATCGCGCCGCCACCGGTTGCGAAGTTCGGCAGCGCAAGGGCGATCCCCTCGTCTGCAGCCGGAATCGCGACGATAACGACCGCACACAGCGCGAGCGCCGCGAGCAGTCCCTCTGCGAGCATGCCACCGTATCCGATCAGTTTCGCATCGCTCTCCTTGTTCAACTGTTTCGCCGTCGTTCCCGAGGAGACCAGCGAGTGGAATCCGCTTACGGTCCCGCAGGCGATAGTCAGGAACAACAGCGGGAACAGCGGCATCAGGGGAATCAACCCCTCGAGCGCGAGCGGCCCTTCCTGTCCGAAGAAGCCGTACCACGCGCCGGTTTCGATGTCGAAACTTAACTGCTGGCCCTCGTGGACCGCATCGCTTCCCATTCCGGTGACGAACGTGCCGACGATAACGGCGAGCAGCCCGCCGCCAACCCCGGCGTACAGGAGGAACGACGACAGGTAGTCACGCGGCTGCAGTAGCATCCACACCGGCAGGACGCTCGCTGCGGCTCCGTATATCAGCACGGTGAGAACCCACGCACCGGTGTTGGCGCTGCCGAGCAGCTCCGGAAGTATTCCGGGTGCTGAATCGAGCAGGACGATCGTTCCCTCGGGGTACGGGTCCTCGGCGGCCGGAACGAACGCCAGCGGATACTGAATGCCAACCCAAACGGAGCCGAATACGCCAGCGACGAAGACGACCGTCCCGACGGAAAACGGCAGCCCTAGCTGGTAGAGCCAGACGCCAAAGATGAACGCCAGCGCGATATAAATGACGCTCGCGGTCGCGGCCTGCGGATACGCGTCGAAGACGACGCCGATGACCAGCGCGAACACCGCGACGACGAGAATTGTCAGCAGGAACGCGAACCACAGCAACATGTTCTTGCCCCGCTCGCCGACGTACTCGCCGATGATGTAGCCGATCGACTTCCCCTCGTGTCGAACGCTGCTCGAGAGCGAGACGAAGTCGTGAACCGCGCCGATCAGCGGATTACCGATCGCGACCCATAGCAACGCGGGAACCCAACCCCAGACCAGCGCGGCCGTGATCGGGCCGACGACCGGCGCACCACCCGCGATACTCGAGTAGTGATGCCCCAACAACACCGGCTTCGTGGCCGGAACGTACTCTTGTCCGTCTTGATACTTGTGTGCCGGCGTCTCCCGGCTGTCGTCGAGGCCGACGAACTGCGAGAGGTACCGACCGTACCCGATGTAGGCAGCGGTAAACAGCACCAGCACCACTGCCACGATCCAGATTACACCTACCATGATAACGTCCCTCTATGGGGTACGAGGGAGAGACTATAAATATAATTCATTGTGGTCTACAGCAGGTGCGAATGCGCCCGCGATTCGGGGGTGTATCCGCCAGTCGTGTAAACGTTCGTACGGAATAATGCATCTTCTTACCGATGTCGTGATGGAAGATGGAAAACGGGCCGACTTCGCCGACTCGAACGCGGTCACTCGCCGACCGCAATTTCGAGGTCGTCTGCAACGTCCGCGAGGAACTCTCCTTTTACCTCTTCGACGCGGGTTTCGATCGTCCCGACGGTCGGCGCGTCGAACTCGCGTTCGATCCGCTCGAGTCGGTCGCGTTCGGTCGCGACGCGCTCGCGGAGGTAGGTCGCGCCCCGACCGTCCTCGTGGGATTCCGGCTCGGGCGTCAGTCGGTTCACGACGAGGCCGCGGACGGGGAGGTCGGCCTCCTCGAGTGACTCGATCGAGCGGGCGGTCTCCCGGACCGAGAGCTCGTCGGGGTTCAACACGAGGTAGAAGGCGGCGTTCTCACGCAGCGTCTCGCCGGCGAACGCGAAGCGCTCCTTGCGACCCTGAAGCCGCGCGAGGATCGGGTCGCCCTCCATCACTCGCCGCGGTTCTTGATTGCCGATCGCGGCCTTCTCGTAGAGGTCGATGCTGCGCTCGCGTTTGTCCGCGAGTCGGTCGATCCAGCGCTCGAGGAGGTCGGGCAGGGCGAGCAGCCGCAGCGTCGAGCCGGTCGGCGAGGTGTCGAAGACGACCCGATCGTAGTCGTCTGCGCGCTGCATGACGTCGACGAACCGATCGAACAGCGCCGCCTCGTAGGCCCCCGGCGTCTGGTGGGCCATCTCGAGTTGCAGTTCGACCTCGTTGACCATCGTCGCCGACAGTTGCGCGTTCAGCTGTTTTCGGAGGTCCAGCAGGTGGTCCTGGACTTCCTGTTCGGGATCGATCTCCAGCGCCGAGAGTCCGTCGTACCCCTCGACGGGCCGCGGTTCGTCGCCGAACTCCTGATCGAAGACGTCGGCCGTGCTGTGGGCCGGATCGGTCGAGACGACGAGCGTCTCGAGTCCGGATTCGGCACATTCGAGCGCGTAGGCGCTCGAAACGGTCGTCTTGCCGACGCCGCCCTTGCCGCCGAAGAAGGTAAACGTCGCCGTCATCAGAAGTGATACTGGTGGCCCTTGCGCTCGACGACCGACTGTCGGTCCCACATGCGCCGCTGCCAGGCCTCGTACTCGTCTTCCAGATACGGGAGCAGTTCGGCCGTGTAGTACGACACCGGACTGGGGATGCCGAACGCGTCGGGGAAACACGCCAGCATGAACGCGTCCTCCGTGTCCTCGGCTTCGGCTTCGATCTTCTCGTAGGCCGGGTGCGTGATCATCCCGTGGTAGAGTCCGCGGAGCCACTCCTCGAGCGTGGCCCTGAACGCGGCGATCCGGTCGGCGAGTGTCATCGTCGGTGATGCTCGGGGCCGAACCCAAAAAGCTGTCGCGGGACGCCGGGCACGGGCGTCGCGTCGCGCGGTCGCGAGCTGGCGCGTCAGACGGCCGTCTGCCGAACTATTACGTATCCCGCCGGTGAACCACGAATCGCACCCGGATTCCTGTCGGGGCATCCGCCCCGAATACCGCACTCGAGAGTAGCGACTCGTGGTCGGTCGCGTCGCGAAAACGGGAGCGGTGGTGTGTCTTTTGTGACGGCTCCCGTGAAATGCTCTCAACTGGATAGATATAATTGCATCGGCCTGTGGTAGACGGACCCGCGAGCCGAGGTGGCGATAGCCACGCTTCTTGACCGTCGAGCGCCAACGGCCGCGTATGGACACCGATTCGGACGCGATTCCCGTCACCGTGCTCTCCGGCGGGCTCGGCGCCGGGAAGACGACGCTGGTAAACCACCTCCTCCGGAGCGTCGACGAGCGGGACCTCGCCGTGCTGGTAAACGACATGGGCGCTGTCAACGTCGACGCCGAACTCGTCGCCGAGGGCTCGGATTTAGACCTCGACGACGGCGTCGCCGAGCTCTCGAACGGCTGCATCTGCTGTGAACTGCAGGACGACCTCGAGACCGCGGTCGTCCGACTGGCTCGCGAACGGGAGTTCGATCACCTGCTCGTCGAGGCGTCGGGGATTTCGGAGCCGGAACCGGTCGCCCGACTGTTCACCACGTCCTCGCGCGTGGCCGCCAGCTACGACCTCGACGCGCTCGTGACCGTCCTCGATACCCGGCGCTTCATGGATACGTTCGCCGGCGCCGACGTCCCCGAACGGCGGGGCGGGGCGGCGGGCGACGAGGACGGGACGCGTCCGCTCTCGGACCTGCTCGTCGAACAGCTCGAGGCCGCGGACCTCGTCGTCCTGAACAAGACGGATCTCTGCGAGCCGGCCGAACTCGAGGAGGCGGAGGCGCTCGTCACGGCGTTGCGACCCGACGCCGAAACGATCCGTACGGAGTTCAGCGCGGTCGATCCCGATCGACTGCTCGGCGTCGGACTGTTCGATTCCGCGCAACTGGGCGACGCGGCGGGCTGGCAGCGGGCGCTCGAGGACGAGGCCGACGGCCGCGGGCAGCGCCACGACCACGGTGGCAAACACGAACACGACGACGACGACCATCGCCATCCCGACGAGGTGTACGGCGTCGAATCGATCGTGGTCCGTCACCGACGGCCGTTCCACCCCGAACGGTTCGCCGCGTTCCTGCGGGCCCTCTCCGACGGCATCGTCCGTTCGAAGGGCGTCGCCTGGATCGCCGGAAGCGACCTGCAGATCGAAATCGCACAGGCCGGCCCGTCCGTTCACGCCGACGTCAGGGGGCCGTGGATCGCCGCGCTCCCCGAGATCCGGCGGGACCTCTACCGGTCGAATCGTCCCGACCTCGAGTGGCACGAGGAGTACGGCGACCGACGGACCGAACTGGTCTTCATCGGCACTGAACTCGAGGAATCGCGGCTCAGAGCGGCACTCAAGGACTGTCTGGTCACGGACGACGAGTGGGAGCGCGACGACGAACCCGACAGTCCGTTCCCGGGTGAGGTGGACGAGGACGAGACCGTCGTGCTCCGCGAGCCCTGATCGAACGGCGGCCGCGAGTATCGCCGGACAGCTTCGCGGCGGTTCAGAACGCGTCCTCGAGCGCCTCGAGGACCCGCGTTAGTTCCCCTTTGCGCTTCCAGGCGGCGATTCGGTCGCCGAACGGCAACGGTGCGGCGAGCGAGACCGACGACCGCAGGCGGACCAGCGTGCCGGCGGTCGGGGTCCCGTCGGAACCGTTTTTCTCGGCGGCCTCGAGTTCGATCCACGTCTCCATCTTCTCGAACGGTCCCTGTTCGCCCTCCTGCGTGTAGTAGATCGCGCCGTCGCGGTCCTCGAATCGCAGCGGCAACTGCATCCCGGGGCCGCTGGCGACGACCACGACCGCCTCGCCGCGGTCCTCGACGGTGTCGACGGCGAAACTCCCCTCGGCGCGGACGATCGTCGGCGGATCGAGCCACTCCCACAGCTCCGCCGGCGTCGCGTCGACGACTCGAGCGACCGTCACTTCGCGCATACCGGCTCCTTCGCTGACGTCGACATAAACACTGGTGGAGTCGGACGGGGTCGTGGCGGGGACGGCGACGGTCGAACGTGGAAACTGCTAAGTGACCGTCGGTCCCGTATTCCGCCATGGCAGACCCAGACGACGGTCGATCGGGGCTCCAGGATGGCCTCGAGTCCTCGGAGGGGGACCCGCGCGTGCTGGCGCTCATGAACGCGGTGCTGTCGACCCTGTTCGCCGCGATGATCGTCTGGGGGCTCTCGCTGGTCGGCACGCTCGAGTACAGCCTCACGACGGTGGCGCTTGCCGCCGTTGCCCTGTTCGTTCTCACGCACGTGATGACTCGACGGTAGATCGGCGTCGCGTCGCACGCGGCCGAGATGGCGCTGCGGAATCGCGGCAATCGCTCGGAGTCGCCGGACTCCGGCAAGGAGAACATCGTCGAGAACTTCCACTGCCCGGCGCTCGAACTGGGCGGGGACAACGCTCACATCGTCACCGACGACGCGGCCCCGAACTCGCGGTGAAAGGGGGGCGCGTTCGGCTCCGTTATCCACAGGGCTGGTCTGCGTCTCGATCAACCGCCACCAGGTCTCCGAAGACCGCTACGACTACGTCGCAAGGCTGGTCGAAGCGGCCGAACACCTGCCCGTCGGTGACCCGCTCGAGCCCGACTCCGTGGTCGGCCTTCCCGGCCGCCGGGAGTCGAGTCGATCCGTGTCTGCCGACTCGCCCGTGATGGCGGTGAACCGAGACGACAAGTACTCACGGCCGGACCGCTTTCGACCCGCTAATGGACGTGCGGACCGGCCGCTTCTACCGGCCCACGAAAGCAGAGCTCGCCGTCTTCGTCGCCGGAATCGTCAGCATGGGCCTCGAGATTCTGGCCGTGCGCGTCATCGCGCCCCAGTTCGGGAGCCACATCTACACCGTCGGCGGAATTCTCACCGTCTGTCTCGCCGCGTTGAGCCTCGGCTACTGGCAGGGCGGCAAGCAAGCTGCGACCGCCTCGAACCGGGAGATGTCGTGGCTGTTGCTCGCGACGGCCGTCTACATCGCCGTCGTGATCTACGCGAGCGACCTCCTGTTGAACTACACGTCGACGCTCGCCTTGCCACCGCGGTACGCCGCGCTTCCGGCCGCGATCGTCCTCTTCGGACCGCCGACCTACCTGCTCGGCTTTATTAGCCCCTACGCCGCCGAGCTATCCGAAAAGGAAGGCACCGGCGAGGCGTCGGGCCACGTCTACGCCCTCGGAACCATCGGCAGCATCCTCGGCTCGGCGGCGACCACGTTCGTCTTTATCCCCGCGTTCAGCATCGACGCCATCGGTCTCCTGTTCGGGATCTCGCTGGTCATCACCGCCCTCGTGCTCAACGCGCCCTCGCTCCCGCGAAAGCCGGTCCTCGCGAGCGTCGGAATCGCCGTCCTGCTGGTCGTCTCGAGCGGCGCCAGTCCGGTCGCAATCGACCACCGCGGCGACGTCGTCTACCAGACTCAGACCGCCCACCAGGAACTCGAGATTGTCGACGACGGCGACGTCCGGACGATGTACTTAGACGGCGCCCGCCACAGCGCAATGGATCTCGAGGACCCCGACCGACACGTCTTCGAGTACACGAAGTACTTTCACCTGCCGATGCTCATGACCGACGACCCCGGCGACGTCGACAACGTGTTGTTCATCGGCGGCGGGGGCTACACCGGTCCGCAGGACTTCGAGGAGCGCTACGACGTCGACGTCGACGTCGTCGAGATCGATCCCGACGTGACGGCCGCCGCGGCGGACTACTTCGGACTCGAGCACGGCGAGACCATGACCTCCCACGCGGCGGACGGCCGGCAGTTCCTCCGGGACAGCGACGAGACCTACGACGTGATCGTCCTCGACGCCTACAAGCAAGACCAGGTCCCCTTCCACCTGACCACCGTCGAGTTCATGGAACTCGTCAGCGACCGGTTGGCCGACGACGGCGTTCTCCACGCGAACGTCATCGCTGCGCCGGAGGGCCCCGCCGCCGAGTTCTACGAAGCCCAACACGAGACGATGGCGGCGGTCTTCCCCGACACGTACAGCTTCCGCACTTCCGACTCGAGTTCGATCCAGAACATTCAGGTTGTCGCGACGAACGAGCCGACCGGCTTCGACGAGGCCGATCTGGCGGAGCGAAACGACCAGCGCGACCTCAACGTCGACCTTTCGGACGCCGTCGCCAACCACATGGACGATCCCGACGCCGACGACGCGCCCGTCCTCCGGGACGACCGCGGCGAGGTCGACAGTCTCCTCGATCCGATGCTCGGCCAGCGGTACGTCATCGAGGAGACCGATGGGGGCGGCTCGACGGGGCCGGCCCCTGCGATGGTCAGACCGACGCCGTGAAACTGCCGACACTGACCCCCGCGAAACAGCTTAGTCCCCCATTCTGACCGTGAGCACCGGAACGTCGCTCTTGCGAACGACGGTCTCCGTAACGCTCCCGAGGACGATTCGATCGGCGCCGGATCGACCGTGCGTTCCCATCACGATCGCGTCGATGTCAGCTTCGCCGGCGTACCGCAGGATCTGTGCATCCGGATTACCGTGTTCGACCGCTTCGACGACCTCGAGGTCCGAGTCGGCGGCCAGTTCGGCGACCGCGGCGGTCGCCTCGTTCCCTTCGGCTCGCTGTCGCTCGACGACGTCACCCCACTCCGCTGACGCAGGTTTGGCGCCCGCGGCGAATCCGCCCAGCGGAATCGGTTCGACGACGTACAGCGCGTGGAGTTCGGCGTCGTTCTGGCGCGCGAGCGCGATCGCTTCTTCGACTGCGGCCGTCGCCGGTTCGCTCCCGTCCGTCGGCACGAGAATTCGGTCGTACATCCCGCACGTAGCTCCCACGTGCTACCGAATGTACGTTTCGCCGAATCCACAGGCGCCGAGGATCGTCGTCGCGACGCCACGTGAGAAGCGGATCGACACCGATACCGACTGACAGCGAGGCGGCGCTCACGCCGATCGCTCGTAGTCGGGATCGAACAGCTGTGCCGATCCTGGCGCCGGATCGCCGTCGGTCAGGTTGTACCGCGAGAAGTCCGAGACGCCCGCTTCGCGCAGTAGATCCTCGTCGTAGACGGCGTTGCCGGTGAATTCCGACGGATCGCGCGAGAGGATCTCGAGGACGGTGTCGCTGACGATTTCGGGCGTCCGCCAGTCGTCTTCGGTCCCCATACCGAAGTACCGCGTCGCGCGGGTATCGATTGCCGTGACGGGCCAGAAGGCGTTACAGCCGACGTCGTCGCCGGCGAGTTCTTCGGCCAGCGAGAGCGTGTGGAAGGTCATCCCCAGCTTCGACCAGGCGTACGGCGCGGAGCCCGGCGCGCGGTCGATGGTCACTGGCGGCGCGTTGGTCAACAGCCAGGCGTCCTCGACCTCGCGGAGGTGGTCGACGAACGCCCGCGAGGTGAGGTACGTGCCGCGGACGTTGACGTCCGTCAGGAGGTCGAAGCGATTCGGCGGAAGGTCGGCGATCGCAGCCATCTGGATCGCGCTGGCGTTGTTGATCACGATATTGACGGTTCCGAACTCGTCGATCGCGCGGTCGGCGGCCGCCTCGACGGCGGCCTCGTCGCGAACGTCGAGTTGAATCGACAGCGCGTCGACGCCGCGTTCCTCGACCTCGCGGGCCGTCTGTTCGATCGATCCCTCGAGGTCGTTCTCTTCGAAGTCGTCGTCAGATTCGCTCGTCTTCCCCGTGGAAACGACGTTACAGCCCCGTTCGGCCAGGGCGAGCGCGATGGCTTTGCCGATACCGCGGGTCGTTCCCGTAATAAATGCCGTCTGTCCGGAGAGGTCCGGTTTCTCGAGTGCCATACGTTCGCATTCGCCGATGGGGCGGATAAACGCCGGCAAAGCGGCAGATGGGGCATGGTTCGGATGCGGTCGGCGAGACGTACTCGACGAATGCCCATTCTCATAAATCAATAAGTGCGATATCAAATGCGCTCTTCAGCTCGACGACGGCCTGAAGGAACTGACTGCAGGCGACGGACGACGTGAGCTGACGCGACGGGCGGTCGAAAACGCGAGACGCAGCTCCGAACGGAGTCGTCCGGAAGACGATAACCCGACAGCGACGGCTCGGCCGGTTCACCGACCGACTCGAGGAACGTCCGGCGGATAGATTAGACCGACGAGAACGCGTGTGGACGACCGTCCGTCGGTTCCGGCGCAGCCGCGCCCCATTCGGGGTGTGCCATAACTCGGAACGACAGACCGTCTCACTCCTCGCCGCCGGTGACGACGACGGGCCGATCGGCGTTGAGGATCACCGACTGCGTGACGCTGCCGAAGACGGCCTTTCCGACCGGCGAGCGCTTGCGGCCCCCGAGAACGATCACGTCGGCGTCGTGGTCGTCGGCCGTCGAGATGATGTCGCCCTCGCTGACCCCGCCGCTTTCCTCGAGAATCGTGACCTCGACGCCCGCGTCCTCGAGGCGTTCTTCGGCGCGCCGGACGGACGCGATTCGCGAGGCCGATTTGTACCGTTCGAACTCCTTCGGGAGATCCGACCCCTCGTCGGTGTGGACGTAGAACAGAAACGCCTCGACGGACTCCGACGCGTCGGGAAGCGACGCGACGTACGTCGCCTGTTTGACGGCCCGTTCCTCGCTCGTGTCGACGGGTACTAGAACGCGGTGCATGACACACATGTCACACGAAAGCGTAATAAAATCGACCCTGGGTTTCGATTCGGTGGAATTGCGACGGTGGGACGGCCAACGAGGGCGTCGACCGCGCTACTCCCGCTCTCGAAGCGAGCGGCGCTGGATCTTACCGGTGGTCGTCGTCGGGAGTTCGTCGACGAAGGCGACGTGTTGGGGGTACTCGTACTCGGCGAGTCGATCCCGGACGAGGTCTCTGATCTCCTCGCGGAGGGTATCGGGATCGTAGTCGTCGGTCGCGGGCTGGACGTACGCTTTGATCGCCTCGCCGCGGGTCTCGTCGGGGACGCCGACGACGCCGGCCTGTTCGGCGTCCGAATGGTGGAGGATCGCTTCCTCGACTTCCATCGGGCCGACGCGGTAGCCGCTGGTGAGGATCACGTCGTCGGTCCGGGAGTGAAACCACAGGTAGCCGTCGTCGTCCCGTTCCACGAGGTCGCCGGTCAAGAACCACCCGTCTTCGGTCCGCTTGTTTGCCGTCTTCTCCGGTAACTTCCAGTACTCGTCAAAGAAGACCCGGCGGTCGTCGGACGTTACCGCGAGTTCGCCGATCTCGCCGCGCCCGAGTGGCTCTCGCGTCTCCGGATCGAGCACTCGCACCTCGTAGCCCGGCAGCGGTTTCCCCATGCTACCCGGCCGCGTCTCGTACCAGGAGGAGTTGCCGACGACGAGGTTCAGTTCCGTCTGTCCGTAGAACTCGTTGATCGCGACGTCCGCGAACGTCTCCTCGACCCAGTCGACGACCTCCGAGGTCAGCGGCTCGCCGGCCGAGGCGAAGGTCTCGAGCGAGAGGTCGTACTGCGCTTCGGGATCATCGACGGCCGTGAGCATCCGCAGCGCCGTCGGCGGCATGAACGCCTTCGTCACGTCGTGGCGCGCCATGAGATCGTAGGCGTCCTCGGGATCGAAGCCGTCGCGGGGCCAGCCGACGACGGTGCAGCCGTGGTGCCAGGCGGCGAACAGCGTCCCGCCGAGCGCGGCGCCCCAGGCCCAGTCGGCGGGCGTCCACACCGTCGTCTCGCCGGGCTCGAGCCCCCGGTCGAAGTAGTTGTACGCCGCGGCGGCCCGACCCAGCCAGAGGGCGTGGCTGTGGCGGACGCCCTTCGGCGGCCCGGTCGAGCCGCTAGTGTACATGATCGCCGTCGGCGTCTCGGGCGTGGCGTCGTAGACGTCGATCCCCGGTTCGTATGACTCGAGCAGGTCCTCGAAGGCGTGGGCCTCGCCGCTCACGGCGTCGGTCGTGCCGAGTTCGATCACGTGCTCGAGGGCCGGACACTCACCGCGGATCTCCTCGACCGTCTCGCGGACGTCCGGGTCGACGACGACGGCCGTCGCCTCGCTGTCCGCGAGTCGGTACTGCAGGGCGTCGCGACCGAAGAGGACGGTCAGCGGGACGGAGACGGCGCCGAGCTTCCAGTTCGCGAGGTGCGTGATCGGGTTCTGGGGCTTCTGCGGAACGACGACGCCGACGCGGTCGCCGGCGTCGACGCCGAAGTCGGCGAGCGCGGCGGCGAGGCGATCCGAGCGGTCGTCGAGGTCGTCGAAGGAGTAGGTCTCGAGTCCGCCGTCGGGCGTCTCGTACCGCAGCGCCGTTCGACTCGTGTCCTCGTGTTTTCGGAGGAAGTCGACGGCCGGATTGAACTCGTCGGGGAGGTCCCACGAGAACGCTTCGCGTGCCTGCGCGTACGACTCGAACGTCGGCATCACCGTCCAGGGCATAAGCGCGTGTACGGCAACCAACATATAACGGCTGGCGGTTTCGGCGCGACTCGCGTCCCGTCGAGGGTCGCCCGAGTCGTCGCGAATCCGACGCGACTGCGAGCAGGTACTCGAGTCCGAGTGATCCTCGAGGCGAGCTTATAAAGCCTCCGCTGCAAAAGGACAACGACTATCGGGACGACGCCACCACGCTCGAGTACATGCAACTCGAGCAGCCGGCACAGACAGAATCACAATCCCAATCCGGAGCCGAGTCCAGGCCCGAGTCCGAGTCGCGGGACGCGGGCTGGTCCGGAACGGTCCCCGCGGCGTTCGACCTGCGGATCATCGGTCTCGTCGTGGTGGCCGGTGGACTCGCAGCGTCGGTGAACATCCCCTTCGGCGGGCTCCCGGTCGCGATCGCCGCGTTCGTTCTGCTCGCGGCCGGCGGGACCGCCGTCCACGCGCTCGGCGAACGACAGCTGCGCCGAATCACGGCCGGCCTCGTCGAACGGTGGAGCGCCCGCGGCGGACAGATCGAGGACGTCACCCGCTCGTCGAACGGCATGCAGACCGAGTGGACGATCCACACCGCCGGCGGCAACGTCGTCGTCGGCGGCTTTCCCCTGTTTCCGATGACGAAACTCACCGTCGAGTGGCAGGGCGTCGGCGACACGATGGACGCCGACGAAGCGGAAGAGAACATCGATGCGCTTGCAAAGGGCCTCTACGCCGAAATCTTCGAGATCGGCGACGCACCCCAGCAATCCTGAACGCGCGTTTCGTTCGATTTCGACCGGACCGATCGAAGACTCGAATTTTAATACGAGCGTCACGTACGGTGTTGTGTGTCAACAGAATACACACCATCCGACCTGATGGATCGCGAATCGCGATCGAACCGGTACTTCCGAAACGCGGTCGAACGCCACTGGGATCCCGGCGAGATCGACCTCGAGCAGGACGTCGAGAACCTGCTCGCGTACATCGATCGGCGGGAGGGGTTCGACGACCAGGCGTGGGCCAGGACGCTAAACGGCATCGCGAAGTTCGGCGCCGGCGAGGATGCCGTCACCGAAGATCTCGCACCGTTGGCGACCGTCCTGGAGGACATCGACGACCAGCTGTTCCTGACGACCCAGCTCTACGAGGAAGCAAAGCACGCGGACTTCTTCGATCGCTACTGGCGAGAGGTGATCTGGACCGTCGAGGACGAACTGGGCTGGGAGCGGTCGAATCCCCGCGACGATCGGTGGTTCAACGAGCCCTACGTCGAACTGTTCGATCGCAACAGGAGAGCCCAGTATCGGCTGCTCGAGGACGACACGCCCGAAAACCGAGCGACGGCGTACTGCCACTACCACCTCACCGTCGAAGGGATCCTCGCCCAGACGGGCTACTACGGAATGCAGACTTCCTACGGCGGCGAGTTCGAGGACCTTCCGCACCTGCCGGGGCTCGTCGAGGGCTTTACGAAGATCAGAAGCGACGAGGGTCGCCACGTCGGCTTCGGAATGAATCAGCTCAAGACGCTGATTCGGGAGGAGAACGTCGATCCAAAACTGATCGAGGAGACCGTAAACGAACTCCTTCCGCTCGTCCAGGGCATCACCGAGGACGAACGGTACCAGCCCGACGATCCGGACGAGCGCCTCGGCCTCGAGGACGGCGAACTGGCCGCCTACGCGGTCGACAAGCACACGGATCGCATGCAACAGATCACCGACGCCGCGGCCGACATTCCGGACGTCGACGAACTCGTTCGACTCGAGGGTGACGACTGAGACGGACTGCTGTACCGCTGGACCGGTGGGACCGACGAACTGGTCGGATCGCACCGGAAACGGCGTACAGCAGACCGGACGAATTACGGGACGAAACTCGCCGGAGCCGGCGGGGACCAGTCGGCGGGGCGGTTCTCAACGGATGTGGCACCGACCAAGCAATTAAGAGGGTCGGCAGTGACAACTTTTGCGACCATGATGAGCACACAGTTAACGCTTGACAGGATTATCGAACGCGCGGTCGACCTCTTCCCGGAGCGGGAACTGGTGACGAAACTGCCGGACGGCAGCGTCCACCGTTACACGTACGGCGACGCGTACGAGCGCATCTGCCAGCTCGCGCACGCGCTCGACGAACTGGGACTCGAGGAGGGCACGCGGGTCGGCGTCGTCGCGACCAACCACTACCGCCACTTCGAGCTCTACTTCGGGCCGGCCTGCACGGGGCGGTCGATCCACATGTGCAACATGCGGCTCCCGGACCACCACTTCGTCCACACGATCGAGGACGCCGATGACGAGGTGATCTTCGTCGATCCGGGACTCATCGGGAAGGTCGAGGCCAACGCCGACCAACTCGAGAGCGTCGAGCAATACGTCGTCCTGTGCGGGCCGGACGAACTGCCCGAAACCGACCTCGAGCCGGTGACCGACTACGAGTCGCTGCTCGAGGGCCATCCGACCGAGTACGAGTGGCCCGACATCGACGAGGACGCGGAGTATGGGCTGTGTCACACCTCGGGGACGACCGGCCTCCCGAAGGGCGTACCCTACACGCACCGGGCGATGTACCTCCACAGCATCATGTGCGGTCACGTCGACGCCAACGGCATCGGCGAAAGCGACGTCTCGCTGCCCGTCGTCCCGATGTTCCACGCCAACGGCTGGGGGACCCCCTACGCCGCGACCTTCGCGGGCGCGAAACAGGTGTTCCCCTCGGTCCACACGGATCCCGAGTCCATCGCGCGACTGATCGACGAAGAGGAGGTGACGTTCTCGGCGGCCGTCCCGACCATCTGGCTCGAGATGGCCGAGTTCCTGGATGAGAATCCGGACGTCGACATCTCGAACATCGACCGGCTGACGGTCGGCGGGTCGGCGCCGCCGGAGTCGCTCATCCGGAAGTACGACGAGGAGTACGACGCGCCGATCATCCAGGGCTGGGGGATGACCGAGACCTCGCCGCTGGGGACGCTCAGCACGCTCCGCAAGGAAGTCGAGGAGCTCCCGCCGGAGGAGCAGTACGAGTACCGCTCGATGGCGGGCTTCCCGGTACCGGGCATCGAGGTCCGCATCATCGGTGACGACGGCGAGGAGGTCCCGCGGGACGGCGAAACGATGGGCGAACTCCAGGTCCGCGGGCCGTGGGTGACCGACGGCTACCTCGACCGCCCCGAGGAGAACGAGCAGTCGTTCACCGAGGACGGCTACCTCGAGACCGGCGACGTCGCGGTGCGGACCGAACTCGGCTACATCGACGTCGTCGATCGCGACAAGGACATGATCAAATCCGGCGGCGAATGGATCTCCTCGGTCCAGTTGGAGAACGAACTGATGGCCCACGAGGGCGTCGCCGAGGCGTCGGTCGTCGCCGCCGAGCACGAGCGGTGGCAGGAGCGGCCGCTCGCAGTCGTCGTCCCTACCGAGGGCGCCGATCCGACCGGCACCGAACTCGAAGACCACCTCGCGGAGACGTTCCCGAGCTGGTGGCTCCCGGACATCTACGAGTTCGTCGAGGAGATTCCCAAGACCTCGACGGGCAAGTTCGACAAGAAGCGACTGCGCGACCGGTTCGACGTCGTACTCGAGGAAGAAGACACGGAAGAGGCGAAATCGTAAGTCCAGTCGCGCGGCCGGTTTCGTACGCCGTCGAACGTCATTGTCGGCACGTCTTTCACCGAGGCCGGCTACAGCGAATCGAAGATGCAGTCGTTTCCCGACGCCGGTATCGTTCGCGAGTGACTACCTGATCGTGCAAGTTGAA
The DNA here is from genome assembly GCF_000337215.1 of Natronolimnohabitans innermongolicus JCM 12255. Lineage (GTDB taxonomy): Archaea > Halobacteriota > Halobacteria > Halobacteriales > Natrialbaceae > Natronolimnohabitans > Natronolimnohabitans innermongolicus. The sequence goes on along the minus strand of NZ_AOHZ01000075.1, from coordinate 63,287 downwards.
GGGTAATTGGGTCCGCGTTCGAAAGCACTCACAGACTCGAGTGTCGCCACGTCGTTCGAGGACTCGACTAGCATCCCAAATGACCAAATGGGTGGGAAAAGATTTATTAGATCCAATATCTTCCAAGGTAACGGAGGGGATATAGAATGAAGGAATACAAAGACAGATACGAATGCCGTGATTGTTCGATGAAGGTCCACCCGGTTTCGTATCGATCGAACTGTCCGGATTGCGGCGGTGTCCTTCGGTCGACGGCGAGCCGATACTAACGTTGTTCACGGGACAGCCAACAGACTCCTTTCAGAAATAGCTCGATTTCTAATCCAATCGCTCAGTTAGTCGCGCCTTTCACCCTCACCTGCAATCGATACTAGGATTTAAAGGACGTATGTCCACAGGGACTATGATGTGGCGTATGGTAACATACACCAACTCATGCTCGAGATACCAATCGACGATGTGACCACGCCAATTCGGCGGCCGCTCCACCCGGAGACGCCGGTCAGAGAGGCAGCACAGCGCCTCCGAGATCCCGACGTCCCGGCGCTGGTCGTTCTCGACGCGGAGTCACCAGTCGGCATCGTTACCGAGTCCGATATCGTCGCGTTCGTGGCCGAGACGCGCGGTTCCCACCCAGTTTCGGCGATCATGTCTGCCCCGGTGTCGACAATCGCACCGAGCGAATCGATCGTGACCGCCGCCGAACGCATGCGCGCCGACGGCGTGAAACACCTCGTGGTCGCAGACGGCGAGACCTACCGGGGACTCGTCTCCGCGTCGACGCTCGCTCCCTCCCTCTCGCGTCGCCGACTCGAGATCGACTGGCGGGGCGATCCCGTGCGGATCGACGCCGACGAGGGCGGGGTCATCTCGGCCGGCGATTAACACCGCCTCACTCGAACAGTTCCTTGTGGCGGCCCGCGAGGTTGGTGTAGTCGCCCGTCGAAAACGTCTCGAACAGTTCCTCGGCGTCGATCGTCGTCTCCTCGAGTGGCGTGATTTCGGCGGGTACTCCGCGGACGAACGACGACGGCGGAATCTCGTACTCGTCGGGGACGACCGTTCCGGCGGCGACGACGCTGCCCGAGCCGACCGTCGATCCCGTGTTGATCGTCGCGTTGAACCCGACCAGCGCCCCCTCCTCGACGGTCGCCTCGTTGAGGACGGCGCCGTGGCCGACCATGACGCGATCCGCGAGTTCCGACGCGTGGATCGTCGCGTTGTCGCCGACGTGCGTCTCGCGACCGATGCGAACGGGTCCGATGTCTCCGCGGCACACGACGCCCGGCCAGACGCTCGCATCGGCTTCGACGCGGACGTCGCCGACGAGCGTCGCGTCCCGGCTCACTGCCGCCGACTCGTCGACCGTCGGTTCTGTTCCCTCGAACGCGTAGCTTCGACTATCGACCATAGTGAACGGACCACAAACTCGCTCATAATACTGAATGCGGCTCGTCGTGATAGTCACCGATGGGGAAAATTACCGAAAGCGAATCGAACGGGCGAGTATCACTCTTCTGCACCATTCGATGCCATTAGATGGTAATCAGTGGTATGCAAGCTCACCATTTATCCCTCGTCGAGTCCGATCCGTGCTCGACGAACATGAGTCAGTCAGAATCCCCCATCCGAGCGATGTTCGACGTACAGCGAACCGCAGTGAAACAGAGCCAGCAGCTGTTCAAGCAGGGTCTCTCCGTCCAGCGCAACGTCGACTCCATGGCGCTTACGGGGCTCAAAGGCCAGGAGTCGCTCCAGCGCCAGCAACTCGAGCTCGCGCAGGCGATGGCCCACAGCTACGTCGACGCGACGGCCGCGATTCTCCCCGGCGACGAGCCGTCCGACGCGCACCGTGTCACCGATGAAACGTTCGCACAGCTGAAGACGACCCACGCTGAGTTCTACGACGCCCTCGAGCGCGAACTCGAGCGGGACGTCGACACCGCCGACGAGTTCTCCGGCGAGTTCGTCGACGCTCTCGACGACCAGACCCACCAGTTCCTCGAGATGACTCGGTCCGTCGAGGATCAGACGGTCGAGAGCGTCGACGAGCTCTCGGGACAGCTTCGCGAGCAACTCGAGCGGACACAGGAGCTTCAGGACCGACTCGAGGAGCAACTCGACCAACAGACGGGAGACGTCGCGACCCTGCTTGAACGACAGGCCGAACAGATCGAGGCGTTCCAAGAGCAACTCGAGGACCAGAGCGAAGCGGTCACCCGGCGACTCGAGAACCAGCAGTCGGTCGAGGCCCACACGAAGATCGAAACCGACCCAGAGCACACGCTCGAGTCCATCGAGGGCATCGACGAGAGCGTCCGCGAACAGCTTTCAGAGGCCGGTATCGCGACGGTCGACGATCTCGTTCGTACCGACGCCGAGACGATCACCGAGGCCGCTGACGTCTCGGAGAGCGACGCCGAGGAGTGGATCGAACAGGCGGAAGCGTAGAGCGAGCAGTGAGGCGGCGACGCTCACGCAGCCGACCCCGACCGGCGCGAGACGCTACGAGTGCTATCGTGCGCTCGAGCCCGACCACGCGCTCCAGGTCGGGCACCGCCACGGCCATCGAGAGGCCGATATCGCGGGCTGCCGTGTGGTCAAGTCTCGTACCCACCTGGGAACGGACGTCGACGACGATACGCCGTCGTTCGAGGCTCACGATCACGATCACGGGTTCGGCCCTGGCCGCGAGGCGTGGTCGGCGAAACAACTATTACTCGCCACACTAGAGAAAATAATAACAGCACAATAGTATAACTAATATATGTGGTTCGAACCGACACAGGTTGAACTCGTCCGCGACGCCTTTCCCGAGTGGATGGCCTTTCTCTTCGCGTTTCTCTCCTATCTCGGGAGCGTCTGGTTCGTCGCGCCGGCGGTCGTACTCGCCTTCTGGTTCCGCGACCGACATCGCTTCGCGTCGTGGCTCGGGATCGTTATGGGCGGCTACGCCGTTATGCTCGGCCTGAAAGGCGTATTCGAGACGCCGCGTCCCGGCGTCGGCCCCGCGATCGCACCCGAGTCGCTCCCGACGGTCGTCGCCGTGCTGTACGCGCCGGCCGTCGAAGTCCACACGACCAGTTTCCCGAGCGGTCACGCCATCGCCGCGGTCGTCGTCTGGACGATGCTCGCCCTCGAGTTCGACGTCGGAACGAGGGGCCAGCGGTGGGCGGGTGCGGCCGCGATGGTCGGTCTCGTCTCGTTCGCTCGAGTCGGCGCGGGCGTTCACTTTCCGATCGACGTCCTCGTCGGGGCAGTCGTCGGCGTCGTCTACGTCGCGGGAATGCTCGCGGTTCGCAATCGCCTGCTGGCTCGCGACCACCACGCCGCCACGGGCGCGATGTTCACGCTCGCAGCGGTGCTCTCGCTCGCCGCGTTCGCCACCAGCGGCCGACCCGATGCGGTGGCGCTCTTCGGCGGTTGCGTCGGCGCCGCGCTGGCCTGGCAGTACGCGACGCCGTCCCGGGAGCCGTGGTCGGCGTCGATCCGCGTCTTCGCCCACGCCGCGCTGGGCCTCGCCGTGCTCGGGATCGTCGCGCTCGTCTTGCTCGTCGTCGACGCCGCGGTCGTCTGGCTGCTCGTCGGACTCGTCGGCGGACTGATCGTCGTCGGGCTTCCGGGCCACGTCAGGCACCCGGACGCCCGACGCTCGCGCTCGGAAGTGACGGGCTGACGGGAACGGGCTCGAAAAGGCGGAGCGTATCGCGGTGAATCGAAAACGAGAGCGAACGGTCGAAAATCGATTCGCGTGGCCGGCCGTCTTAGAACGTCTCGAGGTAGCGGTCGAGTTCCCACTCGGAGACGTCGACGAGGTACTCCTCGAACTCCTGGCGCTTGGCCTCGACGAACTTCGGTGCGACGTGCTCGCCGAGCGCGTCGTAGATAATTTCGTCTTCCTCGAGGGCGTCGACCGCAGCACCGAGGTTCGACGGCAGCGTCTCGATGCCGTACTCCTCGCGTTTGTCCTCGTCGAACTCGTAGATGTTCTCGCGAACCGGGTCGGCGCACTCGAGGTCGTTCTCGATGCCCTCGAGACCGGCGTGGATCATGACGGCGAGTGCGAGGTAGGGGTTACACGACGGATCGGGCGAGCGCAGTTCGACGCGCGAGGCCGCGGGGACGCGAGCCGCGGGCTTGCGGATCAGCGACGAGCGGTTGCGGTCGGACCAGGCGACGTAGACGGGTGCTTCGTACCCGGGGACCAGTCGCTTGTAGCTGTTGACGGTGGGGTTGGCGACCGCCGTGATCGCCGGCGCGTGCTCGAGCAACCCGGCGGTGAACGCGCGGGCTTCCTCCGAGAGGTTGAACTCGTCGTCCTCGTCGTGGAAGGCGTTCTCGCCGTCTTCGGTGAACAGCGAGAGGTGCGTGTGCATCCCCGAGCCGTTGATCTTCGGGATCGGCTTGGGCATGAACGTCGCGTGGAGGTCGTGCTGGGCCGCGATGGCGCGGACGACGGTTCGGAACGTGGCGACGTTGTCGGCCGTCGCGAGCGCGTCGTCGTACTCGAAGTTGATCTCGTGTTGTCCCTCGGCGACCTCGTGATGGCTGGCTTCGATTTCGAAGCCCATGTCCTCGAGGCCGTAGATAATGTCGCGACGGACGTCAGAGGCGAGGTCTTTCGGCGCGAGGTCGAAGTAGCCGCCGGCGTCGTTCGTATCGGTCGTCGCGCGACCTTCGTCGTCCTCTTCGAAGAGGAAGAACTCGGGTTCTGGCGCGGCGTTGACGGTGTAGCCCATCTCCTCGGCGCGGTCGAGGGCGTTCTGTAGCACGCGTCGCGGATCGCCCTCGAACGGCTCGCCCGTATACGTATCGTAGACGTCACAGATCATTCGGGCCGCGGCGCTCTCTTCTTTCTTGCGCCACGGCAAGACGGCGAACGTGTCGGGGTCAGGAACGAGACGCATGTCCGATTCCTGAATGCGGACGAACCCTTCGATCGAGGAACCGTCGAAATAGATCCCCTCGGAGAACGCCTTCTCAGCCTGTCGAGCCGGAACAGAAACGTTCTTTACGGTCCCAAGAATGTCAGTAAACTGTAGACGGAGGAAGTCGACGTCTTTCTCCTCAATCTCGTCGAGTACCGCCTGTTCCGTCTCAGTGATGTTTCCGCTTGTCATCTTTCTCGTCGTGGTATCCAAGTAACTCTGCTACTAAAACCCTACTGCTCCAAGCAAATCTTCTCTGCACCCGGAGAAACTGTATATTCGTAAAGTTCTAAAGGCTCGAGTGAGAGGGTGAGTGTGATGACGTACGAAAATCTCGATGCAAAACTAGTGAATGCACTTCTCGGCGACGGGCGAGCGAGCCTTCGAAGCCTCGCCGAGGAACTCGACGTTTCCGTGACGACCGTTTCGAATCACCTCTCCGATCTCGAAGACGAAGGTGTCATCGAAGGCTACACACCGAGAGTCGACTACGATGCGGTCGGATACGACGTCACCGCAGTGATCCAGTTGCAAGTCGAGGGGAACGCCCTTCCAGACGTCACCGAAACGCTGCGCGACCACCAGCAGATGACATCTGTCTACGAGGTCACCGGCGACTACGACGTCATCGCCATCGGGAAGTTCAAGAACACCGACGGGATGAACGACCAGATCAAACAGCTATTGACCGATCCCGACATCAAAGCCTCGAATACGAGCGTCGTCCTCAACACCGTCAGCGAGAACGAACAGTTCGAACTCGAGGTCGACGACGCCTGAGCAGTTCGGTTCAGCGATAGCGCGACGATTTTCTCGAGCGGTTCCGAACGACTCGAGCGTCTGTTCTGTCATCGCGATGTCCGCGAAGGCGTCAGTACCGAACGTACAGAACTGCGATCCCGAGTGCCAACAGCAACAGTCCCCACCAGAGGGAATCGCCGGGAAGCACGATCAGGATGAGCGTGACGATGCCCGAGGAGATCAGCGACCAACCGAACGTGGTTTGAAACGCCATGGCCGGCGTACGACTGCCAGTACAAAAGATCACGGGCTTGCCAGAAACAGGGTGCGACTCGAGCGATGGGATCGAGAGCGGTGGGCGCTACTCGAGTGAGGAACCATTCACAGCAGGCAGCACCAACCGCGGAAACTACTACACTCGGGTATTCGCTCCGGACGAGCATCGGCGAGTGAGCGGTTCGGAGAACCCGAACGGGCGCCGTTCGCCGAGCACGGCGTCACGCGCCGTGCTCGGGCCGACGACTGATGTGAGCGACGAGTGCGGCTTCGCCGCACTCGAGCGAACTGAAGGAGGAGTGCTTTTATACTAACTTTTGCCGAGAGCGCGGCTTCGCCGCGCTCGCAGAGCAAAAGTTAGTCTCACATCATGCCGCCCATGCCGCCGCCCATACCGCCCATGCCGCCGCCGGGTGCGCCGCCTTCCTCGTCGCCACCCTTGTCGGTGGAGAGGTCGCCGGCGGAGATGATGTCGTCGATCTTGAGCACGAGGTTCGCGGCCTCGGCAGCCGAGGTAACGGCCTGTTCTTTGGCGTGGGCCGGTTCGACGACGCCAGCCTCGAACGTGTCTTCGACGTCGCCCGTGAAGACGTTCAGGCCGGCTTCGACGTCGCCGTCGTCGTGGGCCGCACGGAGGTCGACGAGCGTGTCGATGGAGTCGAGTCCGGCGTTCTCGGCGAGCACGCGCGGGACGAGTTCGAGCGAGTCGGCGAAGGCCTCGACGGCCAGCTGCTCGCGGCCGGAAACGGAGTCGGCGTAGTCACGCAGGCGCGAGGCGAGTTCGACCTCGATGGCACCGCCGCCGGCCAGCACGCGGCCGTCGGAGACGGTCTGAGCGACGACGTCGAGCGCGTCGTGGACGCCGCGCTCGAGTTCGTCGACGACGTGGTCGGTCGAGCCGGCGAGCAAGAGCGTGACGCCGTGGGCGTCCTCGCCCTCGACGTAGAACAGTTCGTCCTCGTCGTCGCGGGTGACGTCACCGTGGCCGAGGTCCTCGGCGCTCGCGTTGGCGAGGTCAGTGACGACCGAGGCGCCGACGACTTCCGAGAGGAACTCCAGGTCGCTTTTCTTGGCGCGGCGGACGGCGAGGATGCCCTCCTTGGCGAGGTAGTGCTGGGCGAGGTCGTCGATGCCCTTCTGGCAGAAGACGACGTCGGCGCCGGTGTCGACAATCTGCTCGACCTTCTCCTTGAGCTGTTTCTCCTCGCGGTCTAAGAACTGCTGAAGCTGGTCGGGATCGGTGACCGAAACCTCGGTGTCGATGTCGGTCTCCTCGACCTCGATCGGGGAGTTCAGCAGCAGGATATCGGCGTCCGTCGCCTCGGTCGGCATGTTGTCGTGGACGGGATCCTTGTCGATGATGCCGCCCTCGAGGAGGTCGGACTCGCCGGCGCTGCGGCCGGTCTGGGTCTCGATGTTGAGGAACTCGAGGTCGACGACGTTGTCGCCGTCCTCGTTCTCGACGGTGACCTGACTGACGGCGTCGATGATGAGCTCGGCGAGGTACTCCTTGTTGACCTCGGTCCCCTTGCCGGTCATCGAGGTCTCGGCGACCGAGCGCAGGAGCTCCTCGTCGTCAGTGTCGACGTCCTGAGCGATGTCGTCGATCTCCTCGCGGGCCTGCTCGCTTGCCATGTGGAAGCCCTTGATGATCGCCGTCGGGTGGATGTCCTGCTCGATGAGATCCTCGGCGTTTTTGAGCAGTTCGCCGGCGATCGCGACGGCCGTCGTAGTGCCGTCGCCGGCCTCGTCTTCCTGCGTCTCGGCGACCTCAATGATCATCTCGGCCGTCGGGTTGTCGATGTCCATCTCCTGAAGGATGGTGACGCCGTCGTTGGTGATCGTTACCGATCCCATCGAGTCGACGAGCATCTTGTCCATCCCCTTCGGACCGAGTGTCGAGCGAACGGATTCAGCGACCGCACGAGCGGCGCTGATGTTGTAATCCTGCGCGTCCTTGTCCTTGACGCGCTGGGAGTCCTCGCTCATCACGATCATCGGCTGTCCCTGCTGCATTCGCTGGCTCATAGTCAGCCGAATCATTGATTGTGATTCTATATAAATGTTGTGGTATTCGAGATCCGTACCGATCACGACTCGAGTACATTGAAGCGGGAAAACCGCAAGAATGCGGTCTAATTCGAGATAATATGTGTTGGTCGCTAACACCCAGCTCTCTCACAGACTGAGCCGGCATCTCCGCCATACTTAAATATTGTTGGATAGCGGTTCGGGCAGCAATTCCACCGAGGGGAAGGACAGGTACGATTCCAGAACGTTAGGACTCGAGCGGTTCGATCAGCGACGGCTCGTCGATCGACGGATCGTTGACCGCCGTCGACACCGGATACGCGTGCAGTCCCTCGGCCGGATACGGCTCGAGCAACTCGCTCGGATCGTCCGCCGTCAGCCACTCCCGCTCGTCGCCGGGCTCGAGGATGACGGCCATCCGGTGGTGGAGGTCGGCGACCAGTTCGTTCGGCTCGGTCGTAACGATCGTAAACGTCTCGAGGGGACCCGCTGCCGGAGCTGTCTCGTCGACGCCGCCGCCGAACGCGTCAAGTCCCGTCTGCGTCGTCTCGTCGTCCGGCTCCCAGCGCTCCCACAACCCCGCCAGCGCGAACGGACGGTCGTCCTCGAAGGCAACTCTGTACGGTTGCTTCCCGCGTTCCGTCCCGACCCACTCGTAGAAGCCGTCCGTCGGAACGAGACACCGACCCGCCGAAGGCGTGTCGAGCTCTCGCTCGTTCCCCTCGCGAGAACACCTGCGTCGCTCGTAGGCCGCCCGAAAGCTCGCCTTCTCGTCGATCGTCTCCGCCCGCGCGTTGATGATCCCGCCGCTGTCGTCTTCCGCCCACGAGGGCACGAGCCCCCACTCGAGGCGGCGAATCTCGTCGGGCGCGTCGTTCGTGATCACCGGCAGCTCCTGGCCCGGCGCCGCGTTGTACCGCGGCTCGAATTCGGGCTCCGAGTCGGCGAACCGAGCGTCGAACCGCTCCTCGAGCTCGTCCTGCTCGATCAGCAGGGTGTAACGTCCGCACATACCGTTCTCGAGGGGCCGGGTGGGTAAATCGTTGTCCGCTCGCGCGTGCCGGCTGCGGAACCGTCGTGTGACCTGGCATCTGTCAGTGTGGTATGACGTCCGTACTCCCGCCGGAACGGGAAGTAGGCTCCCCGTTACGATAGTCGGTCGTCTCTCAGTAGTCGATAGCGTCTTCCAATGGATCGATACGAACTGGTGGTGTGTCAAAGCGGGGAACTCGAGCTTCGCGACCCGAACGACCCCGACTGCTGGATTACGACCGACTCGCCTGCCGAGATAACGCGGTAGTCGGGTTCGTTTTCACAGCGTCGTTTCCGTCATTCATTTTTAAGGCGAGAGTACACGGACGGCTCTGGAAGATACCTTGAAGATGACGAAAACGCCAAGACTGGGATGTCAACGACCCTGAGCAAGCAGGGCTTGTCAGTGAACCCAACCGTTACCCAGAACGGGCGGGAACGAACCCCTGCACCGGTTTCACGGTTCCTGACTTCAGGGCGAGTTGACCGTCGCCCGTCCGCCGAGACGACTGTAGGCCCCGGCGGACAAAACGCCATCCGACGTTCTTTGCACCAACGTAATCGGCGTTGGCCGTCGCACTGCATTCGACACACTCGAAGACAGCCTGCCGAACCCGGTTTTCTGCGCACGTGTGACCACATTCCGGGCACCGGCGACTCGTGTACTCCGGCGAGACGAACTCGACGCGGACGCCTTCGGCCTCGGCTTTGTACTCGACCAGATCGACGAGTTGCCGGTGGGCCCATTGATGGAACTCCTTTACCGGCGGTGCACGCTCGCGAATGTGTTTCAGATTCTCGAAAACGATATACTCGCAACCGTGCGTGATCGCTTCTTCGAGAATATCGTTGGCGACGATGTGCAACGTCTCTCGAAGATATCGTGATTCTCGCCCGCTTATTTGCTCGAGGGTACGATGTGCCGACTGAGTACCGATTCGTTGCAGATTCGATCGAATCCGATCGAACTCGCGGTGCCGGTGGCGCAGTTCTCGTCCTGACGCGAAGTAGGCTGTGCTGGTCGTTGCGATGTTAACGATACCGAGATCGACTCCGAGAACTGTCCTGTTCCCGTCGTTCGTCTCGAGTTTTGGCTGTGGATTCGGTTTGCGAAACCCGAGGTGGAGATACCAGTCACCATCTCGTTTCGACATCGTCGATTCAGTGAGTTCCCACTCCTCAGACTCGAGATATCGTCGCTGATAGCCGTCACTGTCGTCGGGAAGTGAAAGATCACATCGAATTCGGTTTTCGACCGTCGCCAGCGACACGGAGTCATCGTCGAACACCGTCATCGAGCGTGAGTCGTATACGAGCGTATCGCTGGTGAATGTCGGACGAGAGGTGTCGTACTCCTCGTCCAACGATTCGATCTCTTCGATACCAGAGAGTGCTGCTGCAGCCTGATGTGTGGCGAGAACTGCGTGTTGACTCCCGAGACGGGTTTGCTCGCGGACGTCCTCGTACGCGAGTTGCTGGAGTTGCATCTTCCGCGATTCTCCTGCGTTCCACCCGATGCGACTGCTGATGTTACACGCCATTTGCCACTCACGGAGCGTTTGCTCGAGTATCTGCCGCTGGTGGTCGCTGAGCAAGAGACGGGTAATCGCGGTGCGTCTCAGGAAGTCGTCATCAGCCACTACATTTCAGTAATTGGTGAATCAGTATAAATTGAATGTAAGGGGAAAATATCGCGGTGAGAATAGCGTTGGTGATGAGGATACGTTCTGTCGAATATTGACACATATCATATTGTCTGTGGGTTATTCAACAATCGTCCAAAAACGCCAGGACAGGGATTTGAACCCTGAATCCCAAAGGGAACACGCTTTCCAGGCGTGCGCCTTACCGTTCGGCCATCCTGGCCCATCTCATCCTAACCGCGTCCGCCGTTTAACTCTTACTTTTACCGTCGACGCCGTGTGACTCGTCGCCACGCCGTGCGCGACGAGCCGCCCACTCGGCGACGCGGTGCTCGAGTCGGTACGCACACCCTGTCGTCATCGCGCCCACGAGGACCGCGATGGCCGCGCCTCGTGCGAGCGAGACGAGCGGGTCGACGAGCAGCGCGTAGCCCTGGACGAGCACCAGGAAGGCCATGGACCCGACGGCACCCCACAGCAGCGCTGCCTTGACGCGGGGGCGAAGACCGAGTACGGACATGACTCACTCGAGGGTGGCGACGGCTTCGATTTCGATGCCGACGCCTTTGGGGAGGGCGGCGACTTCGATGGCGCTGCGGGCGGGCGGTTCGTCGTCGAAGTAGTCGGCGTAGGCGTCGTTCATCGCCTCGAAGTCGTCGATGTCGTCGAGGAAGACGGTGACTTTGAGGACGTCTTCGGCGGCGGCGCCGTCCGCCTCGAGGATGGCGAGGAGGTTGTCCAGCGCCTGTTCGGTCTGGGCGGCGATCGGTTCGTCGTCGAGCAGGTCGCCGTCGGGGGTCATGGGGATCTGGCCGGCGGTGAACAGCAGGTCGTCGGTGCTCGTTGCCTGGCTGTAGGCGCCGACGGCGGCCGGTGCGGCGTCGGTTTCGGTGACGCGTTTCATACTCGAGTGGTCGGGCCGCGAGCGTATAAAAGCGGGCGACACGGCACGAACGCGAGCGGTACGCTCCGAACGCGTCAGAGGAACGCGAGCGGCACCATAACGACCACGCCGAGGGCGATGCCGGCAGCCAGTTCCGGCTTCCCGTCGCGCGGAAGGCCGCGACCGGTCTCGAGCGCCTCGGGGACGAACTCGGTGAGGACGAGATAGCACATCGCGCCCGCGGCGAAGCCGAAGCCGTAGGCGAGGAACTCCCGAGCGTAGCGGACGAACGCGAACGCGACGACGGCGCCGATGGGCTGGGGGAGACTCGAGAAGACGGCCCACCAGACGAGTTTCCAGTCGCTGACGCCCATCGAGGACAGGGGGATGGCGATGGCGGTTCCCTCCGGAACGTTGTGGATCGAGATAGCGACAGTCATGAAGATGGCCAGTAGCGGCACGGTAAAGCCGAGCAGTTCGGTGCCGCCCTCGAGGCCGAGGTCGGCGAACGAGACCCCGATGGCGACGCCCTCCGGAAAGCTGTGAACGGTGAGGACGCCGAGGATAAGCACGAGCTTCGCGAAGTCGGCCTACCTCGTACTCGCGAGGGTCGATATCGGCGTCGAGCAGGACGTCGCGAGCGACGACGACGAGTGCGATTCCCGCGACGACGCCGATCGAGAGCTGCCAGATCGAGCCCGCGGCCAGCCCTTCCTCGAGCAGTCCGAATATCGACGCGGCGAGCATGATCCCGGAGGCAAATCCCCAGAGGAGAACGCGCCGGCGGTCGCCGATGGTCTCGACGACGAGAAAGGGGAGTGCACCGAGGCCGGTCGCGAGCGCCGTAATTAGTCCGGCGACGAAGACCAGCGCGAGGTTCTCGAGGGCGACCATCGTGAGTGGACTCGACGTGACTCGATTCGACTCGAGTGTCGAGGCGGAGAACCAAATTACCACGGGGACGGCGACCGACGACCGATCGACCGGGAGCGGCCGCGGTCACTCGAGCAGCGAGCGATACTGGGAGACGACGTCGTCCTCGGGAGCGCCGTCGTACCGAAGGTCGCCGTCGACGACGACGGTGAGCCGATCGAGGGCGTCGGCGAAGGCGGCGACGTTGTGCGTCGAGACGACGACTGTTCGGTCGCCCTCGCAGTAGTCGTCGAGGAACGCCCTGATCCGCCGGCGGGAGTAGTCGTCGACGTCGGCCAGGGGTTCGTCGAGCAGGAGATACTGGGGTCGCTTGATCAGCGCGAGTCCGAGGTCGAGTTTCTTGCGGAACCCGCCCGAGAGCTCGTCGGCCCGGCGGTCCGCTGCGGGCTCGAGTCGCAGTTCCTCGAGCAGCGTCTCGAGCCACGACGCCGGCGGCGGGTCGTCAGCGAAGCCACGGAAGATCTCGAGGTTCTCGCGGACGGTCAGGCTGGGGTAGAATCGTGGTTCCTGAAAGCTGTAGCCGACGGTCGTCGCCGACGAGCGTTCGATTCGACCGCTGGTGGGACGCGTGAGTCCGGCGAGCATGGCGAACAGCGTCGTCTTGCCGGAGCCGTTCGGACCGATCAGGCCGTGGAACGTTCCGGGTCGGAACTCGAGCGAGAGGGTCTCGAGGGCGGTCGTCTCGCCGTAGCGTTTCGTGACGTCGACGAGCGCGAGGTCGGCGTCGTCAGTCATGGTTGTGGTCGTGGTCGTGTTCGCGTCCGTGTTCGTGTTCGTGGTGTCGGAATCGGGCACGGTTATCGCCTCCGTCGGTACCAGATCAGGGACAGTTGCAAGAGGACGAGCGAGCCGAACGCCGTCGCGGCGAGCCACAGCAGGTAGTCGGCGTACAGCGAGGCCGGCGCGTCGCGCAACATCGCACTTCGTGTCGTCACCGACGAGTAGTACGTCGGCAGCAGCTCCGAAATCGTCCCCTGTCTCGAGGAGAAGAAGCCGGTCGGATAGACCAGACTCGAGAGCCCGAAAATCGCGAGCGCGAGCCCGAGGTTGACGAACAGCGCCGTCTGTCGGAGGCCGAGCGCGAAGGTGACGGCCAGGCCGATGGCGGCCAGATAGAGAAACGTCACGCCGACCACGCCGAGCGTGAGCGGCGACAGCGTCGCCACGTTGTAGCCGAGCCACCAGCCGACGGCGGCGACGGCAGAAAGCGACACGACGAGCGCCGCGCCGTAGAACAGCAGTTTGCTCGCCACGACGGTCTCGAGTCTGGACTCCGTCTGCAGGCGGTCGAGAACCAGCCGCTCCGAGCGGAGCTGGTACGGCAGGTAGACCAGCGCGTAGAGGGTCACGAAGACGAACACGCCGGTCGGCACGAGAAACTCCGAGAGGCTGCGCTCGTCGCCAACCTGGTCGTGGTCGATGCTCGCGTTCGACGCGACGGCGCCGTCGAGTTCGGATTCGGCGATTCCGAGGCTCTCGTTGATCGGCTCCTCGAGCGGTGCGAAGGCGTGGTCGGAGACGACGGTTACGTTCGCGTCGGTCTCCTCGTCCATGATCCCGCCGGGGACGTGCACCACGAGGTAGATTTCCTCGCGCTGGAGGTCGTCGCGGGCCTCCTCGTCGGAGTCGTATTCGACCGGCGTCGCGAACTGCTCCATCGCCATCGTCGTGATGGCGACGTCGCCCTCGCTCGCCTCCTCGTCCGCGACGACGCCGACGGGAACGTCCTGCGGGACGGTCTGTTCGAAGACGGCGGTGCCGGCGACGATTCCGCCGGGGAGGACGAGCAACAGGACGACGAGCAGCCCCAGGTTCCGCCGGCTGCCGATGGCCTCCTTGCGCAACAGTGCGAGCAGATCCACGCGGGGCTACACCTCGTCGAGCAGGGCGAAGACGGCCTCGGAGTCGCCTTCGTAGCGGAGTTCGACGACGGTACCATCTCGGTCGATCTCGAGGTCGTCGCGGGCCTCGTCGAACGCGTCGTTGACGTCGGCGAGGATCGGCACGTACGTTCCCTCGAGGTCGGCCTCGAGGTCTGCAGCCTCGTCCTCGTCGGCCGCGTGGAGGCCGACCTCGAGAGCGATGCCAGCGTCGGTAACGGCGTAGCTGCGGCCGATAGCCTCGGCGTCCTCGAACGGGTCGTCGTCGATGAGCATCCGATACTGCTCGGGGACGATCGTGCCGACCGACTCGGAGGCGACGGTCAACTGGGCGCCGCGAGCGCGGCCGTAGGCGTCTCGAACGAATCCGGAGACGGCGTCGGCGCCGTCGTACTCGACGTCGAGCACCGCCTCGACGACGCTCTCGGAGCCGACGACGAACGCGTCGTCCTCGAGGACGCCGAGAACCGCCGGTTCGACGGTCGTCGCGTCGTCGGGCGTGTCGTCCTCGGATTCGTCCCCGAGCGTCGTATCGAGCGTCACGTCGACCGGACCCGACTCGGACGGTTCGTACAGCACCGCCTCGTCCAGATAGGTCGTCTCCTCGTACGTGATTCCGGTTTGGGCCTCGAGCGAGTCCACGACGTCGGCGGTCTCCCAGCCGCCGCGGACGAGAATATCGTCGGCCAGATCGCCGTTGTCGGCGTCACTGTTAGCGTCAGCGTCGGCGTCGGCATCTGCTTCCCCGAAGACGAGCAGTTCGTCCGCCTCGAGGGGATCGAGGCCCGTTCTGGCGGCGAACGCCGTCATTGCGCCGTCGACGTCGCCCGGATCGGCCGCAACGAGCGCCTCGAGTTCGGCCTCGGCGTCGTCGCCCGCGATCTGGGCGACGTCGAGGTGGGCGAGAAGCGGCGTCTCCGACGGCGTTTTGGCGACGAGCGCGTCTTCGTCGTTCTCGTCGTCGGAATCGCCCGAATCGTCGTCGAAGACGTCCGAACAGCCGGCCGTCGCGGTGACGAGCGCGACGCCGGCGGCGGCGAGCGTCGCGCGCCGTGAAAGCGGGGCGGAGACGCCACGTCGTGAGCCGTCGGCACCGTCGCGTCGCGGGGAAGGCAACATACTGACACGTCTCGCAGGCGAGGGTCATTAACCGTTCGGCTGCGGACGCCCCTCGGCGGAAACGGGGAGCCGGAAGCCGGGGGGGTCGTTACGGAAGGAGACCAGAACCGAACCGCTGTTTGGCAAACTGCGCGAGCATCGGGACGTCCTCGAGGTGGAAGAGACGGGTGATGGCGGTGAAATCCCCGCGGTTGGCCTTCGCCAGAACCTCGTCGTCGAGTTGCTCGAGGTCGCGCATGAACTCGTCGTAGCGATCGTTCGGCGCGAGATACAGCAGCTGAGTCATCAGCAGCCGCTTGCGCTGGTTCGGCGCCACGTCGCGGTGCCAGAGCGTGTCGTAGACCTCGAGGTTCTCGGCGGTCGGCTCGACGTCGCCGTGTTTCAGGCAGCTGTCGGCCGCGACGGCGGCGACGCGACCCGACTGCATGCACTTGTTGATCCCCTCACCCCAGAGCGGGTCGACCGTCGGCACGGTGTCGCCGATGGCCATGAATCGATCGGTGTGCATCGTGTCGGGCAGCTGGATGTGAGCCGAGCCGCGGTGCATCTTGCCCTCGAGTTTGGTCGCGTTCGCAAAGCGCGGGTCGGTCTCGAGCCAGTGCTCGAGGTAGTCGTCGATCCCGAACCCGTCCGTGGCGTACCGGGAGTGGTGTTCGTTCTGGATGTAACAGAGGCCGACCTTCGCGGTATCCTCGCCGGTGTGGAAGATCCACGAGTAGCCGCCGGGAGCGATGTTGTGATCGAGGCGAAGCATCATCGCGTCGCGCAGATCCGCGAAGCCGGGACGGTCGATATCGATCCCCTCGAACTCGTACTCGATGCCGATCGCGTGGTTTTCCCGTTTGAGATCGACGACGTCGAGTTTCTTCGCCAGCGGCGCGGCTGGCCCGGTCGCGTCGATGACGATGTCGCCGTAGACTTCCTGATCGCCGTTGTACCGGACGCCGACGATCTCGCCGCCTTCCGTAATCGGCGCGGTGACGCGGGCGTCGAAGCGGTACTCCGCGCCGTCTTCGCGACTGTCGGAGACGAGGAATCGCTTGAAGTCGGCGAACTCGAGGACGGCACCGGGTTGGTCGCGGACGTAGTGGTTCATCGGCGACTCGAGGACGACCTTGTCGGTGTACTGCATGACCACGTCGTCCGGAATCCCGAAGGAAGCCATCATCGAGGGGAACGTCCCCGCGGTGGACTTGTTGCTCTGGCGCGGGAACTCGTCTTCGGCCTCGGTCTCGAGGACGACGACGTCGTAGCCCCTGCTCGCGAGGTCCCGTGCGCACTGGCCACCCGCCGGACCGGCGCCGGCAATCACCACATCGTAGTGGTCGTTCATACCCGCGAAACTATTTCGGAGACATATTAGTTTATTCAGTCACGCCGGAGTATCCGCTCCCAACTAACGAGTAGTCACCCGATATTTCCGGTCGAAACCAACGGCTCGACTCCGGAGACCGCCGCAAGTCGGTGTTGACGGCGTCACCTGACGATCGTCACCGGAACGGGCGATCGACGGGCGATCTGCTCTGCCACGCTCCCGAGTACGACGCGTGACACGCCGGATCGGCCGTGACTGCCGACGATGATTCGGTCGACGTCCCGGTCGGCCGCACACTCGACGACTTCTGATGCGGGACGACCGATCAACAGCGTCGTCTCGACCTCACGACCGAACTCGGCCGCCAGTTCGTGAGCAGCGTCGAACAACGCCTCCGCCTGCGCCTCCCGCTGTTCGCGGAGGGTCGTTGTCCCCAGGTGTGCGAACTCGCCGTAGCCGCTCTCGCGCACGTCGACCACGTGTGCGACGACGACGTCGTCGTGGTGTTCCTCGAGCGCGTACTCGAGTGCCGCCCAACTGGGGTCGGAGTCGTCGAGGGCGACTAACAGCGTCATGCAAGCGCTTGGGCGAGCGAACACTTTACTGTATTGTGTTAGCGTCCGACACACAGAATCGGGAGCCGACCGGAGTACCCTCCGGTTTCGGCGGCATATTTCGGCCGACGGGCCGAAATTACCTGTTACCGACTCGGGCCGACAGTCGACGGCGCGTCGATTACGTCCCAATACAGCATTTCGGTGGTCGAAAACAGCCTCGAAGCCACCGCTATCGGGAGACACCGTTCGGCTCAGATTTGCTTGCAAGGCCAACGCATGGACTAACGGCGCTCCTTACGGTACGCTTGAGAAGCACTGTCACGATGAGTACTAAAACGCCACAGAAGGCCGATATCCTGCGGCCGATACAGAATACGTCGACGAAGTACTTCGCACTGGCCGGTGTCGCTGGGCTTGCGTTCGCGCTCTTCCTCGTGGGCTGGATGTACCAACTCTACGAAGGGATGGTCGTGACGGGACTCTCCGACTGGGGGACCGGCGGCGGCGTCACCTGGGGGCTGTACATCGGTGCGTTCATCTGGTGGGTCGGGATCGCACACGGGGGGATCATCCTCTCGGCGGCCGTCAGGCTGCTGGGAATGGAGCGGTACATGCCCGTCGCCCGGCTGGCAGAACTGTTGACACTCGCCGGCCTCTCAGCCGCCGGCTTCTACGTCATCGTCCACATGGGCCGTCCGGACCGAATGGTCACCAGCGTGCTCGGTCACTACCATATCACGATTCACAACTCGCCGCTGGTCTGGGACGTGACCGTCATTACGGCCTACTTCGTCCTGACGGCGACCTACCTCGCGTTGACGATCCGCTACGACGTCACGCGGCTGCGCGATCAGCTGCCGGACCACTTCGAACCGATCTACAAGCTCCTGACGATCGGGTACTCGGAGAAAGAGGACGAAATCGTCCAGCGAATGGTCTGGTGGCTCGCGCTGGCGATCATCATCATGGCGCCGCTGTTGCTCCACGGCGGCGTCATTCCGTGGCTGTTCGCCGTCATCCCGACGATGCCCGGCTGGTTCGGCGCCGTCCAGGGGCCGCAGTTTCTCACCATCGCGCTGACGTCGGCGATCAGCGGCGTAATTCTCCTCTCCTACGCCTTCCGCTGGGCGTACGACTGGGATCACATCATCACCGACGACATCTTCCGCGGGCTGACGCTCTGGCTCGGCTTCTTCAGCCTGCTGTTCCTCTGGCTCCAGCTTCAGCAGATGACCACCGGCAATTTCGCCGCGCCGCTCGACGTGAGCCAGGTCGCGTTCGCGACGCTCACCCATCCGATCTACATCCTCTCGATGGGGCTCGTCGGCATCGTGTTGGCGTTCATCTTCGCCCAGACGATCCGTCCCGCGCTGTTCACGAGAAAGCGGGCCGTCATCTGCGGTCTCGCCGTGCTGGCGGCCACGCTGCTCGAGAAGATCCTCTTCGTCGTCGAGGGCTTCATGTACCCGACGATGGACGTCTACGCGGCGACGCCCGGCGAGTACTTCCCGAGTCTCATCGAGTTCGCCTCGATCCTCGGAACGATCGGCATGGTCGTCCTGTTCTTCCTCAGCATCGCCAAGGTCATCCCGGTCGTCGAACTCCACGCGATCGAGCACCTCCAGGAGAAACAGGAACACGAACAGGACCGCGAACCGGTCGCACACGACTGAAACGACCCACCGTTTTCGCGTTTGTTCCACCGCTTCCGTTAGCAATGCTACTCAAGCGCCCCAGGGACGGCGTTGGCGATCGACCGAAGCCACGCTTCGCGGTCGTCGGCCTCGAGCGCCGCCGAGGCCGCCCCCGTGGCGTCGACGCCGCAGTCGAACGCCCGCTCGACGTCGTCGGCAGTCCGAACGCCGCCCCCGACGAACGTCCGCGTCGCCGGCGCCGCCGCCTCGACCGTTTCGACGAACGACGCGATCCGCTCCGGATGCGTTCGAATCAGTCCCGCCTCGCTCGCGATGTCGGCCGGTCGTTCGAAAAGCAGGCAGTCAGGGTCGTACGTCAGCGCCGCGCGAGTCTGCTCGCGGCTGTTGACGCAGACGATCGACTCGAGTCCGAGCTCCGAACACCGCTCGAGCAGCCGCGGGACGTCGGCGAACGTCGCCTCGTTTTGCGGGTGGTTGACGAAGACGGCGTCGGCGCCGGCGGCCGCGACGGCCTCGAGCGTCGGCGTGCCGAGCGCGGCGTCTTCGCGTCGCGTCGCGAACTGCGCGACGATCGGCAGGTCCGTCGTTGACGCGACGAGGCGGATGTCGGTCGGCTGTGGCGCGACGGCAAATCGCGTCTCCGTCTCCCGGGCGACGCGGTCGATCGTCCGAGTGAACGCCACTCCGTCCTCGCCGACCGTCTCCGTCGCCGTCTTGTAGTTAACCAAAAAGTACGGATACTCGAGGGCCATCCCGGTCACTCGGAGTATCCTTCCCGCAGAAACGCGCCTTCGGTCTCGTAGATCGTGAGCAACTCCTCCAGGAACTCCTCGTACGTTTCACCCTCTTCGCAGTGGGTCTCGAGTCGCTCTTTCATCTCGTCGCTGATCTCGATAGTGTGGCTCATGGTGGGGGCGGACACCTCCGAACAGACCGTCGTCGCCCGACGGCATATAGTCCGGGGACGCGTTTGCAGTCAGTCGTTCGCCGCTCTGTATTCGCCGTTCGTCTTCGGTGCTCATCCCCGCCGTCGCCGTCGTGTTCCTCGCCCCGTACCGCTCCACGAGTCTCCGTCCCACTGACCGGCACGAGACGGCCGGATCGTTATCCCGGCGGTCGTGGTAGCGTCGACTATGACGCCACAACTGACCGACGACGAGGTCGGCAAGACGGTGATCGACGCCGAGGGCAAGGAACTCGGCATCGTCGCGAAGGTCGAACGCGATCGCGCCTACGTCGATCCGAACCCCTCCGTCGCCGAACACCTGCTGGCGAAGATCGGCGTCGAGGGCGACGATGAGGAGGACTACCTCGTCACCGAGGACATGCTCGAGTCCGTCGGCGACGAGATCAGACTGCGCGGCGACATCTGACCTCGACATCGCTTGCCGTCGGAAACGGGTCGACGACGTCGTCGAAACGGACGGCGGGTCGTCTGAGACGATTCGGCGTTCGACGCGGCGCCGAAGCGGACCGCCGATCCGATACCACCGTCCCGAGGGGGAACGGCCATCCGGAGCGGTACTTCACACAAGATTTTTCGATTACTGTCACGAATTCCGCTCGTGAACCGGAGAGAACTCGTGTCCGCGATCGGAGCCGGAACCGCGGCCGGGATGGCCGGGTGTACCGCTCTTTTCGAGGAGGACGCTGCGGTGGAACTCCTCCGCGTCGGCGTGATCAACTGGACCGACGAGGCGACCGCCGTTCAGGTGCGGGTCATCCTCGGCGAGGCGGTCGTCGAGGAGGTCACGTACGAGTTCGAACCGGAAGATAGCGGGCGCGTTCTCGACTGTACGTGGCCGTCGGACCCCGGCCACTTCGTCGTCGCCGCTCGGCTCGACGCCGACGACGAGTGGGAAGAACGAGACGTGACGGACCCCGACGAATCGTGTGCGGCAGTACACGTTATGGTACACCAGACGACGACTCCGCCGTCGATGCCGGTCAGCAGAGAGTGCGAATTTCACGCCGACAACTGTTAGCGAAGCCAGTCGAACCCCTCGAGAACGGCCCGTTTCCCGCCCGTTTCGACGATTTCGCCGTGACCGGGAATCACCCGGTCGAAGTCCCACGCGAGGACGTCCCGAATCGAACGCCGGAAGCTCTCCGCGTTCGCGATCGTCAGCCGAAACTCGACCGGCGGCCCGACGCGTTCGTACACCCGGAGCGCTCGAGCGACGAGCCGCGTTTTCAGCGGGCTGCTCGAACCGATGTGGAAGCCGACGTCGCCCAGAACGAGCGTTCGACTCGGGCGGTGGAAGTAGGCGAGTTCGGTGAGCCAGCGGTGGCCGACGATCGCGACCTGATCGATATCGGGCGCCCACCGGGGATCGGGCGTGTCGCCGAGTAGGTGATCGAACGTCAGATCGGGACGCCGCGCCGCGAGGCCGGGCGCCGCGAGCAGTTCGGCGTCGGGGTAGGCGGTCGCGTACTGCTCCATGTACAGGTGCCCGTGGAGTTTGCTCGCCGGGGCGACGAACCGAACGTCGCCACGTTCGTCGAGCGCCGCCTCGAGGGCGGGCGTCAGTTCGGCCGGCGACTGGACGAAGAGTCCGCCGCTCGAGAGTTCGATGACGGTCATGATCCGGCCGAGTTCGACCCCGGCGAAGCGAAGCGATTCCGCGTGCGTCCAGAGTCGATCGGCTCGTTGCTCGAGCATCCCGTCTACTACGCTCGAGCGAACAATAAGTGGGCCCGTCGGTCGACGGGTGAGCCCGCCGGGCTCACGGAGAAGTAGCTCGCCGACGTATCGGCGGTATGGTCGCGAAGTCGGTGCGGCTGGGCGTCCTCGAGCGAGCGGTGCCGTGGGCGTTCCCCGTCTGCTACCTCTGGTGGACGCCGGTCCTCGTCTCGAGTGACTCGTCCGTCAGGAGAACTCGAGGAACCCGCCGAAGCTCGCGCCGGCGAACGCGAGCAAGACGAGCGCGAGAAGGGTGTTCTTGGCGATCTTCCACCGGAGACGACCGGTCAGATCGCCGACCGAGCCGCTCGAGAGGACGAGCGACGCCGCCGGGCCGCTGGTCAGCGTGAGGCCGTGGTCGCCCATCGCGAGTTCGCCGTGGACGAGCACCTGCTGGCCGTCGTCGATCCGGTTGACCTGAAACCGGGATCGCTCGCCGGTGCTGAGCGGGCCGAGGTTGATATCGACCGGAAGGTCGGGGCCGAAATCGCGCGGATCGTCGATCCGCGCGTCGACGTCGGGATCGCCGAGGTGGAGCCCGGCGGAATCCCAGGGATCGGCCGTCGTCCAGTCGGTCACGCCGCCGGGGAGGAGATCCCGAGCGGCGTCGCGGTCGAGACGAACCGTCCCCGCGTCGGCTTCGATCTCGAGGTCGCCGACCTCGAGGCCGGCGCGTTCGGTCGTCCACCGGTGTCTGGTGCCGGAGTTCGAACTGGAACTGCGCTTTCGTTTCCGGCGACGGACGCGCCAGGCGACGAATCCGGGGTCGGGACCGGGGTCGACGCCGTCGGTATTGGCTGATTCGCGGTCGCCGGTCGTCGACGTCGACCCGTCGACAGGGGTCGGTTCAGCGCCGGCGTCCGTTCCGTCTCGCGGATCCGGCGTCGGCGCCGGTTCGAGAACGCGAGCGCGTCCGACCAGCGTTACCGTCTCGCCGGGTTGCATCGTCGGCGTCGCGTCCGGGTCGACACTCGAGACCGTTCGATACTGGCCGACGTACGTCCGGACGTTTCGGAGGAAGTACGCGCCGACGGCGAGCAGGACGGCGCCGAATACGTATTGGAGGACCATCTGTTTGATTGATACGATCGCGAATAATAAGGGTTGGTGACGCCGGAACACCGAGGACACGAACCGAACGCGGGACCGCCACCCGCGCTACTCGAGGGACTGCTCGCGCCAGGTCGTCCAGTCGTAGAGTCGCTCGAGTTCGCCGCCTTGCTGGCGGATCGCCACGGCGGTGTTGAAGAGGAAGGCGGCGACGAGCGTCGTGCCGACGATCCAGGCGGCGTCGGCCAGGGCGCCGTAGCCGTCGAGGTAGCTCGTTACGAGGTCGACGAAGACGACGGCGACGACGCAGACGATCGCGGGCAGCAGGTGTCGTGTCAGCGCGGCCAGCGTCGTCCCTTCGTGGACGCGGACGGCCTGCACGCCGTAGAGGACCGCCCACGCCGACGTGAGGACCCACCCGACCGCGACGACGGGTCGGGTCCAGTCGGTGCTGACCAGGAAGGTACCCCACCACGCGGCGACGAAGACGGCGATAACCACGACGTCGGCCCAGGCTGGCAACAGCCGTGATCGTCCGGCGCCGGACCGCTCGGCGTGGTACATCCCGCGGATGCCGAGCGCGAGAAAGAGGATGAAAAACAGGATGGCCCCCTCCGCGAACAGTGCGAGCCACTCCGTCTCGAAAAAGAGCGTGCCGGTGCCGGCAGCGGCGTAGACGACCGCGGCGCCGATGCCGACGAACAGGTACCACTTGGCCTCGCTGACGTCGGCGGCGAGGACGTCGCGGACGTAAATCGACGTGTAGTACAACAGGACGATCGCCGCGATACCGATAGCGAGGTACGCGAACAACTGTCCGATCGCGACCGTCGTTTCGGGATCGCTCGCGTCGAGCGAGATCCCCGGCGTCAGCGCTATGCTCATCAGTTACCCGTTGGTCGGCGACCGAATAAAAGTCTACGCCAGGTTTCCGGCCGTCGGGAACGTCGGGTCTCGTGTCCTCCTTCCGACGGCGTCGGGTGCCGGAAACACCGCCACTATACTGCCGGACAGCAGTCAGTGAGCCGTCGGGCGCGAATTCGCGGTCGGCTCCGACGGCGACGACCGCAGTAGCGCGGCCGATCGTCAACTCGGTCTGTCCGACAGTATAACACGACGGGGACCGAACGACCGACCATGACCCCCACGGAACTCCGCGAGACGATGCCGGCGCTCGAGTCCGGACACTACCTCAACTGGGGCGCGGGCGGTCCGAGCCCGCGACGCGTCGTCGAGGCGGCCGAATCGGCCCTCGAGCACCACGAGTACGACGCCCCGACCGCCGAGGGGCAGTATCCCGCGGCGTTCGACGCCTACGACGAGGCCCGCGAGGCGATCGCCGGACTGATCGGCGCCTCACCGGCGGCGGTCGCGCTGACGGAGAGTACGACGGACGCGATCAACCGCGTCGTGGGCGCACTCGAGTGGAGCGGCGACGACGTCGTCGTCCGCACCGACCTCGAACACTCGGCCGGCATCCTCCCCTTCCAGCGCCTCGAGCGCGAGCACGGAGTCGACGTGCGCGTCCTCGAGACCGACTGCGGCCGGATCGACCTCGAAGACGTAACAGCCGTCGCCGACGAGGCGACGCTGTTCTGCGTGAGTTCGCTCACCTGGACCCACGGCACCCGACTGCCGATCGCGGATCTCGTCGAAATCGCCCACGACGCCGGTGCGCTCGTACTGGTCGACGCCGTGCAGGCGCCCGGACAGGTCCCCATCGACGTGCGCGAGTGGGGCGCCGACTTCGTCGCCGCCGCGGGCCACAAGTGGCTGCTCGGCCCCTTCGGCTCCGGCTTTCTCTACGTGCGCGAGGGACTCGTCGACGAGCACGTACGCGAACTCGCTCCCGCCGCGATCGGCTACCGCAGCGTCGTCGACGAGAACGCCGCGGCGTACGAGCTCGCACCCGACGCCCGACGGTTCGAGGTCGCCACCGCGAGCCCGGCGCCCCACGCCGGCCTGACCGCGTCGATCGACCTGCTCGAGTCGATCGGCCTCGAGACGATCGAGGGACGGATCGAAACGCTGACCAACCGGTTGAAGGACGGGCTCCCGTCGGAGCGGGTGCTGAGTCCGCAGTCGTTCGAATCCGGGCTGGTCACGATCGACGTCGACGACCCAGAGGGGACGGTCGAACGACTCGGCGACCGCGGGATCGTCCTCCGGTCGCTTCCCCGACCCGACGCGATTCGCGCCTCGATCCACGCGTTCAACACCCGCGAGGACGTCGACGCGCTGCTCGAGGGTCTCGAGGCGAGCTGACGCTCCCGCGGGGTGGGAACACACTGTACTTGTAAGTCCCGTCGGCGCGTCGATAGCGTATGTTCGATCGCATCCTCGTTCCGACCGATGGAAGCGGTCCGGCGAACGCCGCCCTCGAGTACGCCGGAGAGATCGCAGCTGTCGAAGCGACGACCGTTCACGTGCTCCACGTCCGCGATCCGGACGCGGACCCGGCCGACGTCGAGGCGTTGCTCGAGGACAGCCGCGAATGGGCAAGCGAGACGGACGGCCCCATCGTCGACAGTGTCGAAACCGGCGAGCCACGAGATGCGATCCTCGAGGCCGCCGCCGAACACGACGTCGACGCCATCGTGATGGGGACCCGCGGCCGACAGGGCGTCGGCCGGCTCATCCTCGGCAGCGTCACCGAGTCGATCGTCCGCGACGCCCCGGTCCCCGTGCTCGTCGTCCGCGGCGCAGCCGACGTTCGGCGCCGGTATCCGCTCGAAACGATCGTCGTTCCGACCGACGGCAGCGGTCACGCGAGTGCCGCCCTCGAGCGGGCCCTCACCGTGGCGAATCACCACGACGCGACGGTACACCTGCTCTCGGTCGTCGACGTGACGCCGGCGGCGATCGACGAGCGAGACGACCTCAGACTCGACCGACTCGAGCGCCACGCCCAGTCGGTCGTCGGCGAGGAAGCGGCGGGAGCCGACCGCGCAGGTATCGAGACGGAAACGGCCGTCAAGTACGGCTCGGCACATCGAACGATTCGTTCGTACGTCGACGACGTGGAGGCGGACCTGCTCGTAATGGGCACGCACGGTCGCAGCGGACTCGATCGACTGCTGCTCGGCAGCGTTACGGAACGCGTGTTGCGGCAGGCGACGGTGCCGGTGCTCACGGTTCGAGCGGCCGGTGGAAACTGAAACTGGACGGACGTCCTCGCGTCGCGCTCACTCGCCGGTCGCGTCGTCCTGGCTATCTGCGTCGTCTGCTTCGGTCCCATCGCCCGTTTCACTCCTCTCGCCCGCGCTCTGGGCGGTCTCGAGCATCGTTTCGCGCTCCTCGAAGTACGCCGGCGCGTCCCGGTCGGCCTCGAACTGGACGACTCGAGTCAGCGCCTCGTCGCCGTCCTCGACGTCGGTCTGGAGTTCGGCGGCGAGTTCGGTGTAGTCGGCGGCCAGATTCTGGAACGCCTGCATCCGCGTCTGTTTCGCCTCGACGAGCAGCTGCTTCTTCTCGACGTCCTGCTCTAAGTCCTCGAACGCCTCGATATCGGGCCCGCCACCGTCCGGTCCCGCCGGCGTCGACGGACCGTCTGTCGCCGGGGTCGCGTTCGTGTGGTCCTCGAGGTAGCTCCGGAGTTCGGCCATGGTCTCGTCGATCTCGGCGAGCAACGCGTCGGCTTCGTCGCGCATCGTCTCGACGCGCCCCGAGAGCAACCCCGCCTGGGTGTGACAGTAGTCGACGACGTCGTCGACCGGCAGGCCGGATCCGGTATCGTCCGTCATGGACGTCCATTGGGGCTACCGACCGAAGTCAGTTTGGTCCGACGAAGGCGTCGTCGGACCGCCGTCCGATCTGGACGACGGTCTCGATCGGCGTCTGGGCCGGCCGGCGTCTGAACTGGCTTCGCGCACGCGTGAGAGGGATGCGGCGAGTGAGAAAATTGCTAGCACACACCACCCTACTGCGCTTTCAGACCCGTTAAGTTGCTTCGGCCGCTGACTTAGTCACAGTGAATCGAGCAGCGAGTCGCGCAGATATTTGGACACCGACTGTCACGAACACATGAGCAAAGACTACATCGAAGTACGGGGGGCAGAAGAGCATAACCTCAAGGATCTCGACGTCACCATCCCCCGCGAGGAGTTTACCGTCGTCACCGGACTCTCGGGGTCGGGGAAATCCTCGCTTGCGTTCGAGACCATCTACGCCGAAGGCCAGCGACGCTATATCGAGAGTCTCTCGGCGTACGCCCGGAACTTCCTCGGCCAGATGGACAAGCCACAGGTCGAGACCGTCGAGGGACTCTCCCCGGCGATCTCGATCGATCAGAAGAACGCCGCGAACAACCCGCGATCGACGGTGGGGACCGTCACGGAGCTTCACGACTATCTCCGTCTTCTCTACGCCCGCGTCGGCACCCCCCACTGTCCCGATTGTGGCCGCGAAGTCGGCGAACAGTCGGCCCAGAACATGGTCGAGCGCATCCTCGAGCTTCCGGAAGGAACGAAGGCCAAACTCGCGGCCCCGGTCGTCCGCGACCAGAAGGGCGCTTTCGAGGACCTCTTCGACGAACTCGTCTCGGAGGGGTACGCCCGCGTCGAGGTCGACGGCGAGGAACACGACCTCACGCTCGAGAAACCAGACTTAGACGAGAATTTCGACCACACGATCGACGTCATCGTCGACCGCGTGAAGGTCTCCGCCGAGGACCGCCCGCGGATCGTCGACAGCGTCGAGACGGCCTTAGACGAGGCCGAGGGCGTCCTGAAGGTCATCCTCCCCGACGCACCGGCCGAGGCCGCCGAAGACCTGGGCGAAGAGGCCCGACGCACGGGCGCGCTGGGCGACGACGGCGAGGATGACGACCGCTTCGTCGTCGAGTTCTCGAAGGATCTGGCCTGTACGCACTGCGGGATCGACGTCCCCGAGATCGAGACCCGCTCCTTCTCGTTTAACTCGCCCCACGGCGCCTGTCCCGAGTGCGAGGGGCTGGGCGAGACCAAGGAGGTCGACGAGGATCTCGTCATCCAGGACGAGTCCAAACCGCTGAAACACGTCTTCGAGGCCTGGAGCTACAACCGCTCGTACTACCAGACCCGGCTCGACGCCGTCGCCGAACACTTCGACGTCTCGCTGACGACGCTGTTCGAGGAGCTCGACGACGACGTTCAGCAGGCATTCCTCTACGGTACCAGCGAGAAGGTCACGTTCGAGCGAAGCACGCGAAACGGCACGCGTCGCAAGCGCAAGCGCTTCGAGGGCGTCATCCCCAACCTCGAGCGACGCTACCTCGAGACCGACTCGGACTCGACCCGGGAACACATCGAGGACTACATGTCGGCGACGGAGTGTCCGTCCTGCGACGGGACCCGCCTCAAGCCCGCCAGCCGCGCCGTGCTCGTCGACGGAACGGCGATCACCGAGATCAACGCGATGAGCATCGGCGACGCTCTGGCGCACTTCGAGTCGCTCGAGGCGGACCTCACCGAGCGCGAGAAGGTGATCGCCGAGGAGATTCTGAAAGAGATCCGCGCGCGGCTGAGCTTCATGGTCGAGGTCGGACTCGAGTACCTGACCCTCGACCGGGAGGCCGCCACCCTGTCGGGCGGCGAGAGCCAGCGCATCCGACTCGCGACGCAGATCGGTTCGGGCCTCGTCGGCGTCCTCTACGTCTTAGACGAGCCCTCGATCGGGCTCCACCAGCGGGACAACGACCGCCTGCTGGACACGCTCTGTGAGCTTCGCGACCTGGGTAACACCCTGCTCGTCGTCGAACACGACGAGGAGACGATGCGCCGCGCGGACAACGTCATCGACATGGGGCCCGGCCCCGGCAAGCGCGGCGGCGAGGTCGTCGTCAACGGCTCCGTCGAGGAGGTCAAAGCGACCGAAGACTCGATCACCGGCGACTACCTCTCCGGCCGCCGCCAGATTCCCGTTCCCGACGAGCGACGCGATCCGGCGGGGGCGCTGACGATCCGCGGCGCCCGCCAGCACAACCTCGCGGACGTCGACGTCGATATCCCGCTTGGCTGTATGACGGCCATCACGGGCGTCTCCGGCTCCGGAAAGTCCACCCTGATGCACGAGGTGCTCTACAAGGGTCTCGCACGCGAGATGAACGATAACACGAGCGTCATCCCGGGCGAGCACGACGCCCTCGAGGGACTCGCGGAGATCGAGACCGTGCGGCTGATCGACCAGTCGCCGATCGGCCGCACGCCGCGATCGAACCCCGCGACCTACACCGGCGTCTTCGATTACATCCGCGAGCTGTTCGCCCAGACCAAACTCGCCAAACAGCGAGGCTACGAGAAGGGGCGCTTCTCGTTCAACGTCAAGGACGGTCGCTGCGAGGAGTGTGGCGGCCAGGGCACCGTCAAGATCGAGATGAACTTCCTGAGCGACGTCTACGTTCCCTGCGAAGAGTGTGAGGGGGCCCGCTACAACGACGCCACGCTGGACGTCACCTACAAGGGCAAGACCATCTCGGACGTACTCGACATGGAGGTCGACGAAGCCTACGAGTTCTTCGAGTCGAACTCCCAGATCCGTCGCCGCCTCAAGCTGTTGAAAGACGTCGGACTCGACTACATGACCCTCGGCCAGCCCTCGACGACGCTTTCCGGTGGTGAGGCCCAGCGGATCAAACTCGCCGAAGAGTTGGGGAAAAAAGACACCGGCGACACCCTCTATCTGCTCGACGAGCCGACGACCGGACTCCACCACGAGGACGAGCGCAAGCTGATCGAGGTGCTCCACCGGCTGACCGACAACGGCAACACCGCCGTCGTCATCGAGCACGAACTCGACCTCGTCAAAAACGCGGACCACATCATCGACCTCGGTCCGGAAGGCGGCGAGCACGGCGGCGAAATCGTCGCCACCGGCACGCCCGAGGAAGTCGCCCAACTCGAGGACTCGCACACGGGTCGCTACCTGCGCGACCTGCTCCCGAAGGTGGATCTCGAGGGGCCCCGCGGCGAGCGCGTCGAGCCCGTGACGGCGCCGATGGACGACGACTGATCGGCGGTCGAACGGGCGCTTACTCGCTCATACGGTCTACTGTAGTCAATTACCGCCGGTCGACAGGACGGGTTCGGCGATCGGCGGTAAATCGTTACAGCAGTCCGTCTCAGTCGTACTTTCGAAAGCCGATATCGCGAGCCATCTCGCGAAACGCCTGTCGACTTAACCAGATATCGTACTTGCCGATTAGTCCTTGCTCGCGACCGGTCGCTCTGCAGACGCGGGTTTGACCTGTTCGTTCCTCCGCTTCGTCCGTGGATTCAGTGTCGTCAGTCATCGGTGTCTCAGCGACGTGGCGCGCTATGGCCTCGTTCCGTTGCGCCGATCGCCGTAGGCAGGGTACAGGCTCGAGGGGAAAATAAGTTGCTAATAGCAGAGGATGGTTTATTAAAATTCGGGGAGCCCGTGTTCGGTGCGAGGCGAACATCGAATCGACGACGCCCGACTACTCACGTGTTCGAACGGCGGACGACCCCGAAGCTGATGGCGACGTTTCGAGTTCGTCGTCGAGCCAGTCGAGAACGACCGTCCCGGCTCGCCGGGCGCCGATGACGTTGCGGGCGAACGGACCGAGGGCCTGCTGGGCGGCGACGCCGGAGACCGCGATCCGCGACGGCGAGCCGTCGGCCCGAAGCCAGCGGAGCGTGTCGTCTTCGAGCACCGGCGCACCTCGGTATCCGGTCCGAAGCGACGGATCAGCCCGGAGGCGAGAGAACAACGCACCGTCGTACGGCGAGTCGAAGCCCGTCGCACAGACGAGCCGGTCGAGACACCGTGCAGTGCCGTCCCGACAGGTGACGACGACGGTGCCGCCGGCCGCGGTCGCAGTCGTGATCGCCGTTCGCTCGAGGGCGACCGAGCCCGTATCGATCGCCCGCCGCAACCGACGAAAGACGTACGGCGGCATGGCGCCGTCGTGGCGCGCGTCGGCGACCGTTCGAGCCCGGTCCTCGGACGCCGGCGGCAGTTCTCGGAGGTCCGCGACGGGTCCCGAGAAATGCATCCAGTCGGTCCCGGCCTCGAGGGATTCGACGCGAAACGGGCTCCGAGCGAACAGCGTCACGTCTCGACCCGGTTGTGCGAGCATGGTCGCAACCTGCGCCGCCGTGATTCCGCCGCCGACGACGCCGGCCGAAGCGAATTCGTCGATCGCGTCGGGATCGAACTCGCGATCCCAGACGTGCGAGACCGGTGCCGACGCTGGAAGGTCTGCCGCCCAGTCTGGACAGGTATGGGACCGATCGTGGCCGACGGCGAGGAGACACCACCGCGTAGTGTGGCGGCCGGCCGACGTCTCGAGGACGACACGATCGCCGCTGTCGGTGACGTCGGTGACGGCCGCCTCGACGACGAGCGATTCGAGATCGACCCGCTCACAGACCGCATCGGCATGATCGAAGAACAACGAGAGCGTCGGCCGATCGGCACCCACCTCGCTTCCGACGAGTTCGTCGCCGCGGTTTCGGCGACGAGCGAAGTCTCGCAGCGAGAACGGATCCGAGTCGACGTGGTGGACGAACGGCGACCTGAGTTCGGCCATGCCACACTGGGCGCACTTGCGACGAAAGCCGCCGAGGAGGCCGTCCGGTTCGACGATTCGCAGTTCGGATCGATCGACGAGTCCCGATTCGAGCAGTCTGATCGCCAGGTGGACGCCGTGTACCCCGCCGCCGACGATCGTCACAGTCGTGTCAACCACTGGTTCTCGACTGTTATTATTTCGACTACCTATATTAATAACTACGGTGCAGTGCAACACTGATGGGTGATGGACGCCCCTCCGGCCACCAGCCGAAACCGCCGCCAGCATGCGACGACGAGTGAGACGGATTGCTGTACCGATGTCCCGGCGCAACTGCGACCCGAGCGGCGGTTGCGCCGGAACTGACGGACGGTAACCCGTATGAGTCCCTGTGCGGCGTCAGTTCGATCCAGTTGGGCCGTCTCGATTCCGATTTCGCCACCGACCCGGTCCCCGACGCCCCACCGAGAATCGACCGGCACACTCTCACACCGTCCGGGCGGCATCACGCTAGCGATCCGAACGGTTAACGACGACGGCGTCCGAACTGGCGGCCGATGAACGCACAGAAGCGCGTGATTCGCCACGGCCTCGTCGGCGGCGGATTCGTCACGCTGTTGCTGGCCGCCAGCTTCGTCGTCGTCCTCGGCGTGCCGACGACCCCCGGAACGGTCGGCGTCGTCGTCTGGCTCGCCCTCGTCGGCCTCGCGATGTTCGCCGCCGGCCGCTGGGAGCGCGTCCTCCTCGGCTCGACCACCCTCGAGTGGCCGCGCCTCGCCGGCATCGCGATCGGCCTGCTCGCGGTCGGCTGGGGCGTCGTCAGCGCGGCGAGTCTCCTCACCGGCGACGGCATCACCGGACTCGGCCCGCTCGAGGCCGTCCTCACGCTCGGAGTCGTGGGCTACTTCGCCTGGTTCGCCAAGGAGTGTTGGGTCGGCGGCGATCGGATCGATTCGGAGACGTTTACGGTCGAGTGAGGCGGCGACGCCGAACACGGGATGCCATCGACCGGAACCGGCCACATCGAACGACCAAACTGACCGATATACAACGAGCTCGAGAAAGTCGCAAACGAACGTATCAGCGCCTGTAACACCGCTCACGGGCCGGCCACGGACTTTTTGTCGTCGGCCCACTACACCGACACGTGACGCGAGACGTGCGGCCGGCGACGCTCGAGGACGTCTGGGCGATTCACGAGACCGCCCGCGCCAGCTGGCACGCCGCCTACGACGACATTCTCGGCGCCGAGCGGGTCGACGACGTCGTCGACGAGTGGTACGCACTCGGCGACCTCGAGTCGGCGATAGCGGGGACGACGGACCGCGCCGATGCTGTTTTTCTCGTCGCCGAGCCGCGAACCGCGGACCGCGGGACGCACACCAGGGAGACGACCGTCGACGGACCAAGCGCCGCCGTGAACGCCGAAGCGAACTCCAGGACCGACGGCGGACGACCCGACGCGGACCGCACCGAGTTCGACCGCGAGTGCGCCGGATTCGTCCACGCGATACCGTGGCCGGAGGACGATTCGGTCGCCTACCTCGCGCGCCTCCACGTCAGTCCGGACGTCTGGCGCGACGGCACCGGAACGGCGCTCGTGACCGCCCTCGAGGACGAGCTTCGGGGGTCGTTCGATCGACTCCGACTGGCCGTCCTCGCGGACAACGACGGCGGCCGCTCGTTCGCCGAATCGCGGGGGTTCGACCCCGTTTCGAGGCGGCCGAACGGGCTGGCCGCGGGACTCGAAGAGTACGTCTACGAGAAACCGATCGCGGACGCAAACCGGTAGCGAGAGCGGCTCTCGAGTCACCGGCCGCTTCGTCTCGACGACGCGGACCGCCTCGCACACCGAGTCGGATCGACGTTCCATCGCGTTCGAAACGGCTGCTCGAGAGCGACGAGCCCGACGCCGTCGAGTGATTCGTCCGCGGCGCCGACCCAAGCGTTTAATCTCGCGAAGAGTCTCTCTTCGCGAAGAGCGTATGTTTCGACGGGATTTTCTTCTGACAGGTGGGGCGGCGACGCTCGGCGTGGTCGGCGCCGCGACCGGGATGGACCGCGTTCGGGGAGCGCCGGACGACGCCGCGGCGGCGTACGGCCTTCCGCCGGTCGCGGAGTGGACTGCGAATATCATCGCCGACCCGCCGTCGGACTGGAACGTCTCCGGAGAGACTGTTCCAGGTAGTCAGCGCATGACCGTCGCCGGATCGACGATCTATACCGTTCACAACAGGGAGTCGGCGGGGTTCGGCGAGTACGACGCATTTCTCGCCGCCGTCGACGCGGAGACGGGATCGGTCGAGTGGCTCGCCGGCTACGACGAGCAACTCAGTCAGCCCGCCGTTCTCGAGGAGACGCTGGTGATTTCCGGCACGGAGACGGTGTTCGCCGTTTCGAGAGACGACGGCAGCGAACGGTGGCGCCGGGAGACGGCGGGGCGACACCCGACTCGGGCGTCGGTAGGCGAGGACCTGTTTCTCGTGAGTTCGATCACCTACGAGGGGGACTATCGGCACCGAACCGATGACGACGGCGGCGCCGTCGAGGCGTTCGACCGCGAGACGGGGCGAAAGGAGTGGGAAGCGCACGGATCCGGGTTCTACGCGCCCGTCGTCGACCGCGACAACGGCCAGTTCTACGTCATGAACGGAGCGTGGTCGGGCTTCCCGGAGTTCGAGTTGACGATCGAGCCGCGGACGCTGCAGTGTCGGAACCTCGAGTCGGGCGCGCTCCGCTGGGAACGAACGCCGGCGGGCAACTTCGACTTCCCGTCGATCGTCGACGATACCGTGTTGCTCCCCGAGTTCGAGGGTTCCGTCTCGGCGTACGATCCGGCCGACGGACGCGACCGGTTCTCGATCGCCGAGACGACGCTCGAGGGGACCGCGACGGCGGCGTTTACCCGGGCGGACAACTGGTACGTGAGTTCGGTCGGCGGGCTCACCGCGATCGATCTCGAGCGCGAGTCGATCGTCTGGAGCGCGGACCTCGGTCCGGTCTGGCGCGCCGGGATCCTCGACGGACTGCTGGTCGCCGTGGTCGACGGGGACGAACTCGTCTTCCTCGATCCGGCGACGGGGGATCGACTCGGTGAGCACGCGCTCGCGACGACGATCGACGGCTGGGCGATCGGAACGGATCGATTCTACGTCGCCGATCGAACCGAGATCACGTCCTACGTCGGTCGGCGAGCGGCCGTCGGTAGCCGGATCGAGGAAGTCGACGAGCAGGGGACGTTCGGTCGGCTGTCGGCGACGCTGGCGGCGTACTTCGGCAAGCCGGGAAAGGTGGACGACGCGCGAGCATCTCTCGAAGCGGGCGAGTACGACCGAGCGGAGGAGGCCCTCGAGAGCGCCGAACGACGGCAGAACGGGGCGGACCTCCTCGTCGGTGGCACCGGTCTCGGCGTCGTCGCCGGCGCAACCGGCTACGCCGGGAAACGCGCGTACGACAGCCGTCGACGAACGCGAGCCGCCGAATCGTTCGACCGACTCGAGTCGCGCTGTGACGAGTTGGCAGTGAGGCTGGACGGCGGGACGACCGGCCTCGAAACGCTCCCCGAGAACGTCCGACCGAGTGCCGACGCGCCGTTCGACGAAATCGAAGCGACGCTCGAGCGGTTCGAGAACACCCTCGACGCCTACGAGAACCTCCTCGACAGGGCAGAGCGGGTCGAGACGCGGCACGAACGACTCGACACGCCGGTACGCGCCGACCCCATCGTAGACGTGATAGCCGCCGCTCGAGACGAGGTTCGAACGGGATCGACCGCCGAGATCGTCACCCGTCGGGAACAGCTTCAGACCGCCGCCGAAACGCTCGAGCGGGCCGAAGAGCGTGATGACCTGCTTCAGGACCTCGGCCCCTACGCCGGCGCTCCGGGCGTGGCCGCGTTGCGATCGCAACTCGAGTCGCTCGCGGTGGCCGAGACCGACGACGACGCCGACGTGACGGCCGAACTCAGTCGCTGTGAGAGGACTACCGAACTCGTCGAGCGACTCGCTCGCGTCGACGAGTGGGGGCGCGTCGAAACCGACGACTGCTGGGAGCAACTCGCCGACGCCGTTCGGAACCGACGGGAACCGCCGCGGCGCCTCTCCGAGACGGTACGTGCGTGCGAAACCCTCCAGGAGCAGGTGCGAGCGGTTGACTCGTTCCGGGATCGAAACCGACCGGAGTACACTGGAATCGACGACGGAACGCTCCGAGCCGCGGTTCGGCGAGCGCTCGAGCAACGGGACTCGTCGATCCTCGCGGAACACGTGAACCGAATCTCCCGGATGGAGGAGGCCATCTGGACGACCGCCGATCTCCACTCGTTTCACTGGGCCGACTTCGAGGTGC
This sequence comes from Natronolimnohabitans innermongolicus JCM 12255, assembly GCF_000337215.1. GTDB lineage: Archaea > Halobacteriota > Halobacteria > Halobacteriales > Natrialbaceae > Natronolimnohabitans > Natronolimnohabitans innermongolicus. The sequence goes on along the minus strand of NZ_AOHZ01000075.1, from coordinate 27,702 downwards.
TGATCGGCGACCTCTGGGCGGAGATGGGCTACCGAACCGTCGTCGAAAAGCAGACGGGCGACATGGGCATCGACGTCGTCGCGGAAAATGGACGAGAACGGATCGCCATTCAGGTCAAGAACTACGCGGCCGACAACACGGTCAGCAACGGCGTCGTCCGCGAAACGGGGGGACTCTTACCGCGCGGCTTCGACAGGGCCATCGTCGTCACGAGTTCCTCGTTTACCCAACCGGCACGCGACGAGGCCCGAACGTACGGCGACCGACTCGAACTCGTCGATGGAACCCGATTGGTGAACCTGTTAAATCAGTCGCCGCTCGTTCCACCCCGGTGATCGACGGGACCCTCGAGTTCACCGAAACAAAGCGATTCGATCCTATCACGAGGCGAGCGAAGCGCCCGAGGAACGAGACGGACGGCTGAGAACCCGCCCGGACACTTTTGATCGATCGATCGCTCCGATTCGTATGGACTGGACAGTCCGTTATGCGACGCCGGCCGACGCAGCGACCGTCCGCGAGGTCGCTCGCGAGAGTTGGCACGCCGCCTACGACGACCTCCTCGGTCCGGAGACGGTCGACGAGACGGTTTCCGACTGGTACGCCGCCGACGACCTCGAGGCGTCGATCGACGACGCGAGAACGCGGGACGGCGCCGCGTTCCTGCTCGCGACCGCGAACGACGAGGGAGCGGGATTCGCCCACGCCGGCCGCCTCGACGGCGGCGGAACGGCCCTGTTGTCTCGTCTGTACGTTCGCCCTGATCGATGGGGCGACGGCGCCGGAACGGCGCTCCTCGAGCGCGTCGAGGCCGAGCTTCGACCACCGTGTGATCGGCTCCGAGCGGTCGTCCTCGCGGCCAACGAGGTGGGCGTCTCGTTCTACGAATCGGCCGGGTTCGACCGCCTCGAGACGAGACCGTCGGATCTGGGCGACGGACTCGAGGAGCACGTCTACGACCGTTCGCTCGCCGATCCCTGAGTGCGTCGAGTGCTGTCGCGAAGCGATACGTTGGGACGTTCTATAGTAGCCACTGAAACGAGTTTTACACGGATCAAAACGCCGTACTGCGAGCAGGTGTGCAGTGACGGTCAGTGGCGACTATACATGACGAGCGGTTCGTCGAAGCAGTCTTGGACCTTCTCGAGCGGAACGGGAAACACCGAGCGTGACCGGATCGGCCGAGCCTACAGCGTCTTCTCGGCCTCGCTTTCGTCTACGACCTCGATGCCGCGGTTGTTGACCGCCATCGGATCGAGACCGACCTCCTGAAGGAACTGCTTGTACTCGCGTTCGCACTGCTCGGCGTCCTTTTGCTTATCGCTGGCGCGATCGCAGAGTTCGATCAGGTTCTCGGGAACGTCGTTCTGGTAGACGATCCAGTGGTTGATCAGGTCCGAGAGCCGTCGAATCGGGCTCGTGAAGTGGCCGTAGATCTCGAAGTTCAGCGCGTGGTGGCCGCCGAACGGGTCGTTCATGTACTTCGCGCGGGGCATGACCTTCATCACGGCCCACTGGATCTTGTCGAGTTGCCGGCCAGGGGCCTCCTCGAGCGTCGCGTTGACGGCCTTCCGTGGATCGTCCCAGGAATCGCCGGGGATGGAGACGCCGTCTAAGTCCTGAATCTCCCGTAGCGCTTCGGACCACTCGTCGGGGCTTGGCTGCGGGTGGACGCGGTACATCGCTTCGACGCCGCGTTCCCACATCAGTGTGTGCGTGACAGCCTTGTTGGCCTTCAGCATACACTCCTCGATGATGGTGTGGGCGCGGTCGCGGGAGGGGTTGAGCACGAGGGAACCGTCTTCCTTGCGCTGTTCGTGCATCCGATCGGCGAGTTCGTGGACGAGTTTGTTCTCCTCGTGGAGCGGGGCGTCGGGGTCGTCCAGTCGGTTCTCGGCCTGCGAGTAGGTGAGTCGTTCGTCGGACTCGATGACCGACTTGTAGATCTCGATATTCTCGTAGCCGAGGTGTTCCTTGTCGAGGTGCATCTCGACGGTGTGGGCGAAGCGCTCCTCGTCGGGCACGAGCGAACAGACCGACTCCGCCAGAATCGGCGGCAGCATGTGGATGGTGTAGCCCGGGAGGTAGACCGTGTTCGAGCGCTCGACGGCCTCGTCCCACATCGCCGTCTCGGGATTGACGTAGTGGGTGACGTCGGCGATGTGTACCCAGAGAACGTACTCGTCGTCGCGCTCCTCGATCGAGAGCGCGTCGTCGAAGTCCTGGGCGTCGATCGGGTCGGTCGTCCACGTCGTCAGGTCGCGCAGATCCGTTCGCTCGTCGATCTCGTCGTCGATGTCCGCCTGGACGTCGCCCGTCAACTCCTTCGCTTCTTCGAGGACCTCGGCCGGGAACTCGTCCCGGATCTCGAACTTCTCGAAGAGTTCCTCGCGTTTGTTCTCGAGATGGCGCGCGAGGTCGTCGGAGATTTCGACGGGGCCCTGGCCTTCGGCCGTGCCGGCCTCGGCCTGTGCGTCGTTACTCATACCGGGGCCTACGGACGAAAGGGTGAAAGTCGTGTCGGGATGGGCGTCGCGGTCGACCGTTCTCGAGTCGCGGACTCGGGTCCCCACGCCACCGTCGAACAAACGAACATCGAGAACCGCAGTCGCTCAGGACTCCTCCTCGAGCGTGCCGTACCGCTCCTCGACAGTTTCGAGATACGTCGAGAGAAACGCCGTCTGCGAGGTTTCGCCGGCGCGACTCTCGACGAGCACGTCCTCGAGTTCGTCCCGCGGGTAGTGACAGAGCTCATCGTGACAGGATTTGCATAGGTGTTCGAACTCCTTGTCGTCGCGATCCCACCGGTCGCCGTGTTTGTCGTACTCGCGGGCCTTCGACCGCGTCACCTCGTCGCCACAGGCGAGACACGTGACCGTCTCAGTGTTGGTCCGGGAGGGCCACATACGCTTACAGAGGTCGTGCTAATACTTAGCAATTGTCGCATTCGTCACCTGTTCCGACTCTCAGGACGCGCAATCGGTCACTGAGCGGGGTTGTTCGGCCCCGCTCGAGGCCGGACGGGGGGGAGCGACTATGCCCCTCCGGCCACGTCGCCGTCGACGCGAGAATCGCACCCGCGGCGGTAGTAGCGAACCCAGAGGAGTTGCAGCGGGACGATCAGTACGGGCGTGACGAACGCGGCCGGAAGCGAGACCGCGGCGACCGCGACCGAGAGTCCGAAGACGGCCGGAGAGATCAGTCCTCGAACGGCGACCAGTCGCTCGGTTCGCGCGTCGATCGCGTCGACGGTGTGGCCCGCTCGAGCGGCGTAGCTCCACAGCGCGGTCAACAGCAGGCCGACGACAACGAAGTTGGCGGCGTACAGCGTCCAGGCGAACCGCGTTCCGTACAGCCCCACCAGCTCCGTCGGATACGGGAGAAACGAGATCGAGAGCAGAAAAAAGAGGTTGAGCCACAGCAACAGGCGGTCGTGGCCCTCGATGTACTGGAAGAGATTGTGGTGGATGACCCAGTAGAGGCCGACGACGAGAAAGCTCAGCAGGTAGGTGAGCAGCAGCGTCTCCTGGTCGGCGACGGCTCCCGGCAACTCGGCTGCGGGGACGTCCGGGACCTCGAACTGCAACACCAACAGCGTGAGCACGATCGCGAACAGACCGTCGCTCAACGCCTCCATTCGATCCGTTCCCTCGCCGCCGAGCGCTCCGAGCATAGGTCGTCTACGGCTCGAGAGGACGAATACTCATCCCTCGTTCCAGTAGCAGCGACGACACCGCCGCCAGCGCCGTCGAGCGATGAACCCGATCTGTTATATGGGTCTGGAGGGAAGGGCGGGTATGCAGGTCAAGTCTCGACATCACCTCCGAAGCGACGCCGTCTCGGACGTCGAGGCGGCGCTCGAGGACCACCTCGGCGTCACGCCCGACGGAGACGCCTACGAGCGCGTCGAGTTCGAGGACACCGACTGGGAAGTCGTCCTCATCGACGGCGAACCGCAGGTCGCCTACTTCGACGAGGAACCGTTCGTGACGGTTCGTGGCGCCAACGCCTACGAGCCCGAAAAGCGCGTAGTGACCGTCGATTCGGGCGCAATCTCCTTTGTCAGCGACGGCGCCGACGTGATGCGGCCGGGGATCACCGAGGCCACCGACGACATCTCGCCGGAGGATCTAGTCGTCATCGCCGAAGAGTCCCACGGGAAGGTGCTGGCCGTCGGCCGCGCCCGCGTCGAGGGAGCGGAGATGACCGGCGACGAAGGCAAGGTCATCGACTCGCTGCACCACGTCGGCGACGAACTCTACGAGTTCTCGGGCTAGTCGTCGCTCGTTCGGCCACTCGAAGGCCATCGCCGAACTGCGAAACGATAGTAGCTCTTGCAAGTCACTGCACACCCGATCGCAGGACCGCATTGCGGTCAGTGTGTACATCGTTGCAAGAGCTGCTATACGTCAGCCCGTCGACGTCGTGTCGCTGCACGTTCGAATTGTCGTTCCGTCGAAACAACGCTTCTTCGGCCCGTATTCGACGTTTATACCAGATGCTACTTGCGCGTCCAATAGCTAGTTTCTCGTAATGAACCGCCGCCGCGCGTTGTCCCTCGGAGTAACGGCCGGACTGACGACTCTCGCCGGTTGCCTGACCGGTCTGCTAGACGACGATTCAGCCGAAAACGTCGTCCTCGAGCCGCCAGAGGAGGACATTCAGGGAGATCCCTCCTACCAGACCTACGGAGAACCGTTCCCGGCGTTCGAACTCGAGGACCCGATCGCCGAGACGACCATCGACGTCGAGTCCCTCACGGACACGCTCGTCGTAACTGCCTTTTTCGCGTCCTGTCCCACGGAATGTATTCCGCTGATGAGTTCGTTCTCACAGGTCCAGACGAACGCGGACGAACGGGGTCTCGAAGACGAGACTCGGTTCCTCGCGGTGACGTTCGATCCCGAACGAGACACTGCCGATGCGCTTCGAGAGCACGCCGACATGATGGAAATCGATTACGAGGCGGATAACTGGCACTACCTTCGGCCCGAGGACCACGAGATGGCCACGTCCGTCGTTTATGACGACCTCGGCATCTTATTCGAGCGCGAGGGTGTCGGATCCGAGTACGACTTTATGCACATCACGGTCACGTTCCTCGTCAACCCCGACGGATACGTCGAGCGAGCCTATCGTGGGGAAGACCCCGACCCGGAACAGATCACAGCGGATCTCGAACAGGTTACCGACGGCTTCGAGTGACCAATGAGAGAGATCGTCAACGGGTTCGGACTCGAGTCCTGGTCGCCGCCGCCTTCGCTGTCCGTCTCGCAGGTCGTCCTCGAGCAGTGTTACGATCCGGCGATCGATCCGACCGCGATCGAGCCGGTCAGCCTCGTCGTCTTCGCGCTGATTGGACTCCTGGGCGGCGCACACTGTCTGGGGATGTGCGGCCCGCTGGTGACGACGTACTCGGATCGGTTGCGCGCCCAGAACAGCGGGCCGTCGGCCCGAAACGAACTGACGGTCGGCATGGTCAAACAGCACGCGCTGTTCAACCTCGGCCGGACGGTCAGCTACGCGCTTATCGGCGGACTGTTCGGTCTCGCGGGATCGCTTGTTTTCGTCTCCCCACAGGCGGTGACCGCAGTCGCGACCGACGTTCACGCGATCGCCGGGATCGTCGTCGGCGCGCTGATCGTCGCGATGGGCATCCACTACCTCGTCGGGCGCGGTCTCGTCGGCGGCGCAGTCGATTTGCCGCTCGTTCAGCCGGTCCTCGAACGAGTTCACGGTCGGCTCCTCGCGAACGTCGACACCTGGGTCGGCGATAGCCGGATCGCTGGTCTCGGCGCGGTACACGGCTTGCTCCCCTGTCCGCTACTGTACCCGGCATTTCTCTACGCGTTCGTCCAGGGATCGCCGTCGGGCGGCGTCCTCGCGCTGGCCGCGCTCGGAGCGGGAACCGTCCCGTCGATGTTCCTGTACGGTACCGTGTTCCAGTCGCTTAGCCTCGAGACCAGGATGAAACTCCACCGTGTACTCGGCGTCGCGTTCGTTGTGCTCGGGTACATCCCGCTTCAACACGGGCTCGCGACGCTCGGTATCCACCTTCCGCACATCCCCTTGCCACACTATCAACCCCTGTAAACTACTACGGTCGGACGCTGCGGATCCGCGGGCTCGCGCGTTCGATCCTTCGATAGCCGTACCAGACCGACTATTGCAGCAACCGGCCTAGATAGCACAACGCTACCGATGGCTTCCTTCCATCGCCTCCGTCCGCTTGCAGTTGGTCTCGTCGTCGCGATCGCCCTCGCTGGGGCCGTCGGGCTCTTCGCCGTCGACGCGGGGTCAGAAGCGTCGTCTACGGAACCGGTCCCGTTCCACGACACCGTCACTACAGGCGTCGCCCTCGAGAACGTGGGGACGGAAGACGACCTCGACGAAGTCGACGTGCCGAAAGCGCAGGTGTTCTACTCCCAATACGAGTACGTCGTCGGCTATCGAGGCATCGAACGCTTCGTCGACGCCCACGGCGCGTCGGGCCACGAAGAACGGTTCGGCTACCCGCTCGCGGTGTACGTCACGGATTACGGCGCGAGCGGCGGCGACGTACAACTCACCGAAGAGGGATACCCGACGCTCGAGGACGGGAACGCAGACTGGATCGAGGCCGAATCGGCGGTGTTCGTCGTCGACAGCGACGCCCGAACGCCTGCGGGCGAGACGGTCGTTCCCTTCGCCGACCGCGAGGATGCCGACGCGTTTGTCGACGACTACGGCGGCACCGTCGTCAGTTGGGAGGGGCTGCTCGAGCACGAATTTGCGATCGACGACGCGGCTGTGATCCGGGACCGCGTCGACCAGCGCCACGCCCGCGCCGACGAACTGACCGCAGCGGCAACGTCCCTTCGGGATCGTCCGGCCGACGTCGTCGTCGGCGAGGACGCCGCCACGCTCGAGGAGGCCGTCGAAACCGCGCCTGCCGAGTCGACGGTCGTCGTCCCCGAGGGCGTCCACGAGGTACCGGACGAAATCGAGGTGGACCGACCGATCACGATCGTCGGGCAGGGTGGCGGCGACGGCGCCGAAACGGACGCCGAGACCACCCTTCGCGGCGACGGCAACGGCTCCGTTCTCGTCCTCGCGTCCGACCGCGCGGCGATCTCGGACCTGCGGATCGACGGCGTCGGCGACGCGACGGAGGCAACGGACGACGAACGAGCCGACAGCGACGACGTTATCGAGGGAGCGTACGGTCAGGGCGACGTCGGCGTCGAACTCGACGAGGCTTCGAACGCGCTGGTCGAGAACGTGACGATCGAAACGCCGACAACCGGCGTCCTGCTTCGCGACGCGCCCGAGAGCGTCGTCCGAAACGTCACCGTCCACGGAAACGATCAGTGGGGCGACGGCGACATGGCCGTCACGACGATCCGCTCCCCGGGGGCCGTCGTCGAGGACTCGACGCTTGTCGACGGCCGCGACGGGATCTACCTCCACCGTTCGGACGGCGTCGTCTTGCGAAACAACGCACTCGAGAACAACCGAATCGGCGTCCACCTGATGTACTCCTCGGGCACGCTACTCGCGGATAATCGGATCGAAGACGCGACCTCGACGGGGATCGACGTAATGACCGACCCCGAACACAACGCCGTCGTTGGCAACGAGGTGCGAAACGTCTCGCGGGGGATTCTCATGGCCGGTTCGCGCTCGTACGTCGCCGACAACCTCGTCACCGACACGGACGTCGGTCTGACCACCGGTGCGGGCAACTCGATTTACGAGGGGAACGTCCTCGCGGGTAACGTCGTGGGTGTAGCGGCGAACAACCACCTCCCGACCAACGAGGTGACCGGGAACGACTTCGTCGGAAACGACAACCACGCGAACGCCCGAATCGGCACGCTCCGGGTCTGGAGCGAGGACGGCGAGGGGAACTTCTGGCACGGAGCGATCGGATCACCGGACGTTACCACCGACGAGGCGGTCCTCGACCGTTCACACGCTCCGACGGATCCAGTCGACCAGGAGCTACACCGCGTCGACGGCACGCCGACGCTCGCCCGTGCCCCGGCGACCGAAGCCCTCACAGCACTCGAGGGGACGGTCTCCGGCATGCGATCCGAGAGCATCGTCGACCCCGCGCCGCTGTGTGAGCCGGCGAACCCGGACCTGCTCGAGTACACCGAGTGGGAGCCGCCAGATCGAACCTGCTAATTCAGACCCGACAGCGCCGGTGTTCTCCGTTCTCCGCCGGGTTCGTATATGCGACATCTCCCGGAAACAGCCGACACCAATAACAAAACAGCCGACACCGAGACCGATCTCTGCTCACTATCCAGACGGAAGAACCTCGATCCGAGCCGCCCCGCTACGCGACCAGTTCGTCGGCGAGTAGTGCCAGACTCTCGTCGCCGTCGTCGACCGCGTTCGGAACCGAGAGCATGACCGTCTCGATGCCGACGTCGGCGTAGTCGTCGAGCCGGTCGCGGATTTCGTCGGGCGTCCCCGTCGGCGCCGACTCGAGGTAGCCCGCGAGGAAGAACTCCCGCGGCTCCGCGGGCTCGTCGGGGAGGAACTCCTCGCGGAATCGCTCGCGCTTTCGTTCCGCCCCGTCGGTCGTCTCGTCGACGAAGACGAACAGTTCGGCGGACTTCGTGATCGCTTCGTACCGCTCGTCGCTCTCGCAGTGTTCGCGCAGCACCGCGAGTTTGTCCGCAAAGCCCGCCGGCTCGAGCGTGCCGTAGTTCCAGCCGTCGGCGAGGTCGGCGGCGTAGCGCAGCGTGAACTGTTCGCCGCCGCCGCCGATCCAGATCGGCGGATGCGGATCCTGTACCGGCTCGGGTGCACAGAAGGCGTCCTCGAGGTCGACGTCGAGGTGTTCGCCCGCGTGCGTGTAGCGCTCGTTCGTCCACAGTCCCTGCAGGATTTCGACCGTCTCCGCGAGCCGGCGGAGGCGTTCGGCGGGCGGTTCTCGGAACTCGTAGCCGAAGCGGTCGTACTCCTCGGCGTACCAGCCCGCGCCGAGGCCGAGCTCGAGTCGGCCGTCGCTGAGCCGGTCTACCTGCGCAGCCATCTTCGCGAGCACGGCGGGGTGACGGTAGGACTGGCTCGTGACGAGCGTGCCGAGGCGAATTCGTTCGGTGGCCTCCGCGAGGGCGGCGAGCGTCGTCCAGGGCTCGTGAGCGCCGCGGCGCGGGTCGCCGATCCACGACTGGAAGTGGTCCTCGAGCCAGACGGCGTGGTAGCCCCGCGACTCGGCCTCGAGGGCGGTCTCGCGAACGGTCTCTACGTCGGTGCCGTACTGGGGGAGGATCAGCCCAACGTCGAGGGCCGACGCACTCGCCGTCATCGGTCCACCTCGCTGTCCAGCGCGAGCAGCCGCTCAGCCAGCGTCTCGGGATCGGTCGCGAGTACCGTCACCGTCGCCTCGCGGCCGACGTCGCCGCGGTCGAGGAGGGCCGCCGGCGGCACCTCGCGGTCGGCGAGCGACGATACCGTGGTTCGCGGTTCGGTCCCGTCGTCGGTGCTGGGCGTCTCGAGGCTCGACCCACTCGCGATATCGTCGACAGCGCCCGCGTCGACCTCGAGAACGTCCCGCTCGAGAGAGTCGAGTGCGGCCTCGACGTCGGCGTCGAACCGACAGTTCGCGGCGAAACGCAGCGTCGGGTGGGACTCGCGGGCCGCGAGGAGGATCGGTGCGACGCTGCTCGAGGTACCGAAGCGGACGCCGCGGTTAGGATTGATCCCGGAGAGCGTCCGCGTGATTCGGCCCTCGACGGCGGCCGCGTCGGCGACGGACTCGGCCGACGGGGTCGCACCGACGACGTTCATCCCCACCTCGGGGACGAGTGCGGAAACGTCGGCGTCGACGAGTCGGTCGACGACCGCCTGAACCGCCTCCGCGGTCGGCTCTCGGCTGGCGTCGTCCCGGAGGTCGACGAAGTGGTTGACCGCGCCGGGGCCTTCGCCGACGTCGTAGTGATACCGGATCGCGTGGGCGAGGAAGTCGATCGCTCCCTCGACGGCCGACTCGAGGTGCTCACCCGCCGCGAGGCGAGCCGTGATCGCCGCGGCCAGCGTACAGCCCGAGCCGTGGGTCGCGTCGGTATCGACGCGCGGATGTTCGAACGTGCGGACGGTCTCCGACGTGACGAGCGTGTCCCGAACCCGCTCGCCGGGGACGTGGCCGCCCTTGACGAGGACGGCGTCGACGCCCGTCTCGAGGATCGCTTCGCCGGCTTCGCGGGCGGTCGCCTCGTCCGTGACCGTCACGTCGGTCAACACTTCGACCTCGTCGGCGTTCGGCGTCGCCAGTGTCGCCGCGCCGAGCAGATCCTCGTAGGCCCGTTCGGCCTCGGGTTCGAGCAGTCGGTCGCCCGACGTGGCGACCATCACGGGATCGACGACCAGCGGGAAGTCGAACTCCCGCGCGTAGTCAGCGACCGTCTGTACGATTTCGGTCGTCGCGAGCATACCCGTCTTCGCCGCGCCGACGTCGAAGTCGCCGGTGACGGCGTCGATCTGTGCGCGAATCTCCTCGAGCGGAAGGACGTGGGAGGACTCGACGCCGCGAGTGTGCTGGGCGGTGACGGCGGTGATCGCCGACGTGCCGAAGACGCCGTGGGCGGCCATCGTCGCGAGGTCAGCCTGAATGCCGGCGCCGCCACCGGAGTCGCTGCCCGCGATCGTCAGTCCAACCGGGCGCACGTTGGGTGCTGGCGTTCTCATGCGAGAACGTATAGACCGGTTATACTAAGCGGTAATGGTCCGACAGTATACCAGTCAGTTACCGAATCAGTCTTCTGGTCTCCGAATCGCTGATTCCGGCGCCGAGTCAGTTTCGACGGGGATTCAAGACGTCACGGTCCGACTGTAGAGCCGTGACTGAGCGCGATCCTGACGTCGAACGCGTCCCCGGCACCGAATCGATCTATCGCGTCGACGGCCGTCTGTTCGGCGAACCCGGCCAACTCGCAGTGTACGTCCTCGATACGCCGAAGCCGGCGCTGGTCGACACCGGAACGGCCGACACGACGCCCGACGCCGTTCTCGCGGCACTCGAGAAACTCGACATCGAACGCGACGAGCTCGCCCATCTGATCCCGACGCACGTCCACCTCGATCACGCCGGCGGAACCGGCGAACTGGCGGCGGCCTGTCCGAACGCTACCGTCCACTGCCACGAGCGCGGTATCGATTTCCTTACCGATCCGGCGCTCCTCGAGAAGCTGAAAGCGAGCGTCGAGGACGCGATCGGGATGCCGGAACCGTACGGCGACCCGGAGGTCGTCCCCGCCGATCGTACCCGTTCGATCGCCGGCGGTGACGCGATCGACCTCGGCGACCGGACTCTCGAGGTCGTCGACGCGCCCGGCCACGCACCCCATCAGGCCTGTCTGTTCGATGAGACAACCGACGTGCTGTTTGCCGCCGACGCCGCCGGGATGCTGTTCGACGGTGAGATCCGTCCGACGACCCAGCCGCCGAGCTTCGACCTCGAAGACGCCGTCGAAACCGTCCGCGAGCTTCGCTCGCTCGAGCCAGCCGTAAACTGTTATCCGCACTTCGGGGTAGCGACCGATGCGCCAACCAGGCTCGAGACCTACGAAACCATGCTTCCCGAGTGGGTCGATGCCGTCGAACACGCCGCCGAGACGACCGACGACCCGGGGGCAATCGCCGACCAACTCCGCCCGGAGTGGAAGGGCATGGGCCTCGAAGGAGACGTGGCCGGCGTGTTGCAGTACCTCCGAAAATCGTAGCCACTCTCCCGATCAGGATCGCCGCTCTCTCGTCGCCGCCAGTTCGGCGTAGGCCGCCCACGAGGGGTCGACGTCCGGGTGCTCGAGTCGTTCGCCGTCGACGAGTACCTCGCCGTCGTCGCTAGTCCCGCCATCGAGAGCCTCGACGCGGCCGATGTCCGCGACGACGGTGTCGCGGTCCTCGAGCGCCGAGATCACGTCCGCAGATCCCGCCGGATCGACCGCGAGCAACAGCGAGCCGCTGCTGGTCATCGCCCAGGGATCGATCCCGAGGTGGTCACACACTTCCTGCACGCCGGGGCGCATCGGAACGGCGTCTCGGTCGATCGAGAACCGGACGCCGGCCCCGTCGGCCATCTCGTTCAGCCCGCCCGCCAGCCCGCCTTCGGTCACGTCGTGCATCGCCGTTACGGGCCCCGCCGCGGCCGCGGTCAGCGCGTCCCGGACGCAGTAGACTTCCTCGAGTCGATCCTGGGCGCTCGAGACGGTGTCGGCGGGCAACTCGAGGTGGTCGTCGAAGAGCGTGCTCAGGAGGCCGACCGATTCGACGGCCGGCCCCGTCGTGAGGAGCAGCCGATCTCCCGGTCGCGCGCCGTCCGGGCGAACGATGTCCGCGTGGTCGCCGACTGCCATCGCGGTCGCGGCGCCGACCCAGGGGTGGGAAGGGTCGGAATAGCGGGCCGTATGCCCCGTCACGACGGCCACGCCGAGGTCGGCACACTCCTCGTGGATCGTCTCCCAGACGGTCGCGAACTCGTCGTCGCTCATCGTCTCGGGCAGCGTAAAGCAAATCGAGAGATGCGACGGGGCGATACCGCTGACGGCCACGTCCGCCAACACGAGGTCGAGGGCGAATCTGGCGGCGCGCTCGAGGCCGAGCTGGGGCATGATCGAGACGGGGTCGGTCGCCGTCACCAGTGCCTGCCCGCCGATATCGAGCACGCCGAAATCGACGCCGTGGCGCGGGCCGACGGCGACGTCGTCGCGGTCGGCGCCGAGGTTCGGCGCGACGTGGCGCTCGAAGAACTGTCGATCGATCTTGCCGAGGTCGCTCACGGTCGCTACCTCCGAACGAAGGGGCTTAGCGGTAGTGATCCTGCTCGACCTCGGCAAGGCCGGTTCGATATACCGATTTGTGGTTTATGATGGAAGCAAGAGGGAGACAAGAGACGATCGAACATCGCCCTCGAGAGGCGGGAGACGACCAGCAGCGTAACGAGACGAAGCGAAACGGACGACGCTCGAGCGCCCGGCTGGAGATTCGTCTCGCAGCCCCCACGAACGCCACCGGGCGATTTCGTAACCGGACGACCCTACACGTGACGGAGAGAGGAACCAATACTGATTACCGGAAACAGTGAAGCATCTGAGCACGAAAGTGACCGTAGATGGCGTATTCACCGCCGTATGCGAGCGAACACGAGTTCGAGCTCTCGGCGTCGGAACTGACGGGTGCGCTAGGTGATTCGGTTACGGTAGTGCCGTTGCTCGTCGCGCTGGCGGCGACGACCAGCGTTTCCCTCCCTCACGTTCTGCTCGGATTCGGCGTCTTTCAGATCGTCTGGGGGCTCTACTACGGGATGCCGCTGTCGGTCGAGCCGATGAAGGCCCTAATCGGGCTGGCGATCGTCGGCTCGCTCTCCTATCCCGAACTCGCCGCGGCCGGCCTCCTCGCCGGCGGCGTCTTGCTCGCGGTCGGCGCGTTAGGGCTCGTCGGCCGACTCCAGCGGATCGTCGGCGAACCCGTGATCCGCGGCATCCAGTTCGCCGTCGCGTTGCTGTTGCTCGAGGCCGCGATCGGGCTCTCGGCCGGTAACGCGTCGGTCGCCGTCGCCGGACTTGCCGTCGTCGGGCTTCTCGCCGCCGTCGGCTACCGACAGGCCAGCGTGCTCGTCGTCCTTGCGCTCGGCGGACTGGCGGCCGTCGCGACGGCCGGCATTCCCGCGCCGCGCGTGCCCGAACTGGCGCTCTTTCCCGCGGGGACGCCGACGTTCTCTGGTGCCGCCCTCGAGGGGACCGTCGCCCAGCTAGGGATGACGGTCGGCAACGCGGCGATCGCGACCGCCTTGCTCTGTGGCGATCTCTACGATCGGGACGTCTCACCGGATACGCTTTCGACGAGTATGGGTGCGACCTGTCTCACGGCGGTGCCGATCGGCGGCGTCCCGATGTGTCACGGCAGCGGCGGGCTCGCGGGGAAGTACGCCTTCGGCGCTCGAACCGGGGGTGCAAACGTCATCCTCGGCGTCGGCTACCTCGCGCTCGCGCTCGTGGCCACCGGCGCGTTGCTGGCCGCGTTCCCCATGGCCCTCCTCGGCGTCTTGCTCGTCGTGGTCTCGATCGAACTGGCGCGGGCGGCGTTCGACCCCGTCTCCGACCGTCGATCGCTCGCGGTGGTCCTCGGCGTCGGCGCGGTCGGGCTCGCGGTCAACGTCGGAGTCGCGTTCGTACTCGGCACGATCGCCTTCTGGATGCTCTCCCGGCGCGCGTAAGCCGATCGAAGGGGTCACGGCGTCCGTTCGCAGTGCTGGTCGCTTCCGGGCGAACGGAGCAGCCCGTTTTCGAGAGTGTATTTAACTATTGAATTTCACTTTGCTATATCAAACTTCGACCCGAGCGAGAGACGGACCGCTTTTGCGTCCGGTCGCCGAAGAACAACCGATGACATCGAGTTGGGGTGTACTTTTCGAACGAGCGAGCGAGCACGACGTCGCACTCGAGGACGTCCGAGAAACGACCGCCACACTCGAGGCGGACGAACCGGCTGAAACCGGCGCGGAGAACGATGCCTGAGCGTCCGAATCCCGCACGCGTCGTCGCTGATCCGCCGGTCCTCGCCGCCGACCTTCTCGTCGGCGAGGACGCACGCGAGGCGCTCGACCACGTTCGACGCCACTCCTGGGTCGAACTCGTTGCGAGCGACCCGCTGCTCGAGCGGACCGAGCGCCTGGTCGCGACGCTCGCCGACGCCGAACTCGCGGCCGCCCACCGCGAGCGATTGGAGGCGGAACGCGTCGCGGTCGACCATCCCGAGGGCGACCACCCGGCGCTGGCCTCGGCCTATCGCGGACGGGCGGCACACCTGTTGTCCTACGACGAGGGACTCGGTTCCGCGGAAGCGGGGCTCTCCCTGCAGTCGCGGGTCTCCGTGAGCGTTCGTCCGCCGGACGCGTTCGCCCGACTGTTCGACCCCGAGAGCCTGTACGAAGCCGTCGAGGGCGGTGCGTATCCGGGACCGGATCGGGATCCGCGGGCGTAGCCCGACCCCACCGCAGTCAGTCGTCGGTCCGCTCGCCGTACCACTCCGCGAACTCGGCGAGCGCGCGACCGCGGTGGGAGATCGCGTTTTTCGCCTCGGTGTCCATCTCGGCCAGCGTCTCGCCGTTGTACTCGAAGATGGGATCGTAACCGAACCCGCCCTCGCCGCGAGGAGCCACGAGGGTGCCGGCGACCGACCCCTCGAACGTCTCGGTGCCGGTCTCGTCGGCGTAGGCGAGGACGGTGCGGAAGCGGGCACGCTTGTTCTTCTCCTCGCTTGTGAGCCGCCAGACGCGTTCGACGCCGACGGTGTCCTCGACGTACGCTGAGTACGGCCCCGGGAACCCCTCGAGAGAATCGATGAACAGCCCGGTGTCGTCGACGATCACCGGCTCGTCGCTGCTCAGCGCCTCGAACGTCTCGCGGGCGCCGTGAGTGGCGATCTCCTCGAGCGAGTCGCTTTGAACCTCAGTGTAGTCGTAGTTGATCTGCTCGATGGGTTCGATATCGGCGAGGTACTCCCGGGCCTCGCGGACCTTCCCCTCGTTGCTCGTGACGAATCGAATAGCCATACGCTACTCGAGGCGGTGGGTTCCGGGCGAATATAGCCGTCGGTTCACCGCCCGCGACACCGCGGACACGTGTCGCCACACGTCGGTCTGGTAGCGGTGCAATCCGTCGTTCCATTACGAAATAGCGAGTTCGATCCAGTTCGCCGATGGATTGCACGCTCGAGCGAGGCGCTATCGGCGTTGAAACGGGCGGCGCGGAAAACGGATTCTGTCCGTACGGCCGGGACTTACTTCTCGTCGTCGTCGACGATAACCTCGACCGGTTCGTCCTCCTCGGCTTGCTCCTGGCTCGAGGAGCTCTGTTCCTGGTGCCAGAGGAGCGCGCCGGCGACGAGGACGACGATCCACGAGCGCCAGTTGGCGAGGTTCAGGGTGTAGCCGACGCCGAAGGGCTTCTCGACGAGCATCCCTTCGCCGGGCTGCCAGTACGACGAGAGCATTCGTCCGAAGCTCGGTCGTTCGAAGTTGTACGGGACTCCCAGAATCTCACCGGATGTCGGTTTGTCTGCCATGAGCGGACGTACGTCCTCCCCTGATATGAGTATTGGGCCATCGTCGCCACAGCAGGGAGGCGATATCGGCAGTGCCTACCGGTACTGGGGCAGTGGTGTGTCGAGACGATTCGACGCCACCTGTTCGGAATCACACAGCTTTTTGCCGTCGCCGTCCGTCAGCGACCGTATGCAACGAAACGTTGGCGGAATCGATCGTATCGTCCGTGGCGTACTTGGGATCTGGTTGCTCGTGGTCGCTGCAGCAGCGATCCAGCAACGAGCGTACCAGCGAGCGGTGATCGCTGCGATCGCAGGAGCCGGCCTTCTCCAGAACGTCGCGACCGGCTTCTGCGGTGGTAACTTCCTGTTCGGTCTCGATACGACGGCAACCGAACCCGACGCGCCGTCGGAGACGGACGACGTCTCGACGAGTGACTGAGAACTAACAGCCGACACGCCGGTCGTCTACTCGACGTACCGTCCCCGGCCCTCGACGTCGCGCAGGCGCTCGAGGACGCGTTTCTCGCCGACCTCGCGGTAGCCTTCGCGCAGCGCTTCGCGCAGCGGTTCGGGGTCGGCGGCGGTGCCGACGAGGCTCTGATCGAAGACGTGAACGTCCATCGCGTAGTCCTCGACGTGGTCGGTGTGATAGCCGAGGCCGAAGTCGATGAGGTACGTCCGCGTCGGTCCCACGCGGACGTTTCGCGTCGTCGGATCGCCGTGAACGAACCCCGCCAGGTGAAGTCGCGCGAGATGACGGCCGACGTCGCGGACGCGCTCGACGGTCAGCGCGTCTCGGAGGTCTCGATCGCCGACGTACTCGAAGACCAGCTGCGCCTCCCGTCGGTCGACGTCGACGAGCACCGGCGTCGGCACGCCCTCGCGGCGCGCGAGACTCGTGAGACGGGCCTCGAGCGTCGTCCGCTCGCGTCGAAGTCGCTCGTCGAGCGACGGATGCCGGTACTGCTTCGACGCGCGGCGTTTCCTGACGCGGCCGGCCTCGGGCTCGAGGTCGACGAGCGCTTCGGCGCCCTGGACCGTCCCCTCCTCGCGACCGAGCTCGAGGTCGGGTTCGTCCGTCCGCCACGTTACGTCGACCTGATCCGGCCGGTAGTTCGGGTCGACGCGAGAGTCTTCGACGGCGATCGTGTCGCCGGCGTCGTACATCTTCGCACCCAGGACGGCGATCATGCCGGCGTTATCGCGCAGGAATCGTGGCTCGGGGGCGTGGAAGTCGGCACCGCGCTGCGTACACATCGTCTCGAGCATCTCGCGCAGGCGGGCGTTCTGGCCGACGCCGCCGCCCAGCACGAGTTCGTCGCTGCCGGTTAGCGAGAGCGCGCGCTCGGCGACCTCGGTGAGCATTCCGAAGATGTTCTCCTGCAGGGAAAAGCAAACGTCCTCGAGCGACACCGAACCGTCGGATTCGCCGTGCTCGTCCGCCGGGTCTCCACTGTCGCTCGCTTGGCTCGCGGAGACGCCGTCGTAGCGCTGCTTGGCGGCGCTCATAATCCCCGAAAACGAGAAGTCCATCCCCTTGACGACGTATGGAAGGTCGACGTACGCGCCGTCTTTCGCGGCTGCCTCGACTTTCGGCCCGCCGGGGTGTGACCAGCCGACGTGGCGGGTGAACTTGTCGATGGCGTTGCCGACGCCGGTGTCCATGGTCTCGCCGAGCACGCGGTAGCGTCCGTTGCGGTAGGCGAGCAGATGGGCGTTGGCCCCGCTGGCGTTGAGACACACGGGGGAGTCGAAGTCGGCGGTGTGGCGCCCGATCTCGAGGTGGGCGACCATGTGGTTGACGCCGACCAGCGGGACCGAAAGCGACTGGCTCAACGCGCGTGCAGCCGTCCCGACGATGCGCAGACAGGGCCCGAGACCGGGCCCCTGCGAGAAGGCTACCGCATCCACCGGCGGCTCGTCGGCCGGCCCAGCGTACGTCTCGCGGGCGTGCTCGAGGGCGGTCTTGACGACGGTCGGAATTGCCTCGTGCATGTGTTCGGCGGCTTCGCGGGGGTGAATGCCGCCGCTGTCGGGTTCGTAGGCGTCGCTCTCGATGAAGACGTCGTCGGTACCGGAATCGTACACCGCCGCGCTCGCCGCCCAGGCGGTGCCTTCGATTCCGAGGATTCGGGTGGTAGAACTCACGTGTCGTCGGTAGTTCAGTCGTACGCTCGAACGCCTCGAGCGAGCGGATAGTCGCCCGTGAACCGGCTCACGGACGACCGGTTGGTCGCTCGCGTCGCGGTCTCGGGGGTGCGTTCGAGCGCCCGCGCTACGCTTGGGGTGTCGTTACTCCCACTCGGTGTAGCCGCACTTGCCGCAGTGGGTGCGGTCGCCGTGGTCGGCGAGGAAGGAGTCGCCACAGCGGGGACACTGTTCGCGCTCCGTGGTGCCGTCGTCGTTGTAGAGTTCGTGTCGTGCCATCTTATGCCTCCTCCGCTTCGGCTTCCGCGTCGGCCTCGTCGGCGCCGATCTTGTTGCGCTCGAGCATGTGGTCCTGCTCGACCTCGCGGGCGTAGTCCGCGGTCTCGTAGACCTTGGCCTCGCCGACGGTCTTGCGCATGCCGAACTTGGTGTCGAGTTTGCGGATGACGACCTCGTCGGCGTCCTTGTTCAGTTTGGCCGCGAGACTGTCCCGAACCTGCAGCCGTTCGGGCGTCGCGTCCTCGTGGGACAGTTCGAAGGTCACGTCCGTGCGATGCAACATGGGATTCTCCGTTTCGGAAACGATGTCGACGTCCATGATATCACTCAGTTACAGTACTATCCCCGTGTAGCGCCTAAAAGGATTTCGAAGCGGGCACCGCTGAACGGTGCTTCGGGTCGATGCATCCGTCGCCGTAGCGGAGATCAGGTAACAACCGTCTGCCAGGTCCCACTCATTTGGCGAGCACAACTACGCCGCGTGGCGCCTGCGTCTCGAGTCCCGACTCCCAATAGACGTCGAGTTCCGTCCACGAGTCACCGAAATCCTCGCTCGCGTACAGGCCGCGGTTGGTCACGGCGTAGACGACCCCGTCCTCGCCGGTCGTATCGAAGACGGCACGGACGACGCCCTCGCCGGTCGGCAGCCCCCGATTCTCGAGTCGGTCCCACGGTTCGTCGCCCGCGCGACGGTAGACGTACGACTCCGCTCGCTCGGCCGTGTGGGCCGTCGAGGCGCCGCTCGCACTCGAGACGATGACCGAGTCGGGATCGCCGGGGTCGACGGCGAGCCCCCAGCAGTAGGTGTGCTCGAGGCCGTTCTGCGGATGAGACCAGCTCTCGCCGCCGTCGTCGCTCACCGCGTAGCCGTCGCCCGCAGCGGTGTAGACGCGCCCCTCTCGGTCCGGGTGGACCGCCAGCGTGTGATTGTCCCGTCGCGATCCCTCCGGGCGCCCCGTCCAGCTCTCGCCGCCGTCGGTGCTCAGCACGAACGCGCCGGCTTCGACGCCGACGTAGAGGCGCTCGCGGTCGAACGGGTCGACCTCGAGCCAGCGGACGTGGTGGGTGTGGGGCCGCGGCGGGAACGACCACTCGTCGGCGGAGGGCAGGTCGGTCAGCCCCGAAAGCTTTGTCCAGGAGTCGCCGCCGTCGGTCGAGCGGTAGACGCGGCTCGGTTCGGTGCCGGCGTAGACCACGTCCGGATCGTGCGGGCTGATCGCGAGCGCCGTCACGGCGTCGCTGACGAAGTCGGTCTCGAGACGTTCGAACTCGCAGTCGGTCGGCTCCGATTCAGCGTGACGCGTCCGAAACAGCCCGTCCTCGAAGGTGCCGACGAAGACGCGCTCGGGACGGTCGGGCGACGCGGCGACACACTCGAGGTCGTGGCCCTCGAGGCGGGTCGCCGTCCGGCCGGACGTATCCGCGTCGGTGCCGTCCGCCGCATCGTCGTCGTTCGTGTACACGAGGAGGCGGTCTCGAAGCGCCGCGTAGACGGTTGTCATACGACCGACAACGACGGCCAGCACCTAACGATTCGGGGGCGACGCTCACCGCGTGTGAGTAACCGCGGGCACCGATGCCGTCGTCGGCTTCGGCTCAGCGACTCGAGTGAGGTTTCGGCTCCGTCCCCGACGTCAAATCGTCGCCCGTCGCTCTCGTGTCGTCGGTCGGTCCCCCGGTAGCGACCGTTGACATCAATCGCGATTCGATACGGCGGAGGTGTTGGCCGACCGTTCCGGCCGAGCACTCGAGACGGTCGGCGATGTCCTGATAGGTCACCTCGCGTGGCTCCTGATAGTATCCTTCCTCGATCGCGACGGACAGTACCTCCCGCTGGCGGTCAGTCAGATCGAGTAATCGCTCGCCGTCGGCCGGATTGTACCGGCCCAGGCGTTCGATCTCCACGTCGACGATCCGTCGCGTCTCGGCGATCAGCGACTGTAACTCGGACTCGCTGCCGATCTGTGAGATACGAAGCTGGTTGTTGTCCGGTCCGGTGTACTCCATGGGATAATCCGGCAACACCGCGTGGCGCTGGTGGATTTCGAGGACGTCCTGCGTGAGATCGGTGGCCTCGTACTGCATCTGCAGGACCGTACTCCCGTTGACGTCCGACAGGGAGTACTCGAGGATGTTCGCATCGGGGTGCTCGAGTGCGCGCGTGATCGCGTCGCGGTCGCCCCGGATCTCGCGTCGCGTCACGATCGTTCCGTCGGTCAGATAGTCGAGATCCTGAATCGTCTGGAGCGTTACGCCGTGGTCGCGAAGGAGTTGTTCCCCCGGATCGAAGTACCCCCGTTCAGGCGTGAGAACGTATGTCACATACCGCATGAGATATTGCTACACAGTTACTATAAATAATAATTACGGTTATTTATACATCTAGTAACGCAGCTAACAGAACTTTATGAACGGTGTAACAATGGTAGAGAGCGAGCCATCTGTGATTTACGCAACTAAAGTGAGACGAGGGGAAACGGACGACTCGGTAGGAACCAGTTCTGTTTGACTGTGCCCATCGCGAGTACACTATTCGAGCCGTGACTACCACCAGCGTTAATAGTACTCCACTTCCAACCGATCGACAATGGCTAATCGGCCGCCCACCCCCTCCATTCAGTCCAGCCCGGTACAGACGACCGACGAGCGGGTTCTGGCGACGACGTCACAGCTCGCTCGCCGCGTCGAGACGCTTCTCGACTGCCGACTCGACGAACGCGTCTTCGAAGAACTCCTCCTCGAGCTCGATCGCGGCGACTACGTCGAGTGGGTGACCGTCACCCGCAACGGCGAGTACGTCTGGGACCTGACCGACTCGCCCGACCGTATCGCCGAGACCGTCGCCGACGTCGTCGTCGACCGGCTCGTCGACTGGCTCGACGGCGATCGGTCCGCTAACTGACAACCGTGAGGCAATCCGAAAGGTACGAAAACTGGGAGCCGTCGTGCTCGAGCAGTCCCACTCGAGGTCCTCGTGTCCCGGCGAGAGGGTTGTGACGCTCACGGACGGACTCTCGGCACGAGCTCGTGACTCGCCGGGGGGTCACGCGAGCGAAGCGAGTGTGACTACGGCGGGTCCACTACCTGGAGTGAGTGAGAGAGCAAAGAGAAGTGGACTCATCGGGATTTGAACCGAAGGAAGACGATCGCTCGCTTCGCTCACGCTGCGATTTCCAGGGCTTCAAATTCCGACTTCGACGATAATTCGTGCCGCTCGCGAGTTTGTTCGCGGCGAAGAATTATGGACTCGTCGGGATGGTCGAATCCCGTTTCGTCGTGTAGTTTTGCAAATCATGGGTCGTGATTTTTACTCCGGAACGTCCTGGCGTCGGACCGTCATCTTCTCTCGTTCAGTTCTCGCGTCGTAGTGCTCGTACAGCACCTCGAGCGAGACGTCCATCCGTTCGCTAACCGTCTCAGGGGCGGTTTCCTCGTTCAGGTGGTTCGTGATCGCTCCGCGACGGACCGCGTGCGGCGATCGCGCAGACGGGCATCGCGACGGACTCGAGTTTCCGCCCCGTGCTTCGCAGTCGGACGGCGTCCGATCGTGCGGGCACTCCGCGTACGTACACGGGTGCAACGCGCGAATGATCCACTTGTAGATCGAGTGGCCGGTCGGTCGCGTTCCCTGTCGCGTCGTGAACAGCGGTCGGCGACCGTGCTCGTCGACAACGGTCTTCCGGTCGGGATTGGTGACGTAATCGTCGAGGACCTGGAACCACCGCGGACCGAGGTAGACCCACCGACTCCCGCTGTCACCGTTCTTCAGCGGAGTTTCGGTGTCAGGTCGGTGCTCGACGCGAATCGCCTGTTCATCTTCGTCGAGATCCCCGACGTCGAGTGCGCGCACTGCACCGCGGCGCATCCCGGTTCGCCAGATCAACGCGAGAAGCGCGTGATCGCGGCTGGCGTAGTGGTGGCGGTCGAAGTACCGAAGCGCCTGCTTCGCGCGGTCGGCCTCGAGGAACACCTCGCGGGATTCGGCGCCGTCCGGCAGCTCGGGCGCGTGAAGTTTCTCCGCGAGCCCATCCTCGACGGCCTCGATATCGGCCCACCAACGCAGGGCCATCCGAACGCTACTCAGCTGCTTTTGCAACGTGATCGGGGCAACGTCGCCTCGACGCCAGCTGACGAACAACGATAGCTCGCGTCCGGTCAGATCGTTCAGGTTGTCGATCTCCGCTTCCTCACACCACTCGAGGAACACCGAGAGTCGGTGCCGTGCGTTCTGCATCGAAGACTCGCGGACGCTCGGCTTCCGGTGCTCGAGAAACATATCGACGCCCTCGGACGGCGTGAGCGGTTGCAGATCCTCACTCACCGTCACCACGCTCCTCCGGGACCGACGGGACGTGCGGCGGAACAGGCCGTTCCTCCTGGACCTGCTCGAGCATCCGTTCCTCGCGCCGAATGCGACAGCGGTTGCAGATCGAGGGGCGAGCCTGCGCGTCGTGGGACATATCCGGCTTGTACCGGAGGTTTGCCGACTCGCTGCAGTCTTCGCAGGTGCCGAACAGGCTCATTGTCCATCACGCTCCTGCCAGTGTTCCGCGCGACGAAGCGCGCTCATCGGCCCATCCTCGCAGTCGTCGCGTTCGAAGAGCCGATCGGCGATCGCCGTCTGGAGCGCGGTGCCCGATCGCGACCGCGGCTCGGTTTCGGAAACGTGGTGGTCGTCGACGTGTTCGGCCAGCTGGTCGATCGTGTCGATCGTCTCGACGAGCGCCGCGTTCTGGTAGCGCAGTTCCGTCGCGATCGCCTCGAGGGCGGCGGCCTGTCGTTCCATCGCGTCGGCCTGGCGCTCGAAAGCGTGGAACTCGTCGGTCATCGATCCACCTCGAGCGGGCGCGTATCGGTGTCGTTACAGTATCCGGTACGTTTACCGTGGCTGCGTTCGATTGCGTGCATGGTCTCACAGTAGTGGGACCGCGGACGAACCGCGCGCGCCACTGTGTAGGAGCGGGGGCGCGTGCGGTTGCTGTCCGTCGGCTGGTTATCACGATTCGACCCATCCCTCTTAGTTCTCTGAGGGGAATTTCCGATTTTCCGATAAGCAGCAAACGGGTCGTTGATCGTCTCTCGAGAGCGATACTGTCGGAAACGGTGATTTCCGAAGCCCTTTCCGGTGAGCGTGGGCCGTGGGCCGACGCCCGGCAGATGCAGTCGATCGGGGGACTTTTCCCCCGCGCGGTCGCGCGAGTACATGTTTCCGTAGCTTTGGTACGGAAACCAGGCGGGCCGGTGCCCCTAACACCGGGTCCGCGTTTCTGACGAGGACCCGACCGGGTACCGGCGGGTCCGTCTGGCTTCCGTTGCGCTCACCCACTCACGGGGGCCACTTCAAACTAGTGCATCAAACAATGCACTATGAGGGGCCAAACAATACACAAATACCATCGTACCGATCCTTCTAACACGATGTTCTGTGTCATGACGAGCGAATGCGACGGCCACGGGTGGACTGGATGACGCGAGCCGACGACGCGATTCTCGAGTTTCTTCTGAACGAAGGGAATCAGCCACTCGTCGCGAACCCGGCCACAGTCGAGGCGAATATCGACTACAAAATATCGCACGTGAGGCGGCGACTCCGCGCGTTACTACAGGGTGGGCTCGTTGAGTACTACGACGAGGACCGCGGTCTCTACCAGATCACCGACCGAGGTCGTGCGTACCTCCAGGGCGAACTCGACGCGGACGACCTGGAACAGTAGATCGTTCTCACTCGAACGACGTCTTCGGGTTCCGATATCGTGGCTGAAGTCCGAGCGAGCGAGCAGCGTCCGCCGAGATCGTGATCCCGTGCTCGGTGGACGTGACTGGTTCTTTCGCGATGTCTTCGATAAAGGATGCTAGCTCGTCTCGATATCGCTGCGGGCGTTCCTCCCGAATTTGGATCGTATCCTTCCCTGCGTGATGGATTCCCCGATTCGCGAGGTACGCCAACACGAACATCTCGCGAACCTCGAACGGCGCCTCGTCGAGATACCACGGGAGCGAGAGACGCTCGAGTTCCGCCTTCGGACCGACCGGCGCACCGAGCGCGACGAGCGTTCGTCCGAGAACAGTTCCGTCGGCCGTCGGCCGAACCTCGGTCGCCCTCGAGTCATCGTCTTCGTGGGCGAACTCGTAGTCGATCCCGGTAGCGTCGATCGTCTCGAGAACGTGAGAGCGGTGCTCGCGATGGTTCAGTGCGAACGATGGGGCGAATGACCGCGTCGAGATCGAGCCACCGGAGAAGACGTTCGCAACGAGTGCGTTCAGCGCCTGGAACGTGTCGTCGCGCGGGGTCGCTTCGAGCCAGCCGTACTCGCGGGCGACTTCGATGCCGTGCACGGCGTCCGGTTTGCTGTCGTACCCGACCCAACTTCGCACGCGACCACGGGGAATCTCGAGCGCGCTCGAGATCGCGTGCGATCCCTTGTTCGGATGCGTGTTGGCGTAGCGAAGAACAGCCTGGAAGTCGAGCACGGCGGCCCACGAGTCACTGTACGCACCGCCGTCGTAGGTGCGCGCGAGATCGCGAGCCTCGAGGACCGGTGCGTCCCACTCCATACAGAATGTCAACCAACTCTACTAAAAAGTCTATCGTGATTGGGCCGAAAACACAAAATCGCAAGACGGCGGCGTCTCAAGGCGGCGCTGTAACCTCACAGCACGCCCTTGATTATCACGTTTGAAAGCCTTTCTAACATCACAAACTACCAGTATCTCATACTATCGGATAATTATATATACCAGTACTCCACTGGTTGCAATCAGCACCGGACGACGTTGAGAAGATGACGCCGAGGAACAGTCCAATCCCCCTCGAGCGCCACGGGCGACTACCATGGTCCCCGGAATAAGTCTTCTCACCGTTCANGCCGAGGAACAGTCCAATCCCCCTCGAGCGCCACGGGCGACTACCATGGTCCCCGGAATAAGTCTTCTCACCGTTCACGGGTGCGTTCACGGAACGAACCACAACCATGGATCTAACCAAATACAGAAACAAGCTGGTTGGCAGCGAGGACGAACGAGCAGTATCGCCCGTCATCGGGATCATCCTGATGGTCGCAATCACCGTCATTCTGGCGGCAGTGATCGCGGCATTCGTGCTGGACATGGGTCCAGATGACCCTGATCCACAGGCTGCAATGGGCGAGGATCAGAGCGGCGACTACCTCGAGGTAGAAATGCAGGGTACTACTGATGCGGATGGTGTCTTTGTTTGGAATGGATCTACTATCGTTGGAGAGGATGACGACGAAGGCATCCTAACTACGACTGGTGAAACGTACGAATTCAACCATTCAGATGCTTATAATAACTCTATTGAGGTAGTTGCCTACAGTGGAAGCGAGCCGAACGAAGGCGAGGGCGACGACGAGTTAGACGAACTCGGACTCGATAACTACGCTATCGTGGAAGAATACGATTACGACGACTAACAGTCTGTAGAAGTTTTATTTTATAGCCTTTCGCACCCTGTGTTTCAACTGTTGTTTCTGGTCAGATAGCTATCTCATCAACAAGCTCAAGAGTCCACTCTCCTTCTCCAACGTGCCGTATATGAATGTGATAGCTACCGTCGAGTTCGCCGTTCTCATCAATTAGCCCTTCAACCCGCATATCGTCCTTGGGGAGCGTAATACCGATTGAGTCGCTGTCCAGTTGCCGAAGTTTGTTCAGCGCCATACTCGGCGGGCAACCCCACTTCTCATAAAACTTGGTGAACCTATATTCTCCCAAGGTTTTGCGGTGGTTTCCCTGAGGATTTTGTCACATCGGGGAAACCGGGCGTCGTATGGCACTCAGCCTACCGCAGCAGTACGTTCCTGACTCAATTCGTCAGGAAGACGGTATCGACCTGACAGACAGCATTCTCGCGCCGTTGTTCGTGCTCGCGTCGTTCTCGATCGGCGCGGTCGGCACCCTCGAGTTCTCGGAGCCGTTGAACTTCGCGCTGACGGATCCGATCTACTCGGCGCACGGAACCGAGTTCACCTGGGCGTTCATGCTCTCGATCGGAATTCTGACCGTCGCGTGGCTCACGAACGAGTCAACGCCGGAAGACTGGACGGATGTGGAAACGGTTGTCGTGTTACTGGCGGTCATCCTGAACGTGCTCGGTGCGCTCGTTCCGGCCGTGACGGTGACGCTCGAAAGCATGTGGTACGTCGGCTGGTTCACGGTGTTCCTGAACGGGGCGGCGTTCTACGTTATCGCGTACAAGTAAGCGGTTCAGAGCTTCAGACAATGGATTTCAACGTTTTCAGTTCGGACGGTGGCAACGACTTTCAGTTACTCCGACGGCTCCCGCTGCGCGACGCAACGCACGAGCTTTTCGAAGCGGTCGGAATCATGACGACGGCCTTCGCGCTCGCTCTCTCGCTGCTCGTGGTTCTCGGAGGTGCGTTCTAAATGTCGGCAGACAGCCCACAGCCCACGGCCCACGAGGTCGAGCCCGGCTGCTCGCTCGATCGGCGCGGGTTCCTCCAGGCGTCGGCGGCGACCGGCGCGGCGATCGCGACGGCGGGGGCGGGCACGATCGGCGCGACCGACAGGGCGGCCGCCCTCTCTGCGCGGCAGCTATCCCCGGCCGCGATGCTGTACGATACCGTTGATTCGCTCTTCTCGAGCGGCTACAGCGAGGAGGACGTAGACGAGATAACCAGGTCCAATCTGCACTGGTCTATCTACCAGTCGCTCGAGTCGGTCGAGTCGCTACAGCACGGGTTTCTCAGTGAGACCAATGACTGGGTAGAGCCATCGTCTCCGTCTAACGGATCACTCGCACGGACGGTTTGGGGAGAGATCCGCGCAGAGGCGTTCCGGCAGATCGACAACGGAGCACCAGTGAATGACGTTCGATCTGCCTCGATAGATGTGGCGCTTGACTATCTCGCAGGTCGGGAGAAGAATTACATTCGGCAAGGGAATGAATATATTTTCGACCTGTTGCGCCACTTCTCGAATTTTATTGATATGGACGAGATATCAGATGACTGGAGTTCGATCGACCCCGAAGGCGACCCGTCGGATGGTCCGAATCATGTCGATGGGGAGACAGCCGGATCGGGATTCAGTTCCACGGATTTCTCCGAGACCGCGGACGGCCTCGAGGCCGAGGACGTGTTTGCGATCGAGGGCGACTTCGAACAACGCTCTTGTGTAGCACTTTGTTGATATCACAGCGTCGCTTTGACAGCGTGTTTGAGCGCTTCTCTTCCTGGTTTCCGCAGTAACTTT
>NZ_AOHZ01000074.1 GCF_000337215.1 Natronolimnohabitans innermongolicus JCM 12255 | reverse complement strand
CTAACGGACACCGCTGACGCGGTGTCCTTGCTCTCTTCGATTCCACAGCGACAGCTGAGCAGTATCAACAATCTCCTACAGAAGAGCGTCGAACAAAACCATCGTGATTATGAATTGCAGGAGGCATATCTAACAGGGATCTCTGTCTCAGTAGACGATTACCAGTTAGCCACTGGCGAGACGGAAACGATCTATGCGCTTGATATTGAATATGAGGGGGTTGCTGAAAACGGTGATGCGAATACCGACTCCGATGCTATTGAGTTTTCTCCTGTCTCCATAGATCCGAACAGCGCAGTGTTCGGAACTTACGACCCAGGTGATGCGTCTCGCTTCTATCCGACCAAAATAACTGCTGAGGCGCCTGATGGTGCGGTTCTGACGGTATTAGATTTTGAGGATGAGACCAATGACTGGGAACGTCTGCATGACGCTATTGGAGAGGTTGAGTCTGAGGTTCAGAGCGGGATAAACTCATATATAGATTCAATTTATGAAGAGGTTGATAGCGGCGAAATAGAGGCTGTTGACATCCTCTCTCCCACGGACTACATCAAGGAGTTCGGGGACGCCGACGAAGTGACCCGGCTCCACGCCGAGCTAACTGGCCTCGGCCTCGCTCCTCCAGCCGACGCGGAAACAACGGTCACGCTGTCGTCCGACTCCGACCAGATCGACGACGGTCTCGAGGGCGTGCTGTATCTCGACTGGGACTGGTCGGAACTGAGTCCGTGGGAGTTCGAGCTTGACGACGGAGAGTTGGTCATCGACGATGACTCATTCCTCCCCGAATCGGTTTACGACCTCGAGTTTGAAGACGACGAAGCCGCGATCCCCGGCGACGAACTCGAGGAGACCGACGACGGCTACGTCTACCAGCTCGACGACGAGATCGTCGACGACGCGGGCGAACTCGAGACCATCGAGATCGACCCGGCTGGAGAACTAAACTCGTTCATCCCGACAGGCGAGGAGGTCGACGTTGGGCACGCCGTTTTCGTCGCTATCGACGGGGACGACGTTGAACGGATCTCGTTCGGAGATGGCGATTCGTTTGTGATCGAGTCGATCGAGGACGAGGACGGCGATGAACTCGACCGCTACCAGATCACGGGCTACGAGCAGACCGCCCGCGATCCGGCCCGCGCTCTCGATCAGGCAGCGTGGTACTCTGAACAGCGACAGACGACCGACGATATGGAGGAAGAAGGCGGCCCTGATATTGACATCACCTTTCCGAATCCGCTCGATTCGGACGGAGCAACGTGGCTCGGTCTCGGTCTCATCGGCATCGTCGCCCTCGCAGTGATCGGGTTCGTGACTGACCTTATCCCTGGACTGGGTGAGTGACCATGCGGCGGATTTGTTTTGTGCTCGTCATCGCAGCGCTGGCGCTGGCGATGGGCATGGGCGTCGGCGGCGCGATCGCGGAGGAGCCGAGCAACGAAACCGAGAACGAGTCGGCCGAGTACGAGCTCGCGTTCGGTGACGATCTCCGCGTGCTCGAGTACGAGCTCGAGGACGGGACGGCGACGATCACCTTCGAGTCGGACCACGCCAGGAACCAGACGGTCACGGTCACGGACGCAATGGAGGGCATCGACAGCGACGGCATCGTCGAACCGTACAACCGGGAGTACACGATCTCTCCGGGCGAGACGACGATCACGATGGACGTAGCCGAGGTTCACGGTGCGTCGGCCGTCGGCGTCACCGTCCAGGGGACGACGGCGCGGATCACGAGCGAGATGTCGGATCCGAGCGACGCCGACGAGAACCCGTTCGAGACGTTCGGCGGGGAGAGCGGCCTGTTCTTCGGCATCTTCATGTCGGTGGCACTGGCGGCCATCGGGACGGTCTACGTGCTCCGCAGCGAGGAATCCGGGGTGATCGAAGCGTGAGCGATACGAGCGGAACGTTCGATTCCTGGGCGGATCGCCTGACGTACCTGCTCGCCGAGGCGCAGCTGATCGTCATGGGGATCGCGGTCTCACTCGGCGCGCTGTTGATCTGGATTCGACCCTCGGTGCCCGGCGTGCCGCCGGTCGCTCGAGGAATGTTCGCGGCGTCGCTGCTCCTGGGGCCGCCGCTGCTCGCCCTGTTCGTCACGGGGGCGCGCAAGCTCCGACAGCGGCGCATGATCGAGGTACACCACATCAACGGCGTGGAAGACGTACGCGAGAAGTACTACGTCGAGCCGGGCGTCTGGGACGACAAGACGGTCGAAGGCCCAAGCCCATACCGAGTGAACGACGGCGAAGCGTTCGAGGTTCGAGAGTTCGACTGGCATCCCGATCAGGGCGAGACGGGGACGCTCATCGTCACCGGCTGCTACTTCTCGCAGATCGCCGACTCGAAACTGGTCACGGTCAAGGCCATGCTCGAGGACATCCACGGCGAGCTCATCGAGACGGCGATCGCGTACAACAAACTCCGCGGTCGAATCAGTCGGATGGGCGTCGAGATCGAGCGGGATACGATCAACGCGCACGCGGAGGCCGACGAGCGCGGACTGATGACCCAGAAAACGAGCGTGAAGGACCGATTCGAAGCCGCCGAGGAAGACGTCGACGAGTGGAGTTCCGACGAGATTTCCGACCTCGGCGAGTACGAACACGACTTCGACGCGACCGCGCCGGGCGGCAGCGAGCCGGTCACGATCGAGCAGGGCGGCATGGGCATGGGCGAACCAGCGGCTAACGGAGGTTCAGAATGAGATACATCCACGACGGAGAGCTACGGAATCGGACGGTAGAGCCACCAACGGTGTTCGTTTTCGACGAACCGAACACTACCGGGAGGACCAATACCGCGCTCAGACAGGCAGCACGGTTCGGCGACGTTCTCGCAAAACAGCGGCAAACGGGGACCTCACCGATTCTTGCCGATCATACCGAATGGAGATGGACCGATGACTGACGAGAACGCACTCCACGTCACGGGCGAAGCGCGCGAGTACCAGGAAGGATTCGGCCAGCGGGAGAACCGTGAGATCGCCGATCACGGCGGCATCGTTCGCGACGAGACGATCAGCCGGGCCATGTCGATCAGAGAGATCCACTACGACCCGACCGACGCCGAGCGGCCCGACAAGATGCCGGGCCAGTGCAAAGACCTCGAGAAACACCGTCAAATCCGGATGGTCGAAGGGACTGAAACCTTCCGCAGAGCGATGGAAAACGGCGATATGCCGACGATCAAGCACATGGTCGGAGACACCTCGAAGCGAGCGGACGTATCGGGAATGAAAGCGATCGGTACTGTCGACCAACTCATCGACGGTCCGGCGCCGGTAATCGTCGTCTTGGGCGAAATGGGCGCCGGAAAGACCGACTTCGCCTGTCTCCTCGCGCAGCGCTGGCGGGCGCTCAACCGAGAGAACTCCCTACTCGGAACCAACATCCAGAGCCTCGAGGAGAAAGATCGCTGGGTAGACGACGACGGCGACGTTCAGGACGGCTGGATTCCCGACTACGGCACCCTCATGGAGTGGGTCGAACAGGACGGCGATCCCCTCGAGCACAGCCAGCGGCCGAAGCTGTTCATCGGCGACGAGTTCAGTTCGGCGGCCAGCGGCACCGGAAAGCAGGGCTACGAAACCCGCCAGAAGATGGCGCCGCTGGTGTACAAGATCCGCAAGTACGGCGGCGCACTGATCTACATCGCACACGGCGAACGATCGATCCATCCGATGCTCTGGCGCGTCGGCACGATCGTCAAGAAAGTCTCGAAGAAGAAAGCGGTCATCGCCGACTCGATCAAGAGTGCGCAGCTGGCAGACATCCAGGGCGAGATCGAAGGCGTCCCGCCGACGGACTTCCGGTACAACACGAAGGAGGCCAGCGATTGGAACTGGTCGCAGTACGGCGACGAAACCGACGAGTTGGAGGCTGACGAGGCCGCAAAGATGACCGCGATCCGGACCGCAATCCGGTGCAAAGAGGAGGGAATGACGGATCGTGAAACCGCGAAATACATCCCGTACAGCCACGGATGGGTCAATTCTCGCTGGAACGAGTACCGCAACGACGGCAAGCACGCCGAGACGCTTGGCAAAGTCGAGGAGGTAATCGCATGACGGCGCCGCTCTGGTACGCTGGTTACGGTTACGCACCCCCGTTTACAGTAGCTATGGGCGGCGCGGCCCGACAGGGCCGCGACGCACGGCCCATCGGCCGCAATTCCTGCGCTGCAGCAAGCGGAGGAAAAAAGAAAGGCGCGCGACGAGCGCGTACGCGAGGTAGTGGATGAACCGATCGAAGCGAGCGAACCACTTCGGGACGATCTGCGAAAAGCGGATGGCTCGGAAACGTCGGTTCGAACTCGAGCGGGCCAGCTGGCACGACGCCAGGTTCGGAAACGGAACGCCCGTCGAGATCAAGAGCACCATGCTCAAGCACAGCGACGGTCAACCGGGGAACTTCAAAGTCTATCGCGAGTACCACGAGAAGCTTCGACGAGCGGACGGCTGGTACTGTTTCGTCGTCTATCGCCCGCACGGGAGAAGTGGTTGTACCGTCGTCAAGGACAAGATGGTCCAGGCGTCGAACCTCCCGCTGCTGCGGTGGCACGGCGGCGGCGATCACCGCGGGACCGAGCAGGCGAAGATCGCGATCGACGACGTCTTCTAACAGTGGACAGAGACCAGCTTTTTCGTTCAGATTGGCCGTGAAACTCGCATTCAGTGGAGGTGAAGAAGACACCGAAATCTTCCAGTACTACTCGACTCTACCGACCAAAAATCCCAAGAGCGTAATCAGAATGCTGGCCCACATCAGAACAACCATTCCACCTTCGGCTGCAGGAGCCAACTCTTCGAGAATCGCAGTTATTCCCGCAATAATGGCTATCTGTAGGCCCAAAATTCCAAGAAGTATCTCATTATTTCCCATGAAAGTAAGTTCGAATACTGAAGTATAATACTTGTGGAGATTCGGCCATTTTGTACACGTACCTGCTGCCTTCAGCGCTTCATAACGATGTTGTCTTCCCAATAGCTGCTAATCGCGGTCAACGGTCACCGACTGTTCTACTTCGAATGTCGTTGCTCGAGTCGAGAGCGTCTCAGCAATCTCTTGGCGCTGCTCGTGAGTGAGGTCGTCGCGCTCGAGGACGGCACGGGCGGCTTCGATCAACCGGGGCACGTCGTCGCAGGCTGAGACGACGGCTTTCGTCTTGTTACAGTCGTAGAAGTTCGCTGCGCGCTCGATTGCGTCCATGCGATATGCGTAATCGCCGTCGGTTCGGATTCGCATACTCGTACACACGACCCACCAGATCCTAGTTTTTTCGTCTCACTCAACCCGGCCCACAGCCCATAATCAGGGGTGTTTCTATCACTCTGTCCGAGGGGTCGTGGGGTTCGTCACGGCGATCGCCGCTGGATGTGCACACGACGTTTCGCGTCTCGTGTGCATATTCGGGAAACTGGATCTGTCGACGTACAACCGGCAGAGGAAATGTGATAATAGCTGATTTAGGAAATGCCGATGGAGGCTGACTTATGTACTTCTCAATTTAGCTATGGACCTCCAGTACTTTCCCATTTCCAACCCGATCCTTTGATTATGCAGCCCGTATATTGTTTCCGCCCCGTCGACCCAGATGGTTTTATTATAATATCGAATATTATGTCTTGATCGAATAGTCTCTGAATCAGCATCTCATTAGAACTACTTTTTATTGTCCCATGTTCACCCGGCTGATTGTGCTGACTAGATAATCTAATATCTATGTCACTTGAGAATGACAAGTCTGGGTCTTGTGCGATTATTTGAATTTCGTCCCCATTCGCTGTTGAATACTTCTGCATGATAGAAAATGATCCACCAAGCCTAATAAATCCTTGACCTAACCTCAGTATTTAGCCGAATGTGAAGCTCTATCAACTGTTCAGGACATTCAAATTCCTCAATAAGTCCTCATTTGCCCTCTCCAAATGAATACGAGTGATATCATTAGCTAACCTCCTAAGAGATCGGTCTACAAAATCCGCATCTACAGATTGGAAGATAATCTTCATTCCATCCCTCTTATTATAGTCTGATTTCACTGTTACAATTGACCGATTATAGTATGGATCATCAATCTTTGATTCTATTGGAGGTTCTGCTCCATGGAATTCTATAAAGATTTGAGTTGTACCTTGGAATCCTCTGCCCGGCAACCATTTTTTCATCTTGCTACCCCTTTCCTTTACCTTTACATCCCAGACTGTAAAATAGAATTCATCTGGCCACGTATATCCAGGAAACTGTTGTATAAGCACCCCTGGAGTCATATGATATTCCGGTTGAAGATGTGACCACATCTCCTCTTCAACCGACTTTCTTGAGTTTAAACTTCTTCTCTTGTAGGCTATATAAAGGAAGGATAGACTTACGATGGTAAGCGCGGTCTCGATATCCATAATATAGATAGTGGTTTTGATTAGTGGATAATTATGGTTTCTGTACCTCCGTTTCAAGTCCTTCAGGTGGAAATTCTTGTAAACAAGGTATGGGCAATAGAGACGTGATTTGAACGCTAAAACTGCCGAATTTTCGGCACAGCGGTGCTGTGCGGGGCGGTGTATATTTTGATTTTGTGTCGTTAGACACACTCGCTAAGGGGATGTTGGCAGCCGGTGGGAACGCCGAATGGGTTACACGCACTACTGACTGGAAAAAAGTAGCTCCACACGAAACGCGGTGTCCAACTGAAACGGGGGTTCGGGGTGAAAATCACGCTTCCTTATAAAAGAACGATACGAGAACCAGCGTTGCCACTACCAACCGGAGTGAGCTACCCCGGCGCGTGGCGATCGATCAGCCCGCGAGCACGTCCGCTCATCGTGTTCCCGTTGCCTACGTTGAAGACGACGATCGCCTCGTCGAACGTCGCCGGATCGCGACCCGCATTGATCCAGGCGATCCGTCCGTACTCGAGAACTTCACCGACGTTATCGTAGCTCACCGATTTGTAGGTGTTCAGGATCTCGCGAATGCGAATCTTTGCGTCTTCGGTCGGCTGTTCCCCGTCGCGAACTAACTCGGCGCCGTAGCGCGTCAACCAGTTCTGCCACGCACGTCCCTTCCGCTCGAGGTCGTGCGGATCGACGTCAAGCGTGTCTTCGATAATTCGCGTCGTCGCCTCAACAGTCTCGTCGAGTTGCTCGACGAGCTCGCGAACGCGATCGCGAATCTTCGCCGAAATGAACGAGACGTTTCCGTTCTCGTTCTCGAGAAGATCGCCGAGTTTGCGCAGCGCTCGGTAGACCGTCGAGGTCGACCATTCGGTGTCGTCCGCGATCTCGCCCACCTGCGCCTGACCGCCGTCCGTTCGCGCCACCCGCTCGAGTACGTCTTGGTCGCGATCGGACAGTCGGGTCATCGTCGTGATCAACACGGACTCCTGGTCGGCTTCGACCGCGGGCGTCGGATCGTCGAATAGCGCGATCTCGTATTCTGATCGCTCGGTGGCGTCGAAATGCCAGTCGGAAACGAACGACGTCGAGCCTTTCGTCGGTACGTCCGCCCACTCGAGGACGTTGATCAGCGTCTCCTCGAGTTCCTGCGTGAGGTCGTCGATCTCGTGCCAGGGGTGCGCGCCGTCGTTCAGTCCCTTCTTGAACAGCGCACCGAGTTTTGGATGGTACAGCGGGTCGAGTTCGCCGTCGTCACCCGTGTCGCCCTTACGGACGTGCTCGGGGTGGTAATGCTTGAGTTGAAGGCCGTGACGGGTGCCGTCGGGGAACATCTCCGAGACAGCGCGCGTCGGCAACCGAAGCTGGTGATTGTAGCCCACAACGTCACGATTGTCCGCCGAGTAGACGATCTTCGATCCCTCCTGGTCGGCGAGCAGATGGAACAGGCGATGAAAGATGCCGTCGCTCCTGACGATTTTTCGCGCGTACTCCCGATCCGCGCGTAGATACCGCTCGTACTGCGTTACTCGAGAGTACTCGTGCGGCGTGCCGGTGAAGTACTCGGGATGCCAGTCGACGCCCGCTTTCTTCGCGATCGTGCGTAGCACGCGCGGAATCAGTTCCTCGATTTCCTCGGGGTCGAGATTCACGCACTGCTCGAGTTTGACGTTCGTCGCGAGCCCGAGGTCGGCGGGGACGGACTGCGGGCGACGGTCACTCGACCAATCGAGTCGCGGCTGAATCAGCAGCGGAAGCTTTCGCTCTTTCTCGCCGTGTGCGGTGACGCGGTACTCCCGAAGGTTCCCGTCGACTGCGTCGGACGGCCGCGGCTCGAGGCCGCCTTCCTGGTAGCCGACGGAGACGACCCATCGCTCGTTGTCGATGTCGATGTTGATGTCCTTCCGACCGCCGTTGAACGCCGAAACGACCTTTCCCCACTGCCAGTACGGCGAATCGCCGTAATCGGTGTACGTGAGGTAGCCCCGGAGTTCGTGCGCGGCCGTCGCCGGGTGATCCGAGGTCACTCTTGCTCACCCCGCTCGTGCTCGAGCAGGCCGGTGAGAACGGCGATCGGATTCCACCACTCGGTACCGCCACAGCGGTAGCAGACGTGCTTGAACGACGTGCAGTCGGTCGCCTCGAGGGTAGTCGGATCAACCTGCGGGTGCTGATCCATCTCCTCGGGACTGGCGCGTTTGACGTGCGTCCGCCCACAGCCCACGCAGATCGCGTCGACCGGGATCCCGCGTCGGCCAGCGTTCGCGCTCGCCAGTTCGCCCTCAAGGTCGCGATCGTCGCGATCGGCGTCAACGCTCATCGCGATCCCTCCACGGTCACCGACGGGTCGACGCCCGCCGGATCGATCACGTGCGACCAGGACAGTTTCGCGACCTCCTGTTCCGACCGCGAGCCGCCGACCTCGTACCACCGCCCGGCCAGCAACTCGTCGACGAGCGTCGCCGGCACGATCGCGCGGGCGACCTGGGGCAGCCTCGGCCGCGGCAGGTACACCACGAGCAGGTACATCCCGCCCGCCTCGAGCAGCTGCTCGTGAGCCGCGCGTTTGACGTAGAACCGTCCGCGAGTCGAGCGGTCACCGTTGCTCGTCTCGATCTGGCAGCCTTTGATCTCGACCGGCGTCTCGGGCTCGACGAGAACGATCCCGTAGAACGGCAGCGATCGGCTCGCCTCGAGGACGGCCGTCGTCCGCGCGTCGTGCCAGGTGGCGACTCGATCGCTGACGATCTCGAGGGCGTCGACCGTCTGGACGATCTCCGCCTCGAGGGCGTCACCGCTGGCCTTCGGACTCTCGAGGGCCGAACGTCGCGAACTCACAGCGGACCACCTCGAGCCCGCCGAACCTCTCGAGCACAGCTGGAGCAGAGCCGCTGGGTCGCGGGAACCGATGCATCCTCACACCGCTCGCACTCGTCGGAGTCGACGAGGCGGCTCATCGGTCACCTCTTGTGTGTAGTCTGCTCTTTTGAAGCGAGGTTAGATGACTTTCGAGAGTTGAACCACCCACACAATTGGGTAGATTGCTGAAATACAACCGGTTGTAACAGTCAAAGACAGTGATAAGCTCCCTCTGCCCGGAATGTGATGGGTTTGGCGAACAAATTGCTAAACGGGCCGCTGATGGAAAGACAGTATTCGATTTCGAATGCACTGACTGCGGCCACGAGTGGTCTCTTACGTTGTAATCCCCCCTCGAGCAATTTCTGCACGGTTCAGTATCGCTCGAGGTTCGTTCGCCGTCGGTTCGAATCTCCCGCTGCTCGAGCGCACGCCGAACGTCGGCGTCAGTCGCTTGATGGGCCGGATGGGCGATGGGCGTCCGACTCTCGAGGTCGTAGAGTTCGCTGGCGGGAACGAACTCAGACATCGGACTCACCTCCGTGGTGGCCCTCGGCGATCTCCGGGTCCGGGATCGCGAGCGCTTTCCCAGCTGCGGAGCCGCGAGTCAGCCGCCGGTACGAGTCGCACTCCGAACAGCGGTGGGCGCGGTCGCTGTTGTCGCCGTAGACTCGGCAGAATCGATCCGAGACGTGCGCCCCGCAGTGACGGCACGTCGACTCGGTGCCGATCGAGGACCACGGCGCGACCGTCACGCCGACCACCCCCGATTTCCTTCGATAAAACCGCAGGACGGCACGGACCCGAATCCCGTCCGCGCAATCACTCGCTCTTCAGGGGAGGTTTCTACGCGAGAAACCTCACTGCATAATTCGAATGCAGTCGCTACAGCGGCGACTGAGCAGATAATTCGAAACGTTACAAAATTCTGATGGACTCGTCGGGATTTGAACCCGAGGCCTCTTCCTTGCGAAGGAAGCGATCTACCACTGATCTACGAGCCCTCGCACGTTCCTACCCGCGAGATCTATTTGTACCTTGTGTTTCGCGGACGGGACGGCAGGGATCACCACGGGGAAAGATACCGACCGCGAGCGAGCGCGGGACCCGGCCGTTCACAACTCGAGTTCGCCGCGCCAGTGTTGGACGCCGACGATAGCCAAGCCGCCGGCGGCGACCAGCAGCGCCACCGATACGAGCCCGCCGAACAGCGTCGCGAAGTGGACGCAAAGCAGCGCCCACAGGAACCAGGTGCCGCTCCACTGACGAACGCGATCGACGGCGAGGGCGACGACCGCCGCCGTGTAGCCGACGAGACGGAGGAGTTCCTCGAGCGATGCGGTTCCGTCGAGGAGGAGTCGAACCGCGAGGACGCCGATTACGGCGGCGACGACCGCCCACGAAAGGGACAGTTCCTCGTCGGCGCGGGCGAGCGTCTGCTCGAGTCGAGAGCTGACCATAGCTTCCGTTCACAGCTGACAGAAAAATACGTTTTCACTTCGGGACGGCGACTCACACGCTGCGTTTCGATCCGGTTTGGGAACCGACGTGTAACACTCGAGCCCGGCCGGCCAGCAAGCCGACGAAAAAGCCGGTGAAATGAGCCAGTAACGCGACGCCCGGCGCTCCCGTCGCGATCGTGACGGCGGTTGCGAGTCCGAGGAAGACGAGGATCGAGAGCCACCGCGGGACGTCGACGAACGAGGCCAGACTGGCCGAGAGGCGGTTAGAGGCGACGAGGTAACCAAAGAGGGCGAACACGGCGCCGCTGGCGCCGATGACGCCTTCGGTCGGCGTCACGGCGATGAACGGCAGCGACGCGGCGACGTCGGTCAGCACGATCTGCGAGACGCCCGCGACCGCCCCCGTCACCGCAAAGAAGGTGTGAAAGCGTAGTCGCGTCGTCGCCCGCGCGACGGGCCAGCCGAAAATGATCAGCGCAAGGCTGTTCGAAACGAGGTGACCGAGACCGCCGTGAGCGTAGACGCTCGAGATGATCGTCCACGGGTTCGTCGTCAGCGGCGGCGCGAGGACGAACAGTCCGACCATGATCCCCAGGATTTCGGTCACTCCCTGGACGACGAAGACGGCGACGAAGACGACCAGCAACTCGAAAACCGGACCGCTCGAGCCCTCGTCGGAGGGCGTCGAACCCCGGCCTGATCTCGAGCCCCCGCCCGTTCCCGCCCGCGGCTGGGAGCCGTATCCCGATCGCGACGAGCCGTTTACCATACCGGCTAGTGGGTGGCAACGACCAAAAGTCCCGCCGTCGGTCTGCAAAGACAGCGATGGCGGCCGAGAGCAAAAGTAGACACGACGAGCGAACCGCTACGCACGCACGTCCAAGAAAACGGTGAAAACGCACCGCAAACCGCGATCGCCTCGGATCAGTCCTCGAGGACGATCTCGATCGAAACGTCGTTTGGCACCTGAATGCGCATGAGCTGTCGGAGTGCGCGTTCGTCGGCGTCCAGGTCGATCAGGCGCTTGTGGACGCGCATCTCCCAGTGCTCCCACGTCGCGGTGCCCTCGCCATCAGGCGACTTCCGGGTCGGCACCTCGAGGGTCTTCGTCGGCAGCGGGATCGGACCGCTGAGGTTGACGCCGGTGTTGTTCGCGATCTCGCGGACGTCGTCGCAGATGTCGTCTAAGTCGTCTGGACTCGTGCCCGCGAGTCGAACGCGTGCCTGCTGCATTTATTTGTCGTGGACCTCGAGGACCTTGCCGGCCGCGATGGTCTGACCCATGTCGCGGATGGCGAAGCTCCCGAGCTCGGGGATCTCGCTGGACGG
>NZ_AOHZ01000073.1 GCF_000337215.1 Natronolimnohabitans innermongolicus JCM 12255 | reverse complement strand
CGACAGCACCGGGATGGCGCCGCCGACGGTCGCCTCGAACCGAACCGACCCCGCGCTCTCTGCCTCGAGTGCGCGCAGGTCTTCGTAGCATTCGGCCACGGGACCCTTGTTCGCGAGCACGACGTGGCGGTCGTCCTCGAGGGCGCGTTTCACGTGCGAGAAGCCGGGCTCGGCGTCACCGAGTGTCGTCGGCGTCGCCTCGACGAGCACGTCGTAGTCGGTCTCGAAGACGGCGTCGGGATCGGCCGTTCCGACGGCGGTACCGCCGGACTTGCGTTCGAGACAGTTGTCGATATCGATCCCGTCGGGATCGACAGCGGCGCTCGAGGAGTCGGCGAGCGCGACGACCTCGTGGCCGTAGTCGCCGGCGAGGTCGGCCACCGAACGGCCGACGGCACCGGCGCCGAGGATTGCGAGTTTCATGCGGCCTCACCGCCGAGCAGCGGTTCGACGACAGTCAGTTCCTTGTCGGCGCCGAGCGAGCGAATCGCCGACAGCGCCGCGTCGGTTTCGCCGGAGTCGATGGCGAGTCGCACGCGGGCGCTCGAGACGGCCTCCGTGCCGTCGGGTGCGGACAGCGAGAGGTCGCGGACGGCGGCGTCGGCCGTCGATTCGATCCGCGAGAGCGTATCCGAGAGGTCGGTGTCGACGAGGTCGCCGACGAGAACGACGCTGATCTCTTCGCCGTAGTGTTCAGCGCCGGCCTGGATGACGTTCACGCCGGCATCGCGCAGCGCGTCGACGATGTCGTCGAACCGCTCGGGAGGCGACTCGAGGTCGACCTCGACGGGGATGTGTCCGCGCGGGGTCATGCTGCCGCGTTCGTGGTGGATACTCAGGAGATTCCCGCCGCTTTCGGCGATCGGTTCGAGCGCGCGGAGGAGTTCGCCGGGTTCGTCGACGAGTTCGAGCCGGACGGTATACGCCCGGACGCCGCCGTCCGTTTCGGCGTCCTCGTCGTGTTCGTCACTCACGGCCGTCACCTCCCGCGTGCAGGCGTCCACACGTCGTCATAGTACTGGTGTACGGTTCCGTAGCGGGTGCGTAAAAGGATATAGGACTTCGCAAAACCTCCGGTCGTGATACCGTTACCCACACGGTAGCAACTGTCGGTCGGCTCCCGGACGGTCACAGCCGGGAAAAGCACTGTCTGGCCGATTTCCACGACAGAATCCGCCCTTCAGGGGCGGGGAGGACGTCAAAGGTGATCCTTACCGGGGTTCGAGGACCCCCAGTCGCCGCGGCCGCCTTCCGTGCGGTCGACGCCCATGATGGATTCGGCCTGTTCTGGACCGCCGAGGCTCTCGCGCGCGTCGGGGACGCGAACTGTCACGTCGTCGATCTCGGGCCACGTGAGAAGTTCGGCCTGGATGTTGCCCGTCGTGACGTCGCTGACCGAACAACCCTTGCAGCCGCCGCCGAGTTCGATGATGACCTCGCCGCTTTCGGGGTCGGCCTGCCGGACGGCGCTGGTGCCGCCGTGCATCTGGATGATCGGCATCTCCCGGCTGAGCCACTTCTCGACGCGCTCTTGGAGCGACGGCTCTCCATCGCTTTCCGCGTCGGAATCGGCGTCGGATACCGCGTCGGTGTCTGTCATGAATCGGACTAGGAGCGCGAACGGTGAATAAGGTTTTGACGCCTGTTAGCGTCCATCAGGAACGATCCTGACGGTTTTGAGGTGCGAGCGGAAACCACTGGATGACTGCGAGGAATCGTCGCCGCGCCGCTCAGCGTTCACCGCCGTTCTCGCGGCGACGCAGCCACTCGAGGGCGGCCACACTGCCGGCGAGTCCGGCAGTTCCGGCGAGGGCGCCGAAGCCGGGAGTTTCGTCGTCAGCTGACGCGCCCGCGCCGGATGAATCCCTGGGGAACGTGTACAGCGCGCCCTCGGTATCCGCCTCGGGGACCTGAGAGGTGCTGCTCGCGACGATGGTCTCCTCGTCGGCGACGCGTGCGGTCCAGAACGCCGCGGTGTCCCGCTCGTGCCAGTGTGCCAGTTCGACGGGATCGGCGGGGTCGCTCACGTCGTGGATCTTGACGCCGCCCTGATACCACGACGAGTAGAGCCGGTCGTCGCGTAGTTCGAAGTTGTGGGCGGTCGTCCACTCGCCGCCGTAGTACGTCGCGTCGTCGGCTTCCGGGGCGTCGATCGACGACAGTTGCGTCGGCTCTGCGGGATCGCTCACGTCGTAGAGGTCGATCCCGCCGGGCTCGTCGGGTCCCGCGCCGTCGATCGCCCAGGCCTCACGGCCGACCGCGAGGAGGTCCCCGGTGTCGTCGACCGCCGAGTAGTGATCGTTGCCCGGCAGGCCAAGCTGGGCCACGTCGTCGGGGAGCTCGAGTTGCCGTTCGAGGTCGGTCTCGCGCACGTGAGAGATGTATTCCGGGGCGGCGGGATCGCTGACGTCGAGTAGGTACGTGCCGGCGTTCCAGTAGGCGAGGTAGGCGATATCGTCGTGGACGTAGACGTCGTGAAGGTAGCGCACGAGCCAGTGAACGTCCCGCCACTCGGGTTCGCGCTCGAGCAGCGACCAGCGGGCGATTTCGGTCGGGTCGTCGTCGCCTACGTCGAAGACGACGAGGGGGTTCGTCTCGACGCCGTCTACCTCGACACTGTTCGCGACGAGATACAGCGTGTCGCCGTCGAGAAAGCAGTTGTGAATGTGGTACTCCGTCTCGTAGGGAGCAGCGGCGACGGTCGGCTCTGCGGGATCGCTGACGTCGTAAAGGACGAATCCGTGAAAGACGTCCGCCGACGTCTGTTCGCCCGGCCCGACGACCGCGAGTCGGTCGCCGTCGACTTTCACGTCCAGAACGTTGGTGAGCGTACTGCCGTCGACCTCGAGCGGGAATCGTTCCTCGAGGATGGCAGGATCGTCGGGATCGGTGATATCGACAGTCGCGAAGCCATCGTTGGTGGCGACGTACGCCGTCTCTCCCTCGTCGCCGACGACGGCCTCGGCGGCGCCGGTGACCTCGACGCGGCCCGCCGGGCCGAACGCGGCGGGTTCGCTGGCGAACGACGACGTCACCTGCGAGAGTCCGAGGGCGACGCCGGCGGCGCCGCCGGCCTGCAGGAAGGTTCTCCGCTCCATGTCGGTAGTTCGAACTGCGCGACCAAATAACGACGTGCTGCAGGCGAGTGGGTCGGTCGGCGGCCGATGCGACACCGGGCGGCGAGACGACGGCGCAAAAACGACTCGAGTTCGTCTAGCGAAGTTCCTCGCGCGACCGGACGTCCGCGGCGTCCATCGCGATCCAGGCGGCGGTGTTCTCACGGTCACAGAGAACCACCTGCGAGCCGGCGTCGTACGATAGGACGGTTTCGAACTGCGGATGTGCGTGTGACTGCGACTTCACGTCCTCGGACCCGTCGACGCGTTCGGGCTGGGCGTCGTCCGGGGCGCTCGTATTCGTAGCCATCGTCGTACTCCTCGTTCGAACGAGTGAAGCCGACCAACCTAAACGGGGGGTTGAATTCCCAATCGGCGGGAGTGAACACCCCGTTGGGGTTTTGGTCGACACGCCAAACGGACAGCAGTCCGTATCAGTCGTGGATCCGCTGGCGATCGCCCGTTCCACCGGTCAGCGCGCTCGCGAGCGCCCCCTCGAGGACGACGTCGTCGCCCTGATCGGTGACGCGGATTTCGGGGACGTTGGACATAACCATCTCCTCGATGCGTTCGCGGATCGGATCGACCACGAGCTCCTCGTTGTGCAAGGCGACGGCGCCGCCAAAGGAGATGACGATCGGTGCAAACGAGTGGACCACGTTCGTCACGCCGATGGCGTTCCAGTGGGCGAGTTGGTCGATCACGTAGTCGGCCAGTTCGTCCTCGCCCGCGAGTTCGAAGACGTCTTTCGCGGTGAAGTCGGGACCCTCGAGCGGGAGGTCGGTCGACGTCGTCGGATCGTCCTCGGCGAGGTAGCGGGCGTAGTTCGGGATCGCGTTTCCGGAGCAGTAGGCCTCCCAGTGACCGTCGT
Organism: Natronolimnohabitans innermongolicus JCM 12255; assembly: GCF_000337215.1. Lineage (GTDB taxonomy): Archaea > Halobacteriota > Halobacteria > Halobacteriales > Natrialbaceae > Natronolimnohabitans > Natronolimnohabitans innermongolicus. Next base: position 4,483 of record NZ_AOHZ01000073.1, on the reverse strand, counting down.
GCCCACAGCCACAGGTCAGTCGACCGGTCGGATCGACGATACAGTGGCCGACCTCGCCGGCGTTGCCGTCCCAGCCGCTTACGATCTCGCCGTCACAGCAGACGCCGGCGCCGATCCCCGACGAGATCGTAATGTAGACCATGTCGTCCGGGTTTCGCTCGGCGTGGAACCGTTCGCCGATAACGCCCGCAGTCGTGTCGTTGTGCAGGTAGACGTCGTCGCTGTCGATGAGTTTCTCGATCGGGCCCGTCAGCGGAATGCGATCGATCGAGTCGGGAAGATTCGCCGGATCGATCACCGCGCCTTCGACGAGATCGAACGGGCCGATGGAACCGATTCCCGCGGCGACGATCGCGCCGGGTTCGATGCCGGCGTCGCCACACGCCTCGCGAAGCGTTCGCAGTACGCCTTCGGTCACGTCGATCCCCGTCGGTCCGCGCGGCGTGGATCGGCGACTCACGCCGATCCGCGTCCCGTCGTCTTCGGCGACGACGGCACGGACGTTGGTCGCGCCGAGATCGACGCCCGCGTAGTAATCCATGTCGTCCTAGACACGCCCGTCGCCGTACTTAACTACACAGATCGTACTCGAGAACGAGTAGTTATTCCGACCAATCAGTCGATACGGAACGATGGTGGCCGAACGTGGGAACAAATGTATGACCTGTGGTAACATATGAATATCTATGGCCATCGACGACACCCCGACTGACGGCTCGGCTGGACCGATCGTCGAGCTCACCGGGACCGAGTGTGACGCGCTTCACGAGGTCGAACTCGCCCTCGAGTGGCTCCAGCGGGCACAGGGGCAGTTGCTGGCGGTCCACCACGCGACGGGACACGGAATGGATCACCTACGCGAGGCCGAAGACCTCCTCAGGGACGCCGGACGCGACGACCTCGCCGACGATATTCGCGACGGCCTGTTACCTCGCGGCGTCGTCGACGACGATCGGTGGTCCTACGACGTCGTCGAAGACTTCCAGGAGAACCTGCTTGCGGACTCGCGAGCGCTCGAGCGACGCGTCCGTCACGAGCTGGCCGACGGCGAGCGTCACGTTCGGGAGCGCCGCCAAGAACGGCGCTGGAAGGGCCGAGCGGAAACGGAGTGAGCGACGAGTAGACGGGATGGGGCGGGAAACACGAACGCGGAAACGAGTGGAAAAACGCGACGCTCGAGCGAGCGAGCGCTCGAGGTGCGTATCGACGCGGACAAAGCGGAAGTCGAGCGAGCGCTCGAGGTGCGTATCGACGCGGACAAAGCGGAAGTCGAGCGAGCGCTACTCCATCACGTCCAGATCGCGGAAGTAGGTGACCGGACAGGGCGCCTGCAGGATAATTTCCTGGGAAACCGAGCCCAGCACGGCCTTCTCCGCCGGCGAGCGGCGGCGTCCACCGACGACCATCCGGTCGGCATCGACCTCGACTGCCATGTCGACGACCTTGCTCCCGACCTCGCCGAGGGCGCCTTTGACCTCGTAGTCGACGCCGGCGTCGGCGAAGAGTTCCTCTAAGTCCCCCACGGGTGCGCGTCGGGCGGCGACCTCGTCCGGATCGACGTCGTCCACGCGGGCGTCGAATCCGAGGTCGTCGTGGATATCCTCGTACTCGTCCTCGGTGAAGGCGTGTCCAATCACGACCGTCGCGTCGAGGGGTTCAGCGACCTCGAGAACGGTTTCGGCTAACTCCTCAGCGCGAACGGTATCCATCGGCCCGACGGCAAGCAGTATCGTATCGATCGCCATAGGGACACAGTGGTTGTGCCACCCGCTTAAGGGTTCGCGTCGTCACAGTATTCCCGGACCGGTCCCGGAGCCAGTCGGACGGACTCACTCGAAGTCGTCGTTCCGGACGAACGTCACCGGACACGGCGCCGAGAGGAGCACCTCCTGGGCCGTCGACCCGAAGACCGCCTTCCCGGTCGGCGACCGGCGCCGTCCACCAACGACGACGCGATCGGCGTCAACTTCGGTCGCTAGGTCGACGATCGTCGGACCGTGTTCCCCGACCGCGCCGCGAGTCGCGTACTCGACGTCGTGCTCCTCGAGCGTCGCCTGCAACTCGAGGATCGTCTCGTGGCGGCCCGCGACGTCGTTCGGATCGACGTCGTCTCGTTCGCGGTCGAACTCGAGTCGAGAGAGGACGTCGTCGTACTCGGTTCGGGTGAAGACGTGGGCGAGGACGACGGTCGCGTCGGCGGGGCCTGCAACCTCGAGGACCGTCGCGGCCAGTTCGTCGAGCCGATCGGAATCGCTGGGGCCGATAGCGAGCAACACGGTACCGAGTTTCGTATCCATGACAACGACTACCGTCGGAAGTACCGTAAATCCACCTCCGGAACTCGTCTCGTGCCACTCGGGGCCAGCCGGAGACGGTAGTTCTCGGTCTCTCGACACGGTAGGAGTCATAGGGATTAGTGTCGGTTCTCATACGTTTCGGTGTGGCAGATCGCGGATACGTTTACTCCGGCGTGATGAATATAGAGGATGGATTCACCACAAGTCTCCGCGCGAGCGAAGCGAGCGCGGTTCCCGGACGGTGAGGCGGAAGGCGAGCCGTCCGCCTTTTTCATCGAAGTTTTTGCGCGAGTGGTCCGCCGAAGGCGAACCCGACGCGAAAAAGCTTCGCGCTCTGTATCTCGCACACCGTTCCCGACCTGTTCGGAAGCTGGTAGAAAGCGCGTACAAGCCGTAGAGCGTGAATGAAATACGAAAACCGTGGGAGGTGGTTCGTCTTGCCCCCTACATCTGGAGGCCGTGTTCCTCACAGAGCTTGGGAACGCTTTCGAGATCGGCCTCGAAGTCATATCGATCACAGATCTCTTCGAAGCGGGCGAGTGCTTCCCCGTCCGCGGGATCGAATGGGTAGACGTGCGATATCTCCTCGAAGAACTCCGAGAACTCGCCCGGCGCGATGATCTCGAGGAATCGAAGCGGTTCGTCGCCCGCATTCCAGAACGTGTGCCATGCATCACGCCCTTTCACGACCGACTCCTCGGCTGGAACGGTCGTCAGTTCATCGTCGGCTAGTACGGTCATCTCGCCCTCCAGCACGTAGGAGATTTCGTCCTCACGGCTGTGGCGGTGGAGCGGTGCCGCCAGCGTGTGCGCCGGGAGCGTGTGCTCGACGATGGCGACGTTCGCCTCGTTTTCCGTCCGAGAGATGTCGAGTCGCGCACCAAGCTTCCCGAGCGTAACGTCGTACTTCGCTGAAGGCGTAACTTGTGAACTCATCGCGAAGTACAGTTGGACGTGTGAGGATATAACATAGCATTCACTGGAAGTCAGAGAGTCAGTGATTCAACACAGCTCCTCTCAGTGAAAGTCAATGCACACCGAATCGCAATTCCGTCCTGCGATTGGTGTGTAAATCGTTTCACTGACTACTATACCACCGCCGTCGGTTCGGTCGTTTTTTCTCCGTCGTCGTGGACGGACGCGCATGGACAGACCTGATCTCGCGGATCGCACGGTGCTCGTCACGGGAAGTGCACGCGGCGTCGGTCGGGCGCTCCTGCTCGCGGCGGCCGACTGCGGTGCGAAGACCGCAGTTCACTACCACACGAGCGCCGACGCAGCCCGCGAGGTGGTCGACGAAGCGCTCGAGCGCGGCGCGAGCGACGCAACGTCGATCCAGGCCGACGTCACCGACCCCGAGAGCGTCGACGGACTCTTCGCGGCCGTCGAGTCGGAGCTCGGCGAGGTCGACGTCCTCGTCAACAACGTTGGCGACTTCGCGCCCAGCCACTGGGCCGATATCGACTTCAAAACCTGGAATCGCGTCCTCGAGACGAACGTAAACGGCACCTACCTCTGTTCGAAGCGCGCGCTCCCAGCCATGCGCGAGGGCGAGTACGGCCGGATCGTCAACGTCGGCTACGCCTCGAGCGAGAAGGGACTCGTGAGCCCGAAGAACTTCCCCTACTTCGTCGCCAAGGCCGGCGTCGTCATGTTCACGCGGATGCTCGCGGCCGACACGCAGGATTGCAACGTGACGGTCAACGCCATCTCGCCGTACGTCGTCGAGAACTCCGACGAGTTCCCCGAAGAACTGCCCCGCGACCGACCCGCGAGCTTCGAGGATCTGGTCCAGCCGCTGTACTTCTTCCTGGATCCCGACAGCGAGTACGTCAGCGGGGAGAACGTGGAGGTCGACGGCGGTTGGTTGCCGGAAACGGTGTGAGGGCCAGCCAGAAATGGTCGAACCGCGGCGCGTTGCGCCGCGGGANAGAACGTGGAGGTCGACGGCGGTTGGTTGCCGGAAACGGTGTGAGGGCCAGCCAGAAATGGTCGAACCGCGGCGCGTTGCGCCGCGGGACGTTTTTGGTCCAGATTTTTGCGAGGAGTGGGTCTCGAACGGAGTGAGAGACCCCGACGAAGTAAAAAGGTGGGTGTAGAACGTGGAGGTCGACGGCGGTTGGTTGCCGGAAACGGTGTGAGGGCCAGCCAGAAATGGTCGAACCGCGGCGCGTTGCGCCGCGGGA
>NZ_AOHZ01000072.1 GCF_000337215.1 Natronolimnohabitans innermongolicus JCM 12255 | reverse complement strand
CCCGGTCGGCGCCTCGAGGCGGTCGCAACGACGAATCGAAATCTCGAGACGCCAACAGAGACGGTGACACGCCTCGAACTCGGCCGAATCGCCGTCGAAGGCGATCAAGACGTGATCCACGCTCGAGTCTCGCCGCCGGTGTCGATATCGACCTCGCTGCCGACGCCGTCGAACGTGATGCCGCCGTAGGCGACCCGACTGCCGGGACCGATGTAGACGCCCGCGTCGCCGCAGTTGGCCGCTCGAGCGGTCGTGAGCGTCGCATCGACGTTTTCGCGGAACCGAAACGCCTGGTAGCTCGCGCCCGTCGCCGTGACGGTACTCAGTTTCAGGTCGGTCATGTCGTCGAAGAGAACGCCGTTCGTGAACGCGCCGTCGACGGTGACGTTCGAGATCGAGGCGCCGTCGAATCCCGCCGCGTACAGGCCGGAGCCGGCGGCCAGCCCGTCGTCGTCGGTTCGGATCGTCACGTCGCTGATCGTCAGTTCTCGACGGCCGCTGCCGACCTGGCCCAGCGAGATTCCGCGGGCGTTCTCGAGACAGGACACGGACTCGATCGTCAGACCCGAGACGAGGTCGCCCGTGTCGGCTCGGATCGCCGAGTGCCCGCAGCCGGTAACGTAGCCGTCCCGAATCGTGATCGATTCGGAGCCGTCGCGGTGGAGGTGGACCCCGTAGTCGGGTTCGTTCTCCGGATCGATCTCGAAGTTCGCCAGCGTGCAGTTGCGCGTCGGCGTGTCGTCGTCCTCGACGCGGACCTCCGTCTTGCCGGTCCAGATCGTGTTCGACGCCGTCCCCGCCGTCTGGTTGTCGAACTGCATCGGCGCGTCGGACCCGCCCTCGCCGCCGCGGGTCGCCCAGTAGCCGTCGACGACGACGTTCTTCGAGGAGACGACGTCGACGTGATGGAAGTAGATGCGATCGCCGTAGATGTTCTTGAGTCGGACGCGTTCGGCGTGGGCGGGCAGGATGCCGTTGGCCTTGGGGGCGTCGATGCGAACGTCGCGGACGGCCCAGTTGGAGGCCCCGTCGTACCCCGACTCGTCGTAGCCGCGATTGGACAGCAGGGCCCGTCCCACCTCGTCGTCGGGGCGCGGCCCCTCGAAGACGGTCGCGCGGCCGGCACCCTGCAGGATCGTGTCGTCGCCGATCAGCGGCGTCCGCTCGAGGAGATAGCGGCCGGGTGGGAAGTAGACGATTCCGCCGCCGGCCTCGTGGACGTCCTCGAGGAGCGCGTGAACGGCCTGGCCGACCTCGGTCTCGCCGTCGCCGTCGATTCCGTGGGCTTCGACGTTCCAGACGGGCGTTTTCTCGCTTCGCGAGTGTGCGATCGTCGCGCACTCGACGTCGGCGTCCTCAAGGGCGATGGCTTCGACGGCCGCGGACTCGACGGTCGCGGTTTCGACGCGCGCCTCCGCGAAGTGGCTCGTCCCCGGCACCGGCTGGTCGGCGCTGCCGGTGCCGCCGAAGTGAACCCAGTCGCCGCTCGCGTCGTCCCAGCGCCAGGTGATCCCCTGATCGGTCGCGTGGTAGAGTTCGTCGTCGTACTCGCCGGACGCCGGCCGATCGGCGATCGGACCGCGGACGATCGCGTGCTCGTCGACGGCCTCGACCGTGTCCGTGTGATCCCACTCGTCGCCCGGTTCGAACGTTCCCAGGTCGAGTCGCGGCGTTCGGTCGGCCATGATCAGTCGGTCCCGTAGCTGTACGCGTAGGCCGTCCCGTAGCCGGAGCCGGCGACGCGGATGTTCGAACAGCCCGCGAGCGCCCCGCAACCGGCCGAAACAGTGAGGAGAAGATCACGCCGGCGAACTCCTGTGTCAGTCATACCATCCGGACTTTACTCGGCGCGTATAAAAATTGTCATGAACGCGTCCATCGGCGTCGGCGCAGCGTCCGGCGAAATCGAATTCGTCCCGGCTCGAGCGGAGCGATCGGCAGTCGACGTCGCGGACGCCGATTGCGACAACGCTACGCGAGTCGCCGTCGAACCGCACGGTATGGGACGAGTCCGAGCGATCCACGTGGCACCCGAACAGGAGGAACCGATGGAGCGCGTCGAGCGGGCCGAGGCCGTCGCCGGTCGCGGCCTCGAGGGCGACCGCTATTACGACGCCGACGGCACGTTTAGCGACCGCGAGGGAAGCGACCTCACGCTGATCGAGCGCGAGGCCCTCGTCGGCGCCGAACGCGAGTACGACATCGCCCTCGAATCGGGCGTCCACCGCCGGAACGTGACGACCGAGGGCGTCGCGTTGAACCACCTCGTCGGGGAACGGTTTCGCGTCGGCGATGCGGTCTGCGAAGGGACCGAACGCTGTGAGCCGTGTTCGTCCCTCGAGCGCCACATCGAGATCGACGGCGTTCAGGAAGCGCTGGTCCACCGCGGCGGACTCAGGGCGCGGATCCTCGAGGGCGGAAGCATAAGCGAGGGCGCGACCGTCGAACGGGCGTAAGCGACGACGGAGAGTATCGAGCAACAGCGAGTAGCGCGGCCGGCGACGCGACGGGGTTCGAGAATCGAACCCAAACGCACAAACGTTCGAAATCCTAACCGCCGACAATGAACGAGCCCGGTATCCAGTCGCTGATGGACCAGGAAACGCTCGAGCGCCGCGTCCGGGCCGGCGAGACGCCCGGGTGGGTGGCCGACCACTGGCGGACGTTCCGCGAGGGGCTGCTCGGTGAGCGAAACGGGACGCCGTTTCCCTGTTTCTTCGGCGCCGAGTCGGTCCATCAGGGCGAGCCGCTGTATACGGCCGTCCCGTCGATGAGCGAGGCAGACGACCTGTTGACGCTTCGCGACCGGATCCTCGAGTACCTCGAGATCTATCAGGACCACTCCGAGCGCGCGTCGCTCGTCACGTTCTTCAAGCCGCCCGAAGAGCCCTACGCCGAACGTGACTACCACGAGACGCTGTGGCACATCCTTCAGACGCTACACCTGCACGATCCCGAGCCGTGGCCGGAAGACATTCCGACCGACCCCGACGACCCGTACTGGGAGTTCTGTCTCGGCGGCGAACCCATGTTTCCGACCTGCCGGGCGCCGTTCTACGAGGAGCGAAAGAGCCGGTACTGCCCGATCGGGCTCGAGATCACGTTCCAGCCGCGGGCGCTGTTCGAGAATCTCAACGTTACGGCCGACACGGACGCCGGCCAGCACGCCCGCGAAGTAATTCAGGATCGCCTCGAGGAGTACGACGGCGTCTGTCCCCACGCCGACCTCGGCGACTGGGGCGTCGAGACCGACCGCGAGTGGCCCCAGTACCTGTTCTCTGCGGACGAATCACAGGCGCCCGACGAGTGCCCGATCACGGTCACGCGAACGCATCCGAAGCCGGCGGCGCGGTTGCCATGACCGCCGACGGGAGCGACGCCGGCGCGCTCGACGGCGACCGCCTCGAGTCGGCCGCGCTCGTCCTGATCGACCTCCAGACCGGCTTCGACGACGACGGCTGGGGCGAGCGAAACAACCCCGAGGCCGAGGCGAACGCGGCGCGCCTCCTCGAGCGCTGGCGCGAGACCGGCCGGCCGCTCGTCCACGTCCGCCACGACTCGAGGGAGCCCGACTCGCCGCTCCGGGGCGACGGGCCGGGCTTTGCCTACAAGCCCGAGACGGCGCCCGGAGACGGCGAACCGACGATGGTAAAGTCCGTCAACAGCGCCTTCATCGGCACGGATCTCGAGGACTGGCTGCGCGAGCGCGGCCTCGAGACGGTCGTCTTCGTCGGGCTGACGACCGATCACTGCGTCTCGACGAGCACCCGAATGGCCGAAAATCTGGGCTTCGAGCCGATCGTCGTCGCCGACGCGACCGCGACGTTCGACCGCGAGTTCGACGGCGAACGGTTCGACGCCGAGACGATCCACCGGACCGCGCTGGCCCACCTCGAGGGCGAGTTCGCGACGGTAGTAACGGCCGACGCGGTACTCGAGCGCTGACGATCGCGACGACCGTTCTTGCTCAGACGGTGCCGATTCCTTCGATTACGACGACGACCGCGAGCGTCGCGACGAACCCCGCGACGGCGCCGACGGTGAGTTCGAGGCGACCGCGTCCCGGCACCGATCGACCGGCGTCGAGTCCCGCGGGGAGAAATTCGGCGACGGCGAGATAGCACAAGGCACCGGCCGCGAATCCGAAGCTCACCGCGAGCGCGCCCTCGAGCGTGCTGACGAACGCGTAGGCGACGACCGCGCCGATCGGTTGCGGAAGTCCGGAGAGTACGGCCCAGCCGACGACCGTCCAGCGATTCATCCCGGCGGCGATCAACGGAATGGCGATAGCGAGCCCTTCGGGAACGTTGAGAATCGAGATCGTCACCCCGACGAAGACGGCCAGCGCGGGTAGTTCGACGCCGGCGATCGTCAGTCCCGGTTCGGCGCCGAGATCGACGAACGAGACGCCGACGGCGATCCCCTCCGGAATGCTGTGAATGGTCATCACGCCGACGGTCAGCACCATCGTCCGCGGATCGACGGCTGACGCGGAGCGTTCGTGCGGCGCGAAATCGTAGTTCGAGACGGCTCGATCGCACAGCGCGACGAACCCGGTTCCGAGGATCGCGCCGGCCACAGCGTGCACCGCGGACCCCTCCGCGAGGGCTTCTCCGACCAGTGCGAACACCGACGCCGAGAGGAGGATTCCGAGTGCGACCCCCCATAACACGACGAGCCACCGGCCGGCGATCTCGCGGACGACGAAAAAGGGGGCGACGCCCAATCCCGTGGCCAGCGCGGTGACGAGTCCGACGACGAACACGATCGCGAGGTCGGCCGCCGCCGGAGACGATGACAGTATCGTAAGCAACGTATCTACAAAAAAGCAGGCCGAGTGCCTCGGGGTCGTACAGACGAAGTCTTTCGTGATCAAGCGAAGCCTTCGGCTTCGCGGACCTCGCGGAGCTTTGCTCCGCTCAGTCACGAAAATCTCCGATTTTCGGACGACGACGGCAGGCATCGGGGCTTGTGGACAGCCCGACCGTGACCCACCCGACCGTTCGAGGCTATCCTGCCGATGGTCAGGTGGGAGTATCTGATTAAACCACGGGAAGAAGCCTCGGGGCTTGACCCCGAGGCGGTTCATGGCAGAGGTCGGTCGCCCGAAGTAAATAATCGCTCGTTCGCTCGCTCGAGTCGACGGCCGCCGCGCCGCCGGCGCTTTCAGCAGTCGAGAGAACGTGATAGGTCTATGGGCGCCACCGTTGGTACTGGGCGTATGCAGGTCGCAGTCGCGGGCACGTTCGGCCCGATTCACGACGGCCATCGGACGCTGTTCGAACACGCGCTCCGGTTCGGCGAGGACGGCCTCGTCGTCGCGCTCACGACCGACGAGTTCGCCGTGGAGACGCGATCGACACCCCGAGAGATTCCCTCGTTCGACGAGCGCCGCGACGCCGTCGCGGACGCGCTCGCAGCGCTCGACCGATGGGATCGCGACGTCGAATTTCGCCGCCTCGAGAACGAGTACGGCATCGCCGAGGACGACCCCGAGATCGACGCGCTGGTCGTCTCCCCCGAGACCGCACCCGAACTCGAGGACGTCAACGACCGACGGCGAGAGCGCGGCCTCGAGCCGATTTCGGGGATCGTTGCGCCGTACGTGCTGGCCGACGACGGCGAACGGATCTCCTCGACGCGGATCGTCGCCGGCGAAATCGACGATCGCGGACGCGTCCTCGAGTGAGCGTCATCCAACACCGAGAGTAGTCAGTGAACGTCACTGCACACCCGATCGCAGGGCGGCGTCGCGATCGGTGTGTAATCGTTTCACTGACTACTATAGAAGCGCCGACGAGAACAGTACCGTAATGGACGACGAGACACTCAGTATCGCTAATGAGTGAACGCAGACGACCGCTGTTGTTCGTATTGCTCGCCAGCGCGGCGCTCGTTACCGTGGTGATCCACGGGACGTTCGTTCCGGAGTACTTTCCTGACGACATCTTCATGACCGGGCTGGCGCTGATCGTCGGCTGGGTCGCGTACACGGTCGTCTTCTACGCGGTCGGGCGGCTCACGGCGGAGCCGACGACGCTACCGAGTATGCGACTCGGCGATATCGGCCTCGCGCTCTTTCTCGTGTCGGTGTTGCTGGCCGCGGGACTCGACGCGCTCGGGTTCACGCCGGAGTTGCTCCTCGGCGTCTACGCCCTGCCGGGGATCGGGGTCTACGTCGGCCTCGCGCTGTTCGGCTGGTCGATCGGGAGGCGAACCGAGGCGATCAACGCGATCGTGCGGTGACGGTCGTCGGACAGCGGCCGATGCGGTTCACTCCTGCTCGACGGCCGATTCCGAGTTTGCGACGAAGACGGGAATGTCGCCGAACCGAATCACGTGATCGGTTACGCTCCCCATCGCCATCCGGTGGACGCCGCCGCGACCGCGAGTCCCCATCACGATCAGGTCGACGTCGTTGTCCCGGGCGTACTCGAGGAGTTCGTGTTCTGGCGGCCCCTGCAGAACGGTTCCGGTTACGTCGACGTCGGCCGCTTCGGCCCGCTCGAGGACCGCGTCGACGTACTCTTCGGCCCGGCCCCGAATCGCCTCTTTGGCGCTGGCCGCGTCGCCGGGCAGGCGGAGGTCGCCGAGCGGACCCGAATCCGCGACGCTGACGACGTGGACCGTCGCGTCGTGAGTCGCCGCGAGTTCGAGACCGGTCTCCGCGGCGGCCTCGGCATAATCGCTGCCGTCGGTCGGAAGGAGGATCGTATCGAACATCGTTCTCGGACGAACCTACGAGAAACCCGGTAAAGTCGGTGCCGAAAGTTCCCGTCGCTGACTCGATTTGCGGTGGCGGTGATCGCCGGTAGCAAACGACGACGGCACTCTCAAGCGAGTACGTCGACTTCGTAGCCGGCCTCCCGGAGATCGGTGAGGAACGCGTCGACGTGGTCGGGTCCGCGCATCTCGATGTCGATCTCGACTTCCGTGTCGCTCATCTCGACCTCGCGAGAGGTGCGATCGTGGTGGATCGCGTAGATGTTCGCCTGGTGGGCGGTGAAGACGTCGAGCAGGTCCTCTAAGGCGCCGGGACGATCTTTCAGAACGGTTCGGATCTTCAGGTATCGACCGATCTCGACGAGCCCGCGGATGATGACGTTGCTTAGCGTGTTGAGGTCGATGTTTCCGCCACAGAGCGCCGGAACGATGACTTCGTCTTCGTCGTAGTCGAACGCTTCGAAGAGAACCGCTGCAAGCGGAACCGCGCCCGCACCCTCGACGAGCGTCTTCGACCGCTCGAGAAGGTAGACCAGCGCGACGGCGATCTCCCGATCCGAGACGGTGACGACCTCGTCGACGTACTCCTGAATGTAGGGGAACGTCTCCTCGCCGATGCTTCGGGTGGCGATGCCGTCGGCGATGGTGTCGACTTCGTCGATCGAGATCCGTTCGCCCTTCGAGAGCGATTCCGCGGCGCTCGAGGCGCCCTCGGCCTGGACGCCGATCACACGGGTGTCGGGCTTTTGCTCTTTGACTGCGGTCGCGATGCCGCTGATGAGGCCGCCCCCGCCGATGGGGACGACGACGGTCTCGACGTCCGGACAGTCGTCGAGGATCTCGAGGCCGATCGTTCCCTGGCCGGCCATGACGTACTCGTCGTCGAAGGCGTGGACGTACGTTCGGTCCTCATCGCGTTCGAGTTCGTGGGCGTGCTCGGCGGCTTCGTCGTAGTCTCGACCCTCGAGGACGACCTCCGCGCCGTAGTTTCGCGTTGCCTTGACCTTCGAGATCGGCGCGTGTTTCGGCATGACGATTTTCGAGTCGACGCCGGATCGCGTGGCCGCGAGCGCGACGCCCTGGGCGTGGTTGCCGGCGCTCGCGGTGACGACGCCGGCGTCTTTCTGTTCGTCCGAGAGCGTGGCGATCCGGTTCGTCGCGCCGCGGATCTTGAACGCGCCGGTCCGCTGGAAGTTCTCCAGTTTCAGTCGCACGTCGGCGCCGGTCATCGACGAGTAGGTGTGAGATGCCTCGAGCGGCGTATGTCGAGACGTCGCACGGACCCGCTCGTGGGCCGCGACGATATCGGAGAGTTCGAGCATACTCCTGGCTAGTTGGGTATCGTTGAAAGACTATCGGGGTCCGGTCGGCCGAACGGATGGGCCTGACGGCACGCCGATAGCGGCGTGTTGCCAATGGGGCAACACGACAGGGAATACAGGGAATGCACGGCGTGTGACGTGCGAGTATAGAACTGAACGCAGAGTATATAAAGCTCATGGCCCCGCGGCGAAAGTGAAACCGCCAGAGGGCGCGGCGAAGACCGCATCGTCAGACGGTCGGCAGACGGTTGTCATTCGTGAATTCCACCCACGGTGACGTGCCGTGCAACGTACCGTCGAATCGCGTCGCGAAAGTGGTCGTCGGTCGCCCAGTCGGAGGCGTCGACGCCGAGCCGATCCGGATCGCCGACGTAGGTCCAGAGTTTCCGTTCGTCGGTCGTCGGCACCGCGACGCGCACGTACAACCCCTGATCGACACCTTCGTACCGGTCGAAACGCTCGAGTGCGGCTTCGTCGACCGTGAGTATCTGCCCCTCGACGGAAGACTCGGGATCAGCGTCGGGAGCGGGAACGAGCGTGGGATACCGGCCCTCGACGCGCTCGAGTCCTTCGAGCGTCGCCGATCCCTCGAATGCGGCGGTCGCGTCCGTCTCCTCGAGCAGCGCTTCGACGCGCGTCGGATCGGTCAGCGTCCCGTAAACGAATAGCTGCACGGTCGGAGCGACGGCGTCCAGTTCCTTGCCTGTACCGCACTCGTCTCCGTCCGTTGACGACCGCGAGGGCGCTCGAACGTCACCGCCCGGCTCGGTGCGTGAATCGCTTCGCTCGCTCCGGTGGTCCCACAGCCTCGGCTATCGGCCTCGTCACAGCCAGATCGCGGATAAAACCCGTCACGGCGACCGAAAAATCGTCGAACGCGGCCAAACGGTCGACCGTCGAAACGATCCGTCCCTACCGCTCCTCGAGCGGAGCGAACGCCTGTTCCTCGGGGCCCGTGTATCGCGACAGCGGGCGAATGAGGCGGTTGTCCTCCTGGTACTCGAGGACGTGACCGACCCAGCCGCCGACGCGGCTCATCGCGAAGATGGGCGTGTACATATCGATCGGGATGCCGAGCTGGTAGTAGACCGACCCCGAGTAGAAGTCGACGTTCGGGGCGATGCCCTTCTCGGTGAGCCCCTGCTCCTCGGTGAGGTACTGCTCGATGGTCGTGGTGTAGTCGTACCACTTCTCGTCGCCTTCTTCGGCGAGTTCCTCGCTGCGCTCCTGGAGGATCTTCGCTCGCGGGTCCTTGACGTTGTAGACGCGGTGGCCGAAGCCGGGGATGCGCCGTCCCGCTTCGTTCGCTTGTTCGACCCACTCGCGGTGGTCGAGGTCGCTCTCGTCAATTTCGAAGAGAACCTCCATGACGTCCTGATTCGCGCCGCCGTGAAGCGGACCGGAGAGCGCCGCGACGCCGCCGGTGACGGCGCTGTAGATGTCGGCCATCGTCGAGCCGATCACCATCGACGTAAACGTCGAGGCGTTCAGGCCGTGATCGGCGTGGAGGATCAGCGCCTGATCGAACGTCTCGGCGTGAACGTCGCTCGGCTCCTCGCCGGTCAGCATGTAGAGGAAGTTCGCCGCCAGTCCGAGATCGGGGTGGGGGTCGAGGGGCTCCTCGTCGAGTCGGTAGCGTTCGAAGGCCGCGAGCGCGGTCGGAATCTTGGCCGTGATGCGACGGCCCTTCCGGAGCGACGCCTCGAGATCCTCGGGTTCGGCGTCGGTCTCGGGTTCGCTCGCTGAGAACATCGAGACCGCGGTCCGGAGCGCGGCCATCGGCTGCTCGCCGGCGTCGGCGAGTCGTTCCATCGTCTCGAGGACGTCGTCGCTGACCTCGCGCTCGTCGTTGATCGCCGCGGTGAACTCCTCGAGTTCGTCCTCGGTCGGGAGTTCGCCGTGCCAGAGCAGATAGACGACCTCCTCGTAGCTCGCGCCGCGAGCGAGATCTTCGATCGAATAGCCCCGGTAGATCAACCGGCCTTCGTCACCGTCGATCGTGCTGAGGTCTGACTCTGCGACTAAGACACCCTCCAGCCCTTTCTTGAGGTCGTCTGCCATACTGTGGGATTTTCGGGGCCAATGGAAAAGTATTGTCGTTTGGTCGCTGTTGGAACGCAATCCATACGATCTCCCCGTCGATTCACGGATCTGTTTTCCAACAGTTGTTTTGCGGGGTCCCCGCTCGCTTTCGTAGCACGCACTCGATCGGACACATTCGACGAGAACCGTCGGTTCGCGTCCGATCCACCCGACGATCACAACCCGGCGTCGGCCCGACAGTCCGATCGGCGGCTACGCCTCGAGCAGTTCGCCGAGCAGTTTGGTCTGTGCGGCCGCCAGGTGTTCGGTGAACGTCGATCTGGCGATCCCGACTTCCTCGGCGACGTCGGTCGCGTTCGCGCCCTTCGGATAGTCGAAGTAGCCCATCTCGTGGGCGGTCTCGAGGATCTCGCGCTGGCGCGTCGTGAGCAGGCCACGATCGACGAGGACCGGGTCGGTCGTCGCCGACTCGTGATCCTGGGTCAGTTCCTCGACGACGACGCCGCCGAAGCGCTCGCGTAACTCGTCGACGATGTCGGCGATCGCCGATAGCTCGATGGTGCGAAAGGTCAACTCGAGGGCGCCGTCGTCGGCGCGGACCGTGGTAACCGGCGTCCCCGTCCGTTCGATGACCTCGCAGGCGCACTCGGCGTTTGCCTCGCGTTCGAACCGGTAGACCGTCTCGGTGTCGGTCGCCTGGACGGGCGTCAACTCCGCCGCGGTGGCACCGGCGGCCTCGCCCGCCGCGGCGGCCGCAACGCCGAACTCCTCGACGACCGTGCCGTCGGTCGCCGCGCGCGAGCGTGCCACGTCGGTGATCGGTGCGTCCGCGGTCGCCGAGACGTCGGCGACCGGACAGGCCGAAGGATCCTGAATCACGACCGTCGCTCGAAATCCTGTCATGAGAGGGCGTTACACGCGTCGGGTAATAACCCGACACCGGAATTCCCGTCCGATGAAAACACCCCGTCGCGCGCCACAGTGGACACACCGCAGTCTCTTCTCACGGTTCCTCTCGGGCTCGCGCCGCGGCGATCGCTCCGACGGCAGTTCCGACGGGGAAACCGACGGAGACCGGGTGGTCAATCGCGACCGCCGAGAACGGAACAGCCGTGGCTCGAGTCGGCAAATGGAAGGCGGGTCGAACGCTCGGATTGAAACCGGATTACCGTCCGTCAGCGGCGGCGAAATCCGAACCGGCCGCGTATTCGCCGGTTGCGCGGCCCAGAAGAGGTCTTCAGGCCCGCTGGCCGAGCTTTTCGCGGCTGATTCGGACACCGGTCGGCGTGATGATCATCTGATCGTCGCCCTTGCGGACGATGTCGCCGTCAACCTCGTGGGCGACCTGTCGGAGTTCGTCGACGATGTGTTCGACGGTGCTGTCGTTGGTGCGCAGGCGCGTGATATCCGCGATGACGATGTCGCCGTCGTAGACGGCGTCTTTGATGTCGATGGCGTCGGCCTGGCTGGCGACCTCGGCGATATGTACCTGCATCGCCGCCTCGGCCGAACTCGCCGAGACGTCGTCGAGATCCAGTTCGACGTAGTCCTCGGCCGACCGGGAATCGCCCCCGCCGAGGATTTTGCTCATAAGTCCCATTGGCGTTACCCACCGCCGCCGCCAGTATAGTTCTTACGTCAGACAGCGTTCCGACTGCCGACACGCTCGCGCCTGCGCGACGCCGGCGTCGGCTCTGGCGTTCGTCGGTCTCGCGTCCGGCAGTCTCCGAACCGCGACTGCAGACGCGGGCGACCGTCGCACGCGAGAGCAGTGGGACCGACAAACTGTTTAGGTTGATGAACTGTACGGTTGCGATTCGATTCGGCTACCGTGTTCGCTGTGATACAGACCGATAGCGCATACCTCCGTCTTCAGGCGGAGGTCAAGCGGTAGGCCCGGCTCGACATCTGCCATCGATGGCCAAACTGG
>NZ_AOHZ01000071.1 GCF_000337215.1 Natronolimnohabitans innermongolicus JCM 12255 | reverse complement strand
GAGCTTGGCTCTCGCGGACCGTCGGAAGACTGTGTCTTCCGAGATGCTACCGGTTCCCCTTGAGTGCGGGTTGGAACCTCGAACGCCACACCCGGCGGAAATCCGATGGTCGGATTCCACGTCCTTCAGGGCGTGGAGGAGGTCAACCCCCATACGAACCTATCGTTGGGTGCCCGTTTGCGACCGACGAGGCGGCCGACGTCGTCGATCGGTCCGTGTCCGACCGACCACTTTTCCCTTCGAGCGGAGTGTATCAGGTGATGACGTTCAGTATCTGCGTTCGCGAGACGTACGAGACCGACGACGGCGAGACCCACGACCGGTTCGGCGTCGCCGTCACGACGCGGCTGCCAGGCGTCGGTGCGCTCTGTCCGTTCGTGAGCGACGACGGCGCCGTCGCGACCCAGAGCCTCGTCAACGTCGACCTCGGCGAGCGCGGCCTCGCGTACGTCGAGGACGGACTCGCCGTCGACGACGCCCTGGAGGCGCTGCTCAACGCCGACGACGGGGCGGCCCAGCGGCAGGTCCACGGCGTCGACCGCGAGCGGACGTTCGCCTTCTCCGGCGACGACTGCGTCGGCTGGTTCGGCCACGAAGAGCGCGACCACTTCACCGTCGCCGGGAACATGCTGACCGACGGCGGCGTTCTCGAGGCCACGGCCGACCGGTACGCCGAGACGGCCGTCCACGAGACGACGGATCCCTCGAGCGGTCCCGGCGCGGTCCGAGACGACGTCGAGACCGACCCCCTCGCACAGCGGCTGATCGACGCCCTCGCCGCGGGCGACGTCGTCGGCGGCGACAAGCGCGAGGAACTCACGATCCAGAGCGCCGCCGTCGTCGTCGAGACGACCGAAGACCACGACTGGGAGCCGCCGTACAACGACCTGCGCGTCGACGCGAGCGAGACGCCCCTCGAGGACCTGCAGGCGACCTACGACCGCGCGGTGGCCGGCTACGAGGAGACGCTGGCGAAGTACGCCGACGCCTTCGAGGCGGACTCGCTCGACGCCGTCGACGGCTAAGCTCCCTCGTCGACCGAAACCCGAACACTCATTCGGTAGACGCTCGTTAGCGCGGAGCATGGTCGAGAACCCCTTCGACGTCGAGATTCGCGTCGGCAACGTGCTCGAGGCGGACGCATTTCCCGAAGCCGAGAAGTCGAAGATGACGAAACTGTGGATCGACCTCGGCGAGTACGGCGAGGTGCAGTCGGCCGCGCAGTTGGACCACCACTACGAACCCGCCGAACTCGAGGGGCGGCAGGTACTCTGTGCGACGACCCTCGGCTCGGTGCGGATCGCCGGCTTCAAATCTGAAGTATTGACGGTCTGCGTCCCCGGCGAGGAGGAGTATCCGGTGCTCGTCGAACCCGAGAGCGACGTCCCGCTCGGTGGCCTCCTGTTTTGACTGGAGCGGCGATCGATCGAATCGGCAGTCACGACGCGGAACAGTAGGAGTATACGATGGGCGATTGTACGCCCGATATGGGAGTGGATCCGCCGTCGGCCAGGGGAACGAACGTCGAGGGCGAGGCGCCTCGAATCGAGTCCGCGGTCGAGACCGACGAAGCGACGATCACCGACGACTCCGAACTCGAGCGGACGCTCGGGCTCTCCGGCGGTCTCGCGATCGGTATCGGGACGATGATCGGCGCGGGAATATTCGTCTTTCCGGGACTGGCTGCCGGTCAGGCCGGTCCCGCCGCAGCGGGCTCGTTCGCGATCGGGGCGGCCGTCGCCCTGCTGGTCGCGCTTCCGGCCTCCGAGCTGGCGACGGCGATGCCAAAGAGCGGCGGCGGCTACTACTTCATCTCGCGCGGACTGGGGGCGCTCGCGGGCGCCGTCGTCGGCCTGTCGCTGTGGTTCGGGCTGGTGTTCGCGACGGCGTTCTATCTGGTCGGCTTCGGCTACTACGCCGTCGACACGCTCGCCGAACTCGGGATCGCGGCCGGCGGTGGACTCGTTATTCCGATCGCCGTGCTGTTCGGCGCCGCCTGTACCGTTTTGAACGTCACGGGAACCGAGAACGCGGCGAAGCTCCAGAACGGGATCGTGGCCTTGTTACTGTCGATCCTCGCCGTATTCCTCACCTACGGCAGTCTCGATGCAGTCGGGCTGGTCGGTGCGCCCGCCGCACCCGAGCAGTTTGCGCCCTTCGGCGCGACGCCGATTCTGACGACCGCGGCGCTCGTGTTCACTTCGTACCTCGGCTTCGCGCAGGTAGCGACCGTCGCCGGCGAGATGCGGAATCCGGGTCGGAACCTACCGCTGGCGATGGTCGGTTCCGTGCTCGTCGTCGGCGTCCTCTATGTGGTGACGATTTTCGTCGCGACGAGCGCCTTCGGCAGCGAACGCCTCGCCGAACTCGGCGAGACGGCGATGGTCGAGGTCGGTCGCCACTATCTCGGCACCGCCGGCGCGGTCGCGATCGTTTTCGGCGGCCTGCTCGCGACGATGTCGAGCGCCAACGCGTCGATCCTCAGCACGTCGCGGGCCATCTACGCCGTCTCGAGGGACGCGCTGCTACCCAGCGGCGCGAGCCGGATCAACCTCCGGTACGGCACGCCACACGTCGCGCTGGGGCTGGCCGGCGGTCCGATCCTCGTGCTGACCGCGACCGGCCGCGTCGAACTGCTGGCCGAAGTCGCCTCGTTTCTCCACCTCGTCATGTACGGACTGATCTGCGTCGCGCTACTCGCGCTGCGTCGAAACGAACCCGCGTGGTACGATCCCGACTTTCGCGTGCCCGGCTATCCAGCCGTACCGATCCTCGGTGCGCTCTGCAGTTTCGCCCTGATCGGCTTCATGCAGCCCGCGTCGCAGATCGTGGGGCTCGGAATCATGCTCGCCACCGCCGGCTGGTACGCCTATTACGCTCGCGACGTGACACTGAAAGGTGAACTATGACGGCGACACGAGTCCTCGTTCCGCTGGCGATCCTCGAGGGCGAGTCGGTTTCGCCCGGACTGACGGCGCTGCTCGAGCCGGTCGCCGTGACCGTACTCGGCTATCACGTCCTGCCCGAACAGACGCCGCCCGACCAGGCGCGATTACAGTACGAGGACCGCGCAACCGACGCGCTCGATGACCTCACCGCGACGTTCCGTGTCGGCGGCGGCCCCGCCGACCACCGGCTCGTGTTCACCCACGATCGTGAGCAGACGATCGATCGAATCGCCGCGGAGACGGCGGCCGACGCCTACGCGATTCCGGGCGCGAGCGGGCAGATCGATCGGCTGCTCGTGGTTCTGACGGGAGACGTTGCCGTCGACCGAATCTGTTCGTTCGTCGGCGAACTGATCGGTCCCCGGGAGATCGACGTCACCCTCTTTCTCGCGACCGACGACGCCGACGCCGGTCGAGCGCTGCTCGAGACGGCCGCGGAGAGTATCGCCGCACGCGAGATCGACGTCCGGACGAGACTCGTCGACGACGCGGCCCCCTTCGAGTCGCTCCTCGAGACGGCGACCGACCACGACGCCGTCGTGGTGGGCGAACAGGCCCCGTCGCTCCGTTCGCTCGTCTTCGGGGAGCCGAGCGAACGGATCGCCGTAGAATCGGTCGCACCGGTTCTCGTCGTTCGGAACGTCGACGAAACGTCGTCGGACCAGCGCTGACGGACAGGCGTCCGGCTCATACTGCCGGACAGCAGTCAGTGAACCGTCGGTCGCGAATTCTCGGCCGTCACCGTCGGAGACGGCCGCAGTAGTACGACCGACGGTGAATAGTTCTGTCCGGCAGTATCAGGACCGCTCATCGGTCCCGTCGGTTCCCTCGTCTGCGATATCGGTCGGCGACACCACGACCGCGCCGTCGTCGACCGGTCTCGCGTCGGCACCGTCGTCGTCCGCCGCCTCGTCGACCTCGAGGTAGTCGCCGCGGATCACGAGCACCGGATCGACCGTCTCTCTGGCCAGTCGTTCGGCCCGATCCCGGAAGACGTAGCGCCGGACCGACGGACGGCTCTCGCCGACGACCAGCAGGTCGTGGTCGGCGGCGGCCTCGAGAATGGCGTCCGTCGGCGACCCGTCGACGACGAGTCTGCGATCGATCCGGTCGGCGTCGACGTCCGCATCGACTAACGCGTCGCGGGCGGTTTCGAGCAGTTCCGTTCCGTCGTCTCGACGCGATTCGTCGGACGCGACGTGAAGCAGCGTCACCTCGAGGTCGGTCCCGTCGAGAACCGTCCCCAGGAGGCGAGCGATGTAGTCGACGTTGACATCGCCCCGAATCGCGACCAGCACGGACTCGAGAATCGGCGCGGGATTGAGCAGCAAAACCGCATCACACGAGTCGGTCACGACGACGCGTTCGAACGTCTTCAGTCGGTCGTGCGTGAACGCGAGCCGCGACGTGACGTCGCAGCCGGCGTCCTCGAACACCGATCGGAGCTCCTCGAGGTCGGCGCGCGCCCGCTCGCCGTACTGCTCGCGGGCCTGTTCGGGTGCGGTCTGGTCCGGGATCTCGCGGTAGCCGAGCAGGACAACCGGAACCGACGCGAACGCGTCGATGACCGTTCGAGGGACGCTTTCCCCGCCGAGGACGTCGACCGGGACGAGCACGCGGTGGTCGCAGGGCGCAGCCATGATCGTGTCGGGAGACCGTACGACGGCGACCGTAATAGTACGTCTGCGCTCCGTTGACGACTGTCATCGGAGACGACCGAATCGGTCGCGCTGACGGCGGCTCGAACGCCCTCGTGACCTGTTTATCGAGGGAGATCACGCGCAGTCATTTACGAAGGGCGAACGCCGAATCGACGGAGCCGCCGCCACAGCCGCCGGGTAAACGGGATCCGGACGCCGGGTTCCTTGACGACGAGGACGGACGTCTCCGTCTCGGCGACGACGGCGTCCGTCGTCCGGCCGAAGAACGCGGACACGCGATCGGGATGGGTCGGGGCACCCATGACCAGCAGATCCGTCCGATCGGCCCGATCGACGAGCGCGGCGTCGACGTCGGCCGTTCGGAGCAGTTCCGTTTCGGCGGGACTCGAGAGGACGGCGGTCAACTCGTCGAGGTAGCCTCGAGCGGACGCGACAGCCTCCTCGGAGGCGTCGTCCGGAACAGCTTTTACCAGCGTGAGGCTCGCGCCCGTTACGGTCGCGATCGCGTCCGCCAGTTCGACCTCCGCCCGATCGTACGGCCCGGTCTCGGTCGCGACCACGATATCGTCGATCTCGGCCGTTCCTCGGGGTTTCAACACGGCCAACCGTACCGGAAACGCCGACTGAAGGAGTTCGTCGACGTGGCTCTCACGGAGGTGACCGTTCTCGATCGGGTCCCGCCAGTCGACCAGCACCAGTTCCGTCCGTTCGGTGACGCTCTCGAGCACCGCTTCGGTCCGGTCGCGGGTCCGAACGTGGTCGAAGACGACGGCGTGATCCCGCAGCGCGAGCTCTCGCTCGAGTCGCTCTCGCCAGTCGTCGTCGACGTCGTGGGTCGCCTCGGCGAGCGGTCTCCGTGGCGGAACGGTCGTGATCGTGAGCACGTCCAGATCGGCGTCGAACCGGTCGGCGAACGATCGCATCGCCGTCAGCAGGTGTGGGTTCGCCTCTCCGTCGGCCGTCTCGACGAGCACGTGCGGACCGGCCGCCGACGGGGTCCCGATCCGGGACCGCTTTTCCTCGATCGATCGGCGATACTGGGCCCCGAGCAGTTGATCCCTGAGATCGTGGTCCGGTTCGACCGGCTCTCCGATTCGAGTCTGGAGGTAATACCAACCGATACCGATCACCACGAACGCAATAGCGGAGATCTGGGACTGCAACCCCATAAACGGGATCAACAACAGCGCGGCTCCGGCGCCCGCAAGCGGCAGGACTGGCGACAGCGGAACGCTGTACGCCGGATCGTACCACTCGGGCCGGGCGCTCCTGAGCAGGACGACCGTCACGTTAAGCAACGCGAACACGAGAATGCCGAAGGTGCCGCCGAGTTTCGCCAGCCCTTCGACGTCGAACAGCACGGCGAGTGCGAGCATGAGTGCGCCGGTCAGCCAGATGGATCGCGCCGGCGTTCCAAACCGGGGCGACGGCCGGCTGAGTCGGGACGTGACGAGGCCGTCTCGAGACATCGCGAAGGGGAACCGCGAGGAGGAGAGAACGGCCGCGTTGGCGGTCGAAACGGTTGCAAAGACGCCCGCGAGCGCGATAACGGCTCCGCCGAGCGAGCCGAGAAACAGCCGGCCGGCGTCGGGCACCGGAGCCGTGCTCTCGGCGATCTCCGCGACGGGCATCACGCCCGTGACGATCAACATGACGCCGACGTACAGGAGCGTGACGAAGATCACGGCCGCAAACAGCGCTCGCGGGAGCGTCCGACCGGGGTCCCGAACTTCCTCGGCGACGGCGGTCGCTTTGACGATTCCAAGGTAGGAGATGAAGACGAGTCCGGTCGTCGTCACCACCCCTTCGACGCCGGTCGTGACGAACGGCGCCCAGTTGTCGGTGTCGGCCGCGAGCAGCCCACCACCCGCGAAGACGGCGAGAATGCCGACGAGGCCGATCACGACGAGGTTCTGGAGGTGGCCGGTTTCCTCCGCACCGATCCAGTTAAGCAGCGTCAACAGGAGCCCCCCGACGACCGCGACCGCGAGGACGGGAACGGCCCAGAGCTCGGTGACGTACCAGCCGAGTCCGACGAGGGCGAACGCGCCCTTGAAGATCAACGCGAGCCAGGCGCCGAATCCGACGATGGTCCCGACGAGCGGCCCCATCGCCCGGCTCGCAAAGTAGTAGGGACCGCCGGCACGCGGCATCGCCGTCGCGAGTTCGACCGCACACATCGTGGCCACGAGCGCTATTAGCCCGGCGATTCCGAACGACAGCGCGGAGGCGGGGCCCGCCCCTTCGGCGGCCGGGCCCGGAAGGACGAAGATCCCGGCACCGATCATCGTTCCGGACGCGATGGTAAACACTGCGAACGAACCGAGATCGCGCTGTAGATCCGAATCGTCGCCGTGATCCATTACCCGAGAAAACGCTCTCAGGACGGTTAAATGTGGAACGGCGGATCGGTTGCGAGAACTCGATGCAGTCGGCTCCCACGGCCACCGCCGAACCCGCAGGATTTTAGCGGTGGCCGCACAGTCACCGCACATGACCGAGGCGACGGGTATCGTCGGGGAGTTCTTCTCGCTCAAGGAGGACACCGACGCGGATCTGCTGGCGATGCAGTGTGGCGACTTCTACGAGTTTTTCGGCGAGGACGCCGAGACCGTCAGCGAGGAGCTCGATCTCAAGGTTTCACAGAAGTCCTCGCACGGCTCGTCGTATCCGATGGCCGGCGTCCCACTCGCCGACCTCACGCCCTACCTCAAGGCCTTAGTCGAGCGCGGCTACCGGGTCGCCGTCGCCGACCAGTACGAGACCGACTCCGGCCACGCCCGCGAGGTCGTCCGCGTCGTCACGCCCGGCACGTTACTCGAGACGAGCGACACCGACGCGCAGTACCTCGCGGCGGTGGTCGACGGAACCGGAAGCGCCTCGAGCGACGACGCCGCCTACGGGCTCGCGTTCGCCGACGTGACGACCGGCCGATTCCTCGTCGCCGACGCCGAGGACGCCGACGACGCGATGACGGAGCTCTACCGGTTCGACCCCGTCGAAGTGTTACCCGGCCCCGAGGCGCGGGCCGACGACGACCTGCTGAACCTGGTTCGCGAGCGCGTCGACGCCGCGCTGACGCTCCACGAGACGGAGGCGTTCGCCCCGAAACGAGCGGCGCACGCGGTCCGCGACCAGTTCGGCTCGGAGACCGTCGACCGGCTCGCAGTCGGCGACGCAACGCTCGCAGCGGCGGGCGCGATCCTCGCCTACGTCGAGGAGACCGGCACCGGCGTGCTCGCCTCGATGACGCGCATTCAGTCCCACCACGGCGACGACCACGTCACGCTGGACGCGACCACGCAGCGCAACCTCGAGCTCACCGAAACCATGCAAGGCGAGCGCGAGGGGTCGCTGTTCGCGACGATCGACCACACCGAAACCAGCGCCGGCGGCCGCCTGCTCAAGGAGTGGCTCCAGCGACCTCGGCGTTCGCTCGAGGTCCTCGAGCGCCGCCAGGAGAGCGTCGCGGCGCTGTCCTCGGCGGCGCTGGCCCGGGACGAACTCCAGGAGACGCTCGGCAACGCCTATGATCTGGCGCGGCTGGCCTCGAAGGCGAGCCACGGCAGCGCGGACGCGCGGGACCTCGTCGCCGCCAGGGAGACGCTCGCCGTCCTGCCGGCGATCGCGGAGACGATCCGATCGAACCCGGAGCTGGCCGACTCGCCGCTCTCCGAGATCGTCGACCGGCCGGACCGAGAGGCCGCCGCCGAACTCCGGGAGACGCTCGAGGCGGCCATCGCCGACGAGCCGCCGTCGACGGTGACCCAGGGCGAACTCTTCCGGACGGGGTACGACGACGAACTGGACGAGCTCATCGAGCGCCACGACGACGTCAAATCGTGGCTCGACACCCTCGCCGACCGCGAGAAACGCGAATACGGCCTGAGCCACGTCACCGTCGACCGGAACAAGACCGACGGCTACTACATCCAGGTCGGCAAGTCCGCTGCCGACGGCGTACCCGACCACTACGAGCAGATCAAGACGCTCAAGAACTCGAAGCGCTTTACGACCGACGAACTCGAGGAGAAAGAACGCGAGGTGCTTCGACTCGAGGAGCGACGCGGCGACCTCGAGTACGAACTCTTCGAAGAGCTTCGCGAGGAGGTCGCCGACTGCGCGGCGTTGCTCCAGAACGTCGGCCGGACGCTGGCGACCGTCGACGCGCTCGCGAGCCTGGCAAGCCACGCGGCGGCGAATCGATGGGTGCAGCCCGAACTACACCGGGACGATCGCCTCGAGATCGAGCAGGGACGCCACCCGGTCGTCGAGCAGACGACGGAGTTCGTGCCCAACGACGTTCGTCTGGACGAGGATCGAGGCTTCCTCGTCGTGACGGGACCCAACATGTCCGGCAAGTCGACATACATGCGACAGGTCGCCGGCATCGTCCTGCTGGCCCAGATCGGCAGCTTCGTGCCCGCCGAGCGGGCCGATATCGGCCTCGTCGACGGCATCTTCACTCGCGTCGGCGCGCTCGACGAACTCGCGCAGGGTCGCTCGACGTTCATGGTCGAGATGAGCGAACTCTCGAATATCCTCCACACCGCGACCGAGGACTCGCTGGTGATCCTGGACGAAGTGGGCCGGGGAACGGCGACCTACGACGGCATCTCGATCGCCTGGGCCGCGACGGAGTACCTCCACAACGAAGTCAGGGCGAAGACCCTGTTCGCGACCCACTACCACGAGCTGACCGGCCTCGCGGAGCGGCTCCCGCGCGTCGCGAACGTCCACGTCGCCGTCGCCGGCGACCCCGAGTCGACGGCGTCCCGCTCGGCGGACGAACCCGACGGCGACGTCACCTTCCTCCGGACGGTCCGGGACGGTCCGACGGATCGCTCCTACGGGATCCACGTCGCCGACCTCGCCGGCGTCCCCGACCCCGTCGTCGAGCGGTCGCGAGACGTCCTGAAGCGGCTGCGCGAGGAGAAGGCCATCGAGGCGAAAGGCGGCTCCTCGAGCGAGCCCGTCCAGACCGTCTTCGATCTGAGCAGCGGCGAGTTCCGCGGCTCGGCGAGCGCAGACGGCGGTGAACCGGAGCGAGACGGGGACGAGAAAGCAGGGGAGACGATCGATCCCGAAACGAAGGCCGTCCTCGAGGAGTTCGAGTCGATCGACGTCAACACGACGCCGCCGATCGAACTCGTCTCGGAGATCCAGCAGCTACAGGAGCGACTCGAGGACGCCGAGTAGCCGAGGTCGGACCCCGACCCGTCGCAGCGCGACGATTTTTTCGACCCGCCGTCGGGTGCCCACTATGGGCTCCGACGCGCTTCTCGACCGCCTCGAGAGCCACGACCGCTGCAGCGGCGCGCTCGCGGTCGGCCGCGCCCGCGACTGGGAGTGGGCGCCGCCGCTCGCGCTCGGAAACTGCTGTGCGTCCCGCTACGTCGAACGGGCCGAAACCGCCGACCGAGCGGCGCTTCGCGAGTTTCTCGAGGTGTACGACGGCGTCTGATCTCGAATCGCCCGACGGCGCGTGGATCGGTACATCTATAGTCCGGTAGGTGACGAGTTAACACCATGCACGAGCCGGACTACGGCGTCGCGGGCCAGACCGCGATCGTTACGGGTGCCAGTCAGGGAATCGGAGAAGCAATTGCCAAGACGCTCGCCGCGAGCGGCGCGAACGTCGCGATCTGCTCGCGGTCGATGGACCGCGTCGGCCCGGTCGCCGACGAGATCAACGACGCCGAGGACGCCGGCGACGCGCTGGCCGTCGAGTGTAACGTCCGCGAGCGCGACCAGGTCCAGAATCTGGTCGACGAGACCGTCGACGAGTTCGGCGATATCGATATCCTCGTCAACAACGCCGGCGGGGAGTTCGTCGCGCCCTTCGAGGACATCTCCGCAAACGGCTGGCAGACCATCGTCGACCTCAATCTCAACAGCACCGTCCACTGTACGCAACTCGCCGGCGAGGTCATGCGCGAGGGCGACGGCGGGACGATCATCAACCTCTCCTCGGTCAACGGCCAGCACGCCGCGCCGGGCGAGAGCCACTACGGCGCCTCGAAGGCCGCGATCATCCGCCTGACCGAAACGCTCGCCGTCGAGTGGGCCGACGACGGCATCCGCGTCAACTGCGTCGCCCCCGGCCTCATCCAGACCCCCGGCGTCGCCGAGACGCTGGGCATCGACAGCGAGGACATGCCGCCCCGCGAGAAGACCGACCGACGGATCGGCCACGGCGATGAGATCGCCGACGTCGTCCAGTTCCTCTCGAGTCCCGCCGCCTCCTTCATGAACGGCGAGACGGTGACGGTCAAGGGCGTTCCGCGCCCCGGAAACTCGATGTCGCAGGATCTCGGACTCGAGTAAGGGACCGGCGTTCGGTCGTCGGGGACCGACAGTCAGTCCGAGCGTTTCGAAATGGCCGTCAGACACGAGAATAGCTCCGTCGCCGCCCTCTGAGCGCCTCTCTGGGGGCGGGGTCTTTCCTCCTCGGTGCGCAATCGATCGAAACCCCCCGTACCCCTCCGCGGAGAGCGCGGTCTGGACGACCTTTTTGTCGAACGAAAATCGGATGCGTCGACACACGCGTCGACGTCCACCGGGACAGGGAGAGCGTACGTTTTTGCGGCTCCCGGAAGACACCTGCGTATGGACCTGCGAGAGGAACTCTCCGGAATCACCTGTCCGGTCGTCACCCCTTTCGAAGCGGACTCGAGCGAGATCGACGAAACCGCGTTCACGGACCTGCTCGAGTTCCTCCTCGAGAACGACGTCGACGGCGTCTTCCCCTGCGGAACGACGGGCGAGTTCGCCAGCCTCACTCCCGAGGAGCGCCGCCGCGTCCACGAACTCGCGGTCGAGACGGTCGACGGCGAGGTGCCCGTCCTCGCGGGCGCGGCCGCCACGAGCGTCGACGAGGCGGTCGAGTACGCCGAGCACGCCGCCGAGATCGGCGCCGACGCCGCGGTCGTCACGGAGCCGTACTTCCACGGGCCGAACGCTCCCGCCGGGAATCAGCGCTTCTTCGAAGCGGTCTCCGACCGCTCTCCGCTCCCGATTCTGCTCTACAACATTCCGCCGTGTACGGGCGGATCGATCGCCCTCGAGACGATCGCGGCGCTCGCCGACCACGAGAACGTCCTCGGACTCAAGGACTCGAGCGGCGACCTCGAGTACTTCCTGTCGGCGCTGCGCCGAACGCCCGAGGACTTCCTCCTGTTGCAGGGATACGACGCCCTGCTCGTCCCCGCGCTGCGGATGGGCGCCGACGGGGGACTGAACGCGGGATCGAACGTCGCACCCGCGCAGTACGTCGACCTGTACGAGACAGTCGACGGCGACCGCGGTCGCGAACGACAGGACGCCATCGAACCGCTGTTCGACGCCTGTGCGACCCACGGATTCGCGCCGGCGACGAAGACGGCTCTCGAGTACCGCGGCGTGATTCCTTCGGACGCGGTTCGGCCGCCGCTCGTGTCGGTTCCGGACGACGGACAAGCGGCGATCGAGACGGGCGTCGACGAACTCCTCGAGTCGGGGCGCGAGTAGCGCTGGGTATTGGGCAACGTCGGTGACTGACGCTGACGGATCGCTGGCGAACCTCGAGACTGGCAAGACGGTCCCGTTTCGGGACCACGAGCCGCCGCGTCGACTCGAGCCTGATGCGAGTCGAGTACTGGGAGCCGTACGGCGACGCGGCTGCGAATCGACTCGAGTCGAGCCGTCGAGTGCGGACCACCGAACGCCGACCCCGACGGCCGCCAAACCACAGATTAACCTCGCTCGAGCGAGAGCGGGAGTCATACCCCGAGCGCGGAATCGAACCGATCGGTCGCGATCGGCCGTCACGGTTCGACCACTGATTCCGCCGCTCGCTCGCACCTCGAGCTATGACCGAGACACCACAGGACACCGATATTCGCCAGTTAGACGAGCACACGGTCGCCCGGATCGCCGCCGGCGAGGTCGTCGAACGGCCCGCGAGTGCGGTGAAGGAACTCGTCGAGAACAGCGTCGACGCGGGCGCAGACAGCGTCGACGTCACCGTCGAAGAGGGCGGCACCGAACTGATCCGCGTCGCCGACGACGGCCGCGGGATGAACGAAACCGACGTTCGCGCGGCCGTCCGCGAGCACACGACGAGCAAGATCGAGGGACTCGAGGACCTGGAGTCGGGCGTCACCACCCTCGGCTTTCGCGGCGAGGCCCTGCACACCATCGGCTCGGTCTCGCGACTAACGATCCGATCCCGGCCACAGGACGGGGCCGAAGCCGGCGGCGCCGGAACGGAACTCGTCTACGAGGGCGGCGAGGTGACGAGCGTCGAGCCGACGGGCTGTCCTGCGGGGACGATCGTCGAGGTCGAGGACCTCTTCTACAACACGCCCGCCCGCCGCAAGTTCCTCAAGACGACGGCGACGGAGTTCGCCCACGTCAACCGCATCGTCACGCGCTACGCGCTCGCGAACCCGGACGTGGCCGTTTCCCTGACCCACGACGGCCGCGAGGTGTTCGCGACGACCGGGCAGGGCGACCTGCAGGCCGCCGTCCTCGCGGTGTACGGCCGCGACGTCGCCTCGGCGATGATCCCCGTCGACGCCGACGGCGACGAACTCCCGCCGGGTCCACTCGAGTCGGTGACCGGACTCGTCTCGCATCCCGAGACCAACCGCTCGAGTCGCGAGTACCTCTCGACGTACGTCAACGACCGCGCGGTGACGGCCGACCCGATCCGCGAGGGAATCATGGGCGCCTACGGCACGCAACTGGGCGGCGATCGCTACCCGTTCGTCGTGCTCTTTCTCGAGGCTCCCGGCGAGACGGTCGACGTCAACGTCCACCCGCGAAAGCGCGAGGTTCGCTTCGACGACGACGATTCCGTCCGCCGACAGGTCGACGCCGCCGTCGAGGCGGCGCTGCTCGAGCACGGCCTGCTTCGCTCGCGCGCGCCTCGCGGCCGGTCGGCCCCCGGCGAGGCGCGCGTCGATCCGGGCGATCGCGGCTCGAATCCGACCGCGAACGCGGACGTTGCGTCGTTCGACGCCGAAGCGGACGAGGGCACGACGGGGAGAGAGAACCCGTCGGCGGACGACGAGACGGGAGCGAACGACGGCTCGACAGCGGCGGATCCGCCGAACGAACGTTCGGCGTCGCCGCCTGAATCGTCGGTGCGGGATGGCCCTGCCGAGAGCGTCGAGTCTGCGGCGCCGACGGCGATGACAGACGACGAACCGACGGCCGCCACGAACTCGACAGCGGACAGCGCGGACGGCGGCCCGTCCGCGCCAGCAGATCCATCGAGCGACGTATCCGGCACCGTAGACTCGAGTCGGTCGTCCGTCACCAACGAGGCCGGCGGTGCTAGCGGTGCAGACGGTACTGGCGGAGCCAACGAAGCCGGCCGCGACGAACTCGGCGAGCACGGGACCGCCGCCGGTTCGGACTCGAGGAACTCGAGAGACGCACCGACGGCGGCAGATACAGCGGACACGACGGGCGCGGCGAATACCAGTGCCGATCCCGATCGAAAGTTCGACGCGGCGACCGAACAGCGGACGCTGTCCGGCGAGACCGCGACCGGCGACGAGACGACGTTCGACTCGCTGCCCGCCCTCCGCGTGCTCGGACAGCTCCACGACACCTACCTCGTCTGCGAGACCGACGACGGCCTCGTCCTGATCGACCAGCACGCGGCCGACGAGCGGGTCAACTACGAGCGACTGCAGCGGGCGTTCGACGACGATCCCACGGCGCAGGCGCTGGCCGAGCCCGTCGAACTCGAACTGACCGCCGCGGAGGCGGAGGCGTTCGAACACTACCGCGACGCGCTCTCGCGGCTCGGCTTCTACGCCGATCGGATCGACGACCGAACGATCGCCGTGACGACCGTGCCGGCGGTCCTCGAGGAAACCCTCGAGCCCGAGCGCCTGCGGGACGTGCTGGTCTCGTTCGTCGAGGGGGACCGCGAGGCCGGCGCGGAAACCGTCGACGCGCTGGCCGACGAGTTCCTGGGTGATCTGGCCTGTTACCCCTCGATTACCGGCAACACGTCGCTGACTGAGGGGTCGGTGGTCGACCTGCTCGAGGCCCTGGACGACTGCGAGAACCCCTACGCCTGTCCGCACGGCCGGCCCGTCGTCGTCCGGTTCGACGAGCGCGAGCTCGAGGATCGGTTCGAGCGCGACTACCCGGGCCACCAGTAGCGACGGTTGACGTAACGTCGAGCGTTCGAACGGCCGCACAAAGAAGGAGTACGCTTTGCTCGAGAACCATCCGGCGAGCCGGATGACCGTCCCGGTCGATAGGCGGGCGACGCGACGGAACCCAGTATTCGTCGCCCCCGGTCGCCGGGTCACGACGATGGCGAAGTCAGCCCCGAAAGAGTGTCCAGCAACGAAGCGTCATCGGCCGACGATACCGATCCGCCAGAAGCCAAGATACGCCAGGTACGTCACGAGCGCGCCGAGCGCGAACGAGAACACGATCGACGGCGCGAACCGCGCGCCGACGACGATGCCGAGCAGCGCGAGCCCGACGCTTCCGGCCTGTACGAGCGGCCGTTCCCAGTAGGCCCGAACCGTCTCGTAGGCTCGAGCGGCCAGGAGTTCGAAGGCGATCGTTCCGAGGGCGCCGGCGACGACGGCGAGCGGCGACAGCGCGGCGTCGACGAGCGCGAACGCGGCGATAACGGCGACGAGAACGAGGACGGCGAGCGCGGCGTCGAGTGTGGATCCCATCGGTAGGCGAGCGGAAACGCAAAGCGGATCGCGGTCGCGACTCGAGGGCGACGTCGGCGCTCAGTCCCGGTACAGTCGCGCGCCCTCGCCGATGTGGGTCTGATAGGCCCGACTCTCGATCCCGGCGGAATCGAAGGCGTCGACCATCGCGCCGGCGATAGCGCGCTGGTCGGATCGGTGACAGACCGCCAGCACGCCCGGACCCGCGCCGCTTACGGTGACGCCGGTGGCGCCGGCCTCGAGGGCGGCGTCGCGAACCTGGTCGTAGCCGTCGATCAGGGCGGTTCGTTCGGGAGTGACGATGGCGTCTTCCATTCCGCGGCCGACGAGTTCGGGGTCGTCGCGCGTCATGCCGACGGTGAGCGTCGCGGCGTTGCCGACGGTGTCGACGACGTCCTCGAGCGACGCGGTGTCGGGGACGACCCCGCGTGCGTCGCGCGTGGAGACGGTCGTTTCGGGGAGACAGGCGACGACGGGAATACGCGCGTCGACCTGGCTGACGCCGTCGTCGGTGACGACGGTGAACCCGCCAAGCAGCGAGGGGGCGACGTTGTCTGCGTGGGCTTCGCCGGAGACGAGCGCCTCGCCTTCGGCGGCGACGGGAACGAGTTCCTCCCGCGAGAGACCGCGGTCGTAGAGGGCGTTGAGTGCGACGGCGGCGGCCGCGGCGCTCGCGGCCGACGAGCCGAGCCCCGAAGAGGGTCGCACGCCCTTGTCGATCTTGATGTGCGCCGGCGCGTCGAGGGCGTCGGCGACCGCCCCGACGGTGTTCTGTTCCGGATCCTCCGGAATGTACTGGCTGCCGGCGCCGGTGATCGTGATCGTCGTTTCCGGCGCGCGTTTGACCCGAACCACGTCGGCGGGCGTCCCGAGGGCGACACCGAAGACGTCGAAGCCACTCCCGAGGTTCGCACTCGTCGCAGGTGCCCGCACGGTGAGCATGGCGAATCCTTCCAAGAGTGCAGCCAAAAAGGTAGCGGACCGCGACGGCCGCCAGTGAGGAATCGATGGGCGGCGCCGGTGTGGAACGAACCGATACCCCGACGGGGTCACGGTCGAGTCCGACCGCAATTGCAAAGAATCGCTCGCCCTGTGTACCGTACATGATCGGCGTCGTCGGTGGAACGCTGTCGGGACTCGCGGCGGCCGCCCAGTTAGTGCGAGACGGCTACGAGGTTCGGGTCTTCGAACCGAGTGACGAGCCGGAACTGGGCGATCCGCACGCGGCGCGTCCGCTCTCGGTTTCGCGGCCGCGAGACGAACCCGCCCTCGAGACGCTCGCGGCCCTCGGGCTGGCCGAGCGACTCGAGTGGGTGCCGATTCGAACCGCGATGTACGCCGACGGCGCCGTCCACCCCGTCGACGCGCCGTGGGAATTTCTGGCCTACCCGCCGCTCTCGCTCGGCGATACGACGCGGCTCTCGACGCTCCGAAGCGGGATCGACGTCCGCGGATTCCCGCGCCGTCGACCTCGCTTCGACGCGTACGACCCCGACGCGTACGCGGCGGTTCCCGCCGAGCAGTTCGTTCGCCGGCACGCGGGCGACGCCGTTTACGACCGGTTCTACGGTCCGCTACTCGAGGCGCGATTCGGTGACCTCGCCCCCAGAGTCAGCGCCGCGTGGGTCCTCGAACACTGCCGCGGCGAGCGCGAGCGAACGCGGTTCGGCCGCGAACTGCGCGGGTTCCTCCCCGGCGGCTCGTCGACGCTCGTCGACGCCCTCTGCGAAGCGATCGGTCGCGAGCGGATCGAGACCGGCGTCCGCGTCGTCGACCTCGAGCGTAAGTCCGGCTCCGGCGCGCTCGAGGCGATCACGCTCGAGCGCGAGGGGAGTCGAGAACGGCTGTCCGTCGACGGGGTCGTACTGGCGACGGACGACGACGGCGTACTCGAGACCGTCGGAACCGACCGGTCATCGGTTCCAGTTCGAACCCGGACGTGCCTCCGCGTCTCGACGACGGCCACGGAGCCGCTGACCAACGCGGCGCGAGTCACGATGGTCGACGACGCCCCCTTCGGCGAACTCGTCACCCCGCCAGTCACGGACGTCGGCGATAGAGGAGGACACGCCAGTCGCCAGTGCTACCTCCTCGACGGCGGCGAGGCGGCCGACGCCGGCCACGACGAGCGAACGGTCGAGCGGCGCTGGCTCGAGGCGCTCGCCGACCGATTCGCCGCGTTCGATCGGAACGACCTCACCGGCGTCGACTGCGTACGGATTCGACAGCCGGTCCCCGTCGCCAGACCGGCGGCCGAAACCACCCCCGTCGACGACGCTGAGGACGGCGACCGCGACCCGCTGGTACCGGCCGGCTCGCCGGCGGCCATCACCGACGGCGTCTACGACGTCAGCGCCGTGAGACAGCGCCAGTTTCCCGAGCGCAGCGCCGGCGGCGCACTCGAGGCCGGACGCCGCTGTGCAATCGCGCTCGAGACGGGACGAGACGCCGCCTCGGCCTCGAAACGGGTAAACTCGGTCACGCATTGAGATCGACGCTGGCCGTCGGTGTCGGCGTCGCCGCTGACGGATCGCGAGTACTCCGCTCGAGCCACCGGCCTCCGCGCTGAGTGTCGACACAGCAGCGCGGCACGAATCGAACGCACAAGAAAAATCGAACGAGTGTCCGCAGTCGCTACTGCTCGTCGTCGGCGTTTCCGAACGTGAACACGTCGTCGTCTTCGGATTCGGTGTCAGCGTCGTCCGCGGCGGTTGACTCCGGTGCCGATTCGGATTCCGATTCGATTTCCGACTCCGAATCCGACGCTGCGTCCGAGAGCGGGTCGGCGGTAGCGTTCGCCGATTCGTTTCCGTCGTCGGCCTCGTTTGCAACCGCAGTCTCACCCTCGTCTTCGATACCGAGAATTTCTTCGGCACCGAGTTCTTCGCCAGCCGGTTCGTCGGCCGTCGACGCTGCAGCATCCGACGCGTCGACCGCTGGCTCGGGTTCGGTCGTCGGCTCGGACTCGAGGTCGGCGTTCGCTGTCGATGCGCCCAGCGGTTCGTCGGCGATCGACGACGACGCGCCGTCGGCGTCAGCCGCGGTCGACTCGCCGTCCGGTTCGGTCAGGTCGGTCTCCTCCCGCGAGAGCGTGATCCCCTGCCCGTCGCTCGATTCTGCGTCGGAATCGACACCGGCGTCGGCGTCGAACTCGAGGTCGCTCGATGACGGGCCGGGCCCGTCGTCGTCGGGATCGAAGTCGACCTCGATCGCCTCGGCGTCGACGTCGGTGTCGAAGCGATCGAGCGCCTCGGAGAGTTCGGCGGCCTGACCGGAGAGGTCGGAGGCCGACTGCGTCACTTCTGTCAGGGCCGTGGTCTGCTCTTCGGCCGCGGCGGCGACGTTCTCGGCTTCCGCGGTCGTCTCCTCGGAAATCGTCGCCGCGTCGTCGACCATCGCGACGACCTCCTGGGTCGAGGCGGCCTGTTCTTCGGTCGCGGCGGAGATTTCCTGGACGCCCACGTTCGTCTCCTGGGCGAGCTGGGCGATCTCTTCCAGGGCGTCGACGGCCTCGGCGACCTGTTCGCCGGCGTCTTCGATGTTGTCGCTGGTCCCTTCGACCTCGTCTGCCGACTGCTCGGTGCGCTCGCGGATCGCCTCGAGGCGGTCTTCGGCCTCATCGGCGGCCGAAGCGACGTCCTCGGAGAGGGCCTTGACCTCCTTGGCGACGACCGAGAAGCCTTCGTCGTCCTGGCCGCCGGCGGAGCGGGAGGCCTCGATGTTGGCGTTCAGCGCCAGCATGTTGGTCTGGCGGGCGATTTCGGAGATCGTGTTGATCAGCTCGTCGATCTGCTGGACCTCCGCTTCGAGGCGGCGGATCTCGTCGACCGCGTCGGCCGCCTCGTCCTCGATCTCTTCCATCGCGTGGATCGCTTCCTGGGCGGCCTCCTGGCCGTCCTGGCCGGTGTTGACCGTGCGCTCGGCGATGTCGGCGACCTCGTTCGAAGAGGCGGCGATCTCCTCGGTGGTCGTCGAGAGCGAACTCATCTCCTGGTTGACCGACTGCAGCGACTGGTTTTGCTGTTCGGCACCGTCGGAGATCTCCTGGATCGACTCCGTCACCTGCTGGGAGGCCGAGCGGACCTCCTCGCTCGAGGCCGTCACCTGCTCGGAGGCGGTCGCAACGTCGGTCGCGAACCGGTTGAGTTCGGCGACGGTCTCTTCGATCTCCGCGAGCATCTGGTTGAACTCCTCGGCGATCTCTTCCATCGCCTCGTTCTCGCTGTCGGCGTCCATCCGCGCGGTGAGGTCGCCGTCGGCGGCGGCCTCCATCACGTCGCTGTACTCGTCTGCTTTCGCCTCGAGCTGGTCGTTGATCTGTTCGATGCGCTTGCGTTCGCGTTCGGCTTCTTCGCGGGCGGCTTCGGCCTCGTCGATCTGCTCGCGGAGGGCGTCGCGCATCGAGTCGAAGCCCTGATAGAGGCGACCGATGTTGTCGACGCGTTTGGTCTCCAGGTCGACGTCGAGGTTGCCCTGCTCCATCTTGCTCGCCTTGTCGGTCAGGCGGTCGATGGAGACGGCCGTGTTGCGACCGAGGGCAGCGCCGATCAGTCCGATCATGAGCACGCCCGCGAGGGTTGCGTAGGTCCCCCAGTCGTTGACCGTACTGACGAAGCCGTAGGCCTGGCTCTCCGGTTCGTGGGTCACGACGACCCAATCGGTCCCGAAGACGCGAGCGGAGCTGACGACGTACTCGTCGTCGTCGACGTCGTAGGCGTCGATTTCGTTCGCACCGAGCGAGGCGCCGTCGACCTGATGCGTTCCAGCGCCCTCGGTGCGTGCGGGCTCGATCACTGCGTCCTGAATCTCGTCGGTGGCGTAGGCCGCGCCGAGGGTCTCGTGATCCTCGCCGTAGCCCGCGTTGTCCGCCATCACGTTGTTATCGCCGTCGACGACGAGGGTGGTGATACCTTCCTCGTCGTCGAGTCCGTTAGCGTAGGCCTCAATTTCGGCGGTGTAGACGATCGCTTCGTCGTCCTCGCCGGGGACCGAGAGCACGTAGGTGATCACGGCGACTTCTTCGTCGCCGAGTTCGCGTTCGACCGTGTAGGGTTCGGAGACCCACGGTACGCCCTCCAACTCGTGGGCTTCCTCGTAGGCTTCGGCAGGGACGTCTTCGATTTCGTCGGCCTGTGGATACTCGCCAGTAGCGTGATCGACGTCGAGATCGGTGCTCGCGAGGACGGACTCGTCGTCGGTATCGACGTAACTGATCGAGTGAACGTCGGCGTCGAGGTGTTCTTCCCAGTCCAGGAACCGACTCTCGATCTCGTCGGGTTCACCGTTCTCGACGACGTCGGACCAGGCGATCACCCCGATTGTATGTTCGTTCTGTTCGTTCCACATCTGGAGGTTCTGTGCTTCCTGGCTGGCGAACGACGTGTGGTCGTTCTCCACACGATCCTCGACCTCGCCGGTAATTCCGGCGGTCGCGAGGAGTCCGACCGTTCCCACACCCAGTCCGAGAATCAACAGTACGATCCCGAACTTGACCGCGTATCTGCGGCGGATAGCTGATGGTACCAATCGTCGAAAGACGTCCATAGATACAATACGGGTCTGAGTGTCCCTACATAAATTATGATCCACCGTTATCGAAGCTGATAATCTCCAACGTTCAGTAAAGTATCGAATGTGAGGTAAAAGACCGTTCGGTGTTCGTCCCAAGTTTCCGAATAGTTGTTGAAAATATCTGTCAAAGTCGATCGGTGGTCAGTATTCGTACGTATCACCTCGCGACACGAGTCACAGCGATCGCTCGAGGCGGATGGTCATCCGTCGAACACGGGTAGGGGACGGGAACAGCGACTGGCCGAGCGACTGACGACTGGCAACGTTCACAGCGCCAGAGACGAGCGAATTCGACGTAGAGACAGTGGCGGTCGGCGAGTCTCGCATTCAGGATTTACAATCAGAGAATATTGTTAATGAACGCCCAATAACCATGCAGTAAAAGAGTGAGTTGCTACATCGTAGCAAAGGAAAGGCGTTCGATAATTCACGAGCGTAAATCATTCCGCAACGGTTAAACAACCCACGTGGGAACCGTTGTTATCATGAGTAGAAGATCAGCATCCCAACAGCTCTCTTCGTCGTCGGAGACCGCATCCGAGTCCGGTTCTCGGCTCAACCGACGTCGCGTTCTCGCGACGACCGCCGGCGCGACGAGCCTCTCGCTTGCGGGCTGTCTCAGTTCGTACGAGACGATCGGGTCCAGCGACGACGAGGAGCCGATTACGATCGGCGTGTTAGCACCCCAGCCGAAAAGCGACTACGTCGGCCGCTCGATGGAGCGCGCGGCCGCACTCGCGGTCGACGAACTGAACGAAGACGGCGGACTCCTCGGTCGCGATGTCGAACTCGTCGTCGGCGATACGAACGGTAGCCCCCTCGAGGCCAAACGCGAGTATCAGCGGCTCGTCCTCGAAGAGAACGCCGACGTAACGACGGGCGTCTTCGACAGTCTGGCGCTCAGAAATATTATGGACGATATCGCCGAACAGGAGACGATCCACCTCACCTCCGGCGCGGCGACGACCGCGGCGAGTCAACTGGTCGCCGAGGACTACGAGCGGTACAAGTATCACTTCCGCGTGGGGCCGACCAACGACCGCCACCTCGGCCAGGCGCAGGTCGACTTCGTGGACGCCGTCGCCGACGACGTCGGCTGGGAGTCGGTCGCGTTGCTCGCGGAAGACTACGAGTGGAGTCGGGAACCGTGGGACGTCATCACCGAGACCCTCGAGGAAACGGGCGTCGACATCGCGATGGACGAGCGGTATCCGCCGGCGACTAACGACTTCTCGGAGATCTACGAGTCGGTCGCCGACGCGGGCGCGGACATGGCGCTGATCGCGGCGGCACACACGGGTAACGACGCGTTGTTGGACTGGAGTTACCCGAACAAACCGGAGGTGCCACCACAACCTCAGCCGTTCGCGTTCGGCGGCATCCACGTCCCCCTCCAGATGCCGGGCTACTACGACCAGACCGACGGCGCTTGCGAGTACGCAATCGGCGTCATCAGCGCGACGGCCGACAGCGAGTTCCCGGGCGGAACGGGGGCGTTCGTCGACGCCTACCAGAAGAAACACGACGGCGCAACTCCCGTTTACACGGGCTATCACACCTACGACGCTGTCACCGTCTTCGCCGACGTCGTCGCAGACCGGGAGACCCTCGAAACCGACGAGTTGATTTCGGCGCTCGAGGCGGTGACGTTCGACGGTGTCATCGGAACCGTGGAGTTCTACGACGAAACCAACCCGTATCCACACGACCTCGTCTACGTCGAGGAGGAGACGCTCTTCTTCCAGTGGCAGGAAACCGACGACGGCGAGGGCGTCCAGGAGATCATCTGGCCCGAGGAACACGCGACTACCAACGCCCACGGCGAGTACGTCACCCCCGAGTGGCTCTGACATCGTTTCGGCCGCGTTTCGGGTCAGTTTCAGCGTTTCATCGAGCGGAGTCGATCGATTCTACTGCACCTCCCAGCGATTCGGCCACGCCGACAGTGGCGACGCTCGAACGGTCAACCGCCTCGGGGTCAAGCCCCGTGGCATCCGCCTCGTACCGCCTGTGAACACGCGCAGAACCAGTGACAACGTGGTCCGTGGTACAACCCCGCAACTATTAATAGATATAAGGATAAAAGACCGTTCAATATGTCTAAACGTGATCGTCGCGGCGACAGGATGGGAGCCGCGACGGCGTCTGACGTGGGAACGGGGCGACTCGATCGGCGTACGGTGCTCAAGGGTGTTGGAGCCGGATCCGTCGTCCCCCTCGCCGGGTGTCTTGGAACGTACGACGCGGTCGTGGGCGACTCCAGCGGTCCGGAACCGGTCAGGGTCGGCGTGCTAGCGCCGAACCCACAGAGCGATTTCATCGGCCGCTCGATGGTGCAATCGGCGCAGGTCGCCGTCGACGAACGCAACGATGATCACGACGGAATCGACGACCGAGCGGTCGAACTGGTCGTCGGTGACACGAACGGCAGTCCACTCGAGGCCAAACGCGAGTATCAGCGACTCGTCCTCGAAGAGAACGTCGACGTAACGGTCGGTACCTTCGCCAGCGAGGCCCTCGTGAACATCATGGACGAGATCGCCGAACAGGAGACGCTCCATCTCACCAGCGGGGCCGCGACACAGGAGGTGAGCCAACTCGTCCGAGAGGAGTACGAACGGTACAAGTATCACTTCCGCGTCGGACCGACGAACGACACCGACCTCGGGCGCGCACAGATCGGCTTCATGAACGACGTGGCCGGCGATATCGGCTGGGAGTCGATCGCGGTGCTGGCCGAGGACTATCCGTGGGCCGACGTCCCCTGGGAAACCGTCCAGGACCGAATCGACGATACACCCGTCGAGAACGTGTTGAGCCGCCGGTACGCGCCGTCGAAGAACGACTTTACCGATCTCTACGACGAGATCGCCGACGCGGGCGCCGATGCGGCGTTCATCATGACGGCACACACAGGAAACGACGCGTTGTTCGACTGGAGTTATCCGAATCGGCCCGCGGAGCCGCCACAGCCACAGCCGTTCGCGTTCGGCGGCATCCACGTTCCGATGCAACTCCCGACCTACTACGAACAGACCAACGGTGCGTGTCGATACGGGGTGAGCTACTCGGCGGCGACGGAACAGAGTGAAATCACCGAAAAGACCCCACAGTTTGTAGACAAATACGAAGAGACGTTCGGAACGTACCCACAGGACATGGGCTACTACACCTACGACGCGATCAACCTCTTCGCCGAGGTCGCCGAGAGCGAAGAGTCGCTCGATTCAGCGGACCTCGTTCCCGTCATCGAGGACATTTCGTACACAGGTGCGACCGGAAACGTACGATTCTACGATCCCGACGATACGTACGCCCACGACCGGGTTTACGATCCGGACGATCCGACGACGGTTGGCGTCTACTTCCAGTGGCAGGAAAACGACGAGGGCGTTGGCGTCAGAGAAGTCATCTGGCCCGACGAATACGCGACATCCGAGTATGTCACGCCCCCGTGGCTCGAGTGATGCGATTGACGGCGAAGTAACCGATCAATCGTCCGCGTTCGCGTCCGCATCGACAGGTCGATCGCTGTCGACGAACCGATCGAGGCCGGCAAGCAGCGCCGCCGACAGGACCATGCCGGCGAGGCCGAAGCCCGCGATCAACGCGAAAAACGCCGCGAGCGAGAACCCGCCGAGGACGAAGCCACCGATGGCGATACTCGCGGAACCGAGGCCGAATTCGCCGAGGTAGGTGTAGCCGTAGGAGAGGCCGCGACTGTCG
Organism: Natronolimnohabitans innermongolicus JCM 12255; assembly: GCF_000337215.1. GTDB lineage: Archaea > Halobacteriota > Halobacteria > Halobacteriales > Natrialbaceae > Natronolimnohabitans > Natronolimnohabitans innermongolicus. The sequence goes on along the minus strand of NZ_AOHZ01000071.1, from coordinate 21,816 downwards.
GCGGGCGTGTAGACTGCGACCGCGTTCTGGTAGAACGGCTGTATCGCGAACAGGAAAAAGCCGAATACGCCACAGAGCACGGTGATAGCCAGGAGACCCATCCCGGTCACGGGAACGAACGCGAGGGCGAGCACCGCGAGTACCGCGAAGATGACCGTCATCCCCCGCGCCGGCTCGACGCGGTCGGTCAGCTTCCCGCCGGCGTACTGACCGGCCATCCCGACGACCAACAGTCCGACGTAGATGTAGTGGCCCGGATCGATCCCTTCGAGTCCCTCGGGAATCGCGAGTCCCGCGACCGCCTCGAGGTCGTGGAGGATCTCCGGCAGGTAGGTGAGCATTCCGCGGTAGTACAGGCCTTCAAAGGTGACGATGACGAAGATGATTGCGAACGCGCTGGCGAACAGCGCCCGCGAGTTCGAGACCAGTTCCGACAGCGACAGGGCCTCGTCGGGACCGGCGTCGACACCGTCCTCGACGGCGGCGGTTGGGTCGAACGACGCGGTGAGGCCGTAGACGACCGCGAGGAAGCCCGGAACGGCAAGTAGCGCCGCGACGAGTTGCCACTCGAGGAAGATCAGGAGCGTCGCGGCGACGAACGGACCGAGCGCGATGCCGGCGTTGCCGGCGATCCCGTGCCAGGCGAAGACGGTCCCGCGCTCGTCGACGCCGGTGCTGATCAGCGCGAGTCCGGCGGGGTGGTAGATGCTGGCGGCGACGCCCCAGAGGACGAGACCGACTGCGATCGCGTAGATCGATGTCGCGAGCGAGAGGACGAGAAACGCCGCGCTCATCCCCGCGAGACAGCAGAGAATGAGTCGCTTCGTTCCGTAGCGGTCCGCGAGGATGCCGCCGGGGAGCGCGCCGAGTCCGAACGGCGCGTACCCGAGTGCAACGATCAGGCCGAACAGTGCGACGCCGACGTCGAACTCGGCGAGCCAGACCACCAGAAAGATCGGAATCGACGTCTCGAACCAGTGGACCAGCGCGTGGCCCGCCATCGTGAAGCCGGCGATCGACCGATCGTTGTCGTTCAGCGCCATCCGTATCGTTCAGTTCGTATCCCTGCGCCCGGGGCACTTACCGTCTTGGATCCGAGCGGCGAACTCGCCTCGAGGCAGGGGGAAAACGGAGCGAAACGGGACGAGACGGAACGAAAGCGAACCGACGACGATTCGTCTCAGAACAGGTACCGTTCTTCCAGATCCTGCGGAAGGATCACCTCGAGATCTCCCTGAGATTCGTACTTGTGGACGGTTTCGACCAGCGTCTCGAACGCCTCGAGGTGCTCGTCCTCGAGGCGGTGGTAGAACATCTTCGTGATCCCGCCCATCTCGACGGTGCGCTCGAGTTCGCGCTCAACGCGCTCGACATCGGGTTCGCCGATTCTCGAGACGAGTTCCGTATTCGTCGTGTAGCCCTGGACCGGTCGACCGCCGGCGAAGCCGAGCGTGTGGTGTTTCTCGACGAGTTCGATCGTCGTCGCATTGTAATCGCCGAAGGGGTAAGCGAAGTACTCCGCGTCCTCCTCGAACCCCTGGTCGATGAGCCACTCTTTCCCGTCGAGAATCTCGGCTTCCTGTTCCTCCCGACTGAGCTGGGAGAGGTGTGGATGGGTGTCGGTGTGATTGGCGATACACCAGCCGGCGTCGTGCAGTTCGTGGAGTTGCTCGGTCGACATTCGCGGAACGCCGCCGGCGTCCCGACCGACGTAATCCGAGTTGATGAACGTCACCGCGGGATAACCGTACTCCTCCAGGATCGGGAGCGCTTTCGTGTAGTCGGTGACGTGCGTGTCGTCGAACTGGATCATCACCTTCCCCGTCTCCGGTCGCGGCGTAAAGTGGAAGTCGTCGAACCAGACCGTTCGGCTCTCGTTCTCGGCGGTCCACACCTGCAACTGGACGTCCGTGACCGCGCCAACGTCAAACGCCGAACTGGTCGAATCGACCCCGAAGTTGTACCGCATCAGCGGCAAGTCGCCGGAGATCCCGCGCCGGTAGGCGATGGAATTTCCGTCGACGTCGAGCAACCTGATCCACGGAACGATCAGCTCGTCGGACGCAGCCGCGACGCCGGGTGCGACGGCCGAGAGATCGCGCGGTTCGTCGAACGCCTTCGTCAGCACGGCCGATCCTTCCCCGCTTGGAATCTCGAGGCGTGCGCTCTGGGACCCGACGACCGACCGATCCGGATCGGCCGAGAGGTCGCCGCCGGAGACGTTCCAGACGTCGAGGTCCTCGAAATCGTCGTCGGTACCGGCGATATCGGGATGATCGCCGGCGCTGTCCGAACTGGACGTCGAGCCCGGCGCTCCATCATCGTCACCGTTGTCACCGTTCGAATCGCCCGATCGGAGTTCGGCACAGCCGGCCAGACACAGCGACGTCGACGCGGCCAGAGTGAGGTATGCTCGGCGTTTCATTATCGCCGAAGAAATCAGCTACCAATATTGTTATGAGAGAATTACTGTCTCTTGATCGGGAGTAAAGAGCGTGTTACAGAGAGAAAGTCAGCGAAAGTGACGCTAATTCGAAACGGCGATCGAACGGTATTACGGTCGTAGCTCCGTTCAGTCGTCGTCTTCGACCTCGAGGTCCTCGTCACCGACGCCGACCGCCTTCGAGACGTCCGCGTCGGCGGGTTCGTCCCGTCCACCGACGACGAGTTCGCCAGCTTCGGTCTCGACGTAGACGTCGTCGGCGAACCCGCCCTCTGCGTGGGGGTGTTCCGGCTCTTCGAGTCGCTCCGGCGTCGACGGCGCGTCCGGTAGTCCCTCGGGCGGCGCGAACTGACCGAGGGGGTCGTCGATCGAGATTCCCCAGCGCTCGAAGAAGTCGCCGTACCGCTCGTAGTGGGCCTCGAGTTCGTCCGTCGGAATCTCCATCATCTCGGTCCAGCCGTGGTTGTAGAAGTCGAAGTTGGCCTGAATGTGGGTGATTTCGCGGGCTTCGGCCTCGGAGAAGTCCTCCTGAAGCGCGCGAAGGTAGGTGTCGACCGTCGCGTCGAAGAGCGCGTCGAGGTGGGCCTTCCGCTCGTCGGCGTGGTCGGGGTCGGCCTTGCCGAGGAAGATTTTGGTGTGGAGTCGAACCAGTCCCGACGAGGCGACCGAGCGAACGACCGGCGTCTCGAGTGCCTTCCGGGACGCGAAGTGACGGGCGTTTTGACGGAGCTTCATGACATCGGGTAGGAAGCACGGCCTAAAGAACGGTTCGGACAACACTGTTAGGCTCGATCGATCTCACTTCGGGTCGGTCGAACCTGTCCGCGACGGACGGTTGGTTTACACTCTCGAGAAACGGAATGGAACGAGATGGGAGTTCCTACCGATCTCGAATTCAACCCGTATAATAGTGTACAATGTTGTCTCTCGGCCGCTGGTTAGGTAAAATAGACGAGATAGCAATCCACTTTAACCCGCATTACGAACGGTCCGAATATGACCCACTACGTGATTATCGGGGACGGTATCTCGGGCAGCTCCGCTGCCGAGACGCTCCGGGAGGAAGACCCGGAAGCGAACATTACCGTCATCACCGATGAGGGGGAGCCACTGTATAATCGGATTCTCATCAAGGAGCACGCGAAAGGAAAGCTCCCCGAGGCGCCGATCTCGATTCACGACGAAGGGTGGTACGAGGAACGCGATATCGAACTCTCGCTGAACACGCACGTGACGAGTATCGACACCGACGAGCGGATCGTCCACACCCACGAACGCGACGACCTCGAGTACGACAAACTGCTCGTCGCGACCGGCGGGACGCCGACGCAGCTGCCCGTCGAGAACAGCGACGCCGACGGCATCCACCACTTCTGGACGTTTCAGGACGCCCGCGGGATCAAGGAACACGCCGAACAGTCCGACCGCGGCGTCATCGTCGGCGCCGGCCTCCTCGGTATCGACTTCGCGGCGGTCTGTGGCGCCCAGGGTATCGAGGCCGACTACCTAATGCGCGGCGACCGCTGGTGGCGCTACGCACTCTCGAACGAGGGTGCCGAAATCATGCACGAGGGGATGCGCGAAGTCGGCGTCGAGCCCGTCTTCGACAGCGGCGTCGATCGGTTCGAGGTCGACGACGACGGTCACGTCGTCGGCGCCGTCGACCCCAACGGCGAACGCTACGACTGCGACTTCGCCGGCGTCGCCATCGGACTCTCGTTTAACACCGAATTCCTCCGGGGGGCCGGCCTCGAGGAAGATAACGGACTCGTCGTCGACGAGTACATGCAGACGAACGTCGACGACGTCTACGCAGCCGGCGACATCACGCGCTTCTACGACGTCCTGCTCGGTGAACAGGCACAGAACGGTTCGTGGGGCTCGGCCAAGGAACAGGGTCGAATCGCCGCGGTCAACATGGCCGCCGACGACGAAGCCGAGGAGTTCGAGTGGGTCTCTTCGTACTCGATCACTCACTTCGACTTCCCCTTCCTCTCGTTTGGCCATCCGACGCTCGGCGACGAGCACGCCGAACGCAAGTACAGCGACACCGAGTGGCGCCGCGTCGCCTTCAAGGACGGCAAGATCGTCGGCGGCGTCCTCATCGGCGACCTCTCCCCGCAGAGCAAGTTCAAACAGCTCATGCGCGAACAGCGCGAGGTCGCCGATCAGGCCGAGGTGCTCCTGAACAAGCAGGTCGACCTCGACGACCTCGAGTAGTCGGCCCGACGGATCGCACACACCTTTTACCCCTCGATCGACCGTTCCGTTCCCGATTTCGCTCGTTGTCCCCGCCGATCCACGACGCTGTCGGCACAAACGTTAAGTGTTGTCGTGGTGTTTGGTATCAATGAACATGGCATCCAGTGAACTCCGCAGCCGGCAGCGGCGACTCGAGCCAGTCGAGTCGGTTCCGCCGACCGCGACCGTCCGTCACGTCGACCAACTCGATACGGAGACACTGGACTATTTCTACGACGCCGTCGAGAACGGCCGCGCACTTCCGGCAGACGGCGCGACGAATCTCGAGGTCGGCGAGATCATCGTCTTCAACGGGTACGTCCGCGTCGAGCGGGCGTGACTCGAGACGAGATGAACGGAGCGGGGAGACGGTGATCGGACCCCAACCTGCACCGCTCTCGCTGCCCGCTAGTAACCACTGAAACGATGTACACACTGATCGCAACGCCCTCTGGCGATCAGGTGTGCAATGACTCCCAGTGGCTAGTATAGAAGTATCGAAGCCGTTTTCCCACGCGCGCGCTTTCGATAGCGTATGAACGGCGGTAGCGACATGACCCTGGCGTTCGAACTCGAGGCGCTGAAAGAGCTCGCCTCGCCCGAGAGCGTCTTCGAAGACGCCAGAGGGTGGACCGAGTACATCGGCGTCGTCTCCGAGAAGCCCACCTACGTGGTGACGAACTTCACGCGCAAGAACCGCATCCGGCAGGATTTCTTCTCGGGGCCGCGGGGTAAAGCCGAGAGTCTGGAGGGCGTCAAAGACCAGTTCAACACCGATCGGTACGTCTTCATCGGCTCGAGCGAGGAGGACGAACAGCTGGCCGAGGAGGTCGGCTGGGAGTATCTGGCCGTCACGGACGCGGCCGACGCCGCCGACTGGATCGTCGCCGACGACGCCGACGTCGGTGACGACGACGCCGAACCGGTCCGTGACGACTGGCCCTGAATTAGGTGAGGACGGGTCGACGTCGATCACTAACGGAAACTCTCACAGCGGCGAGAAACACCACCAACACTTATTCTTCGCCGTGCGAATCAGAGCTTATGTCTACCGTTGCAGTGTCGTTGTCTGAGCCATTGTTCGCCGTCAGTGGGCGAACTAGTCACGTGGTCGGTCGGCCGTGACGGCGATCGAACTCGAGGGGCTGACCAAACGATTCGGCGACGTCGTCGCCGTCGACGACCTCGACCTGACCATTCAAGAGGGTGAAATCTTCGGCTTTCTCGGACCGAACGGCGCCGGGAAGTCCACGACGATCGACATCCTGCTCGACTTCATCCGACCGACGGACGGTACCGCGACCGTGCTGGGCCACGACGCACAGTCCGAGGGGCTGGCCGTTCGGTCCCGAACCGGCGTCCTTCCCGACGCCTACCACGTCTACGACCGCCTCACCGGCCGCCAGCACGTCGAGTTCGCCGTCGAGATGAAAGGAGTCAACGACGATCCCGAGGCACTGCTCGAGCGCGTCCGAATCGCCGACGCCGCGGATCGAAAAGCCGGCGGCTACTCGAAGGGGATGCGCCAGCGGCTGGCGCTTGCGATGGCACTCGTCGGCGATCCCGACCTGCTCGTACTCGACGAGCCCTCGACCGGACTCGACCCCAATGGCGCCCGCGAGATGCGCGAGATCATCCGCGCGGAGAACGACCGCGGGACGACGGTCTTCTTCTCGAGTCACATCATGGAACAGGTCGAAGCCATCTGCGATCGGGTGGCGATTATCGACCGGGGGCAACTCGTCGCCGTCGATACGATCGACGGCCTCCGAAACGCGACGGAGACCGGCGAGACGCTGTACGTTTACGTCGCCGACGAACTCGACGAGACCGTCCTCGAGCGCGTGCGCGGACTCGAGGGCGTCGCCGCGGCGTCGATCGACGACGGTCGACTGCGAGTGCGCGTCGGCGACGTCTCGAAGTTCGCCGTCCTGCATGCGATCGACGAGGTCGCCGGCGTCCAGGACTTCTCGGTGGTCGAATCCTCGCTCGAGGACTTGTTCGTCCGCTACACGAACGAGCCAGTGGAGGTGGAGGCGTGACCTGGCTCACCGTCGCCAAGAAGGACTTCCGGGACGCGGTCCAGTCGCGTGCGCTGTGGGCGCTCGTCGGCGTCTTCGTCCTGGTCTCGCTGCTGTCGACGTACGCCTACGTCGAGGTTCCGGAGATGTTCGGCTCGCCGGCGGGGGCGACCTTCGGCGGGTTGCTCTTCTTTACCGTCGGACTCACCGGCCTGTTCGTTCCGCTGGCGGCGATCGTCGTCTGCTACAAATCGCTGGCCGGCGAGCGTGAACTCGGGAGCATCAAACTGCTGCTCTCGCTGCCGACCACCCGTGGACAGGTCCTGGCCGGCAAGGTCGCGGGTCGGGCGGCCGTGCTCGCGTTCGGGCTCGGTGTCGGCCTCGTCGTCGGACTCGGGTTCGGATCCCTGCTGCTCGGGACGTTCGATGCGGTCGCGGCCCTGACGTTCGTCCTCGTCACGCTCGCGTTCGGCGCGATCTACGCCACGATTATCGTCAGCATCTCCGCGACGACGGGGTCGACTTCGCGAGCGACGACGCTCTCGCTTGGCTTCTTCGTCGTCTTCGAACTCCTCTGGGACGTCGTCCCGATGGGGATCCTCTACGTCGTTGAAGGGTTCTCGTTCCCGACGACGATGCCCGACTGGATCTTCCCCGTGATGCAACTGGCCCCGTCCTCGGCGTACTTCTCGACGATCGTCGCCCTGTTGCCCGACCTCGCAGACACGGTCGGTGCCGAGCCGGCCCAGACGGGCGTGGGCGTCGAGGCTGGTGGCACAGACACAGGGTTCGAGGGGTTCTTCACAAGTCCCGAAGTCGGGATCGTCGTCCTCGCGTTCTGGCTGGTCGTCCCGCTGGCGATCGGCTACTACCGGTTTGCAGGCTCCGACCTCTGAGGCGGTCGCCGCGAGCCCCCGAGTCGTCGCCCTTTTGCTTCGTCCGGCCGAACGGGAGCTAATGACAGAGCCCCGCGTCCCGGGATCCGGCGGTGATCGGACGCTCGAGTTACCCTGCGGGACGACCCTCGACCCCCACGAGATCGATCTGGGAATGCGCGAGTACGGGTGTCCCTGCGGCGAGGCCCACGCGGTCGTCACCGACGTTCACCCGCCCTCTCGGTTCTTCCCCGAGTCCCTCGTCGCGATCCTCCAGGAGACGATCGAACCGGCCGACGAGTTCGACGAGTTCGGCACCCCCCACCTGATGGGCGTCGTCATGGAGGAGTTTCCCGAGAAGGTCGTCACCTACGACGCGAGCGACGACGGCGGCGTCGGCTACGCCATGCTGTGGGTGACCGACTTCGATTCGCGACGGCTCCACGAGATTATCGTCGAACTCGTCGTCGAACTCATGGAACACGCGATCAGCCACGCCGAAGACGACGGCGCCGTCACCGAGTTCGAGGCCCAGATGCTCGAGTTCGACGTAAGCGAGTTCGTCGAGCAGTATCGCCGCCAGCGGGAGTTCGAGAGCGAACACGATCGAGCGCTGTGAGCGCGACGGACGGCGATCACACCACCGAGACGACCAGCCGGAGCCCGCCGTCGGCGCTTTCCTCGAGCGACAGCGACCAGCCGTGGGCCTCGACGATCTCGGCGACGATCGCGAGTCCGAACCCCGTTCCGTCGGCGTTCGTACTATACCCCCACTCGAGCGCGGCGTCTCGAGCGTGAGCGGGGATGCCGGGGCCGTCGTCGCTGATCGCGAACCCGCCGGGCGTCGGTTCGACGGTGACCGTCACTCCGTCGCCAGCGTGTTCGCGCGCGTTCCGGAGGACGTTCTCGAAGAGCACGCGTAGCCGTTCCGGGTCGGCGTCTACCGCCGGCAGCGAGGTCGCCGTCTCGACGGTAAGCGTGGAGTCGACCGTTCGATGGGCTCGGTCGACGCTAGCCGCGAGATCGACCGTCTCCGTCTCGGTCAGCTGTTTCCCGGATCGGGCGAGCGTCAACACGTTCTCGATGAGTTCGTCCATCCGATCGTGCGCCCAGTCGATCTCCTCGAGATGGGCGCTCGCAGCGCCGTCGTCGCCGAGTTGGTGGTCGAGCATCTCCGCCCGTCCCATCGCGAGCGTCAACGGGTTCCGAAGATCGTGTGAAACCGTACTCGCAAAGGAGTCGAGCCGCTCGTTCTGGCGCTCGAGTTCCTGGCGGCGTTCGGCCAGTTCCGCCTCGCGCTGGGCTCGATCGAGGGATGCTTCCGCGTTGGCGGCGAGAATCTGTGCGAGCGTCACCGTTTCTTGATCGAGATCGTCCGGCTCGAGCGAACGGACGATGAAGATGCCATGTTCACCGAGCGGGATGACGGCCTCGCTTCGGATCGGCGTCTCGGGATTGCGGACGTTCGGTGCCGCTCGAACGTCGTCGTGGACGACGGTCTCTCCGGTTTCGTACGCGTCCCACGCGATGCTGCCGCCCGGTTCGATACGCGGTGCGACGCCGTCGAACAGGTCGATGCAGGCAGTGCTCATCGCCGCCGGGACGAGCCCGCGCGTCGACGGCTCCCGCGATTCGGCCGACGATCCGGACTCCGACGGGGGCGGCTCACTGGCCGTCGCGGATCGGGTCACGATGTCGTCCCGATAGAGGTGAACGGCGGTGAGTTCAAGGTCGAGGGCGTCGGCGGCGATGTCCGTGACGATCCGAGCGATCGTCTCGGCTTCCGTCGCACCCATCAACCGTCGAGTTCCGTCGTGGAGACGGCGGATTCGGCGCTCTTGCTCGGCGTGCGAGGAGATGTCACGAACGACGCCGACGCTGCCGGTTACCGTCCCCTCGTCGACCAGCGGCGCGACGTTTACCTCCACGGAACACAGGGGTCCCTCGCCCAGCGTCGCGGTTACTTCGACCGTCTCCCACGCTCGCCCGTCCGTCGCGTGAATCTCACGAAGCGTCTGCAGAACGCGGTTCGTATCCGCTGGGAGGACGAACTCGGTGATCGACTTGCCGACCAGTTCCGACTGCGGAACCCCGACGGCCCGTGCCATCGCCTCGTTTGCCATCTCGATCCGGCCGTCGTCGTCGAGGATGTACATCGAGTCGCCGACCGTCTCGACCAGCGTCCGGTAGCGCTCGAGGCGGTCGGCCCGGCTCTCAGTTTCGACGACGGTCCGCAACTGCGCACGAAGTCGCTCGAGCGAATCGTCCCGCCCTTTCGGGACGTAGCCCGAAAAGCCAGCCGTAAGGGCATTGCTCGCGAGTAGTTCGTCGCCATCCGCCGTGTACAACACGGCGGGAACGTCCGCGATATCGTCGCTTCGAAGGGACGTGTACAGTGACAGGGCGTCGGTCTCGGAGAGTCGATACTCCGTGATGAGACACGCGTACGCAGAGTGGGGATCCGACAGTGCGCGACGCAGATCGGTCGGCGTCCCGACCGCCTCGACGGTAAGGTCGTCGACGGCCGACTCGAGCGAGTCGGCGGTACGTCGTCGAACTGTCGCGTTCGGGTCGAGGTACAGAACGGACGGTGGCGGCCTCGAACCTGATCCTCCGGCGGCAACCATCTCGTTGAATTCGAACAGAGAGTGTGTCACTATAAACTGTTTGGCCAACGTGGTGGGTTGTGACACCAGAACACACGCGACCGCTCGCGTCGGACCGGTCGTCGGCCGAATACGAGATTCGCGCAGCCGAAGTCGGGGCGCGGTTCGCAGACGGTCGCCGATCGACGCCAGTTTGCGGCGAAACACAACTGCAGTCGACCGAGCGGGAGATCTGGGGACGACGATTCGAATTTCGAAAAGCCGTTTCGAGATTCGTACTGTATCGTGGGGCTTATTACGATGTGCGAACTTCGGACGAACAAGCAAAATGAGTACGGACCAGCAGTCTACGGGCGAGACGGGGGACGGACGTACGATCCTGTTGATCGGAAGCGGCCCGATCCAGATCGGACAGGCGGCCGAGTTCGACTACTCGGGCGCACAGGCCTGTCGAGCGCTCCAGGAGGAGGGCGCTCGAGTCGTCCTCGTCAACTCAAACCCGGCGACGATCATGACCGATCCGGAGATGGCCGACGAGGTCTACATCGAGCCGATCACCACGGAGGCCATCGCCGAGATCATTCGCAAGGAACGCCCCGACGGCGTCATCGCCGGGCTCGGCGGTCAGACCGGCCTGAACGTCACGGCCGAACTCGCCGAGGAGGGCGTCCTCGAGCAGTACGGCGTCGAGATCATGGGGACGCCGCTGGACACCATCTACGCGACGGAAGACCGCGACCTCTTCCGTCAGCGCATGGAGAAGATCGGCCAGCCAGTCCCCGCGTCGACGACCATCTCGCTCGAGGAAGACGAGTCGGTCTCGGAACTGACCGAAGACGACCTCGAGGAGCGCGTCCAGGCGGCCGTCGACGAGGTCGGTGGGCTCCCCGTAATCGCCCGCACGACCTACACGCTGGGCGGCTCCGGTTCGGGCGTCGTCCACGAGTTCGACGAGTTGCTCGCCCGGGTCCGCAAGGGTCTGCGCCTCTCGCGTAACAGCGAGGTCCTCATCACCGAGTCCATCTCGGGCTGGGTCGAGTACGAGTACGAAGTGATGCGCGACGCCGACGACTCCTGTATCATCATCTGCAACATGGAGAACATCGACCCGATGGGCATCCACACCGGGGAGTCGACGGTCGTCACGCCTTCCCAGATCGTCCCCGACGAGGGCCACCAGGAGATGCGCACCGCAGCGCTCGACGTCATCCGCGAACTCGGGATTCAGGGCGGCTGTAACATCCAGTTCGCCTGGCGCGACGACGGCACCCCCGGCGGCGAGTACCGCGTCGTCGAGGTCAACCCCCGCGTCTCCCGTTCTTCCGCGCTGGCTTCCAAGGCGACCGGTTACCCGATCGCCCGCGTGACCGCGAAGGTCGCACTCGGCAAGCGCCTCCACGAGATCGAGAACGAAATTACGGGCGAGACCACGGCCGCCTTCGAGCCGGCGATCGACTACGTGGTTACCAAAGTGCCGCGCTGGCCCAAAGACAAGTTCGAGGACGTCGACTTCGAACTCACGACGGCGATGAAGTCGACCGGCGAGGCGATGGCCATCGGCCGCACCTTCGAGGAATCCATGCTCAAGGCCCTCCGATCGTCGGAGTACGAACCCAGCGTCGACTGGGCCGACGTCAGCGACGACGAACTCGAGGAGACTTACCTCGAGCGCCCCTCGCCGGACCGTCCCTACGCCCTCTTCGAGGCGTTCGAGCGCGGCTACACCGTCGACGAAGTCGTCGAACTGACGGGCATCTTCGAGTGGTACACCGAGCGCTTCAAGCGCATCGCGGAGTCGACGCGGGCCGCACAGGAAGGCGACTTCACCGAGGCCGCGATCGCCGGCCACACCAACGCCACGATCGCCGCCACCGCGGGAGCCGACGTCGACGCCGTCGAGCAGGAAGTGCCCGGTCGCACCTACAAGCAGGTCGACACCTGCGCCGGCGAGTTCGAGGCCGAGACGCCGTACTACTACTCCTCGCGGAAAAACGAGTTCGAGTCCGGCCCGCTCGTCGGCGACGCCGCCTCGGGCGAACTCGAGGTCGATCGCGATCTCGAGAGCGTAATCGTCGTCGGCGGTGGCCCGATCCGTATCGGCCAGGGTGTCGAGTTCGACTACTGTTCGGTCCACGCGGTCCAGGCGCTTCGCGACATGGGTATCGACGCCCACGTCGTCAACAACAACCCCGAGACGGTCTCGACGGACTACGACACGTCCGACGGACTGTTCTTCGAGCCCATTACTGCGGAAGAGGTCGCCGACGTCGCCGAGGCGACCGGCGCCGACGGCGTGATGGTCCAGTTCGGCGGCCAGACCTCCGTGAACATCGGCGAACCGCTCCAGGACGAGATCGACCGCCGCGGCCTCAAGTGTGAGGTCATGGGCACGTCCGTCGAAGCGATGGACCTAGCGGAGGACCGCGACCGCTTCAACGCCCTGATGGACGACCTCGGCATCGCCCAGCCCGAAGGCGGCGCCGCCCACAGCAAGGAGGAAGCCATGCAGTTGGCCCACGAGATCGGCTACCCCGTGCTCGTCCGCCCCTCCTACGTGCTCGGCGGCCGCGCGATGGAGGTCGTCTACGACGACGAGGAACTCGAGCGCTACATCGAGGAGGCCGTCCGCGTCAGCCCGGACAAGCCGATCCTCGTCGACGACTTCCTCGCCGACGCCATCGAACTCGACGTTGACGCCGTTTCCGACGGCGAGGACGTCCTCATCGGCGGCGTGATGGAACACGTCGAGACGGCCGGGGTTCACTCCGGCGACTCCGCCTGTATGATCCCGCCGCGCTCGCTCGACGACGAGACGCTGGCTCGCGTCCGCGAGGTCACCGAAGACATCGCGGAGGCCCTCGAGACGGTCGGCCTGCTGAACGTCCAGCTCGCGGTGCGCGACGGAGAAGTGTACGTCCTCGAGGCGAACCCGCGTTCGTCCCGTACCGTTCCGTTCATCTCGAAGGCCACGGACGTCCCGATCGCCAAGATCGCCGCGAAGGTCATGGCCGGCAACACGCTCGAGGAGCTCGAAATCGAGGAGCAGATTCCCGAGCAGACCTCGATCAAGGAGGTCGTCCTGCCGTTCGACCGCCTGCCGGGCTCGGACCCGCGTCTCGGTCCGGAGATGAAATCGACGGGCGAGGTCATGGGCAGCGCCGACTCCTTCGGCAAGGCCTACGACAAGGCCCAGGACGCGACGGGCAAGCCGATCCCCGACTCCGGGACGGCGATCATCGACCTCTCGGCCGACAAGTTCCCCGACCCGGATACCGAGGACGGCGACGCGCTGGTCGACGGCTTCACCGAGTACTTCGACCTCTGTGAGGAGGTCGACCTCGCGCAGGCCGTCCGCGAGGGGAAGGTCGACCTCATCGTCTCCCGCGACCGCGACCTCCTCGAGGTCGCCGTCGAGGAGGAGATCACCTACTTCTCGACGCCCGCGAGCGCGAAGGCCGCGCTCGAGGCCCTCGAGGCCAAAGACGAACCGATCGACGTCCAGGCCGTCAGCGACCGTCCGAAGCAGACCGCGGAGTGGGGCCGTTCGGACTGATCGCCGCTCGAACGAGTTGAGTCGATCCCGAACCGACGGCTGATCGGTCTGGCGCCCGTTTTCGCCGGCTTCGTGTTCTTTTTCGTCTTCGTCCTCGAGCCGATAGACGCGTCGGGTCGGCGGGCGGCACGCTTTTCCGGCGCAGTCGTGTCGGTAGCATCGTGGGACGCTACCAGCCGGGCCGACACGACACGTTCATCGCCTGTGAGACGCCTCGATGCGGAGCGAGCAACGCCCCCGAGGGCACTCCGGAGTACGATTCCGACTGCTGGCGATGCGGGGAACCGCTCGGTGGCAGACCCGACCCGGGAGACGAAGTGACCGTCGATATCGTCGACGAGAAAGCCGACGGCACGCTCGTCTGCAAAACCGAGGGCGGCTTCGTCCTCTTTCTCGAGGCCGATATCGCGGCGATCGAGGCGACGGTCCGCGTCACGTCCGTCGACGGAACTCACGGCGAAGCGGAACTCCTCGAGGCGGGGCCGTAGCGGGACGGAGGCTGGACGCGATTTTCGGCGCCCGACGTGAGAGCGTTCGTCTAGCGGCTCAGTCGCGTGTGTACCAGTCGAACCGTTCGACCGCGTACAGGTACGACACGACGGGGGCGATCAGGCCGACGACGAGGACGGTCCACGCCGCGATCGTGATCTCGCGGGCCGACGGTGCCGTCTCGGGGCCGGGGAGCCACGCCGCGACCGCCGCGAACAGGTCGGCGAGCAGGTCGGGCGAGTCGGTGTAGAGGACCAGCGCGGCGATCGCCGGGAAGATGATCCCGATCGAGTAGACGATGAAAGCGGTCTTGCTCGGCATGATCGCCTCGCGGTTGCTCGAGATGCTGACGCTTCCGAAGCGGGGCGCTGCGGTTCCGACTCCGGTCGCCAGCGCGGGCGTGACTACGGCGCCGACGGTGGTCGCCGCGACCAGCGCGGCGGTCTGTTCTACCGACAGCGGGCTGGCGAGTCCCAACGCGAGCGAGGCGACGAGCGCGATCGGCGCGGCGACGACGCTGCCGGCGATCACGAGCCCCGCGATGGCCTGTCGGCCGGTCAGCGGCGAGGCGACGACGGCGGGGAGCGCTCGACCGAGGTCGCCGAGCGGATTGAGCGTAAACAGCGCGCCGGCGCCCCAGACGACGTACAGCGAGAGCGCAACGGCGACGTACGACGGGACGGTCCCCGTCTGGACGATCTCCTGGAGGAAGAAGATCGACCCGAGCAGCGGGTACGCGACGTAGACGAGTCGGATCGGCGCCCGCTTCGTTCGTCGGATCGCGGTCAGCGTCACCGTCTGAATCGGTCGCGAAAGACCGTACGAGAGGGCGGTTCCGAGACGGTTCGATCGATCCGTCTGACTCGACTCGGACTCGTCGAACCGCGCCGGATCGGCGAACCAGTGGACTCGCGCGGAGACGACGCCGGCGGCGAAGGCGGCGGTGGTGAGGACTGCGGCGCCGACGAACGCGCCGACGAGCGGGAGCGTCGACGCGGCGACGTTCGGCACGCCGGCGAGCACGAGGTGTCCCAGCCACCCCAGCGGACTGTCCTGCAGCGTCGTGAAGAGGCCGCTGGTAAGCAGGTTGAAGTGACCCGTCCCGATCGCCCCGAAGTAGGCGAGCCAGAAGCCCGCGAAGATGACGTAGCGGTAGCGAGCGATCGGTTCGTAGACGGTCACGAGGTGGCGAACCCAGGTGCCGAGTACGAACCCGACGGGAACGGCCGTCACGAGAACGAGGCCGACGACCAGCGGCGCCACGGCCAGCGGGACGGCCGTTCCGGCACCGTAGGCGAACGCGCCCGCGAGGACGATCGCCGGCGGGAGGACCCAGACCGCAAACATCGCTATTTCGGCGGCGACGACGCCGACGACGACGTTTCGGAGTTTCGTCGAGGTGAGCAGGAACGCCGGTTTATCGGGGTCGGCCGCCGCGGAGAACGTCCGGATCGCGGCCATGAAGGTCAGAAAGACCCAGCCGAGGGCAACGCCGCCGGTGACGAACTCCGTCGCCAGCGTCGCCTCGTCCGGCGTCACGCCCGCTGCTACCTCCGAGCCAAGCGTCGGCAGCAGATAACCGCCGGCCAGCATGATCGAACCCCCCATAAACAGCGCCAGCAGCGCCATCATGAGCAGCTTCGTCCGCTCGTCGGAGACCGACCGAATCGTGCGGCGGAACTCCGTTCGAGCGACCAGCAGCGGAATCCGGGTCACCGGCGATCACCGGCGTCGACCCGTCGTCCGTGGAACGTACAGGGGACCATACTCGAGAGCGAGGCGCGCAGTCAGTAAATAGTTCGGATTCTGTCATTCGTCGGCCGCCGTCGAACGTGTTACACATTTATGATGACGGAGCCGAAATCGGCGGACGATGAGCCCTCCCGACGCACCCGCGATCGAGACCGACGGGCTGACCAAGCGCTACGGCGAGACGACCGCCGTCGCCGGACTGACGGTGACCGTCGATCGGGGGACGATCTACGGCTTTCTCGGCCCGAACGGCGCGGGGAAGACGACGACGATGCGGATGCTGACGACGCTGACGAAGCCGACGTCGGGGACGGCCCGCGTCGCCGGCCAGCCGATCACCGACCGCGAGTCCGTCACGCCCCACATCGGCTACCTGCCCGAGGAGCCGCCGATCTACGACGAACTCACCGGGCGCGAGCAACTCGAGTACGCCGCCGGGCTGCGCGATCTGCCCGAAGCGGAGTCGACCGAGCGCATCGAGTCGCTGCTCGAGCGCTTCGACCTCCGCGCCGACGCCGACCGACGCATCGAGGGCTACTCGAAGGGGATGCGCCAGAAGGTCGGCGTTATCCAGGCCGTCCTCCACGAGCCCGACGTCGCCTTCCTCGACGAGCCCACCAGCGGTCTCGATCCGCGGGCCGCCCGGACGATGCGCAACACGATCGCCGATCTCGCCGACCAGGAGATGACCATCTTCCTCTCGACGCACATCCTCCCCGTCGTCGACGAACTGGCCGACGAGATCGGCGTCCTTCACGACGGCAAGCTGGTCGCCCAGGGCGAGCCCGAGACGCTGAAATCTCGCGCCGAGACGGGCGAGTCGCGAAGTCTCGAGGACGCGTTCCTCGAGGTGACCCAGAAACACGGCGGGGATGCGGGACAGTCGGCGGAACCGCCGGCGGAGTAGCGATCGTCCGGCCACCCTCGAGTTGGTCCGGGTCCCGGCGAGTTCCCGACCGCCGCGTGGACCGAACAGCACTCCGCTACGGTACCGGAAACGGCCTGCTCGGATTTTTCGACGCGCGCTAGCTCGCGTTCGTCGTCCCCCTGGCGAACGGAGGACGAAACGTCGGATTCGGGCGGCCGCCGGTCCGACAGTTCGGCTGACTCGCGCGGCCGACCGATCGACCCCGTTCGATGCCCCCGCGCGGCCGGCGGACGACGACTCCGACACCCCTAAGCGCGGGGACCCGTTGGTTCGGATATGGAGTATCACGAGGCGGCGGACTTCTTATTCGATCTGCGGCGATTCCGCCCGAAGCCCGGGACGGAATCGACGGCGCGGCTGCTCGCCCACCTCGAGGATCCCCACGACGGCGTCGACTTCGTCCAGATCGCCGGCTCCAACGGCAAGGGAAGCACGGCGCGCATGCTCGAGCGAAGCCTCCGGGAAGCCGGCCTCTCCGTCGGGCTCTACACCTCGCCCCACCTCGAGGACGTCCGCGAGCGCGTCCGCGTCGACGGGCGAAAGATCCCGCGAGCGGCGGTCTGTGAGTTCGTCGCCGAGGCCCGCGAGTATATCACGGAACGCGGGGCCGACGGCGACTCGCCGACGTTCTTCGAGGCGATGACCGCACTGGCCGTCTGGCACTTCGGCCGCGAGGACGTCGACGTCGCCGTCCTCGAGGTCGGCATCGGCGGCAAGTACGACGCGACGAGCGTCGTCGATCCGGTCGCGAGCGCGGTGACGAGCGTCACCCTCGAGCACACGGGTATCCTCGGCGACACCGTCGGGGAAATCGCCCGCGACAAGGCCCACGTCGCGCCCGACGACGCGCCCCTCGTCACCGGTGCGACGGGCGAGGCGCTCGCCGGCGTCCAGGAGGTCACCTCGGACGTGGTGACCATCGGAGCGGCGCAAACGGACCGCGACGACGACCCGGACGTCCATGTCGAACACCGCGGCCGGGCGAACCACACCGAGGCGTCGATCGCTATCGAACGCGACGACCGCGACTGGCGCCTCGAGACCCGGATTCCGCTGCTCGGCACGCACCAGGCCGAGAACGCGGGGATCGCCGCGGTTCTGGCCCGCCAGGTCGCGGACGTCTCGGACGACGACCTCGGACGGGGACTGCGAAGCGCCCACTGGCCCGGTCGGTTCGAGGTGATCGACACCGAGCCGCTGACCGTCCTCGACGGGGCGCACAACCCCGGCGCCTGCGAGCAACTCGCCGACACGCTTTCGACGTACGACTACGACCGTCTCCACCTCGTCTTCGGCGCGATGCACGAGAAAGATCACCGGGAGATGGCCGCGACGCTACCGACGCCCGACTCGGTGCTCGCGACCGAACCGAGCCTCGAGCGCGCCGAGGACGCCGACGTCCTCGCCCGCGTCTTTGCTGACGCCGGCGTCGACGACGTCCGGACCGTCGGAACCGTCCAGGACGCGCTCGAGACGGCGCTCGCAGACGCCGGCGAGGACGACTGCGTGCTCGTGACGGGGTCGCTGTTCGCCGTCGCCGAAGCGCGCGCACACTGGACCGGCGCGGGGGTGCCAAAGCGGATCAGCGACCGATCTGACGCCCGCGACGCCCTCGAACGGGCGAACGTTCCGTCCGCGGACGACGCGGCCCTCCAGGGCGATGCGGTCCACCGAGTCGTCAGGTACTCGCTCGGCTACGAGCGGGCGATCGCCCTCGAGCGAGAACTGCTCCGCGTGGGCGGCGAGTGCGCCCTCTCCGGACTCCGGCGCGACGACGAGACCGTCGACGCCGTCCTGATGGGCACCGTCACGCAGTTCGAACGACTGCTCGAGCGACTCGAGGGAGCGGATAGCGAAGACGGAGCCGTCGATACCGGCGGCCTCGGCGACGTCGCCCGCGATCTTCGACGAACGCTCGAGTCGAACGAAGGCGTCGGCGGCGCCGAAGCGAACGGCGGTGACGACGACGATGGAGCTACCAGCGCCGACGACGATCCCGGCGACGGCTACCCCTGGGACGACCGTACCGCCGTCATGGGGATCCTGAACGTCACGCCCGACAGCTTCCACGACGGCGGCCAGTACGACGCCCTCGAGGACGCCGTCGCCCAGGCGGAAGCGATGATCGACGCCGGCGTCGACGTGATCGACGTCGGCGGCGAGTCGACCCGACCGGGTGCCGATCCCGTCCCCGTCGAGGCGGAGATCGATCGCGTCGTACCCGTCGTCGAGCGAATCGCGGACCTCGACGTTCACATCTCGATCGACACGCGCAAAGCCGCCGTCGCCGAGGCCGCCCTCGAGGCCGGCGCGGACATCATCAACGACGTCTCGGGACTCGAGGATCCCGAGATGCGCTTCGTCGTCGCGGAGCACGACGCCGTCCTCGTCGTGATGCACAGCATCGACGCGCCGGTCGTTCCCGGGCGCGAGGTCGAGTACGACGACGTCGTCGAGGACGTGATTGACCAGCTCGCAGAGCGCATCCTGCTGGCCGAGAAGGCCGGAATCGACCGCGAGGATATCGTCGTCGATCCGGGGATCGGCTTCGGGAAGTCCGCCCGCGAGAGCTTCGAGATGCTCGGCCGCACCGACGAGTTTCACGCGCTTGGCTGTCCCGTCCTGATTGGACACTCCCACAAGTCGATGTTCGCCCGCGTCGGCCGGGCGGCCGGCGAGCGCGCCGCGGCGACGGTCGCGGCGAGCGCGGTCGCCGCCGAACGCGGCGCCGACATTGTCCGGGTTCACGACGTCCCCGAAAACGTCGCCGCGGTCAGAACGGCGCTCGCGGCCCGCGAACCCGACCGTTTCGACTGGCGCTGCTGACCGCGCTCCGAGGCGGGCAAGCGGTGCAGACGGTCACGGAGCGATCAAATCCGCCCGCCTCGACTATTCACCTGCCGGTCGAAGGTTCAACCGTCCGGAGCGTGTACGTTCGCTGAACGTCCCATGTCCGAGGAATCCGATCACGATCTGACGGCGGAGACGATGGATCGCGTCGAAACGCTCACACCGCAGGATCCCGCCGACGCGGCGACGGCCGTCGCGTCGAGCGAGACGCGGTCGCTGGCATCGATAGTGGGCGGCGGCGTGCTATTACTATCGGCGCTCAAGTCCCTCCGAAAGGGACAGCTCCGAGCGGTGCCGAAGGGCGCGGCCGCCGCCGGACTGCTCGGGTACGGCCTCCGACGGCGGGGCTCGAGCGGCTCCGAGTCGGAAGCGGAGACGTTCGAGCCCGAACTGAGCCACGTCGAGGGTGAGACCGACGAAAAGGACGTCTCCGACGAAGCACACGAAGCCGCCGTGCGCGAGGACGCCGGACACGAGGCGGAGATCGACGCCAGCGGCGACGTCGAGGAGTCCGCACAGCTAGGCGAGGAAGGCGAGACGGGGTCCGAGGTCGAGTTCGTCGACGACGAGTCTGAACAGGACGCGACCCGGACCAAACCCGAACACGAGAGTGAGGAAGAAGATCCGCGACGCGACACCGAGGACGGCGACGAAACCGTCGAGGTCGACGTCTCCGATACGGCGATGGCCGAGGAGACCGCGGAGGCGACCGGACCGGATCCGGAACAGGCCGAGCCGACCCAGACGGACGCGACCGAACCCGAAGCGACGCCCGAGGAAGACGCCTCGGAGATGAAAGTCGAGCCGGGCGAAGACAGCGAGAGTGCGGGAGACGACGCCGAAAACGAAGACGGCGACGAGGAAGCGAGCGCGGACGACGAACCCGACGAGACGGACGACGAGAACAGCAGTTAGGGTTTCCGTCGCCGGCGTCGGCGCGTCTCGGTTTCGTCTCGCGCTTCGTTCTGTGCACCCTGCCACTTCGAGAGCAGGTACGCAGGGAGGCCGATCGCCAGCGCCGCGAGCACCGCCCCCGCGACTGCCGTCCAGCGAGGGACGGACCCGACGTCGAACGCTTCGATCGTGGTCACCTCGAGGACGATCAGCGCCGCGGCCAGGATAACCAGCGCCGTTAACAAGAGGACGGCGTACTCGAGGCGCCGTCCGTCCTGGTCTGCCATACGCGGGGTTGTCAGTCGACTCGCATGAATCGTTCGACTCCGGTTCGTTCCGGATTCGGCGTGGCCCGCGATGGATCGGAAACGGGCGTCGGCGATTCCGGATCGGGACGCGGACGTTCCGGCGAACCCCATCATACTTCGGGTTGTGCGAAGCGATGTTCCGCATCCCATAAGTCCCCTCGATACGAACGGACGCGTATGCAGTACCAACCGCTCGGCGACTCCGGCGTCGAGGTCAGCGAAGTCGGCTTCGGCGCGTGGGTCGTCGGCACCGACTGGTGGGGCGACCGCTCCGAAGACGACGCCCTCGAGATGGTCCGCTACGCCATCGACCAGGGAGTGACGTACATCGACACCGGCGACGTCTACGGCCACGGCCGCAGCGAGGAGCTGATCGGCGAGGCCATCGACGACGTCCGCGACGAGGTCACGCTCGCGACGAAAGTCGGCTACGACTTCTACAACAATCCGCAGGCCGGCCACGGCGAACTGCCAAAGGAGATGGACCCCGACTACCTCCGCGAGGCCGTCGAGAAGAGTCTCGAGCGCCTCGACGTCGACCAGATCGACGTCCTCCAGCTTCACAACGCCAACGTCGACGA
Source organism: Natronolimnohabitans innermongolicus JCM 12255 (assembly GCF_000337215.1). GTDB lineage: Archaea > Halobacteriota > Halobacteria > Halobacteriales > Natrialbaceae > Natronolimnohabitans > Natronolimnohabitans innermongolicus. The sequence continues at coordinate 275 of NZ_AOHZ01000071.1, read as the reverse complement.
GATCACGCCCGACGTCCTCGAACTCCTCGACGAACTCGAAGAGGAGGGGCTGATCCGCGCCCGCGGGCTCGCGCTCGGGCCGTCGATCGGCTGGCTCGCCGAAGGCGACCTCGCCATCGAGGAGGAGTTCGACTCCCTGCAACTGGTCTGGAACGTCTTAGAGCAGGAGGTCGGTAACCACTTCCTCGAGACGATCGAGCGAACGGGCTCGTCGACGAGCCTGATTCCCCGAGTGCCCCACTCCTCGGGCTGTCTCTTATACACATCTCTGAGCG
>NZ_AOHZ01000070.1:7198-28212 GCF_000337215.1 Natronolimnohabitans innermongolicus JCM 12255 | reverse complement strand
AGATGTGTATAAGAGACAGACCCCGTCGCGAGCGTCACGCCAACGTTCCGCACGAAAGCCGACATCGACGAGTGGGCGGCCGCAAGCGAGGTCCCCAAACTCTCCGAGGACGAACTGGCCCGCGTCGAGGAACTGTACGCCAACGACTTCGAGATCGACCGCGACGACGGGATGGACTCGCTTCGTTCCTCGGTCGACGGCGAGGACATCGAGTCGGCGGGACTCGACAAGCTCGCGGCAGACTGAGACGGATTGCTGTCCCGATGTCCCGGCGCACCCGCCGCCCGGGTCGCGGGTGCGCCGGAACTGGCGGACAGTAACCCGTCTGAGGCGACCCACGGTTCGTTTCGTCGCTCCTCGAGCAGTTCGGTCGGTCAACGCGTCCAACTACTGGCATTCGTCGGCAGGCGCCGCGACCGTAGGGTCTGTAAAACACGCGTTAGCTGCTTATTTTCGCCTCGACAAGCAGGCGATACTGGCTTTCTTGCCACTCCCTACTCGCCGCGATTTTCACTGACTCCAATCGGTCGATGAGCTGGCTGCCCATCTCGAGAACGTACACCGCACCCTACTGATCACGTCCGCATCGAGAACCGTCACCACCGGACCGATGAAACACGGACAGAGAGTCGTCGAGGGGGAGACGCGCAGTGACGGTCGAGACACCGCTCTTCCGTGCTCGTCACGATGTCGTATAGATCTTCAAAACTGTTCAAAGAGACAATAACAATAATACAATACCGCTCCTGTCCGGCCATGGTCGATTCGACCAACAGACGACGATTCCTCGCAGCGAGCGGTGTGACTGTTGTCGGGCTCAGCGGGTGCCTCGGCAGCAATGACGACGAACCGGACGACGATGAAACGGACGCTGACTCGAGCGACGACAATCCCGACAACGGCGAGTTTGCCCGCGAGCTGCAGTGGGGCAACCTCGGGAGCGAAAACGCGACCCAGGAGTGCCCCGGAGAGCTCGGGTATTGGAAGTGGATACTCACGCCCGGCGGGCCGCAGGCGCTTGAGTTGCCTGCGGAGCTCACGGTCCAGTTCGCGGACGGAACGGAGCAAACCGTAGAGGGGTTCTTCCCGGGTGGCGGCCGTGGCGCACTGCAGTTCGAGGTGTTCAAAGACGGTGGCGGCACCGTCGAGAGCGCGGTCGTCCGGTTCAACGGTGGCGGCGCCAACCCGCGCCTGACGATCAGCGAGGGTGGCTGCGTGGAAGATCCGGACGACATTCCGGACGTGACGGTCACCACGGAGCCGGCGACCGAGGTCAACGATTCGACGGCGATCCTCAACGGGTTTCTGGAGAACCTCGGCGGCTTCGGTTCCGTTTCCGTCTTCTTCGAATACCGGGAACAGGGAACGGCCATCTGGGAAACGACCGATGCTCAGACGCTCACGGAACCCGGTCCGTTCGACGCCGAAATCGACGTCGAACCGGGGACCGACTACGAGTTCCGCGCGGTCGCCGTCGCACCCGACAATACGACGGTGCGGGGCGCCATCCTCACGTTCACCAAAGACGACGTGCCCGACATCACGAAGCCGACGGTCGTCACCGGTCCGGCGACAGAGATCAACGAATCGACGGCGACGCTCAACGGTGAACTGAGAGAACTCGGCGACTTCGACGACGTGAACGTCTTCTTCGAGTATCGACCCGTCGGCGCCGACGAGTGGACCCCGACGGAGCCGGAGACGCTCACCGGACCCGGTCCGTTCAGCGCGGAAGTCGACGTCGAACAGGGCGTCGAATACGAGTACCGTGCGGTCGCCGTTGCAAACGACACGCGGGCGACCGGCGAGACGCTGACGTTCCAGAAGGAGATTCCCGACGTCGACCTGCCCGACGTTGCCACCGATCCGGCGACGGACGTCAACGAGTCGACCGCCACGCTCAACGGTCGACTCGTGACCCTCGGCGACTTCGAAGCGGTCGACGTCTTCTTCCAGTACCGAATCGTCGGCGCCGAAGAGTGGCTCGAGACGGCCCCTCAGACCCTCACGGAGCCAGGTCCGTTTAGCGACGAGATCGGCGATCTCGAGACGGGAGTCGTCTACGAGTTCCGCGCGCTCGGCGTCGCTAACGACGTCGTCGTCGCCGGGCCGATCCAGCGATTCACGAAGGAGGACCCGGACAAGCCGGATAAGCCGGATAAGAAAGACAAGAAGGGCAAGAAAACGGACAAATACGAGACGCCCAAGTCGAAAACGAAGTGAACACTCGAGAGGCGTCGAGAACGAACTCGATCTCGACGCCCGGTCGGCGACCGCTTCGTCGAGACGACACGGACGTGCACTCGAGAAAGGGTCGCCACTGACGGTCACCGAGGTGGGACGGTGCGCACGTCGGCCGTCGCTCGAGCGTCGCGAATCGACGAGGCCGATTACTCGGCGTCGGTGTTGGTCACCCTGAACTCGAACTCGAGTTGGCCGTCGGTTCTGACGTTGACGCCGCCGAGTTCGTCGGACAGCTGCTCGCGTGCTCGAGAGCTCGGTTCGACGGTCACGGAGACGCTGTCGCTGTTGGCGTTGTACGAGATCGTTCCGACCGTTACATCGAACTCGAAGAGCTTCGGCACCTCGGCTCTAATGTGGTCTCGAACGTCGTCGACGTCCGACCGAACGGTCGCCATCTCGTCGTTCAGCGTGGACATTGATACCACTAGTCAGTGAGCGCTCATACAGTTGACGCTGCTCGAGGCCCCTGCGATGGTCAGTCTCGACTGACGGATGTCGGACGGACGGGCCCTCGACGACGGACGGTATATAGCCCCCTCTATATCTGGGTCATCGTCCTATGGCGATACCGGACGAAAGTAGAAGTGTGAAGAGAGCATGACCTACGAATTTACCTGCCCGGACTGTCGGCGGGCGTTCGCGGTGACCGACTCGATGCGCGACGCGACGCTGCAAAGCGGCTGTCCGGTCTGTGGCGCCCCAGTCGCCGACGCCGATTTCGCGCCCGAGTCGTCGGCCGCGTGACCGACCACAAACGCAATCCGAACGGTTCGTCGAGCGAACAGCCGCCGAATCGAGCGCCAGTAGCGAGTAGAATCGTTCGAAATTCCCTTAGTTCGTTCTAGGTGTGCTGGGGATACGTTTTTACAGCCGCACATTGTGCCACTTCCTAACATGACTGAGGTCACGTACGTCCAGAAAGCGTGCGCGTACATCACCCGCGCAACTGGGGAGTTACTCGTCTTCGAGGGTCCCGGCCACGAGGGGCTGCAGATTCCGAAGGGAACGCTCGAGGACGGCGAGAAGCCGATCGAAGCGCTGTACAGGGAGGTCCGCGAAGAGAGCGGCCTCGTCGCGCTCCACGGCGCGACGCATCTGACGACCGACGTCTGGACACGCCGCGAGCAGCCGCCCAAACGCTACGTCAGACACTTCTTTCACTCGCACGTCCACGAACCGCGTGATCAGTGGACTCACACCGTCACCGACGGCGGGGAGGAACACGGCGCCGAGTTCCATCTGCGCTGGATCGATCCGGCGACCGCGGACGGATTCGCCCTCGACCTCGACGACTACGTCCATCTCATCCCAGCGGAGCAGTCGGTCAGCGACGTGCGCTCGGCGTCCGACTGACTCGAGTTTATAACCTAAACAGCCAGAGTGACCGAAGCGGAGATCGAAACTCGTCTTACCTTAGTTCGACAGCGCGCGCCGGACCGCCTCGGCGACGCCCATCGCCTTCTCACGGAGCGGTTCGGAGACGTGGCCCGCCGCGACGGCGTCCTCGAGTTCGCCGGCGTCGACGACCTCGACCGTTCCGTCCGGAGTTCGGATCACGTCGACGTAGAGGTCGACGTACCGGGCCGAATCGGGGAACAGTTCCACGGGCGTACAGACGTTGACGTAGGTCCCTTTCGCCCGGCCGGTCTCGTCTTTGTAGGTCGTCGGATACCACCAGCGGCCCTCGCGAAGTTTCGTGACGGCGACGTCGCCGTCTTCTTTCGCCACGCCGAGCGCGTCGTAGCTGCCGCCGCCGCGCATCGATCGCTCGAGCGTGATCGAGCCGTCGGCGTTCCAGTCGGTCACCTCGCCGCGGCCGAGCGTGATTAGCGTCCCGTCCGGTTTTCCGTGTCCGAGGGTGATCCGGTCGCCGGCGGTCGGACCGAACTGGCGGGAGACCGCGTCGAACGGGAACGCGTCGTCGTCGAGCTGTCCGTCCTCGTTCGCCCCGCCGAATCCGCCGCCGTTCGAGCCGCAGACGGCCTCCGCGAAGTCGACGGCCGCACTCGCAGCCCGGTCGGCGGTCTTGGCGCGGTGGTGGCCCGGCATCGTCGTCTCGACGCCGCGGCGCACGCCGTCCAGCGCGAACCGCGACTCGCGGCCGAACCAGATCCACGTCGTCGACCGCGGCGTGACCTGCGCGCCGGGTTCGTCCGGATCGTCCGGCGCGTCCTCGAGTTCGGCCTCGAGCGACGCCGCGCGATCGGCGGCCCGCTCGAGGGCGGTTCCCATCGCCTCGAGGTCGGCGTCGGCGGCCGCGTGCTGCCAGCGAACGCCCCAGTCCTCGGGGGTGTCGACGGACAGGAGGTCGGTCATCCCGACGAGTTCCTCGGCTTCCACACCCCGGAGTGCCGCTGAAACGCCCGACCGATCGCGCGAGAGGGCGACGAGTCCGCCGCCGACCTCGAGGGTCGGTTCGACGCGCGGCTCGTCGTCGCTCCACGGGGGTGTCGGCTCGGTGACCTGCACGCGATAGCGGTTGCCCTCGTCGACGTAGCCGTCGACGTCGTCGTACTTCAGATAGCCGCGACGGCCGTCACCAAGGTCGACGACCGCCCCGCTCCCGCCGCCCGCGTCGATCACTTCGGCGTCGAAGACGCCCCTTCGCGGGACGTCATCGGCCCAGCGGAAGCTATCGATCGCGAGGGATTCGAGTTCGCTCGCAACCGCGGCGACCGTCTCGGCGTCGCCGGAGAGTTCGACGCCCTGTCTGTCACGCGTCGTCTCGATCGCGACCGCCGCCGGCGCGGTTTCGAACGATTCGTCGAATCGCGCTTCGATGGGATCCGAGGCCTGGACGACCTCGAGGCCGCGGTTGCCGAGCAGCTCCGTGAGCGCCGTGGTGTAGATGCCGCGGACGCGAACCGTCGTCATCGTCGGCCCTCCGGCTCGTCGGCGACGTCGATCTCGCTCTCTGCCACGGCGATCACTCCAGCGTCTCCCGATCCGGCGCGAACCGGACGCGGTCGTTGATCGTCGGGCCGAGCGTCAGTTCGACTGACTCGTCCGGGAGAATCCGTCCGTTCTCGACGTAGACGCCCCACGCGTCGAAGCGCAGCCAGCCGCGCATCTCGTCGGCGTGGGTCGTGAGATCCAGATACTCGACCGTGTGCTCGGGGTAGTCGGAACTCGAGTGAGCCATGTCCATATCCGAGTGGACGGTGTCGTGCTCGTCGAAGAAGTCCTCGAGCGCCGCCGCGTCGGTTTCGACGGCCTCGACGACCGCGTCCGAAGCCGCGCGAAGGTCCTCGGTCTCGAGGCCGACGTCGCGAAGCGCCTGCTGGGTTCGCTGGTCGAAGTGCATGCTCGAGGGTTGGCCAGCGAGGCCTTTGTGGATTCCGAGTCCGGGCCACGAAAACTGGACCGGGATCGACCGCTGCTAAAGCTGTTAGTCGTCGGCTGCGAGTCCGTCGCTGCCCTCGGTCGGTGCCGTCGCCGTGATCTCGTCGTCCGCGTCGGCTGTCGTCGCCTCGGTGGTCGACTTCTCGCTGTTCTCCTCAGCGTTCGGTGGCGCGGTGTAGAGGATACCGCGGCTGCCACTGTACATGATTGTCCGTTCTGGTAGGCGAACACGCATAAGCACGATCCTTATACAGATCTTGAGAGTTAATATCATACAAGGTGCAGCTGCCGCCGAACGCTTACCGGCGAGGCCGTCGAATACCCGCGTAGATCCATGGACCGACGGCGCGATCCGGTCGAAGAAGCCAGCGAGGAGTCGGCCGATCTCTACGAGGTATCGTCGTGGGAGCCGCGATCCGCGCTCGATCGACTCGCCGTAGCCGTCTACGGCGGCGTCAGTTACGGACTACAGGGGATCGTGCTCTTCGTCGCGCTCGCCATTACGCTCGTGTTGCTCGTCCAGCCGGCGGTGTTGGTGATCGACGAACCGGCACTCGCCCTGTTCTTCGCGCTGTCGGTCGTCCCGGCGGCGCTGCTGGCCGCCTTCATCTGGTACTCCGATATCACGACGAACGAACCGCTCGGACTGTTGGTCGCGACGTTCGTCCTGGCCGTGCTCTTCGCGACGTTCGCGGCCGTGGTCAACTCCACGGTCGGTCCCCTGCTCCAGGGCATCCCGCTGATCGGGATGGTGCTCTTTTTCTATCTGATCGTCGGCCCCGTCGAGGAGGCCGTCAAACTCCTCGCGGTTCGCGTCTTCGCCTACCGCAGCGATTCGTTCGACGCGGTGATCGACGGCGCGGTCTACGGCGCGGTCGCCGGGCTGGGGTTCGCCGCCATCGAAAACGCGATCTACATCTCCGGTGAGGTCGCCCAGACCGACGTCGGCGCGCTCACCGCCGCAACTGGAATCACAACTGTTCGCGCACTCGTCGGCCCGGGTCACGTTATCTACTCCGCGATCGCGGGCTTTTACCTCGGCCTCGCGAAGTTCAACCCCGAGAACGCCGGGCCGATCGTCGCGAAGGGACTGTTGATCGCCGCGTTCGTCCACGCGACCTACAACACCACGGTCGGCATCGTTCCCGATCTGCTCGCTGGCCTCTATGCGATACCCTACGGACTCGCGTTCGTCAGCTACGTGATCGCCTTCGACCTCGTCGTCGGCTACTACCTCTACCGGAAGATCGTTCGTTACCGCCGAGCGTACCGAACCGCCAGGGACGACACCGGACCGGAGCCGAAGTCGGAGCTCACCGAGTTCGATCCGCCAAGCCGATAACCGGCGCCGAGAGCGACCCGATCGCGCGGCCCGCTGGTGCAGGCAGCATTGGCTTGCCCAGCCCTCCCGGCAGATTCCCCCATGAGTGCCACGTTTACGGACGACGACCTCGATAAGACCGTCGAAAACGAGAACGGCGAGGTGATCGGTTACGTCACCGACGTCGAAGACGACACCGCCCGCGTCGAGCCTCGCGCCGGCGTCGTCGACTCGATCAGGGCCGCCCTCGGCTGGCGAGGCGGAGAGGGAGAGACCGTCACGATCCGCGAGGCACACGTCGACGAGGTGACCAGTGAGACGGTTCGTCTCGAGGGAACGAAGGCGGACGCGTTCGAAGACGAATCCGACAGCGGAATCGACGGCGAAGACGAAGAAAACGGTGACGCAGTCGTCGACGGCGAAACGTCGACTGCGGACCGACAGCCCGCAGAGCGGTCGACCGACTCCGCGGCCGAACCGGCCCTCGAGTCGGGTACCGCCGCTGAACGCGAGCCGGGAACCGGCGGCGATACCGAATCGGTCGCCGAGGCGTCGAACGCGGCGACGGGAGCCGACGAGTCGCCCGGAACGATCGACGAAGACGAGACGAACGAGGGGGAACCGGACGTGCGAGCGTCGGCCGATGAGGCTGGTGGTCCGACGGACGACCTCGAGGATCCACCCGGAACCGGAATTTCGGGCGAAGTCGGAGCCCACGATACGAGCGACGCGATCGACCAGAGCGAGGTCCAAGAGCCGGCCGAGTCGACGGCCGAACCTGACGACGTGGCGAAGTCTCGAGGAAATTCCAACGAGGTGGCGGATCCACGAGCCGAATCCGACGACGTGGCCGAACCAGCGACCGAGCCGACGGACGTGGCGGAACCGACCGATTCGGACGAGACGACCGACGCGACCGACTCGACCGACTCGATGCGGACGGACGTCCCGATCGGCGACGTTGCGACGGAAACGGAGCGCGAAGAGGCGACCTCGGTCGGCAAACTCGAGACCGGCGTCGATCTCGAAGCGGCCGCGACCGCCGACGGCGAAGAGTCGGACGAAGACGCGACTGAGACGGACGATCCCGCCGACGAACTCGATACTGGCGTCGATCTCGAGGCCGCGGCCTCGAGCGGTAGCGAGGTCGGAACCGAAGACGGTGATCGCGGTGCCGACGGCGACGCGAGCGACGCCGATCCGGCCGCCGAGATCGATCTCGGAACCGACCTCGAGGCGGCGACGAGTTCCCCTTCGGAGACGGACGCGCGGCCGGAGACGAGTCTCGATCCCGACGTCGAGGAGCGACCGTCACCCGAGGCGGATCCGCGACCCGAAAACGAGCTGGATTCGGCGGCCGACGACGCGAGGAATGCCGAGACGGCGACCCAACAGTCGGCCGGCGACGTGCTCGCGACCGTCGATATCGAGTCGGCCGCAACGTCGGCACGCGAGTCGGAAACCGAACCCGAAATCGGGCCCGACGCCGTCGCCGGCTCGGCGTCGGACGGCGACGACGATCCCGACGCGGTCGCTCGTCAGCGCGTTACGGACGAGTTCGAGGCGACGAAACCGTCGGAGACCTCGAGCGAGTCGGACGGCGTCGACGACGGTGAGCGCCCGACCGACTCCGGACGCCCGACGGAAGAATCGAGCGCGCCGGCGCGAGGACGAGACCAGCGGCGGCGGTCGACGCCGCTCTCGGCTCTGCTCGCCGCGCAGCGGGCTGCGATCGAGACGCCGCTTGCCGCCCAGCGCGGGAGCCTCGAGGCGACCCAGGCGGCTACTCGAGGGTACTTCACCGTCCTCCAGTCGATGACCGGCGGCGGGTTCGAAGCGAGCGGAACCCGCAACCGGAAGCGAGGGCGGACTCGAACGGCGGACGGCCCCGACGAGGATCACGAGGACGAGCAGCCACTCGGGGACGAGGCGCTCTCCAGCCAACTCGCGGCCCATCTCGAGCAGTTACGGGCGATGCGCGACGAGTTCGAGGCCCAGGCGGCCGACGGGAACGGGAGCGAGGAGGCCGCGGCGATGATACGCCGGCAAATCGCGTTGCTCGAGCAGTGTCGCCAGCGGCTGGACGCCGACGGCGAGCGTCCGGAGTGAGCGGCTGGCACCGACGACTCGTCCGGTGGCCGAAACGTCGGCCGCTCGCCGAACCGCCCTCGGCTCTGCAGTCGGAGTCGATAGTTGTGATAGTCTCGGCGAAGTACCTATTTTCGTCGACCGTGTATAGTAGCGCTTGCAACGATTTACACACCGATCGCAATGCAGTCCTGCGATCGGGTGTGCATTGACTTGCAAGCGCTACTATAGTCGACGGCGATGGTTGCACTTATCGGCTCGCTCGTCGCGTTCGTCGTCGCACTGCTCGTCGGCGGACTGGCGATTTTTATCGGCGCCTCGATCGTCGTCGACGTCGAGGACTACTCGCACGCCGTCTGGACGGCGCTGTTCGGGGCGATCGTCTGGGCGTTGACCGCCTGGATCCCGCTGTTCGGTCCGCTGCTGGCCCTGCTCGCCTGGATCTGGGTAATCAACTGGCGCTACCCCGGCGGCTGGATCGCCGCTGCCCTGATCGGCGTCGTCGCCTGGGCGGCCGCGCTCGCCATTATCTTCGTGCTCGACCTCCTGCTCGGGCTCGGGGTCGGCGCGTTTGGCGTGCCGGGCGCCTGAGACGGCGGAGATGTCGATCCGCCGAACGTCTCGTCGCCGTTGCTACGCGAATCGCTCCTCGAGCAGCCGCTCGACGTACTTCGCGAGCACGTCGACCTCGAGGTGGACCTCGTCGCCAGGCTCCTTTTCGGAGAGCGTCGTGAGTTCGTAGGTCGTCGGGATGATTGCGACGGTGACGCGGCCGTTCTCCGTGTCGAGGTCGGCGACGGTGAGACTGATCCCGTCGAGCGTGATCGACCCCTTCTCGACGACGTACCGTTCGTACCCCTCGGGAAGATCGAACTCGAAGAACCAGTCTTCGTCGACTGATTCGACGGCTCGGACGGTCGCGACGGCGTCGACGTGGCCCTGTACGACGTGGCCGTCGAACCGACCCTCCGCGGGCATCGCCCGCTCTAAGTTGGCGACGTCGCCTTCCTCGAGGGTTCCGAGGTAGGTCCGCTCGACGGTCTCGGTCGCGAGGAAGACCTCGAACCACGATCCGTCCTCGAAGCGCTCGACGGTGAGACAGACGCCGCTGACGCTGATGCTCTGGCCGTGCTCGAGGCCCGTCGCGACCTCGTCGGCGCCGATCCGGAGGCGGAGGCCGTCGTCGGTGCGTTCGCGCGCGACGATCTCGCCGGTCTCCTCGACGATTCCTGTGAACATATTCGATCCTGCCATCCGACGGATAAAGCCGTTCCGAAGGCGGAACGCGTTCCAGTTCCGTGACCGGATCGCGTCCGCCGGCGAGACGCAGCGCCGCCCTTTTGACCGAGCCCGCGCTAGCGACCGCTAATGGCCGGACTCATCGACACGATCAAACTCGCCGGCGTCCTCGTGCTCGCGATCCCCGCCGCGCTGGCCGGACTCGAGTTCCTGCTCGTCCGCGGCGAGACGACGACCGGCGCGATCTTGCTCGGCCTCTCGGTCGGCCTCGTTCTCGTTCAGCATCGGCTGACGACGCCCGGCGACCTTCCGGGCCTCGCGGCCAAGCGAGTCGCCGGCTCGGTCGTCGGCGACTCGAGTCGCGAGTCGGACGACGAGGACGTAGTGGACGTTCCGCGCGACGACGAGCGGTGAGCGAGCCGCCGACCTCGGCGTACTGGTTCGTCGAATGACTTATTTCGCGCTGTCCGGAATACGGTGAGAGAACAGTGGCTGATTACATTATCGCAGCCCTCAGGATCGTCGAGCCGATCGCCGACGGCGTCGTCAGCGTCTACCGTCGGTTTCGGGGCTCCGAGAACGAACCCGAGACCGACGAATCCGAGGCCGGTGCGAACGCGGCCGACGGCGCTAATCGCGATTTGAACGACAGCGATGCCGACTCGAGCGAGTAACTATCTCTGTCCCCAGTGACTGAGTCGAGCCACGGCACGGACCCTCGTTACTCGAGCAGCGCCGACGGCTCGAGGGACCGCGACGGCGCGGCCAGATACTGGGCGCGCTCGCCGTCGTGGCCCTTGACCAGCAGATCCGCGATTCGGAGCCACTGGCCGCCGGTTTCGTCGTCAGTCCCGTCGCCGACGCCGTCTCCGCTTTCCTCCTCGATTCGAACCGCCGACTCGAGCCGAACGACGCTTCCCGGTTCGATGTCGTCGCCGCCCGCGGCGGGTCGCTCTCGGGGCTCGAGACCGACGCCGAAGACGCGCGTGTCGACGGCGCCGGGCTCTTCGAAGCCGAATGCGCGCACTTCGGCCTCGAGGTCGGCTTCGACGGCGGTGACGGATTCGGCGTCCGCGGTCACCATCGCCGCCGCGGATCGAAACGATTGGGTGACGCCGACGTGGGCGCGTCGGTCCCGGCCGCCCTCGCCGTCGACGACGAGCGTCCGGACGAGCGAGCCGTAGTAGCCGTCGGGACCGCGAGGCGCGGCCTCGAGGACGATCGGTTCGGCGGGTCGGAGCGCCTCCGCGGCGGTATCTGTGGCGTTTCCGGTCGCCACGGCGTCGTCATCGCTCCCGACGAGCGTCGAGGGCTCGTTCCCGGCGTCGGGATTGACGACCGTGTTCCCGTCCGGAAACGCACCCGCCGCGACGATTCCCTCGTCGATCGCCGTCCGGAGTCCACGGGGTGTCACCGCCTCGCCGTCTGCAACGAGTCGGCCGTTCTCGACGGTCGCGTCCGCGAGCACCGCGGCCGCATTCCGGATTCCGGCGCTCGCAGCGGCCTGTGCGGCGGCGATTCGATCGCGCTCGGCCGCCGTCTTCGCCGCTCGAGCGCGGTCGAACACGTTGGTCGACGCGAGCTCGAAGCCCGCGTTCTCGAGGTAGAGCGCGGCGTCGTGGGGGATTCGTGCCGGGGCCAGGACCGCGCTCGAACTCGAGGAGCGATCGGCGTCGTCCTCGAGGCGCTCGGCCAGCCTCGAAGCGAGCGACCGCGCCGGCGCCGAACTCGCGGCTCGGCGGTCGTTCGCGTCGGTCGGCGTCTCGACCAGCCACGTTCCGTCGGCGTCGAACGTAACGGCGACGGCGGTCGGCCGGGTTCGGATTTGGGCTCGAGATCGGTCGGTGCCGGCGGCGTCGGCGCCGTCAGCGGCCGACAGACAGTAGCGAATCGCGGGGTCGTCGCGCGGGCCGACGTGAACGACGGCGGCGGCGTCTCGGGCCTCGAGTTCGGCCGCGAGACGCGACTCGAGATGTGTGGCGACGTCGGCGCGGCTCGTCGCTTCGGCGCCGGCGGTCGTCTCGGCGTCGGTCACGGCGCTTCGGCTTCGACCTCCTCGCCCTCGTCCGGCGCGTCGGTCGGTTGCTGGGCCTGCTCGACGAGTTCCTCGAGGCTCGTATCCGTCAGCTCGTTGTTCAGCAGGACGTCGATCGGCAGCGTGGGGGCGCCGTCGACGAGGTTCTCGAGGAGGACGAGCCGTTCGCGGGCCCGGGACATGCCGACGTAGAAGACGCGGCGTTCGTTGTCCGTCAGGACGGGGACGGGCGAGGTGTTCTTGGTGAACTCCTCGACGCCGGGGACGTCCTCGGGGTCGTCGACGGTGGCGACCATCTGCTCGACGACCTTCTCGGTGAGGTCGGTGCCGACGATGACGTGGTCGGCCTCGCGGCCCTTCGCGGAGTGGATGGTGCCGACGCGGACGCGGTCGGTCTCCATCCCGAGGTACTCGCCGATGGCGAAGTACGACTGGATGCTCTTCTTCTGGAAGTTGGTGACCTTCCGGAGCATGTCCGAGGCCGAGGCGGGGCCGGGCATGAACGGGACGTGGTCCTGGACGACCTCGGCGGGGATCATCAGTTCCTCCAGATCGTCGATGCCGGCCTCCTCCTGGCGCTCGTCGATGGTGTCGAAGAGGTCGTCGCGCTCGTTGGTGCCGAACGCCGATTCCTGGAGCATGTCCGCGAGGCGCCGAGCCTGGAGTCCGGTGACGTCCTTGCCAGCGTCGATAGCCTCGATGGCGCGGACGTACTGGGTGAGTCGGTCGGTCCACATCCGCTGGTCGGTCAGCGACGTGAAGGGGACGCCCTCGGTGATGAACTCATCGATGAACTGAAACATCTGGTAGCGCGCCCGGAACAACACCATCACGGTGCCGTCGGTCTGGTCGAGCGTCCGGCGGACGTTCCGGACGACGTCGAGCATCGAGGCGTTAGCGCGGGCCTCGACGGCGCCGCCTTCCTTGCGGGGTTTGAGGTCCTTGTCCTGTCGGGTCTCGATGTGACGGATCTCCTGGTTGACCGCGTTGAGGACGTTCGAGGGGAGTCGGTAGGAGTTCGGGAGAATTACGTCCTCGTCGACCGCTTCGTCGAGCAAGAGCGCGGGGTCCGCACCCTGCCAGGAGTAGACGACCTGATCGTCGTCGCCGGCGATCAGCACCTGCTTCATGTGGGATTTCCACTCCTCGTAGACGTCGTACTGCAGCGTCGTGATGTCCTGGAACTCGTCGATCACCAGGTAGTCGACGTTCGGCAGCAACGAGCGCTGTTTGACTCGCTCGAGCATGTCGGCGAAGCCGATCTTGCCCTGCTCGCCCTTGAACGAACGCCAGGCGCGGATCGCCTCGGGGACGTCGATCCGGTCGTCGTCGGAGGGCCAGGTGGGCGTGTACTTGTTGCCTTCCTGGGCGTTGGGGTCGATTTCGGGCGGGAGTCGAACCTCCTCTTCGTCCCACTGGAAGGGGACGTCGTACCAGTCGGTGACGTCACGGCTGGTCCGCTGGAGCCACTGACTGGTCGCGATTACCTTGTTCCCGATCGTCGTCGAGCGGGCGGTTCGGCGGCCGGCGCCCGAGTACTCGTCTTCGTACTCGATGCCGTACTCTTCGCAAAACTCCTCTTTGTCGGACTCGCCGATGACGTCGCTTCGAGAGAGATCAAGCAGCTCGTAGGCCTTCGCGTGCATCGTACAGACGTTGCCCTGCAGCGCGCGGGGACTCTCGCCGAGTCGTTCGGCCAGTCGTTCGCGAACCTCCTGTGCAGCCGCTCGCGTGTACGAGACGACGAGGATGTCCCGGAAGGTCACGCCCTCCGTCTCGAGAATCTCTTCGACGTGGTCGAGAAGTGCGGTGGTCTTCCCGCTGCCCGGGCCACCGAACAACCGGGTCACCTTCGTCTCCGTAGTAGCCATTATCCCTGTTCAGGGTCGCAATACCCATAAGTCACGTGGGTTTTCGGCGACGGAAAATCGCCGGCCGTCGTCGGGGTGGCCCTGCCGGCTATCGGTTTGGTCGCACGGCTGTGTCACCGGAAACGAACGGTCGAACGAAAAGCGAACGAGACCGCCGGTTCGGCGTCGTCGGGTCGGGAGTCGGTTCAGGGTGCGGTACGTGAGACGGGTCGCGATTCCGGCCGACTACTGCGGGCGGTCACGGCGCGGAGGCGTCATACGGGGTACTGTAAGGCGTCATACGGGGTACTGTACGTCGTTTCCGGCGCAACCGCGGCGGGTCGCGGTTGTTCCGGGACATCGGTACAGCAATCCGTATCAGGGATTTCGCGGCGAGCGGGCGGTTCTGACGTCGGCGCCGTCGCGGATCTTGTCCTGGCAGTCGGGACAGACGCGGGGGTCGTCGACGTCACGGGGTGTGAAGACGCGGGCGTACGCATCCGTGACGAACGCACCGCAGTTCTGGCATTCCGGCATGGTGCTTCTCAGCGAAGTGTAGGGAAACCATACGTTATAATTGTATCGTAATAGATGTGTTGAAATTACGCGCTGGGACGCGACGGAGAGTCGGCGCCGGCGCCGGTTTCGGTACGCGAAACTGCGTCGTCACTGTGGTGCTCGACACGCCGACCGAACCGTTCGCCGGCGATCGGATCTGCGGTGACGGTCAGCGGTTACAAGGGGCTATCGGTGACTACGCGGGGTATCGGTGGCTACGAGAGGATAGAGGATAGCCGGAGGCGTGGCCGTATGCGTGGCTGTATCGTAGTCGCTCCAAAAATCGAGTCGCTCGAGGGCGACGGGTTGTCGATTGATAGTTGCCGAGTATCGGTCGCAGTCGATCGTCGCGACCCTACGGCGTCGGTTCCCACCCACAGACGGTACACGCGGTGGCGGACGGATCGTGGAGGCCGCCGCAGTCGGGACACTGCTTCTTGTTATACTCTTGCTCCCACCCGACTCGTTCTACGGTGTGACCGCGGTCCGTGAGAAATTGATCGATGACGTCGTCACCGGCGTCATTGGGTGAGGTTGCCATAGGCGTGCTAATGCCCCCCACTATATTAAACGATTTGGTAGACCCAAAGATCTGCCTCAATCGCGGAATCTATTCAACATTCGCAGTCTGTCAGTCTGCGTTACCCGACAAAACGAGGGAAATCATCTCTAGAGAGGACGACCGACGGTTTCGAACCGACCCGCGGACTTTTCTCGCTCTCGCCCCAAGACGGAGGTATGAGCGACCTGCGCCTCGATGCGACTCAGCTCGATCGCTACTCGAGACACGTCATCATGGACGAGATCGGTCCCGAGGGCCAACAGCGCTTGCTCGATGCGTCGGTGCTGGTCGTCGGCGCCGGTGGGCTCGGCTCGCCGGCGATTCAGTACCTCGCGGCGGCCGGCGTCGGCCGGCTGGGAATCGTCGACGACGACGTCGTGGAACGGTCGAACCTGCAGCGACAGATCGTCCACGGCGACGACGACGTCGGCCGTCCGAAAGTCGAGAGCGCGGCGGACTACGTGACCGCGCTGAACCCCGATATCGACGTCGAGCCCCACGAAACGCGGATTACGGCCGCCAACGTCGCCGACCTCGTCGACGAGTACGACGTCGTACTCGACGCCAGCGACAACTTCGCCACTCGATACCTGCTCAACGACCACTGCGTGCTCACCGGAACGGCGCTCTCTCACGGCGCGATCTACCGCTTCGAGGGGCAGGTAACGTTCTTTACGAACGAGCGCTCGAGCAAAGCGGCTGACGAAGACGCAGATGCTCCGCCCTGCTACCGCTGTATCTTCCCCGAGGCGCCCGAGCCCGGTACCGTCCCCGACTGCGCGACGACAGGCGTGCTCGGCGTCCTGCCGGGCACCGTCGGCTGCATCCAGGCGACGGAGGTCGTCAAGTACATCCTCGGAAAGGGAGAGGTGCTCGAGGGGCGGTTGCTCATGTACGACGCGATGGACATGACGTTCGAGACCGTCGACGTCCTCGCGAACCCGTCCTGTCCCGTCTGTAGCGACGATCCCGAGATCGAATCGGTCGAGGACGTCGCCTACGAGGGCAGCTGTCAGATTTCCGCCGATTGAGGGCTCGAGCACGCTCAGAACCGCTCTCAGAACCGCTTCGGACCGAGAACCCAATTCGCGGTGGCGCGCGCTGTCGACGCGTCGGAACGAACGCGATGACGCTCGACGAAAGTCGTGCGAGGTCGTCGCGAGTAGTGCGGGACCTCGGTCCCGCATACCATGCGAACGGCGCTTCGCGCCGTGAGCAGACAAAGCGAGGGGCGGCTTGGAAGACACGGCGCGTCTTCCAGTGGATGAACGAGCGATCGGAGAGAGCGAGTGAATCGGCTGGGGAGGACGTGGAAATCCCCGTTGCCACGAAGCGATCTTCGCCTTCCCATTGCCACGAAGCGATCTCTGCCTCCCCGTTGCTACGAAACGATCTCTGCCTCCCCGTTGCTACGAAGCGATCTCTGCCTCCCCGTTGCTACGAAACGATCTCTGCCTCCCCGTTGCTACGAAACGATCTCTGCCTCCCCGTTGCTATGAAACGATCTCTGCGGAACGAACGAATCGTCTGCGTATCGTGGCGGCACGGAATCGCCACGTCCTCCCCAGCCGATTCGTTCGTTCCCGCTGGTCACTCACTCATCCCTCGCACGACTCCGTCTCGCGGTTCGCTGTCCGCTCACCGCGACACAGCGCGCGCCACCGCACGCCGGTTCCGTGACCAGGCCGTCACTGACACCGTCAAAAGCACGCCGGTTCCGTGACCGGACCGCCACCGACACCGTCACGACGAGACCCGATAACAGCGTGCAGTCCAGTCGCTAACTCCGCAGGAGGCCGCCGTCGATGGGGACCGCGACGCCGTTGACGAAACTCGCCCGCGGACTCGAGAGCACCGCCACGATGTCGCCGAGTTCCCGCGGTTCGCCGATCCGGTCCATCGGAATGTCGGCGGCGAGATCGGTCAGTCCCTCCTCGTAGTCGTCGTAGACGCCGCGCTCGATGTTGGCTTCGACGAGTTCCTCGATTCGGGGCGTCTCGATCGTCCCCGGGAGCACCGCGTTCACCCGAATCTCGGGCGCGAACTCCCGCGAGACGGTCTTCACGAGGCCGATCACGCCTCTGCGGACGGAGTTCGACAGCAAGAGCCCGTCGGCCGCCTCGCGAACCGTCCGGGACGTGATACAGGTCACGGTGCCGTACTCGGACTCGAGCAGGTGCTCGTGGGCGTTCTCGAGCGTCCAGACGACGCTCATCACCAGCAGGTCGTAGGCCTGGTACCAGTCCTGCTCGTCGGTCTCGAGGAAGGTCGTACTCGGCGGGCCGCCCGAGGAGGTGACGAGGTGGTCGAGGCCGCCGAAGGCGTCGACCGTCTCGCTGACGAGGCGAGAGACCTGATCGGGGTCGGTGAGATCCGTCGGTGTAGCTCGCACCTCGCCCGCGGCCGTCTCGGCGAGTTCCGCGCGGGCGTCCGCGAGGCGCTCCTCGTCGCGTCCGCAGAGCATCACGTTGGCGCCCTCCTCGGCGAGGGCTTGCGCGCTCGCAAAGCCGAGGCCGCTCGAGGAGGCCGTTACCAGTGCGCTGTTGCCGTCGAGATCGAGATCCATGCGCGAGTCCACGAGGGCGTGCTACTAAGTCTCGCGGTCACGGGCAAGGCGTTCGAAGCGGGACCTCGAGGCGGAAAAGTCGAGGGACCCTCGAGGTAACGAAACCGAGGGGCCTCGAGACGAAACCGCGGCTCAGTCGGCCCCCAGCCGCTCGAAGTAGATCGCTCGCCGCTCGTCGGCCGCGGGCGTCGTTACGAACGAGACGCCGACGGTGACGACGAGGCCGAGTCCCATTCCGACGAGCCCGGCCGACCAGCCGGCGTAGGTGGCGGGAACGAACCCGAGGAAGAGACTCGAGAGGTAAAACAGCTGACTTGCCACGATTCCGGCGGTGATTCCGGCCCGCGTCGTCCGTCGCCAGTAGAGGGCGACCATCACGGGCAAGGCGAGCTGGGCGAAGCCGCTGAAGGCGGCGTCGCCGAGTTCGAACAGCGTGGCGGGGTTCCAGAGGCTGGCGGCGAAGGCGGCCGTCGCGAAGGCCACGACGCCGATGCGGGCGAGCAGGTCCTCCCGGCGCTCGGAGATCGTTCGGTCGACGAACGGGCGGTAGAGGTCCCGCGTGAAGTACGACGAGCCCGAGAGCAGCATCGAGTCCGAGGAGGACATCATCGCGGCCATCGCACCGGCGATGACGAGCGCGGCGAACCAGACGGGCGTGTACTCGGCGAGCACGATGGGGAGCACGTTCGCCCCCTCGGGAATCGTCACGTCGAGGCCGCGGGCCCACGCGCCGATCAGGAACGACGGCACGAACAGGAGCACGCAGAGGATCGGCCACAGCGCGAACGACCGCTTGAGTACGGTCTTCGATCCCGCGGCGAAAAAGCGCTGGTTGACCTGCGGGAACATCGCGACGCCGAAGCCGATCGTGATCGCCGTCGAGAGCATCCACTGAACCGTATAGAAGTCGCTGCCGAGCGCGAGGTGGTGAGCCGCCTCGGCCTCGAGCGCCGACGTGGCCGCGCCGGGACCGCCGATCACGGCGAGGAGCCACAGCAGGGCGACCCAGGTGACGACGAGCATGAACGCGCCCTGGACGGTGTCGGTCCAGGCGATGCCGCGCATTCCCGCGACGACGACGTAGAGGATCATGAACGCGGTGATGAGGCCGGCGCCGACGGCGTAGGGGA
Organism: Natronolimnohabitans innermongolicus JCM 12255; assembly: GCF_000337215.1. Classification (GTDB taxonomy): domain Archaea; phylum Halobacteriota; class Halobacteria; order Halobacteriales; family Natrialbaceae; genus Natronolimnohabitans; species Natronolimnohabitans innermongolicus. The sequence goes on along the minus strand of NZ_AOHZ01000070.1, from coordinate 9,277 downwards.
CGGCGCCCTCGGTCAGCGCCTCGAGGGCGGTCCCGGCGCCCACCTGCTGGAGCATGACGTACGGGAAGAGCCAGAGCAGACTGACGCCGGCGACGAGCCCGCGAAGCCACGTGGAGCCGAAGCGGTCGCCGAGCATCTCGCCGAGGGTGACGTAGCCGTAGCTCTGCCCGAGCAGCCACTGCTTGTAGCCGATGACGTACCACAGAATCGCGAAGATGATCCCGTCCATCAGCCCCATGACGAGCACCCACTCCGGGCCCTGAGCGTAGGCGATATTCGGGCCGGCGAAGAAGGTAAACGCCGACAGCAGCGTGGCGAACGTCGTAAACAGCAGGACGATCGTGCCGAACGTCCGACTCGCCAGGTAGAAGTCCTCGGCGGTTCGATCGGTCAGCCGGTAGGCGAACAGGCCGATGGCGAGCGCCAGAAGCAGGTAACCGACGATGATTCCGAGTTGGAGTGTGAGCGTCACGGCCGATCACCGTCGGTTCCGGCCGTCGACTGCGGCGATCTTCCCTCGGTCTCGATCCCGATTCCCCACGCTCGCTGGGTGAACACCCAGAAGACGACCGACGCGAGCCCCATCCAGCCGACGTGCCACCAGAGCCACAGCGGCAGGCCGGCGACGGTCGTCGCGTCGCCCCAGAGAAACCACGGGATCGCGAACACACAGAGGACGATCGCGACCGCGGTCCAGCCGACGAGTTCCAGACGGCGCATGTCCGGTGCTTGGAGTCGACGTTGGTAATTGTTTCCCTTCAACCGAGTCGTTTGAAGACTTTCGACTATCAGTCTGCAAATCGCCGGACTCGAGCGCGCTTCCCAAGGTAAAATTGCTCTTTCAGGGAGGACAAAAGGTATAGGGGTTGCACCGAGAGTCCGAATCGAGTTGACATGGCCCGGCTGTTCCCGTTCCGTTCCGACCCCGACGACACCGACCGCCAGCCGCGGGTCGTCGACCTCGAGGGCGAGGACGCCGACGCGGTCTTCGGCGCGCTCTCCTCGACGACCGCCCGTCGGATCTACGCGCGACTGGACGCGGAGCCCGGAACGCCGAGCGACGTCGCCGACGCCATCGACTCCTCGATTCAGAACGTCCGGTATCACCTGGAGAAACTCGAGGACGCCGGCCTCGTCGAGGTCGTCGATACGTGGTACTCCTCGCGGGGCAACGAGATGAGCGTCTACGCGACGACCGACGGCCCGCTGATCGTGACCAGCGACGAGTCGACGGCCGGCCGCCTGCGGGAGGCCCTCTCACGGTTCGTCGGCGGCCTCGGCGTGCTCGCGGGCGGGAGCCTCGTGGTTCACCACGCTCTCACGGGGTGGGCCGAGTCGGCGGTCGAGGATGCGAGCGGGAGCGCGACGCCGGCGGGGGCAGGGGCGGAGGCGGACGATTCAACCAGTACCGACGACGGCGACGGCGACGGAACCGGAGCTTCCGACGGCGATCGCGCAGACTCCGACGACGACGTCGGCATCCAGCAAAACGACAGCGACGACGCCGCTGTCTCCGACGGCGGAAACGAGACGGACGGAAGCGAACCGATAATCGACGGTGGTGCCGGCGACGCCGCGACCGACAACAGCGCGGAGGTGGCCGAAACGCTGCTCTCGACGGCGCCGCCGGGTCTGCTCTTCTTCCTCGGCGGTCTCGTCGTGTTACTGGCAGTCACGGCGTACTGGTACTGGTACCGGCCGCAGTACTGAGCCGGCGGTTCGCGCGGGTTTCGGTACTCGCTCGCTCGAGACGGAGACGGATTTCCGTCCGCGAAACGGGTTCGGCGTTTTTCGGACAGGACAACAGCTATTTCCCCGTCACGATCCAAAACCTACATAAACCGATTGCGGTGCCGCGTTGCGGGGCCGCATCCGCGAGGCCAGACCCATGGAAGACACATCGAAGTATCTCATTCACGCCGACGTGACCGCAGCGGGGGTCGTCGAGCGCAGCGACGTCGTCGGTGCGATCTTCGGGCAGACCGAAGGGTTGCTCGGCGACGAACTCGACCTCCGGGACCTCCGGCAGTCACAGAAGGTCGGACGCATCGACGTCGAAATCAAAAGCACCGGGGGCAA
>NZ_AOHZ01000070.1:0-7192 GCF_000337215.1 Natronolimnohabitans innermongolicus JCM 12255 | reverse complement strand
CCATCAGAGATGTGTATAAGAGACAGAGTCGGTCCCTGTCGAGCCACCCTCGAGGTGACCGAGATCGAGGACGTCCGCGCGGCGAAACGCAAGGAAGTGGTCGATCGAGCGAAGGAGTTGCTCCGGACCGGATTCGACGACTCGGTGATGACCTCCGAGGAGATCTTAGCGGAGGTCCGCCAGCACGTCCGCGTCGAGGACATCACGGAGTACGAGGGACTGCCCGCCGGACCGCGGGTCACCGACAGCGACGCGATCATCGTCGTCGAGGGCCGCTCCGACGTCCTCACGCTCCTGAAGTACGGCGTCAAAAACGCCATCGCCGTCGAGGGGACGGACGTCCCCGACGCCGTGGCCGAACTGACCCACCACCGGACGGTTACGGCCTTTTTAGACGGCGACCGCGGCGGCGACCTCATCCTCGAGGAGCTCTCGCAGGTCGGCGACGTCGACTACGTCGCGTTCGCCCCCGGTGGCACCTCCGTCGAAGATCTCGATCACCACCAGCTGTTCGCCGCGTTGCGAAACAAAGTCCCCTACGAGACCGTCTCCGAACTGAACGAGCCCCGCGAGGCTATCGCCGCCACCGACGGCAGCGCGTCGCCGGCGCCGGCACCGACGCCGCCGACCCGAACGGACGAGACCAGTGAGAGCGACGGTAACGGAGCCGAGACCGACGCCGACGCCGTCACCCTCGAGTCGGCGACGCCGTCACCCTCGAGTCCCGGCGCTGCCGGCACCGAAACGGCCGAAACCGGTTCCGAGTCCGATGTCGAATCGACGATCGACGCTGGATCAACGTCGGCGACAAAGCCGACCGCCGAGTCCGCCGGCAGCGCTCGAGCGGCCGACGAGGACGACGGCCCCCAGACCGTCTACGGCCACGCGAGCGAGATCGTTCGGGAGCAGACCGGACGCGTGCGGTTTCTCGACGCCGACGGAGACGTGCGAGCGGAGACCGACGCGAGCGAGGCTTACGGCGCCCTCGAGGACGCCGATCCGGCGCCAGCGACGATCGTCCTCGACGAGATCCTCGGCCAGCGACTGCTCGATCTGGCCGCCGACCGGGGCGTCGAGCGGATCGTCGCACGCTCGCTCGGACAGTTTACCAAGCGGCCGACCGGCGTGCAGATCCACGCGATCGACGATATCGCGGAGACGCCACCGGACGCCGGGTGAACTTCGAAATACTTGCGTGTGCCGGCAGTAGCGGTGCTATAGAACGTGATTTTGTCTCACACACCGGCCGCGTTCCGAGATGTTGATAACGAGCGACGCCCGAGTTTCGCTCGAGATGTCACCACCGCCGCTGGCCGCGCTCGCGCTTCTCGGTATCTGGGTGATCCTGCTGTTCGCCGTGACCCACGCCGCGGCGTACGATCAGTGGCGGGCCGACGGCGCCTCGAGCGTTCCTGACGCCGACCACTCCGGCTCGACGGACGGATTCGGGCCGATTTCGGACGACTGACGGGAACCGTCGTCGAGTACAGTGAGTACGGTGGGTCGAATCGCTTCATCGCATTGCGGGTGCGTTCTCAGCCGAGTAGCGCGAGCGACAGCACCAACAGCGCACAGCACAGCGCTCCGGACAGCGTCGCCAGGAAGTTCACGCCCTGATTCCCTAACACGGAGCCTTCGAGGGTCGCACCGAGGAGACTGTCGACGGTCATGCCGACGATTCCGGCGGCGACGATGATCGCCGCGCCGACGGTCGAAACCGCCGGGAACAGCGCGTAGGAGATCGCGGCGACGACGGTTGCGCCGACGATTCCGGCCACCTCGCCCTGCCAGGTGACGCCGCCGTCGGTCCCGGGTTCGACGCGCTCGAGCGTCGTGATCAGCCGCGGTTCGTCGAAGACGCTCCCGATCTCGCTCGAGAGGGTGTCGCTCATCGCGGTCGCGACGGCGCCGGCGAAAGCGAACAGAAAGAGCGTCGGCTCGAGATCGGTGGGCAGCAACGACGCCGAACTCGCCGCGTAGCCGAGCACGGCGGCGATCGCGACCGCGGCGTTGCCGAGTACGTTCCCGCTGCCGCGGGCCCCGTCGTTGTCCTCGGCGACGCCGAGTTCCTCCTTTTCCTCGTAGCGGTACTTCGAGGAGAGGCCGCCGATGGCGAAAAAGGAGATCAGGACGATAAACCAGCCGTATCCGCCGAGAACGATCGTCAACAGGCCGAGCAGGATGCCGGTGAGCATTCCCGCGATGGAGGCCGTTTCGAGGGCGTACGAGGCGTAGCCGAGGAGGACGGTAACGACGAGGGCCGCGAGGATCTCGAGGCCGGTCAGCGACAGCGCCGGCTCGAGTTCCGCGAGCAGCCACCCGAGGAGTCCGACGGCGAGCATGACGACGGGGTCGTCCTGGACGAACAGGACGTCCCGCAGCAACGCGGCGAGAAGGGCGCCGCTGGCAGCGAGAAAGATCATCGTCGGGAGCGCCGCCTCGAGACCCTCGACGGTGCCGTCGGCGATGGCCCGCGTTCCGGCCTGTCCGACGACGGCGGCGAGCGTCGCGCCCGAACAGAACGCCGCCACGAGGAGGACGTCGCTGTCGGTCCAGATGCGTCCGAGTCGGTCCGCGAGATTTCCGTAGCCGACGAGGAGGACGGTTCCGACGAAGATCGCGATCGGCATCGATTCGACGACGGCGATGACGCCGAGCGTGGCGGCCGCGAGAACGAACGTGATGAGGCCGTAGAGCCGCCCCGCCTCGTAGTCGCCCGGATACGCGAGGAGGTCGAACAGCGGCCCGTCGGTGACGGCGACCGCCCCGAGGACGACGACGGCGGCCAGTGCGGCCCCGAGGACGGGACCGCCGAGGGGGACAGCGAAGGCGAGCGTACACAGCGCCGCGAACACGCCTGCTCGCCGGACGGGTGCGGTCACGATACCGAGACCTTTCTGTGGCGTTTACTTGAAGGTTCGTGAACCTCGCTGTCGCCGTTCTCGGACGGCTCACACCGACTGACAGCCGAACGAGTGGTTTTCGCTAACGCGAGCGAGCGATCGACTCGCGACCAGTTGTAGGCCCTCCTTCGCTCGCGCAGCGTCGAGAACACTCCCGACGGCAGTCGCGGAGACCCGACTACGGCGACCCGAAACCGGTATGTCACCGGACCGAAAATCCACTCGCGTGGGCCTGTACGAACAGTATCTCTCCATCCGAATCGCTCGCCACGACGGCGAGCCGCCCGACCACGTCGCGCTCGTGATTACCGAGCGCGATCTGCTAGAGCGTGGCGCCTACGAGACGCTGACGGACTTCTTTACGTGGGCGTTCGAGTACGCCGAACAGGTGACCGTCTACGTGAGCGTACTCGACGCCGCCGCGGTGCCGGCGCTGCGCCGCGAACTCGAGACGATCGACGCGCCGCGGGACGTAGCCGTTCGCGGACCGGACGATCAAACGCGTGCGGACGCGCCGATACGGATCGGGATCGGTCTCGGCGGCAAACACGAGTTTACGAGGGCAGTCCAGACGCTCGCAGAACGAGTCGAAGACGGCGACCTCGAGCCGGACGAGATCGACGACGAACGGGTCGAAGCGCACCTGATCTTTCCCTCGGAGCCGGATCTGGTGATCAAGACCGGCGCCGAACGCCTCTCGGATTTCATGATCTGGCAGTCGGTCTACTCCGAACTCTACTTTACCGACGTCAACTGGCGGGACTTCCGGAAACGGGACTTTCTGCGAGCGGTCCGTGAGTACTGTAATCGCTCGAGACGGTTCGGTCGGTGACGACGCCGGTCGCCGGGGCCGTCGCGATTCTCACGACTTCCGAAACTCCCGCGACTCGAGCCGTTCGATCGACTCGTCGCCGTTTCGGATCGTTCCGAGCGGCTCCTCGAGATCGACGATCGGACCGGAGATGCGAAGCTGTTCGGCCCCCAGTTCGTACTCGACCACGCCGTAGTCCTCGAGTTTTGGGAGCGCCGCGTGCGCGAGCGAAATACGGGCCGCTCGCGGAGAGGCTGTAGCGTCGACTGCGACGGCCAGTCGAGCGAGACGGGAAACCGGGATCGGCGGCTCGCACCGGGAGAGGACGTGGACGGCGACACGGATGCGAGTACTCCCGAGCAAGCCGTGGGCCACGTCCGCCGAAAGGCCCGTTAGTCGTGTGAACCGCTGGACGTCGACGAGAATGCGAGTCGGAGCCATGATAAGTCTTTGTGCGAAGATGGTGAATAAAACCCTTTCGTTCACCAACACACTGTCACGATAGCGATGACGTCTCCGTCGGTGAGCACCGAAACGGAGTCGCCCGCTTCAGTTCGCGGCGCGTCCGCTCGAGTCGACGTTCTCGAGTTGGCTGGCGTCGACTCCGTCTAGCTCGTCGGGGTCGGGCTGTTCGGCCGTCGGAAGCGAGTCGCGAAAGCGCTCGACGACCGACTGGGCTTCGGTCAGTTCCGTGTCGCCGACGGCGCCGAGCAGGGCCATCGCCCGTCGCGCCCGCGTCCGCCGCCACGACTCCTCGCGGGATTCGTACGTCCGGATGCCCCGCAGGAAGTCGGTTTTCGAGAACTCGGGCCAGTAGGGCGTACAGAAGAAGACCGCGGCCTCGTTGCCGTTGGCGTGCCACGGCAGGAAGTTCGAGGTCCGTTCGTCGCCGCCCGTCCGGATAATGAGGTCGACGTCCCGGACGGGGCGCTCGTAGAGTCGGTTCTCGATCGTCTCGACGTCGATCTCGTCGGGTTCGAGCGTGCCGGCGTCGACGTCGTCAGCGACGCCCTGGACCGCCTCGAGCAACTGGGAGCGCCCACCGTACGCGAGCGCGATGTTGAGCACGAATCGATCGTACTCCTGCGTTCGTCGATCGGCGTACTCGACGGCGTCTCGGACCCGCTCGGGAAGCCGTTCGACGGCGCCGATCGCCCGGATCCGGACCTCGTTATCGTGGACGCGGTCGGCGTCGGCGAACTCGTGGAGTTTCTCACAGAGGAGGTCGAACAACTCTTCGTTCTCCTCGTCGGGACGGTCGAAGTTCTCCGTCGAGAACGTGTACAGCGTCAGTTCCTCGACGCCGACGTCCTGACACCACTCGAGAACCCGCTCGGTCGTCTTGGCACCGTCGCGGTGACCCTGGGGGGCGTCGTCGCCCTGCTGGCGAGCGTACCGACGATTTCCGTCCTGGATCACTGCGACGTGAGTCGGTGCGCCGGAAATCTCTCTCGAGAGCAACTGCTCGTACGCATCGTCGACGCGCTGCCGGAGCCACCGCTTCATCGAACGGCAAAACGTCACCGATACCTATGTGTCTTGCGTGCGATACGGCAGCATGAGAATCGTATGTGGGTGTAGACCACGGACCCACCGTCGCTCGAGAAAATCGTGAGCGCTATCCGTTCGGCCGCCCTCGAGTTCGACAATGGCAGACGCGATCGACGACGACCTTTATCAGCGGACCAAGGCCCTGCTCGAACCCGGCGATATCGAACTCAACGGGGCAGTCGTCCACACCGAGTACGACGGTCAGGCGGACGTCCAGATGATGCAGGCCACGCTCGACGTCGGCGATATCATCGCCGAGCACTCGGGACACGACCCGGAGGACTGCTACGTCTACTCCGGCAACGACGATCCCGATTTCTCTTCGAACCAGCATCAGGGACTGACCCTGGACGACGAGGAGTTCGTCTGGGAGTGCCAGCAACTCCTGCGCGAGGGGAGTTTCGACATCGTCATCTACTACCTGGCGACGGCCGACCACGAGGCGATCCTCGAGGACGTCCGCGAGCTCGGCTACGACGTGACCGGCGTCGAAGGGTAACTGTCTTTCCCCAGTAGACCGCTTCTGACACCGGCTGAAAGACAATTCGGATCTCGAGCGATACTGTTGAGATATGTCTGAAACGTTCTAGAGATTGCGAGTAGAAGTATCGAAAATGTCCTGATCTAATTTGGCAAGTTCGCTGGTAAGCAACGAGAATTCCATTCGAGAGAGGAGGAAACCGATGTATAGTGAACAACAATTGTGAGTGTTATATAGTGTAGTTGTTACATTCATTCTAAAATGTTTTGTGGGAGGACGGATGGCAAAATGATAGCCAAAATTCCAACCATAATATAAAGCAAGAGAGAGGTGAAGGAACCAATCTGCCATAAATAGAACCAAATACCAACACCAATAGAAGAACAACCGATAATCCTCAGTAGGATGTCATTTCCTACATTTCTATATGGGATTAGGAGTGCCACCACAATTAGCACTCCGTATAAAAACAGTGCAGGTAGTGATGTGCTGAATTGTCCTAGAAATACTATTGTAGCAATTAATCCAATTGTTGCTAAAAGAGACTTTGCATTGAAACTTCCTTGGATTAACACCATGTTCTGTGATTCGAGAGAACAGTAATAGAGATTTCGTTTTGTGAATACAATTACTATAAGTATTTATATAATATATTGGTTATTTATGAGAAGGCTGCTCCACCAGTGATCACAAATAAAATTGCTATAACTATGATTGCTAACGGGATAAGAACATCATTCCCAGTAGATCCCTCACTCGGACCTCCTAAATCGTCAATTTGCTCTGCGACATCATCTGTATAACTGCCTAGGTGATCGACAGTATCATCGATAGATGCGGAAGGGCTTGGTGGGTCAGCAAAAATACGAGCACAGTTACCCATTGAGTCTCCGACCCAAATAGCATTGAGGTTTTCTTCGATCCCTATCCAAAATGAAACGCTAGTCCGAGTTTCAACACCATTCCAAGTGATTACTTCTTCAGAATATGTAATACTAGCAGATGCTAGGGGTGGTGTTTTTTCCTCACCACAGTCACGTCTGCCACCAATAACCGTGTCTTCAGCCGCCACACAGTATGATGTACGTCCTGTTGGAATACAAACGTTGAAGGGCAGGCTGCGAGGGGTTGGAAGTGTAATAGGCATTATTTGACAACCTCCGCGTTCTGAAGTGTACTTTCGACATCTACAACATTCTCTTCCACTATCTTATGCTCAAGTATTTCGTATGACCGAGGTATTTTTATAGTATATTCGGATAGATTCTTCTGGAAAGATAACCGATTTCCACTTTGCCACTTTGGACTATATACTCCACCAACAGTATCTGATGTGATCTGATAAACTTGGGAAGGAGGCACTGTCTAGTTTAGCACCTCCTCAGCTGGCGTTCGTCCATTGAGCGATTGGTGCGGTCTCTGTCGGTTGTAGTAATGCATAAATTG
>NZ_AOHZ01000069.1 GCF_000337215.1 Natronolimnohabitans innermongolicus JCM 12255 | reverse complement strand
TATGACTCGTTGAGCAGGTCTGCGAGCTGCATGATCAAACCAACTCTACGACCTGCTCACTTCTCAAACCACGCTAACTAGACGGTGCCGGGAAGGAATATCAGATTTAGCGCGTACATTTTCAGCAATATACAACTCTATCCCTTCTTCAAAAGCTGCAGAAATGAAAGCTGCTCTATCCTGTGACTTATGGAAGGCAATCTGATATCCGATTTTGTTTAATTGTTCATTGGTATTGTGGCTCCTATACTGGTTCTGTTTGCCAGCAGCAATTCCTGAGGCAGCACCAATGGTACTAATGGCGCCGATCTCCTGTAGTATTGTTCTTCTATTCATCCCAGATGAAAGTATACTATTCCTACATTAATATATTTCTAATTTATATTTTATTGTATTATGTTGTATCCTCTGTTCGTTCCTATATGTTACTCGGGAAATATTGTACAATTTTGTATTATTGCTGCACTTTCTTTCCTTTTGATGGTAGTCCTAGTATTAATACGATATTCTTCGTTAGTTAACCAATCGAGCCACTATCGATGTGACCCTCAGAGATATGACCTAGAGGAATGTTATTAGGTTGGAGAGTACATACGACGGGATCTATTCGTCTATATCACTGATGGAAATATTATTTAGTATTGAAGATGACAGCGAGACTTTAGTATGCACGACAGGTCACCCTCGACGTCGGCGATATCATCGCCGAGCACTCGGGTCACGATCCGGAGGACTGCTACGTCTATTCGGGCAACGAGGACCCCGACTTCTCCTCGAACCAGCACCAGGGACTGACGCTGGACGGCGAGGAGTTCGTCTGGGAGTGCCAGCAGCTGCTGCGGGAGGGCAGTTTCGACATCGTCATCTACTACCGGGCGACCGCGGACCACGAGGCGATCCTCGAGGATGTTCGTGATCTGGGTTACGACGTAACCGGCGTCCGCGGCGACTGACGGTTGGTCCGAGAGGACGACCTCGCTTTTCTCTCCGGTGAGCGAACGACCGTCCATCAGCGGCGGCGCATCCGCAACCGGTCTTCAGCATCGAGACATCAGTTTGTACTTCGGCTGAATCCACCCGTTTCCAGTCGCCGAAAGACTACAACGGTGCCCATCACGCGGCGTTCCGTCGACGTCAAGCCATCACGGATCATACACGAAGGCGCCCTGCACGTTCGCTCTCCAACGATAGAATATCCGTTAGAATACTCGAGAGTAAATACAATGACCAGAATCCACTATAAGTGAGTATTACGTTATTCGGAATCCGTGAGTGTTTTACTACCAAGCGTCATATGCCCAGACGAATGTCTGAAGACATTTCCATCACGGCCGACTGGAGCGAACTGTATCTCAACGGGGAGTGGGTACCCTCGGAGAGCGGCGAGACGCTCGAGGTCGAGGATCCGTCGACTCGGGAGGTCGTCACGGAAGTACCCGCGGGCGTCGAGTCCGACGTCGACGCGGCGTACGAGGCCGCCGCGGACGCCCAGACTGAGTGGGCGAAGACGCCGCCTGCAGAGCGCGAACAGGTCCTTCACGGCGTCGTCGAACTGCTCGAGGAGTGGGAAGACGAGATCGTCGAGTTGCTGGTACAGGAAGCCGGCGGCAGCTACATCATGGGTGGCACGTCGGTCCACCTCGCGAGCGACCAGGCCGCCGAGGCGGCGACGCTGCCCCGCCGGATGAAAGGCGAGCACGCCCACTCGAACATCCCGGGCAAAGAGAACATCGTCGAGCGCGAGCCGAAGGGTGTCGTCACGGTCATCACGCCGTGGAACTTCCCGCTGAACCTCTCGATGCGAGCCGTCGCACCGGCGATCGCCGCCGGGAATTCGGTGGTCCTCAAGCCCGCGACGAACACGCCCGTCGTGGGTGGGCTGCTCATCGCGAAGCTGTTCGAGGAAGCCGGCCTCCCCGCTGGCGTCCTCAACGTCGTCACCGGCCGCGGCTCGGAGATCGGCGACCGCGTCGCCAGCCACCCCGAGAGCGACGTCGTCGCCTTCACCGGTTCGACGCCCGTCGGGCGACAGATCGCCGCGACCGCCGGCGAGAACCTCGCCGAAGCGGCGATGGAACTGGGCGGTAACAACGGCCACATCGTCACCGCCGATGCGGACGTCGATCAGGCGATCAACGCCGCCGTCTTCGGTAGCTTCGTCCATCAGGGCCAGGTCTGCATCTCGATCAACCGACACATCGTCCACGAGGACATCTACGACGAGTACGTCGAGAAGCTGACCGAGCGCGCCGAATCGCTGCCCGCCGGCAGCGTCCACGATCCGGACACAGTCGTCGGTCCCATCATCGACGAATCCCAGCGCGACGAGATGCTCGAGTACGTCGAAGAGACGATCGACGCCGGTGCGACCCTCGAGACCGGCGGCGAGACGGTCGACGTCGACGGCGTCGACGACTCGCTGGTCGTCGCGCCGACCGTGCTCTCGGACGTGACCAACGACATGTCCGCCGCCTGCTTCGAACACTTCGGTCCCATCGCGCCGGTCATCCCGTTCTCGGACATCGACGAGGCCGTCGAGATTCACAACGACGTCGAGTACGGCCTCTCCGGCTCCGTCCACGCGGGCGACGTCGGCACCGGCCGACAGATCGCCGACCGACTCGAGACGGGCATGGTCCACGTCAACGACCAGCCGATCAACGACGAGGCTCACGTGCCGTTCAGCGGCACCGGCGCCTCCGGTGTCGGCGGCTACAACACGACGGACTTCCTCGACGAAGTCACCGAGAAGAAGTGGATCTCGCTGCAGCACGAAGACCGCGAGTACCCGTTCTAACGGGACACAACGAGGAGTAGCCGACCGATCGCGCCGATCCGAACGACGTCATTTTTTCGCCACGGCTCGCCGACGACTGCGACCCCCGGAGCGGTCGGTTCGCAGAAGCCATCTGTGTCGAGAAAACCGGCCAACCGCGGGCGAAACACCGTCCGGTCCGCTTATATCGAGCGCGTCCTGACCGTCACGTATGAGTACGGACATCGACCTCACGGAGCGCGAGCGAGCGGTCGTCAACGCCTTTCAGGGCGGGTTTCCCGTCACGGAGCGACCGTTCGAACCCGCCGCCGAAGCCATGCGCGACCGCGGGGTCGAGATCGACGCGGCGGAACTGCTCGAGACCATCCGCGAGCTAGACCAGGAGGGCGTCCTCTCCCGGTTCGGGCCGCTCGTCAACGCTCAGGAGATCGGCGGCGCCGCGACGCTGGTCGCCATGCACGCCCCCGAGGACCGGTTCGACGAAGTCGTCGAGGCGGTCAACGACCACCGCGAGGTGGCACACAACTACGAGCGCGAACACCCCCACCTGAACGTCTGGTTCGTCGTGAGCGTCGCCGACGCCTCCCGCGTCGAGGACGTGCTCGCCGAGATCGAAGCCGAGACCGGCCAGGAGACCTACAACCTGCCCAAACAACAGGAGTTCCGCGTCGAGGCGAAGTTCTACGTCGACGGCCCCCTCGACGGGGGCGGCGACGCGGCGGCCGCCGGCGTCGACTGTACCGACCTCGGCCCCGACGTGACGCCCACCGACGCGTCGACGCTGACGCCGGCCGAACGCGACCTCGTCCTCGAGGTCCAGGACGGCCTCCCGCTGACCGAGACGCCCTACGCCGACATCGCCGATGCGGTCGGCCAGGAAACGGCGTGGGTCCTCGAGACGATCAAACGCTTCGAACTGGAGGGGAAGATCCGGCGGATCGGCGTCGTCCCGAACCACTACGCGCTCGGCTACACGGAAAACGGGATGACCGTCTGGAACGTCCCCGACGACCTGATCGACGAGGTCGGACCGGAGATCGCCGCGCTTCCGTTCGTCACCCACTGCTACGAGCGGCCGCGCCACGAGGGCGTCTGGCCCTACAACTTCTTCGCGATGACCCACGGCCGCAGCGAAGACGAGAGCCAGCGACGCATCGAACAGGTCCGTGACCGGATGAACGACCACTGGGACGTCTCGGCCGACGACTGGGACTCCCTGTTTTCGACGCAAATATTGAAGAAAACCGGGATTCGATTGAGCGAGCGCGCCGAGGCAAACACTGAAGCCGACGACTGAGTGACGTTTGAACGTCCACGTTGAACGCAAACTCGAATTCACCATGATTCCACTCCTCCACGATTTCGCCGGCGCGACGGTCCTCGTCTTCGGCGGCGGTCCGGTCGGCGCCCGGAAGGCCCGCCGATTCGATCGCGAGGCCGACGTGATCGTCGTCAGCCCCGAGTTCGGCGACCGGACGTTCGGCGACGCCGAGCTAGTGCGAGCGGCCCCCGCCCCCGAAGCGATCGGCGACTGGCTCGAGCGAACCGAACCCGCGCTGGTCGTCGCCGCGACCGACGACGAGGCGGTCAACGACGCCGCCGCGGACGCCGCCCGCGAGCGCGGTCGACTCTGCAACCGCGCGGATCGATCGGGTGGCCGCGAGCCAGGCAGCGTCGTCGTTCCCGCAACCGTCCGCGAGGATCCCGTCGTCGTCTCCATCGCGACCGGCGGAACCGCGCCGGCGCTGAGCAAGTACCTCCGCCAGGAACTCGAGGAAACCCTTTCCGGTGCCGGTGAGATGGCGCGGGTGTGTGACACGTTGCGGTCGGAGCTCAAATCCCGCGACGTAGCGCCGACGCGCCGTCGCGAGATCGTAACCGACGTCGTCAATTCTCCGTCCGTTTGGACAGCTTTACGTACTGGTACTTCTAACACTGGGCAAGTGATCGAGGACGTGCTGTGCGACGAACTGCCGACGGGAGGTGAGCGACCGTGATCCCGGCTGGCGTCGTGACCGCTGCGCGAGTGACCCACGAGAGCGGCGGCGTCGACGATCTCGCGGCGGCCAGTCCCGACAGCCAACGCGACGGCGTCGACGAGCTCCTCTCGGTCTCCGGGATCGAGGAGGCGTACGTGCTCTCGACGTGCAACCGCGTCGAGGCCTACGTCGTCGGCAGCGACGCCGCCGTCGGTCGCGCCGCCCTCGAGGAGTTCTTCGCGACCGTCGACGACGACGCCGTGATCGACACCGGCCACGACGAGAGCCTGCGACACCTGCTTTCCGTCGCCGCGGGCCTCGAGTCGGTCGTCCTCGGCGAGGACCAGATCATCGGCCAGGTTCGAACCGCCTACGAGGACGCCCGCGACGCCGGCGGCATCGGCGAGATGCTCGAGGCCGCCGTCACGAAGGCGATCCACGTCGGCGAGCGCGCCCGAACCGAGACCGAGATCAACGAGGGGGTCGTCTCGCTCGGCTCCGCGGCGACGACACTCGCCGCCCGGAACGTCTCGCTCGAGGGCGCCACCGCGCTCGTCGTCGGCGCCGGCGAGATGGGACGACTCACAGCCCGCAGCCTCGTCGACACCGGCGTCGACGAGGTCGTCGTCGCGAACCGAACGGTCTCTCACGCCGAACACCTGGCGACCGAAATCGAACGCGACTCGTCGTCCGATATCGGCGACGAGACGGAGACGGAGACGGAGACGGACGCGATTCCGCTCTCGGCGCTCTCGACGGTCGCCAGCGACGCCGACGTCGTCGTCGCGGCGACGGGAAGCGACGAGCCGGTACTCGAGTCACACCACCTCGAGCGTGCGAGCGACGACGAATCTGGGGGGACCGCCGACGAGACCGAACGCGTCATCGTCGACCTCGGACAGCCCCGAGACGTCGCGCCCGCGGCCGCCGACCTCTCGGATGTCACCGTCTACGACCTCGACGACCTCGAGTCGATCACCCGCGAGACCCGCGAACAACGCGCCGACGCGGCCCGCGAGGTCGAGTCGATGGTCGACCACGAGTACGACCTGCTTTGCGATCAGTACAAGCGCGCCCGCGCCGACGAGGTGATCGCCGCGATGTACGCCTCGGCCGAGCGGATGAAACAGCGGGAGGTCGAGACGGCGCTGTCCCGCCTCGAGGGCGAGGAGTTCTCCGCGGAGCAACGCGAGGTCGTCGAGGCGATGGCCGACGCGCTGGTCAACCAGTTGCTCGCGCCGCCAACCAAGAGTCTGCGTGATGCGGCGGCAGAAGACGACTGGAGCACGATCAACACCGCGCTCCAGCTGTTCGATCCGGATTTCAGCAACACCGACGGCCCGTTCGCACCGCCGATAAACGCCGGCGCGAGTACCAACACCGGAGCCGAGACCGGAACCGGAACCGGAACCGGAACCGGCGCCCACCTCGAGGCGACCGACGACGACTAACGCGGCCGCACCGACCAGTCAGTTCTCAGTTCCAGAGTTTTCGCGCGTCGACGACATCGAGATCCTCGTCGGCTTCGATCTCCAGAATGCGGAGGACGAGGTGAGCCTTGCAGTAGTGCTCGGTCGTCTCGATCCCGGTACGCTCGTTCTTGAGAACGAGCTGGCAGGTGCCATTGTTCGCGCAGTCTCCTGACCGGTCACACATTTCACTGCCACCACGTACTGGGTTCGCCGGTAAGACCTTGTCGGTGATCGACACGCAACGCAGTGATACTGGCGCCTCGAGCGGTCTACAGCCCAATTCGCCGGATTCGAGTCGATCTGACTGGCGTCGTCGGCGTTCGGGACGCCCTCGTGCCTCGTGTTTCGGGAGTCGGTGTGTCTGACTACCGCAATCCAGTCGCTACGACCGCCGAGGCGTACGCTTTCTCCCACGGACCAGCTGAAAATCAGCACGCCAGACTTTCACGCGTACCGATACACTGCCCTTAAACGGCACAATCATTATTTGATTGGCTTCCGTTCGGCCGCGTATGGCCGACCTGCTTTCCGACGACGAGATCGAGGCGCAGCTGCCCGACGACTGGACGCGCGACGGCGACGAGATCGTCCGAACCTACGAGTTCGACGACTACCTCCGCGGCGTCAACTTCGCCCAGATGGTCGGCGAAATCGCCGAGTCGCAGTTCCACCACCCCGAGATCATCATCCGTTACGAGGAGGTCGAGATCCGGCTCACCTCCCACGAGGAAGGCGGCATTACGGACCAGGACGTCGAGATGGCCGAGTTGATCGAGTCCGAACACGACGCCTGAGGAGGACGATGGAGGGCCGGTACGTCTTTCGCGCCGAACTCCGACTCGAGGCCGACGAGCCGTCGGTGTCGATCGAGCCGTCGACGGCCGACTCGACCGTCACCGTCCGCCGAGACGCGCCGGAGCCCGGCACCGAGGGCTGGCTGTTCTTCCGGGACACGCTGTGGCGCGGCGAACTGGGCGACGACGAGTACGGCCGCCGGCTCGCCGAGGAGTGGCTCGGCGAGCCCGTCGAGTCGGTCTCCTTTCGCGAACTGCAGGTCGACGAGGCCTACTTCGCGGCGCTGAAAGACGCGATCGCCGACGACCTCGAGGCCTTCAACGCCGAGAGCGTCGACGAGGTGCTCTCGAAGTACCTGGGCTCGAGCATTCGAGTCACGGACGAGAAGTGAGCGGAAAGCGAGCGGCCG
>NZ_AOHZ01000068.1 GCF_000337215.1 Natronolimnohabitans innermongolicus JCM 12255 | reverse complement strand
TCCGATCGCGCCGATCGGGTGAGCCGATACATCTTTACTCGAGACGGTCCTACTCCGTGGCCCGATGGAAATCGACGCCGAGTACGACTTCTGGCTGCTCGACCTCGACGGGACGCTCGTCGACGTCGAGTGGTCGTATACGCGGACGGTCTTCGACCGGGTCGGCGACCGACTCGGTCGCGAGTTTACCGATCGCGAGGCCGATATCCTCTGGAGCGGGCTGACCGGCTCTCGCGACCGACAACTCCGGGAATGGGGAATCGAGCCCGACGAGTTCTGGACGGTCTTTCACGACGAGGAGGATCCGCTCGTCCGGGCCGAACAGACCTACCTCCACGACGACGCCGACTTCGTCGCCGACCTCGAGGCGCCGGTCGGACTCGTCACCCACTGCCAGCAGTTTCTCTGCGAGCCGGTGCTGGACGCACTCGACATCCACGACTGGTTCGACGCGCGCCTCTGTTGTACCCCCGAGACGGGCTGGAAACCCGATCCGGAGCCGGTCTATCGCGTGATGGACGACCTCGGCGTCGGCGAGAACGGTCACGTCGGCGTCCTCGCGGGCGACGGTGCGAGCGACGTCGGCGCGGCCTGGAACGCCGGCCTCGACGCCATCCACGTCGAACGCGTCGGCCACGCGGAACGCGGCCGCTGCGTGCTCGGCGACTACCGCGTCAGTACCTTCGACGACCTGTTCGAGGAGGCGACCGTCAGCCAGGCCGACGGATGAAACACCGAAAAAGTTTCAGGAACCCGGTTGCTGCTCCCCATAGAGCCGCGATGAAATACTGTCTCAACTGCGACTGGAGTCTGAGTCCGACCGACGAACCGTCAGACCGAGTTCGATCGCGCGAGGCGATCGACCACCACGTCGAGACGGGCCACACCATCGACTCGAGCGACGGCGTCGTTCCGCCGCGCATTCCCGACGTTCCCGACGAGGTCCTCGTTCGAGACCTACTGCCGCGGGCGAGCGGCGACTGAGACGGTTCACTGTCCGTCCGAGACAGTCCACCGACGGGACGGCGTGTACGACGAACCGGTCTCTGCGTCCGCCCCACCGTCTCGAAGTAACGTCGAGTCAGCCGTAGTGGGTCTCGAGGTAGTCGACGATCGCCTCGCTCTCCGAAAGCGTCTCCCCGCGGTCGGTGTCGACGAGAACCGGAATCGTATCCTCGCCGTTCAGTTCGATCATCGCGTTCCGCATCTGTTCGTTTCTGACGTCGCCACCCTCGGATCCCGGACGGCGCGGGTTGTGGGTCACGTACGAGACGCCGAGTTCTGTCAGCGTCTCGCGAACGTCGCTACTGTGCGGACAGCCTTCCGCCTGATACAGTTCGAGCATGGCTTCTGTAGCGACGCCGCTCGAGCCCGTAACGGTTGGCCCCGCAGTCGCTGCGGTGGCGAGAGCGGACTCGAGCGGCTGTAGACGCCATCGCCGTTACTCGAATTCGGATCGGCCGCCGGCCGGCTGAAGTTCGTCGTCGACCAGTGTCTCGTAGGCCCGACGGAACCGCTCGGAGAGCGCCTGATGGGAGATGTCGAGTTCGTCGGCCAGTTCCTCCATCGAGATGCCACGGGGAATCTCGAAGTAGCCGTGTTCGAGGGCGGCCTCGAGCGCCTCCTGTTGCTGGGGGGTCAGTCGCGTTTCGGTGTCCGTCGTGCCGCTGACGTCGCTGACGCGTCGCAAGTCGACCGTGAGGCCGGTCGACTCGAGACGATCGTAGGCCTCGGAGAGCGCCTCTCGGTCGCGAAAGCGGACGCTTACCTGCCACCAGCCGTCGCGGCCCCACATCTCGAGCAGCGAGCCGCCGTTAGCGAGGAGTTCGTCGCTGATCCGAACGCTCTCGTCGACGAAACTCACGTCGTACAGCAATCGTGATCCGGTTTCGACGAGGAGTTCGTACTCCTCGACCGACGGATCCGCCTCGAAGGCCCCGTCGGCGGTCGGCCGGTCGACGCCGGCGACCCACAGCGAGGGACGCGTTTTCGAAACGGAGGACTCGAGTTCGAACGTTGCGTCGGGGGCGTGTTCGAGCGCCGTCCCCAGTGTCGTCTCCGCAGCCGGAAGCCGAAACTCGGCGATCGTGGACATCACGAGTCGTACACCGTACTGCGGTAAAAAGCACTGTTCAGGCAGCCCTGACTGTCGCGTTCGACGAACGTCCAACCTGTCCTGACGGTCAGGACGGTCCGGCAATCGAAGCGGGAGACAGCGGGGTCGGCGACGATGAACGACGGGGTGGTGGCGACGGTGAGTGACGGGACGAAAACGGCGAGACGATTCGGTTCGGCCCGCGTCGTGGTTGCGTTCAGACGTCCTGAAGGTCCTCGCGGTTGAGGTCCGCGAGCGCGGCCTCGAGTTCCCGAACGCCCGCCTTGGCCGTGCGGTCGGGATTCGCGAGGACGCGAACCGGCTGCGCGTCGACGAGGACGAATCCGAGGTCGAGGTGGTCGGCGGTGGCGCGCAGTCCGATCGCGACGTCGGCGTCGCCGGCGATCACCGTCCGGGCGGGGCTCTCGTGGGCGCGCAGGCCCAGATCGAAGCCGTCGATCGACTCGCGGAGTTCGGTCGCGTCGACGCCGCGGTCGTCCGCGAGGGCCGCGAGCGCGGCCTCGAGACTCGAGCGCAGACCGGAGTCGGTCGTCCGGTTGACGAATCGCAGGTCCCGGTCGACCAGGTCCTCGAGCCCCTCGAGGTCGTGTGGGTTGCCGGCCTGGACGACCAGGCCCCACTCGCGTTCCCAGCGGCCGAGTTCGTCGGCCTCGAGGTCGCGCTCGAGCGGGCCCGCGACGACCGCGACGTCCGGGACGCCGTTCCGAAACCGGCGAACGGCCGGTCGGGTGCCCACCGAGAGGTAGCGCGGGTTCGCAAGCGAGTCGAGCAGTCGGTTGACGGTCGGGTCGTCCTCGCCGAGGCCGAGCAGCGTCGGCGAGCGGACGTCCGCCGAAAACAGCTTGACGGTGACCGACTCGCCCTCCTCGAGGTAGTCCGTTTCGGGACCGACCTCGACGACGCCGTCGGCTTCGGCGAGACTGGTCGTCGCGCCGCTGCCCTTGTCGACGGGGTAGACGAGGGTCTCGCCGTCGGCATCCGTTACCAGACCGACCGGCATCAACCGCAGTCGCCCCTCGCCGTAGCGCTCCTCGCGGGCCATCGTTCCGGCGACCGTCGCCGCTCTCGGCTCCGGCACGCCGGCGGCCTCGCGAATCGCGGGCGCGACGAAGGTTCGAAAGACCATCATCGCGGAGACGGGGTAGCCGGGGAGCCCGACGTACGCGGAGCGGTCCAGTCGGCCGACGAGCATCGGTTTGCCCGGCTTGACGCTGACGCCGTGTAAGAGGAGTTCACCCTGCTCCTCGATGACCCGGTAGATGACGTCGACCGCGCTCGCGCTGGTCGACCCCGATGAGAGCACGAGGTCGCACTCGTCGGCGGCCTCGCGCAACACGCGCTCCATCTCGTCTTGATCGTCGCCGGCGTGGGGGTAGAGCACCGCCTCGCCGCCGGCGTCTTCGACGCCCGCGGCGATCGTGTAGCTGTTGACGTCGTAGATCTCGCCGCGGGCGCTGTCGACGTCCTCGCCCGGTCGCACGAGTTCGTCGCCGGTCGAGACGATGCCGACTTTCGGCGGCGCGCGGACGGGGAGTTCGTCGACGCCGAGCGCCGAGAGCAAGCCGATATCGCGGGGCGTGATCTGCGTTCCGGGACCGAGCGCGCGCTCGCCCGCGGCGACGTCCGCGCCGGCGAACATGACGTTGTCGCCGGGCGCGACCGAGGTGCGGATCAGCACGTCGCCGTTCTCGTCGTCGAAATCGGTTCGTTCGACGGGCACCATCGCGTCCGCGCCGTCGGGCATCACTGCGCCCGTCGAGATCTCGGCGGCCTGGCCTGTCTCGAGTTCCACGTTCGGTTCCTCGCCCGCGTGGATCTCGCCGACAAGGTCGAGGGAAGCGGGGTCGGCCTCGTCGGCGCCGAACGTGTCCCGCGCCCGGAGCGCGTAACCGTCGAGGCTAGCCCGGTCGAACCCCGGCACGTCGAGTTCGGCGTCGAGTCGCGCCGCGAGCACGCGGCCGCGGGCGTCTTCGAGCGAGACACGCTCGAGACCGCCCTCGAGCGACAGCGAGTCGATCGCCGCCCGCGCCTCCGCGGGGGAGGCGAGGTCGCGAAACTCCTTGCGTTCCATACGCGGCGTTCGGACGCCGTCGTAAAAACGATGGGCGAAGACGTCGGCGGTCGCGGCGGACTCGATGGCCGACCGTCGACGGATCGGCGAACCCGTGGCTAATGAACGATCGTGGTGTATTCCGGCGGGAATGTGCGAAAACGTCACGCAACGTGTCGGGATATGAAGGTATTTCAGCGCCGAAGGCGAACCGGACGACGTGAGTTCTCGCTGGAGTTCGCTTCCGAACCCCATCCGATGGCTGTTGCTATCGGTCGGGGCCGTGCTCGCGCGTCTCGGGGTGATCGACCCCCGAAGAGCGGAGCGCACGACCGACCTCGCCTGGCCGCGGATCGTCACGGGGCTGGCCCGAATGTCGAAATCCGCGGCCGACGTCGCGATGGTCGGAATCGCCCTCGGGCCGGCGGCGATCGCCGGCGTCGGGCTCGCGGCGCCGTACTGGGGACTGGCCTTCGCCGTCGGCGGCGGCATCGCCGGCGCGACGATCGGCCTGGTTTCACAGCACTATACGGGCGGAACCGATTCGGGGCTCTCGCTCGCGGTGACGACCAGCGCCGTCGTCGTCGCCGCGCTCACCCTCCCGCTCGGGCTCCTCTACTGGGTCGCGCCGGAGTCGCTGATCGGCCTCGTCGGTAACGACGCCGCGTCGATCGCCTACGGTGCCGACTACCTGCGAGTCGTGGCCCTGGGCATCCCCTTCGCCGCGTTGAACCTCATCGGGAGCCGGACGCTCGTCGGTGCCGACGACGCCTGGACGCCGATGGTCATCCGCGCCGGCGGCGCCGTCGCCAACGTCGCGCTCAACGCCGTCCTGATCTTCGCCCTCGGAATGGGCGTCGTCGGCGCGGCGATCGGGACGGTCCTCGCGAACGTCCTCGTCCTGGCCGCGTTCGTCGTCGGTTTCACGGTCGGCCGACTGCCGCTCGTCGGCGCGTTCCCCGTGACGCTCTCCCTCGAGCGACCCCGCGTGACCGTCGCGGACGCCCGCGACGTGGTCTCGATCGGGACGCCGCTGGTCTTTACGAACGTCGCCCGCCGAGCCGCCCAGTTCCCGATGCTCGCCATCGTCGCGCTGTTCGGGCCGAACGTGCTCGCGGCCTACGTCGTCGCCCGCCGCGTCCGGGACCTGATGGACACCCCCGGCTGGGGCTTCTCGCTGGCCTCGAGCAGCCTCGTCGGCCAGGAGTTGGGCACCGGCGACGAACGGAGCGCGGACACGTACGGTCGCGAGGTGCTCTGGTTCGGCACCGCGGTCTACCTCGTCAGCGGCGGACTGGTCCTCGTCTTCGCCGAGCAGGTGAGTCGACTGTTCGTCGACGATCCGTCGATCCTCCCGCTGGTGACGACGTTCGTTATGGTCGCCTGCATCAGCGTCGTCTTCCGCGGGATCAGCGGCGGTGCGACCGGCCCGCTCCGCGCCAGCGGCGACACGCGCTGGCCGTTCTACGGGCAGGTACTCGGACTGTACGTCTTCGCCGTCCCCATCGCCTTCCTCGGCGCTGCGACCGTCCCGATTCCGGGTCTGGAGGCCGTGACGCCGCTCGGTATCGAGGCGCTGTACGCCGCGTTGATCCTCGAGACGCTCGTGCCCGCCGCGGTCACCTACTACCGATTCTCGGCGGGCCACTGGAAGGCGATCAGTCGGTCCTACCGACCCGAGACGTCGGCCAGCGACTGATCGCGCACGATACCGTCGGACAGAACGGCGTGACGATCGGTCGCGCTACTGCGGCCGTCTCCGACGGCGACGGCCGCGAATTCGCAACCGACTTCGTATTGACTGCTGTCCGACAGTATGAGCAGAGCCGGCCGAAAAGCGTTCCAGTCGGACGCTGCGCCCCGCGGGTCGTCGGTTTTCCGGCCCGATCCAGACGCGAGCGGATACCGTCCGAACTGCCGATCTTCCACTGTCATATTTAACCGCAACCGAAAGGATGGCTTTTTGGGACCGAACGGAGTAGGGCGTGGTATGGCTGCCCATGGCTTTCAGGGTGGGACCGGTGTCGGTGTCAGGCTTCCCGACGCCGTTCCGTTCGAACTACCGCATCCGTCGCGACTGAGCTGGGAACTCGGATCGCGCATTATCGACGGCGACGAGGCAACGCTCCACAGCGAGTGGGCGCGAACGGGACGCTCGTGGGAACTGTCGGTGTTTCGAGTGACGACGAACACGGTCGTCGTACGCATCCGAACGCCCGTCGGCCGAGAACGATTCTACGGCACCGCCGAACAGGACCTCGAGCCGGCGCTCGACCGACTCGAGTCGGCGACGGCGTGGCGGCGACTCGAGTAGGAGCCGGTATCCGTCGCTCTCGTCCGGTTTCCCGCCCGTTGGTGGTGCGCGGCCGAACCCGGTTCGGCGTGTCGCGGTCTCTCATCGCAGCGCCGTCCGCTCTCCGACCGGCGGCCAATCCTGTTTCTTCCCCCGGATAGATATGTGAGAGTGTTGACCGACGGGTATGCGCCACGTCGAGATTTCGCTCCGGCCGGACGCCCGAGAGCCGGTACTCGAGGTGCTCGAGGCGGAGGGAATCGACTACACGCTGGTTCCGGCCGAGGGAAACGAGTACGTCGCGCTCGTTTCGTTCACGCTGCCGAGAAACGCGGTCGAAACGGTGCTTGACGACCTGCAAGCGGCTGGTCTGAGCGAAGACGACCACACCGTCGTCGTCACCGCCGAGACGGTCATCTCACGAACGTTCGGCACGCTCAAATCGCGGTACGCGAGCGACGCGCTGGGAGATGACCGCCTCGCTCGCCACGAACTGTACGCCGAGTCGGACGAACTCATTCCGACGGTTCCGATCTACCTGACGATGACACTTCTCAGCGCGGTCGTCGCGACCGCGGGACTGTTGCTCGATTCCGCCGCCGTCGTCGTCGGGTCGATGGTGATCGCGCCGCTGATCGGTCCGGCGCTCGCCGCCAGCGTCGGTACCGTTCTCAACGAGGGCGACCTTTTCAGGCAGGGGCTCGCATACCAATTGCTGGGCGTCGCCGTCGCGATCGTCGGCGCCGCGGCGTTCGCCTGGCTCGCGAAATCGATGTTTCTCGTCCCGCCCGGTATCAATATCGTCGAAATAGACGAGGTCAGCGAGCGGCTCCTCCCCGACCTCCTGTCGCTGTTCATCGCGTTCGGTGCAGGGATCGCGGGTGCGTTGAGCCTCGCGACCGGAATCTCCGCCGCGCTGGTCGGCGTGATGATCGCCGCCGCATTGATTCCGCCAGCCGGCGCAGCCGGCATCGCGATCGCGTGGGGCGCGCCCGTCGCCGCGATCGGATCGCTCATCCTGGTGTTCGTCAACCTGCTTGCGATCAACATCACCGGGCTGTTCACCCTGTGGCTCATGGGCTACCGCCCACAGGTCTGGGCCGATACGGGGGACGCCCAACGGCAGGTCCGGCGACGGCTCGCGATCGCGACGGTCGCCATGCTCGTCCTCTCGACGTTTCTCGTCGGCGTCACCTGGGCGTCCTACGAACGCGCCACCCTCGAGAACCAGGTGACTGCGGAGACCGAAGACGTCCTCGAGTCGCCGGCGTACGACGACGTCTCTCTCGTCGACGTAGAACTGTTGCTCGAGGAAGACGTGCCGTTCGATCCCCCTGCGTTTCTCGAGGGAGAGTTGCGCCTCGATCGACCCGAACGCGTCGTCATTACCGTCGAACAGCCGGTCGACGACTCGAATCCGGAACTCGCCGAAGAGCTAGACGAGCGCATCAGCGACCGAACGGGATACGAGATGGACGTCCACGTTCGGTTTCTCGAGTACGACGGGGCATAAGGCGCATCGATAGTAGCACAACGGTTACGGGGTTCCCGCTGGATTTCCCTGTTATGTCACGACTTACCGAATCGGATCAGAAGCGGATCGCCGCCCTCTTCGACCGACATCTCGAGGTCGGACTCCACCACGGCGCCCAGTTGGCCGTCTACGTCGACGGCGAGTGCGTCCTCGAGCGTGCGGGGGGAACGACGGGACCCGACGGAGACGAAGAAACGACCGATCAGCGCCACCTCCTCTTTTCGTGTACGAAACCGTACGCCGCCGTCACGCTGCACTCGCTGGTCGACGACGGTGACCTTTCCTACGACGACCGCGTCGTCGACCACTGGCCCGAGTTCGCCGAGCAGGGCACCGCGAAGGCCGAGATTACGGTCAGACAGGTCCTCAGCCACACCTCGGGACTGAATCAGGGCGAGATCGACGACCGGCCCGATCTCTGGAGCGACTGGGAGGCCGTCGTCGAGACGCTCGAGTCCATGGAACCGAACTTCGAGCCGGGCGAGCAGCCGGCCTACCACGCGCTGACCTTCGGCTGGCTGGTCGGCGAGATCGTCCGCCGGGTGTCGGGGACGCCGATCGAGGCGGCCGCCACCGAGCGCGTCTTCGAACCGCTGGGAATGGACGACACCGGGATCGGCCTGCGGGAGGACGAGGACGACGACGTGGCGACGCTGGTCGGCTTCGAGGCGTTCGACCGCTGCCGGGACCCCGGCGAGGGGCTGGGCGACCACACCGAGGTCACCGCGCCGTTCAACGCCGAGGCGATCCACCGCTCGGTGATCCCCGCCGCCAACGGCATCGGCACCGCCGGCGACATGGCTCGCTTTTACGCCTGTCTGGCAAACGGCGGCGAACTCGAGGGGACCCGAATCCTCTCGGAAGCGACTGTCGAGGAGATGACCCGACTCGAGGCCGAGACGGAGGCCGACGGAACCATCGGTCGCGAGGGGCGGTTCTGTCTGGGCTTCTGGAAAGGGGGGACGACGGTCGCCCCCTACGGCTCGCTCTCACCGGAACACGTCTTCGGACACGCCGGGCTGGGAAGCAGCGTCGGCTGGGCGGATCCTGCGGAAAACGTCGCCTTCGCGTACGTTACGAACGGAGTCCGGGACGGATCGTACGAACACGTCGCTCGCGTGAACGCGCTCGCGGACGCGGTTCGGCTGGCGATTCGATAGCCGCGAGTTCAGAATAGCCCGCGGAAGAAATCGCTGAACAGTATCAGGAAGAAAGCGGCGACGAGAATGATCGCGAGGAACGTAAAGAAGATGATCGCCGCCTGGCGTCCGGTGAGCGACTCGCCTTCGAGGAGTTCGTTGACGTCCATAGTGGATGGCAAATACACAGACCACGCTAATAAATGGTGGTACCGGATAGCACGAGAAGCGCCATCACTGGAGGTCGTCGACCCCGTAATCGGCACGTTCGCCTCACGTCGTCACGGGTGGAACTCCCAGTCCTGTACCGCGACCGTCTCGCCCTCTGGAATCCCTTCCCGGTCGTCGTCGACGACCACCCAGCCGTCCGCCAGCGCGACGCTCGAGAGGACGCCCGAGCCGCTCGCGCGCGTCGGTATCGCCGTATACCGCGGCTCGCCGGGTTCGAACGCCTCGCCGTCGTCGGACTCGCGCTCCTCGAGTTGGACCCGCGCGAACGTCCGCGTCCCGGGTTCGCTCGGAATCTTGCGATTGAGGCGGGCGTCCGTGGTCGGGTGAGGGGCTGGTTCGGTGCCCTCGAGCCAGCGCAACACTGGCCGAAGGAACTGCACGGCGTTGACGATACAGGCGACGGGGTAGCCGGGTAGCGCGATGACCGGCGTTTCCTCAACGATGCCGAGACAGACGGGGTGACCCGGCTTGAGGCCGACGCCGTGGACGATCACCTCGCCCAGTTCGTCGATCACCTCGGGGAGGAGGTCGCGCTCGCCGACGGACGAGCCGCCGGAGGTGACGACGACGTCCTTCGTCAGATCACGCTGGATCGCGACCCGCAGCGACTCGAAGTCGTCGGTGACGACGTCGCGGTAGGTCACCCGGCCGCCCCAGCGCTCGACGAGTCGAGAGACGGTCAGCCCGTTGGTCTCGACGACTTCGCCCGGCTCCGGATCGCTCGCGACGAGTTCCTCGCCGGTCGGGATTACGCCGACCGTCGGCCGGTTCGCGACCGCGACCTCACCGTAGCCGGCCGACCGAACGAGTCCGAGATCGGACGGCCGGAGTCGGTGACCCGCCTCGTAGAGGCGCTGGTCGGCCGCAACGTCCTCTCCGACAGGCGCGACGTTTTCGCCCTCCGCGAGGGCGTCTTCGACCTCGAGTTCGCCGACCGACTCGAGTTCGGTGACGTGTTCGATCATCACGACGGCGTCCGCGCCCTCGGGCAGCGCGCTGCCGGTGTGGACCCGCGCGGCCGTCTCGGGGTCAACGGTCGCTTCGCCGCCGGCCCCGTCGGCGATCCGAAGCACCTCGGGAGAGCGCTCGCTGGCGCCGAACGTGTCCGCGGCGCGCACGGCGTAGCCGTCCATCGCCGCCCGTTCGTAGTGTGGCACGTCGCGGGCCGACGCGAGCGGCGCGGCCAGCACGCGCCCGTCCGCGCGTTCGACGTCGATCCGTTCGGTCCCGACGGGGACCGCGCGTTCGCCCTCGCCCTCGAGGACCTCCTCGTCGTCGCGGTCGCCCACGACGGCCGCCCTGAGTCTCCGACGCGCCTCGTCGACCGGCGTCCGCGCTTTGAATCCGGCCCGTTTGCGCTCGCTGTCGGCTCCGTCCATACGCGTACTCGGGTCGCCGGGTGCCTAAAACGTGGGGGAGCGGCGAGAACGGTACACTCGAGCGAAACGGTCTCGCCGCTCGATACGTATATGGGATGGTAGGTCCCACTACCGTGGAAATGGCGGCCCTCCAACTCCAACTCGAGCCGATATCGCTCGCCCTGCTCGCGGTCGGCGCAATCGTCGCGATCCCGCTGTGCTGGTACGCCGCGTCCCAATTTCGGTTCGCCCATCGCGTGCTTCGCGTGCAGCCCGATTCGACGTTCGACGCGCCCGACGGCGGTCGGATCGAACTCCGCGGCACCGCCGAGCCGATCGACGAGGACACGCTCGTTCGAGCACCGTTTACCGGAACTCCCTGTCTCGCGTACGAGTACGACGTCGAGGAGCACGACGGCGGCGGAAGCGGGTCGGACTGGCGGCGCATCGACGACGGCCGCGGCTACGTTCCCTTCCTGCTTTCCGACGACGACGGCAGCGTCCTGATCGAGCCGCCGGGCGCCGACTTTCGCCTCGAGACCGACGCCCGGATCGACGTCGACGGCGGCACCGAACCGCCCGAGCGAATCGCGCGGTTCATCGAGGCGACCGACGCGGTCGACTGCCAGAACACGACGGTCGACCTCCGCGTGTTCGAGCTGAAAACCGGGCGAAAGCGCCGCTTCTCCGAGCGGCGCCTCGACCCTGGTGCGGGCGTTCACGTCTTCGGCAGCGCCCGCTACGATCCGACCGTTTCCATGGTGGCGGGCCAGCACAACGCCGCCGTCGGCGTCGACGAGCGAGCCGTCGCCGACAGTCGCTGGCTTCGAGTGCGCAACGCGGCGTTTGGCGGCCCCTTCCTCATCTCGGACAGCAGCGAGCGCCGCCTCGGGCTCCGCGCCGCCGGGCACGGCCTCATGGCCGCCGCGCTCGCGGCGCTCGCCGGCTGGATCGCGCTCGCGTGGGCGCTCTGAGAGACGACCGCTACCGCGGCCTTTTTCGTATCGGCGTTCGAACCAGTACCCATGTCAGCGCTTCGCGACGCACTGCGGGACCTCTCCGAGGACGTCTTCTTCGATTTACTCGAGAGCGACGACGCCTACCTGCTCGTCGTCGACGTCCCCGGCGTCTCCGCGGACTCGCTCGAAGTCGCCGTCGACGACGGTCGCCTCTCCATCGACGCCCACCGCGAGAAGGCGTCCGACGACGGATACCGGTACGTCGAGGAGAACCGCTCGCTGTTCGTCGACGTCGACCTCCCGCTGCCCGACGACGCGGTCAGCGCACAGACGGAGGCGACCGTCGAGCGCGGCGTTCTCGAGTTGACCCTCCCCAAGGCGTCGGGTGGCGGCGAAACGACGATCGACGTCGACGTCGCCGACGACGAACGAGCGTAACGCGGGGTGACAGAGACTGGCATCCCTCCGTGCGTACAAGCGGTTCGTGCTCGTCGCCTGGCAGTTCCTCCCGTTGCTCGTCGCCTTCGCCCGCGACCGACGACGATTCCTGCTGTTCGGCCGTCCGCGGCAGGTCGACGCCGAGACCCACCGCGAGCGCGCGGAGGTACTGCTCGAGTCGCTGTTGACGCTCGGGCCGACGTTCATCAAGCTCGGCCAGCTGCTCTCGACCCGCCCCGACGTGTTGCCGCCGGCGTACATCGACGTACTCGCGTCGCTACAAGACGACGTGCCGCCGGCCGAGTGGGAGCGAGCGCGGGCGGTCCTCGAGGACGAAATCGGCCCCATCGAAGAGCACTTCGTCGAATTCGAGACGGACGCGATCAGCGGCGCGAGTCTCGGACAGGTGTATCGGGCGCGAATCGACCCGTCCGCGAACGACCGGAACCGAAACGGCGGCGCTGACGGCGACGCGACCGCAACCGCCGCGACCGCCGAGTCGACCCGCGAGGTCGCCGTCAAGATCCGCCGACCGGACATCGAGGAACTCGTCAACGCGGACCTGCAGGTGATCAGGTGGTCCCTGCCGCTCCTGTTGCGCTTCGTCGACGAGTCTCGGGCGTTCTCGCTCGAGAACCTGGCCGAGGAGTTCTCGAAGACGATCCGCGAGGAGATGGACTACGAGCGCGAAGCCGAGATGCTCCAGGAGATTCGCGCCAACTTCGCGGGCGATGACCGCTTCGTCATCCCCGACGTGTTCGAGCACCGCTCCGGGCGGCGCGTGCTCACGATGGAGTACGTCGAGGGGACGAAGATCAACGACGTCGAGGAACTCGAGCGACGCGGGATCGACCGCACGAAGGTAGCGGAGAACTTAGAGCGGGCGTACCTCCAGATGATCATGGACGACGGGATTTTCCACGCCGACCCGCACCCGGGGAACCTCGCGGTGACCGACGACGGCCGGATCGTCTTCTACGACTTCGGCATGTCCGGCCGGGTCGATCCGTTCGTCCAGGAGAAGATCGTCGACTTCTACGTCGCCGTCGCGAACCAGGACATCGACGCAATCTTGGACGCCCTGATCGAGGTCGGGACGCTCAGCCCCGACGCCGACCGCGGCGTGATGGCCGAGGTGATGGAGATCGCCATCCAGGACGCCCGCGGCGAGTCCGTCGAGCAGTACCGGATCAACCAGATCGTCGGCCAGATCGAGGACTCGATCTACGTCTTCCCGTTCCGGCTGCCCAAGAATCTCGCGCTGGTCCTGCGGGTCGCAACCGTCGTCGAAGGGGTCTGCGTCACTCTCGATCCCGATTTCGACTTCATCTCCGTCGCGACCGACTACCTCGTCGAGCAGGGCTACCGCGAGGAGTCGGCCCGCCAGTACGCCCGCGAGACCGGCCGCCAGCTCCGGGAGACCGGCGAGTCGCTGACCAGACTGGCGCCCAAAACCGAGCGCACGCTCGATCGACTCGAGCGAGACGACCTCTACGTCCGAATCGGCCTCGAGGACGAGGACGAGGTCTTCGATACGTTCGCCAGACGGCTGATCTACGGCATGTTGCTGACGATGTCGCTGTTCTCGATGGGCGTCCTCTACGCGCTCGGGGCTCCCGAAGCGTCGATCGTCGCGGCGGTCTTCTCGCTGATCGTCGTGATCCAGCTCTACCGGTCGTTCCGCGGGCCGAAATCGATCCGCGCGAAGCCGCAGTTCACCCGGCAGAACTTGCGCAAACGACGCGGCGAGGAGTGACCGGAGACTGAAGCCGGCCGTAGCTTCTTTTCGCTGGCGGCCGTGCGGTCGGTATGGACTACGAGCGGATCGCCGACCTGTCGGTAACGATCGACGACGTCTCGCTCGAGCGCCGCGAACGTGAGACCTCGAGCGAGTTCACCCGCGTCACGACCGAGTTCGCGCTGTCCGGACCCGGACCCGGGCCCGGACAGGACGACGAGGGCGACGTCGTCGTCGGCTGCGGCGAGGACGTCACCTACGAAACCGACCACCACGACGCGCTGGCCGACTCGGGGCTGCCCGATCTCACCGGCGAGTACACGATCGACTCCTTCTCGGCGCACCTCGAGTCGATCGACCTCTTCCCGGGCGGCGCGCCGGACCGCGAGGTCTTCCGGAACTATCGGCGCTGGGGGCTCGAAGCCGCGGCGCTCGACCTCGGCCTGCGGCAGGCCGAGACCGACGTCGCGAGCGCGCTCGAGCGTTCTCGCGATCCCGTTCGATTCGTCACCAGCACGCGACTCGGCGAGCCGCCGACGACCGATCGACTCGAGGCGCTTCGCGACCGGGTCCCCGGCGTCGAGTTCAAGCTGGATCCGACCCCCGAGTGGACCGACGACGTCGTCGCGGCGGTCGACGAGACCGTCGGCGCCGACGCGGTCACCATTCTCGATCTCAAGGGCCAGTACGAGGGAACCCAGGTCGACGTGCCCGCCGATCCCGACCTCTACGAGCGGGTCCTCGAGGGGTTCCCGAACGCAATCCTCGAGGATCCCGCGCTGACGGCGGAGACGCAGCCGCTGTTCGACGACGCCGACGTTCACAGCCGCGTCTCGTGGGACGCGCCGATCCACGGAGTTGAGGACGTCGCGGACCTGCCGTGGGAGCCCGACTGGCTCAACATCAAGCCCTCGAGATTCGGCTCGCTCGAGTCGCTACTCGAGACGATCGACTACTGTGGGGAGCGCGGGATCAGCCTGTACGGCGGCGGCCAGTTCGAACTCGGCGTCGGCCGCGGCCAGCTTCAGACCCTCGCCGCGCTGTACTACCCCGACGGCCCGAACGACATCGCACCGCGGGCGTACAACGAACCGACGGTCGGCGACGAGCTGCCGGCGAGTCCGCTCGAGGCGCCGGCGGATCAGCGCGGATTTCGGTAATCGGGGATCCGGTCGCCAACAGCTCGCTGCGGAAGGACTGGCTCGAGCGATAGAACCCGTTACAATTTGTCTGACCGAACAAGACAGCCACGAGAGCTATAGTGCTCGGCGAGAAGCGACACGTCCGGGAGGAATACGGGGGAAACCCCGTATCCGACCGGGATGTGAGTTTTTTGTGGGCGGTCGGTCCCGGACGAGTCGTCGTTTCGGTGCCAGGCCTATCACTGTACGGATATCGATCGACCGCGTTACGGCGACTCATTCCGGCCGCCGATCTCGACCCCGCGCCACCCCGCTCGAGGTCGGTCGACACGGCTCCCACAGCGCCGTCGGCGTTTCGTCGTCGCGGGCCGCGCGCTCGACGTCGCGGCGCAACTCGACGGCGCCGTAGCGCTCGTCCTCGAGCACTCGGTCGGCCAGTTCCGGCGTCACCGAGACGCGGCGACACTCGCCCGCGACGACGAGCCCGTCCGGTCCGAACGTGAACTCGACGTCGTAGTAGGCGACGGGCGCGTCTCGAGCCGTACAGACGGGGTGGATCGCCGCCAGAACGTTGGTGACGTACTCGAAGAGCAGGTCCATCCCGGGCGCGTCGGTCGTCTCGAGATCGATCCGAACGACGGGGGCGTAGCTCGGGCGCTGTGCGTCGGCGTCTGCGGCGCCGATCGACACGTCGTCCGTCCTCGAGTCGGCCGCGAAGTCGCCGCGTTCGGAGACGACGTCGATCCGGCGGACCGTCGGCGCTCGCTCGAGGTGCGACCCGACGCCCGGCCCCATCGCGTCGGCGAGGCTGTCCTCGAGTGCGGCCGCGAGCGCGCGTCGGTCCCGCGTTTGGACGCGTCGCCACGCGAACGCGCCCGCGACGGTTATTACGATTACGAGGGCGACGGCGCCAGCGACGGCGACGGTTCCGATCATCGAGGCGAGATACTCGTCGCAGGCAGTCAGCCGTTTCGACCGGCACTCAGCAGTTCGAGGGGAATGGAATCGGATCTCTCCCTCGGTCAACGTGGAGCGAAAGCGGGCCACTCGAGCGACGCGGCCCGCCCGGGACGACCGAGACGACGCGGTCGTGAGACGGACGACTGTCCGTCAGTTCCGGTCCGACAGCGAGCCGTCCGGCGTCAGGCCGGGAAACCGGTACAGTAGACCGTAGGAGTCGCAGCCACCGCCAGCGTCCATTCCAAACGGTTTATGACCGTCGGTTGATTACCCCGGGACATGGCGAAACAGCAGACAGAAGTTCGCGACCTCCAGGAAGGTAGCTACGTCATGATCGACGACGCGGCGTGTAAGATCAACGCCTACTCGACGGCAAAGCCCGGCAAACACGGCAGCGCCAAGGCCCGCGTCGAGGCCAGAGGCGTCTTCGACGGCAAGAAGCGCTCGTTCTCCCAGCCGGTCGACGCGAAGATCTGGGTCCCGATCATCGAGCGGAAAAGCGGACAGATCGTCTCCGTCGACGGCGACGACATGCAGGTGATGGACCTCGAGACGTACGAGACGATCACGATGCGCGTTCCCGAGGACAAGGACGTCTCCCCCGACGAGAACATCGAGTACCTCGAGATGGAAGACCAGCGGAAGATCGTCTAATGTTTCCCGGGGCGACTGACGAACGCGGAGCAGGCGACGCTGCCCGCGACGACGATTCGGCGGACGCGAACTTCGTGGTCGTCGGTGCGCCCCTGGACGTGTCGACGACCTTTCAGCCGGGGACCCGATTCGGTCCGCGGCGCATTCGAACTTTTGCGGAACCGTTCGACGATTACGACTCCCGGACGCACCAGCACTTCTCTGACCTCGGCGTCGTCGACCGCGGCGACGTCCACGCCTGGGACGACGTCTCCGCGTATCTCGAGTACCTCGCCGGAACCGTCCGCGATGCGGTCTGGGAGGAGGCGATCCCGCTCGTGCTGGGCGGCGAACACACCGTCTCGCTTGCCGGCGTCCGCGCCGTCGAACCCGAGGTGTTCGTTTGTCTGGACGCCCACCTCGACCTCTACGACGCCTACGACGGTAATCCGCTCTCGCACGCGGCCGTTACCCGTCGAATTCTCGAGGACGTCGACTCCGTCGAGGAGGTCGTCATTTTCGGCGCACGAACAGGGAGCGAACTCGAGTGGGAGCGTGCCGACGCCGACGACGTAACCGTCGTCTCGCCCGAGACGGTCGCGGAGCCGTCCGTTGCCGTCTCCGACGTCGTCGACCTCGAGGGACGAGACGCGTACCTGAGCGTCGACATCGACGCCGCCGACCCGGCGTACGCACCCGGGACGGGAACGACGGAGCCGTTCGGCCTCGAGCCCCGCGAGATGCGCGGTATCGTTCGGGCGGTTGCGCCCCACGCGAGCGGCTTCGACGTCGTCGAAGTCAACGACCGCGACGACGGGCAGGCCGCGGCCCTCGGCGGGAAGTTGCTTCGGGAGTTCGTCTTCACGAAGGCGGCTGACGGCGACGGGTGAGGTCCCGAGGAGTCGTCCGTTCGCACCGCTCTCGAGGACGGGAACGAGCACGCACACGAGCACGAGAGTCGGATCGGATTCAGATTCAGAACAGTAACAGCGACAGCGACGTCTCGCGATCGACGACCGAATACCCCTGTGCGGCGAGCACGTCGGCGTAGTACCGATCGGTGAGCGCACCCTGAACGAGGTACGCCAGGCCGAATCGGCGGTTCGGTTCGCCCTCGATCTCGAGGCGCGTCTCGTCGCCAGCGTCCCGGGTCGCGACCGTGTGCGTTCCCCACGGACGGTCGTTCGCGGTCGTCGTGATCTCGAGCGTCGAGACGCGGTCGTCTGCGCTCGAGTCGGCCGCGTCGTCCGTGTCGGTCGGGTCGGACGAGTTGGCGCCGCTCGCGACCGTCATCGTCGCCGACTGCAACCCGAAGGCGTACGAGAAGTCGTAGGTGCCGCCGTCTGCAGTCGAGCGAACGTCGTCGGCGAGCCCCCACTGAAAGGCGAGCACCGGCGGCGTGGCGCCGTCGAAGTCGGCGACGACGGCGTCGCGGCCGGGCTGTCGGTCGATCGATTCTGTCATGTGACTCACTCGCGAGACACGGAAGGTAGTAGTGTCGATCGGCGAGAATGACCGTAGCGGTAGCCCGGACTGTGTCTCGAGAGGAGCCGACGCCTCAGAACAGCGTGGGGAGCCACGCGCCGAGCGCGATCAGTACGATCGCGTGAGTGACGTGTCGGATCGCGCTCGATCGGTGTCCCGATCCCCGTTCGTCGAGATCGCCGATCACGACGGTCGGCGTCCGCTCGTTGGCGGGCGCCAGCACGGCCCCGTCTCGAGTCTCCCGGATGGTCCCCTCGACCGAGAGCGCGTCGCCGTTTTCGACGACGACCGCCTGGTACCGGTCGGGCGTCACCGAATTTCCGCCGACGCCGAGTGCGAACTCCGGATCGCCGAAGAGTCCGCGGTCGCCGATCAGCCGCAGTCGCTCGAGGAGTTTCGTCACCGGATCCGGGTCGCTGAGTCGGACGTCGATCGACGGCGTTCCCAGATCGAGGGCCGGGTCGTCGAACGGATCGTACGGCTCGCCCGAGTCGTCCGGTTCTGGTGAGAGAGCGTCCGCGTCGACCCGGACGTACCGCCCCTCGTGTCGAACGTCGAACTCGCCGACCGCCAGCCCGCCCTCGACCGTCTCGATCGCGGACGAACTGCGGCGCCCGGGCGAACTAGAGTGGCGACGGATCCGCCACGCGAACAGCGCTGGACGCTGAGTGTCGCCGGTCGCCGCCTCGGGCGGCGCGCGCTCGGGTCTCGCCGACTCGACGACCGAGACCGGCCCGGAGACGATCGTCGCGTCCGCCGTTTCCCGATCTTGCTCGAGGGTCGCCGCGGCGCCGCGGACCGCTCTGTACCGTCTGAACGACGTGATCGCCTGGTAGCAAGCCGCGACGCCGAACAGAACGAGCAGGAGAGAAACGAGCGTCAGATCGAACGAGACGTCGATCGAATCCATACGCCCACGTGTCATCGAGGTGTGATAACCGTTTGCGTTAGCCGTCGTCGAAACGCGCCCGCGTCAGAACGGCGACGACAGGTACGCCTTCGGCACCGCGTTTCGCACCGTCACCAGCGGATCGACCACCTGGCTGATCTCGAGTCCGCCGACCAGACTCGAGAACAGGTAGGCGTCGGTCGCGTCGAAGTCGTGTTCGGCCGCCAGCAGTTCGATCGCGTCCCGGTTGGCCAGTTCGCAGGCCGCTTCGAGCGTCTCCGCGCTCGCGACCGTCTTCCAGGCGTCTTCGGTCTCGAGCAGCGGCCGTTCGAGGTCGACGTCGTCGGCGCCGCCGTCGATCACCTCGAGGGTGACGTCGATATCGCAGGCGATCTCCGATCCAGTTCCGCACATCTCGCCGTCGGCCATCGCGGCCTTGCAGTCGCCTACCGCGAACATCGCCCCGTCCTGGAAAACCGGGAAGTAGGCGACCGTCCCCGTCGTCACGTCGGTCGTGTCGAGATTGCCGCCGTGGTCGTGGGGGATCAGCGTCGTGTACGACTCATCGGCGGGAGCGACGCCGATCGTGCCGATAACGGGGTCGATCGGGATCTCGAGGTCGCCGAAGGCGATCGTCTCGCCGTCGTCCGCGACGTGATTGATCCGCGTTCGCGGCGCCTCGATCTCCTCGCGGCCGTCGAGGAGGCCGAAGCCGTCGATGGAGACCACGCGACCGCGATCCTCGGCGATTCGCACGTCCTCGATCTCGACGCGGAGCGCGTCGCCGGGCTCGGCCCCCTCGATTTCGATCGGCCCCGTCGCCGCGTTAACCTCGGCGGGGACGGACTCGATCACGTCCGACTCGATCTGGACCGCCCCGTCTAAGCTGTCCCGCGTCTCGATCGTCAGCTCCGCGCCCGATTCGACCGTGGCGACCGCCTCGAGATCGGGAGTGAACTCGTAGATCGCGCCGTCCTCGTCGGTAACCGTCCGTCGCGTCATAGTCGACACATCGGACTGGAGCCCGGTAAATCAACTCCTCGAGGGTACTGCTGCCGGGACGTATTAGCCTCGGGATAGCCCGTCGCGGCGGAACCGAATCGGCTCCTCGAACGATATAGTAGCCACTGAAAGTCAATGCACACCTGATTCGCAGTACGGCGTTGCGATCAGTGTGTAAATCGTTTCAGTGACTACTATAGTCGTCGAATCCGAACGGTACCCGTACTGCTTTATCAGTGTGGTACGAACTGTCAAATGTATGTTCAGCAACATCCTCGTTCCGACGGACGGTAGCGAGGCAGCCGAACTCGCGGTCCCCTACGCGGTCGAGTTGGCCGAGCGGTTCGAAGCCACCGTCTATCCGATGTACGTCGTCGACACCGACGCGGTCAGTCACGCGCTCGGCTCCGAGCAGGTGGATCGACTCGACGCGGGACAGTTCAGCGAGATGACGGCGGTCCACGAGCGGGCAGCGGACGCGATCGATCGCGTACGCGAGCACGCCGACGAGTCGTCGATCGACGTTCACCCGGTGATCGAAGCGGGCGTTCCGTACAGGGAAATTACCGCCTTCGCCGCGGA
This sequence comes from Natronolimnohabitans innermongolicus JCM 12255, assembly GCF_000337215.1. Lineage (GTDB taxonomy): Archaea > Halobacteriota > Halobacteria > Halobacteriales > Natrialbaceae > Natronolimnohabitans > Natronolimnohabitans innermongolicus. The sequence continues at coordinate 133,352 of NZ_AOHZ01000068.1, read as the reverse complement.
AAACGACGTCGACCTGATCGTGATGACGTCCCGCGGTCGGGGCGGCGTCACCCGCGCCCTGTTGGGCAGCGTCACCGAACGGGTCGCCCGAAACACGCCCGTGCCCGTGCTGGTCGTCGACACGGACGACGACTCGATCGACTCCGCGGGAGTCGCGGCCGAACCCGCCTGATCGTCGGACGGGTTCGGAACCGGAACCCGAATCGCGACGAGCGCGGGGTGTGCACACACTCACGACGCTGCTAGCCGGCTTCGAACGAACGTGTGTGGGCGGACCGGCTCCGAAGGCAAGTCGTGAAACGACCGGTTGCGGACGACCGTCAGGCGCAAAACCTTGCGAGTGCGCCCCATACATTGATTCCGAGGATAGGTGAGAGAAACGCTGCTAGTATGTGTGTGAGTCGTATTCGCGGGACGTCGACGCGACACCCACTCGACGCTCTCGGCGTCGTCGGGCGATCGACAACCACGAGAAAAGCCGGTACCGGGGTCGGTCGAGGTGGGCGGCGTGAGTGAGCTTCCGCCGATGACGTCGGTTAAGCGCTGGCTGGTCACGACGAACCACAAGGACGTCGGGATCCTCTATCTCGCGACGTCGCTGTTCTTCCTGCTGTTCGGCGGCGTGCTCGCGTTGCTGTTCCGAGCGCACCTCTGGGAAGTCGGTGGAACCGGGCTGCTCACGGCCAACGAGTTCAATCAGGCCGTCTCGGCCCACGGGCTGTTGATGGTGTTCTGGTTCCTCTCGCCGATCGCGACCGGATTCGCGAACTACTTCGTCCCGCTACAGATCGGGGCGAAAGATCTCGCGTTCCCGCGGCTGAATGCCATGAGCTACTGGTTCTACCTGTTCTCGGGGATCCTCTTCGCGCTCTCGTTCTTCCAGGGGCGGACGTTCGCCGGCGGCTGGACGATGTACGCCCCGCTGAACGTCCCGACGTACACGCCCGCGTTAGAGGCGGCGACCGGCGGAAACACCGCGATCCTCGCGTTGATCATGTTCGTCCTCTCGATCACGATCGGGACGGTCAACTTCATCACGACGATCCATCGCTCGCGGGCGGAGGGGATGGGGCTCTGGAACATGCCCCTGTTCACCTGGACGTGGCTGCTGACGGTCTGGATGATGCTGTTTGCCTTCGCGGCGCTGCTCGCCGCGCTCCTGTTACAGGGGACAGATCGTCTCTTCCTGACCCAGTACATGGCCACCGATCAAGGGTCGGGACTGTTGTGGGCCCACCTGTTCTGGTTCTTCGGCCATCCGGAGGTGTACATCGTCTTTTTCCCCGCGCTGGGGATCATGTTCGAGACGTTCCAGACCTTTACCGGTCGACGGCTAGTCGGGCGCAAGTGGGTCATCATCGCGATGGTTCTCGTGGCCGTCCAGTCGTTCCTCGTCTGGATGCACCACATGTTCCTGACCACGATCAATCTGGAGATCAAGACGCTGATGATGGCAACGACCATCGGGATCTCCCTTCCCTTCGACCTGATGGTCTTCGCGCTGATCTACACGATGGTCAGGGGGCGAGTCCGCTTTACGACGCCGTTCCTGTTCGCGATGGGGGCGCTCGTGTTGTTCATCCTGGGCGGGATCACGGGCGTCTTCCTCGGCGCCGTCGTCCTCGACTACGAGTTCCGCGGCACCTACTGGGTCGTCGCCCACTTCCACTACGTGATGGTCTCCGGCGTAACGGCCCTGATCGGCGGGCTCTACTACTGGTGGCCGAAGCTCTCCGGGAAGATGTACTCCGAGACCCTGGGTAAGCTCAATTTCGCCGTCTACTTCGTCGGGTTCAACCTGCTGTACTTCCCGATGTTCCTCGCCTGGGAGACCCCGCGGCGCGTCTTCAACTTCGATCCGGCGCTGGAGGTCTACCACCAGATCGCGACCGTCGGAGCGTTCGTCCTCGGCGCGTCGTTCCTGATCATGTTCGCGACGTTCATCCACAGCTGGGTCAAGGGTCCCGTCGCCCCCGACAACCCCTGGGAGTTCNATCATGTTCGCGACGTTCATCCACAGCTGGGTCAAGGGTCCCGTCGCCCCCGACAACCCCTGGGAGTTCTCCCGAACCGCCGAGTGGGCGATCCCCTCGCCACCACCGCTCGAGAACTGGGACGGCCGCCCGTCCTACGCCAGCGGCCGCCTCGAGTTCGTCGACGACTCGACGACCGCAGCCGACGGCGGGGCGGCGACCGACGGCGGCGTCGCCACCGGAACCGGGACGGCACAGGAAGCGGAACACGCGGATCACGCCAGCATCTGGCCGTTCGGGATCAGCATCGGTCTCTTCGTGTTCTTCCTCGGACTCTCCGGACTCACGCCCTACATGGTTTCCTTCGCGGATGGAACCGGAACGGCTCCGGACACGCTCACCGGCACGGCCGCCGACGCAAACGTCCTCTATCCGCTGTTGACGGTCCTCGGCGTCGTGATCCTCGGATACACGCTCTTCGAGTACGGCCGCGAAGAATTCCACGCCCCCGAACTAGCGATCGCCGAACGCTGGCCGTTCGAGGGCATCGGCAACACGAAGTTCGGCGTCTGGGTGTTCCTGGCCTCCGACGTCGTCGTCTTCGGCGCGGTGATCGGCGCGTACGTCTTCATGCGCCTCCACATGGGCTGGAACGAGTGGACGATGGTCCCGTTTGCCTCCTGGCCCGGCCTGCTCAACACCTACGTCCTGTTGACCTCGAGCTTCACGGTCGTCCTCGCGCTCGTCTTTGCCGAACGCCGGAACAAACGCGGGCTCCTCGGCGCGATGAGCGCGACGCTGTTGCTCGGCCTGACGTTCATGAGCGTCAAGGCCTACGAGTACAGCGTCAAGTTCGCCGACGGCGAGTACTGGTGGTACGGCCTCGAGTACTCCATCTACTACGTCACGACGGGTCTACACGCCCTGCACGTCATCTTCGGCCTGCTCATCGCCGTCTTCATGATCTACCGGATCGCGAGCGTCGACGCCTACCTCGAGGACCACCGACCGGTGGAGTTCTTCGGGCTCTACTGGCACTTCGTCGACATCGTCTGGGTGTTCCTCTTCCCGCTGTTTTACCTGCTGTAGCGGTCGGTCACCCGCTGGACGGGATTCGTTCCGCCCCGACACCCTCACTCCGGTTCGGCGGTCGACGCGTCGATCGTGATCTCGACGACATCTCCGGCGTCGACGTCGGCACGCTCGAGGAGCCGGAGGATCTGCTCGCTGTCGCCGTCGGTCAGGACGCGGGCTGGAATCGTCTCACGCTCCGACTTCAGTTCCGTCCCTATCCCCGCCGCCGTCTCCGGATTCGCCGTCGAACCGTGACTCGACTCAGTCGGTCCGGGTCTGACTCGCTCGTCCGATCCGTCACTGCGTCTCGTCGCCGACGCCGGGGTTCCCTCGCTCGCCGCACTCGGCGCCGGGGCGTCCGAGCCGACGGCGAAATCGCGCTCGAACGACTCGAGGTCGACGCCTTCGGCCTCGAGGTCGACCGAACCCCGTCGGACCGACGGCAACGAAGCGGTCACGTCGGTCGATCGACTCTGGGCGAGTTCCCACCGCTGGGTCCGAATCTGGGTCGCCGTCTGCTCGGCGATCCATCCCGGCGAGAGCCACTCGCCTTCGTCGTAGAGTCGGTGGACGTCCTCGTCGTTCGTCCCCCAGGTGAAACAGTGATCGAAGCGCCGCTGAAACCAGTTGAGCGCGCCTCCGGTGGCGTGTTTGACGACGACGTGTGTCGGCGCCAGTTCGTGGACGAGGTCGTCGATCGTCTCCAAAGAGGGGTGGTTCCGGAGGTCGATACAGTGGGTCGTACACCGTACGCTGGGGAGCGATTCGCCGTTGCCCGTTCCGAGTCGGACGAAAACGGCAGCCGGATCGTCCGCGACGGCCCCGAAGAGGCGCGAGGCGCTTCCCCGCGTCGGATCGGCCGGACCGGCGACCGTCACGCCGCCGTGCTCGAGAACCGCATCCGGGCGGTCGAACACCGAGACCGTCTCGACGGCGGAATCAGTCTCGTCCACTGCGCCGCTGTCTGTCGCTTCGAGTGCGGCGTACACCGTGGCGGTCTGGCCGACGAGCGTGATCGGCAGGTGTCGATCGAGCGTCGCCGCGAGCCGATCGAGCAGCGTCGCGACGTGGACGCCGGTCAGCGAACTCGTCGCGACGACGACTCGAGAGCCGGCGTAGGCCCGCTCGAGGATCGTCCGCAACGCGGTCTCGAGGGCGTCCGGATAGGTGTCGTCGCTCGAGACGGTCAGGAACAGCGTGTCGATATCGAACGGGTATGCGGTCGCGAGCCCCGGAAAGCCCGCACAGGGGCGGCGCGTGAAATCGCCGGTCACCAGGAGGTGGTGCTCGTCGGAGAAGGGGCCGTTGGCTCCGTTCTCGTCTCGAAACCGGACCACGAAGCCCGCCGCGCCGGGCGTGTGTCCCGCGGGAACGGGACGCACCTCGAGGTCGGCGAGGATCGACGTCCAGTCGTCGATCGCCTCGAGGTGGTCGAAGACTGGCGAGAGATCGCCCAGGTCGTTGTCCTTTCGTGCTTCCGGGAGCGCGTGCTCGAGGACGGCCGCCGTCGCCGGCGACGTGTATATTGGGGCGCTGTGGCGAACGCTTCTCGCGAGCGTCCGGTAGTGGTCGATGTGGGCGTGCGTGAGCAAGATCGCGTTCAGGTACTCGTCAGGGGCGAGCAGCGCGTCGAGGTCGACGCCGGCACCCGAGTCGACGAGAACGCACGCACGCGTTCCGTCGGCGGCCGTGAATCGGAGAAGCGACGACTCGTTGCCGTCGCGAACGTTCGCGTGCTGGTACGAGACGCGCATCTACTGGCGTTCAATGCGTCCCGAATCTACTTGAATTCCCGCATGTGTTTGATAGAAATCAGTTGCCGGGCGGGCGAAGCCGAGTCGGTCGGCCGCGTAGAACCAACCGAATACAAGGTCCTCGCCGGCCACGCTCGAGACATGGAGCTCTCGGAGTTCGTCGACCGACTCGACGCGGAACTGCGCATCGACGACTACGCCGAACTGGACGCGAGCGCGAACGGCCTGCAGGTCGGCCCCGACGACGGGACGGTCGATCACGTCGCCGTCGCCGTCGACGGCGTGGAGGCGACGTTCGAGCGGGCGATCGACGCCGACGCGGACGTCCTCGTCACCCACCACGGCATCTCGTGGGGCGGCTTCGACCGCGTCACCGGCCGCACCTACGACCGACTCGAGCCCCTCGTCGCAAACGACCTCGCCCTGTACGTCTCCCACCTGCCGCTGGACGGCCACCAGGAACTCGGCAACGCCGCCGGCGTCGCCGACGTCCTCGGACTCGAGGACCGGTCGCCGTTCGGCGAACTCGGCCCCGAGTACATCGGCCAACGGGGGACCGCCGCCGACGCCTACTCCATCGACGACCTGCGCGAACGCTTGCAGACGGCACTCGAGACCGGCGGGCAACCGGTTCAGACGCTCGCGTTCGGCCCCGACGAGATCGAAGAGATCGCGATCGTCACCGGGAGTGGAACGGACTGGCTCGACGAGGCGGTCGACGCGGGCGCCGACGCGCTGATCACCGGCGAGGGGAAACAGAAGGCCTACCACGAGGCCCGCGAGGCCGGCGTCCACGTCGTGCTGGCGGGTCACTACGCGACCGAGACCTTCGGCGTGCGAGCGCTTCAGGGCCTCGTCGAGGAGTGGGGACTCGAGACGACGTACCTCGAGGAACCGACGGGTCTGTGAGCGAGCGACCGATTCAGTACGTCTGATACGACGCCGATCCGACGTCGATCCGGACGAGCGTGTTCTCATCGTAGGCGCCGCGATCGGCGCCGTACTTCGCGTTGATCCGCCGCCGCGCAGCCGCGGTTTCCGCCTCGTCTTCGATCACGGTCGCCGTGCCGCGGAGCGTGACCGTCCACCGCGTCCGCCCGTCGTCGTCGGCCTGAATCGAAAGCGAGACGCGCGGATTGGCTCGAATATTCGCCAGTTTCTGGCCCGTCGTCACGATCTCGACGGTCTCCGTATCGGCCTCGTACCGATACCAGACCGGCGCCACGTGCGGGCGCTCGTCGACGCAGGTCGCCAGGTGGGCCATCAGCGGTTCGCTCTCGAGCAGCCGTCCGGCTTCCGCTGGTACCGTCACGGGCGAACACCCGGCGTCGGCGTGCAAAAGCGGACGCCATGACGGTGCCAGCGAAGCGCGTTCGTCGACCGGACCGACGGACGATGGAGCGGGTGTCCCGCGACCACCTTCGTTCGAACGCCCGCCGCCGTACGGTCGCGCTACGGCGCGGAATCGCCCGTACTCGCGGTTCGCATCCGTTCGGCGTCCAGCGTCGCGTAGTGCCAGAGCGTCCCGGTCAAGCCGTCGGCGGCGACCCGACGTCCGGAGCTCTCGACCAGCACGTCCGGACAGTACCCCGTCGGATACCGCCGCGCGAGCCGTCGGCTGAACGCCGTGTCCTCGTTCGGAACGTCCGGAAAGCCGCCGACATCGTCGAACACCGTTCGCCGAACGACGGTGTTGAACCCCGGGAGGATCGGTCGCTCGAGGCGCGGGAAGACGCGGTTGATCGTGGCCTCCATCAGCTTCGCCCGGCGCGGACCGGTGATCCGACAGCCGGAGCTGCCGGCGGCCAGCCCGTTGGCCTCGAGGTAGCCGAGAAGCGCCGTCAGGTAGGTCGGGCGCAGCGTCGTGTCGGCATCGACGAACGCGAGCCACTCGCCGTCGGCGGCGGCCACTCCCTGATTTCGCGCCCGCGCGATGCTCGTTCCCGAGCCCTAGAGGACGGTCGCGCCGTGCTCGCGGGCGATCGTCCGCGTCGCGTCGCTCGAGTCACCGTCGACGACGATCGTCTCGCGGGCGTAGTCGGTGTCGAGTCGGGCGATGCTCGCGAGCGTCCCGTGGAGGTACCCGCCCTCGTTGTGCGCCGGGATCACGAAACTCACGTCCGGCGAACAGAACTCGCCCGCGTCGGTACTCGCGGACGCCGCATTCGACGGCCTCGAGTCGTCGCCGGTGCGTTCGTCCCGTCTCGTAACCATCCTAGCCTGTCGGTCACGGCCGGCCGGCTTAAGCCTCCGGCGCTCGGGTGCGCGCTCGAGGCGTCCCGGTCGAACGTACGCGTCAGCCTCGAGGCCGCGGCTCCAGCGCGTCGGCCGATCGTGTCACACCGACCCAAGAGGTTTGTTTTCACACACCTGGGAGTGGCAGGATTATCTATCATGAACTTTTATAACCAAGGAGCCTGTAGAGGGGTGTACAGATGTCGGTCGTACACGTAGTAGCCTAAATTCGCCGCTTCCGACGAGTCTCCGTACCGTTCGACGACGATACCACCCACACCATCCACCCCCACCCCCCGACCGACATGAGCACCCAACAGTTCCGAACCCGACCCGACGCCGAACCGCACCCGACCACCCGAACACGACCCACGACCGAACCGATCAGCGCTCGAGCGGCCGTCGCCGGCTCCCCGCAAACGTTCTCGAGCCGAAACACCGCCCAGTTACAGAACCTGATCGACGAGTTCAACGCCGCCTTCGCCGCCAGCGGCGACTAACGCCGGTCAGCTGAATCCGAACCGACTTTTGTATCGCGCCGGTAGACTCGAGTGGCCGATGACGACCCACTCGCTCCGAACCGGACTCGGCACCCGGTGGTGACGAGCCCTATGAGTGCCGAGGCCATCGATTTAGATAGGGTCCTCTTTATCCGAAGAATCCGACTAAGCGTGATAGCTGACTGTAGTGTCGCCGAAACATAATCTATATCATGCTAACAGATAATTGGAGTGTAATGTACCTCTATACACCGGACGAAATCGATCGAGAGCGAGCGCATCATCAGGCTGTTATTCAAGGGACGGATAATCTGGACATCAAACGTATCGGGAATCTCGGTGAACTCGCGTTCGAACAGTTCTGTCGCGAGTATCTTCCCGTGGAAATGTGGGAGTGGCAAAACGAGGAGGCTATCCGTCGGTGCAATCCCGAGAGTTTCGCCGGTCACGACTTCGAAGTCTTCGGCTACGAGATCGACGTGAAAACCTCGAGGGACGTCTCTGCTTTCCGTCCTGCAAACCTCTTGGAAAACGATCCGGATGACGATATCATCGCAATGGTCTGGCATCGAGACAACGAAGACGCACTCATCCTGCTCGGTTGGGAGCGGACTGAAACGCTCAAATCGAAGGTTAAAACCCAGGAAGCGTACTCCGGCGAAGAACCCGCGAAACTCGCACACCTGGCCGCCCGTCCGATGAATGAGTTGCACGATTTAGGACCGAACACAGCTCACCTCAACCAGAAACCGGAGAATCCGTTTTCACCGGGCGATCGCGTGGTAAAGAAGGGAGATGATGATGCCTCGGTTGCGGTAGTCATTGAAGTGTTGCCTCCGGAGAAAAACACCACGGCATACGGTCAAGAGATGGACGGTGAGGCGGTGAACGTGGCCTTTCCGAATATGCTCGACGACGGCCCCGGCAACTGGCGAGAAATCCATCCGGCGAAGCTAGCTTCCTATTGTGATGATCAGAATATCAAGCTCTACACCTACAAACACACGAATCTCGAGTACCCCGAGAATCCCTTCACCCCAGGCGACTACGTCATCAAACCCGATTACGATGACCCGGATTTAGCGGTGGTGCTCGAGGTTGCAGAGGAGAGCGACGCAGACCGAGAAATTACAGTTGCGTTTTGCAAACACTTCGAGAAGGAATGGGGTGACCAAACGTATCATCCCCCAGCCGATCTCGCGTCGCGTTGGGAAGAAACAGGCGGAAAATCGTATACATATTGCTATAGCGAGCTTCGCTTCGAACAACAGTACTAAGTCAGGATGTGGTTGTGAAGCGACGCGGCGTCGCAGGCAACAACTCGAGCAAGCGGAGACGTCGAGACGCTCGAACGGGACGGCCTCGACAAGTTCGTCACCGACGTCGCCAGCGGCCGCGAGCGGTTCACCGATCGGTCTCCGTTCGCATCCGATTGGAGTAGTCCCAGCTAAAGACGGTGTGGGGCTCGATGCGGATGTGAACCTCGTCGCGCTCGTCGTCGAGCAACCGCTCGGCGAGAGGTGAGTCAGTTCCCTCGAGGTAGCGCTCGAGGAGGGATCGGAGGACCGCCTTGTCCTCGTCGGGCGACAGCGACGCGGAGCCGTACCCCCGGACGCCGCGGTAGGGGATTTCGTTCGTCGAGACGTCGAAGGCGACCTCGGAGTCGGCCCGGAGGAACGACACCAGCGTTGCGTCGGCCGAGGTGGCACACTCGAGGCGTCCGTCGCGGTATCGGTACCACAGGGGAACCACCCAGGGCGTGCCGTCCGGCCGGCGAACGGCGAGTCGAATCGGGATCGTCGCGTCCCGGAAGAATTCGGCAACCTCGTCTTCCGTCCAGGCGCCGCGAAACTCGACCATACCGTCTTCCACGCCGCGGAGCCGCAAAAACCCTACCGCCGGCCAGCCGCCTCGAGCGGGGGCAGAGAGTGCGACGCGTCGGATCGGAGACTACACCAGCGACACGAGAAATACCGAGAGCGTATCGGTAAGTTCGTCGACCCGGTTCCCGTCCTCGTCGGCGGTGTATCGAACGATATACACGTCCTGTTCGTCGGCGTCGTAGGTCGCATCGAGCTCGCTGACGCCCTTCCAGATGCCCGTCACCTCGACCGTCCCGTACTGTTCGTGCTCGTAGGTTTCGTCGCGCTCGACCACCCGATCGGCATCGACGTCCGAACGATCAGCGGGGTCAGCCATAGATCGGTGTACTCGTAACGTGGTCGTCGGTCTCGAGCGAAGCGACACTACCCGCCCGCTTCGAACGGACGGCGGTTCGCTGCCCGGTTTCGATTCCTCGGCTGCGAATTCGAGCGGAGGGGCGCACGGTACGAGCCTGGGACGGGTCGGTTGTGAGTCCGTCTGTTACGCAGGTAAAAGCGTTCTCCGTGGCGCACGCCGAAGCGGGACATCGGTAACTGTTAACAAACCAGCGCTCGAGTAGTCGAAACATGAGGGATATGCGGGACGATCCCACGACCGACGAGCAACTGGCCGATCATCCGGCGGCGGAGATCGAGACCGTCGTCGTCGATCCGGACGACGTCGTCGACGCCCTCGAGCGAACCCACGAGTCGTCGACGCCGTTACGCACACACGTCTTGCGGCTCGTCCCGCCGTTCGAGGAGGAGGTCCGTGCGGAGCCACACGTCCAGGAGGGGCCCCGTCGGAATTCGCCCGAGAGGGAGCCCGAACCGATCCACCTCGAGCCGGCCACGTTCGTTCGCAACGAAACCGGCGTCCACCCCGACGAGACGCATCTTCGCCATCCGACCCGCGAGCAGGCTCGGACGGTCGCCCGCGACGAACACGGCGACGACGTCGACCACGCGGTCGTCACGACGTACTACGAGGACGCCTGCGAAGAGTGGGAACGGCGCGTTCGCGAGTCGCTACTCGAGCGAGTTCGGATTTACTTCGAACACAGGGACGGGGACGAGATCTGGACGGACATCCGATACGAGAGCGTCGGCGACTGATCGGAAACCGAGTCGGTTGGAACGGTGGGGAACCGATTCGCGCAGTGGGGACGATAGCAGTCCCCGAAGCGGCTCACACGGACACACATCGGTCGCGAACGACGAACTGGAGGAGCCGTCGATTCGAACGGTGCAGACGAAACGCCGCCGTTGCGAGCCGACGGGTTCGAAGGAACGCATCTTTGGCGACGTCTGCACGGACGGTACGCGTCACGCGGTGACGGACGAGCGTTGGGCCCGGCCGTCGGTACGTTTTCATCCGTTCGAGCGAATGTCAATCATGATGGGTGATGACGATACACAAAGGATCGACGACGCGGTCGGTCCCGACGAGTTTCTCCGCAAAACGTCGAGGGCCGACGAGTCAGGGGCGAGAACAGAATCGGAACCAGGAACGGTAACCTACGTTGAATCGACGCCGGATTCGAACACAGACGCTACCGAGATACGCGAGACGATCGAACGAAACGCCCCCGACGTCGTCGCGGTCGAACTCGGAGATCTCCGCTACAGCGAACTGGTCGAAGAAGCGGAAACCGATGTCGATCGAGACGAGGTCGTCGGCGGGAAAACGTCGGCGCAACTGCTCGGCCACTGGCTGCTCTCGGCGACCCGAGATCGACACCGCGACGGAACCGATACTGCTCCCGCCAGTTCGGCGGCGGCCGCGGTGTCGGCCGCTGACACCCAGAACGTGCCCGTCGCGCTCGTCGATCGACCACTCGAGAACACCGTCTCCGATCTCTGGAGACGACTCTCGCGGCGGGCGAAGCTGTCAGCCGGAGGTGCACTCGTCGCGGAGTTCGGCGGGCCGCTGAAAGCCGGTCTCGGAATCGGATTGTTCTGGGGGTTGTTACTCGGCGCAACTGTTCGGCTCGTACAGGGACCGCTGCTTGTTCCCGTCGAGGCGCTCTCGAGCGGTGGTTCCGGAGACGGGTTCGGTCTCCTAGAACCGCTGCTTTCGGTCCTCGATGCGGTCGTCTTGATCGTCCTGATCGGACTCGTAATCGGCGCGTTGCTTTCGGTACTGCTCTCGCGGGCAACCGCCGGGTTCGAACGCGCGGAAGATCCAGCAGCCGACGGAGACGAGATCGCGACCGTGATCGCAGAGCGCAGCGAGTCGGCTGCGGACGCCCGAACGCTCACCGAGCGCCGTGATGCAGTCACGGCCCGACGGTTGCTCGCGCTTCGCGAGGCGGGGTACGACGTCCTCGCGGTCGTCAGCGCGGGTCGCCGACCGCAAATCGAACGGTTCGTCGAGACGCCAGCGTCGGTTCCCTCGACGAGGGTCGACGACGCCTCGAGTTCGACGCGACTTCGATCGATCCTCTACCGGGTCGTCGGCTATGCATTCACGCTCGGATTCCTCTCGGTGTTCGTCCTGCTGGCGCTTGGCGGCGCACAGGACTGGTTCGTCCTGCAACTGTTCGCCGCGTGGTTTCTCGTCAACTTCGTCGCGGCGGCCGGCGTTGCCTGGCTCGCGGGTGCTCACTGGACCAGTGCGGGTGCCGGCGGCGCGGCCGCCTGGCTTACCAGCGTCAATCCCTTCATCACGCCGGGGCTGTTCATCGCGTACGTCGAACTGCAGTATACGCGGGTGAAACTGGCCGACATCTTCCGGATCAAGGAAACGCTCGCGATGCGAGATCGAGGGCTCCTCGAGCGACTCCGCGGACTTCACGCCAACGTCGGACTCTTCCGATTGCTGGCGATCATGACGGTCGCGAACCTCGCTAGTTTCATCGCGAGCGTCGTCTTCGTCGTCGCGATTCTGCCGTTCCTCGCTGCCGACGTCGGCGGACTCGATGGCGTCGGCGAGCTTCTCCTCGACGGGATCCGCGAGGGGAGACGTCTGCTCGAGGCCGCGCTCTGATGAGACGTTGGTGGTCGGAAACGGAACGCGTCGCTTCGTCCGTCGTCGCTCGCGACGACGGCGTTCTCCGTAATCGACACATCGTACACGATACCCGTTCGTGACAGTCGATGGCGCTAACTCGAAGCGGGCGCCATCACGTGGACCCGTGCTGGCGATCGACCGCCAGATCCGGGATGAGAACAAATATGACTCTCCTGTGAGCGATGGTACTCGATGAGGCCCGTCTCGAGTCACCGCTTGCGACCCTGGATCCGCACCGCCGGATCATACCTCCGCGAGTGCGTACGGATCGACACTCGAGCGCTGGCGATGTTCCGGATCGTCGCCGCGCTATTGATCCTCGCTGACCTCGCGCTACGGGCCCGGAACTTCACGTACTTCTACACCGACCAGGGCGTGGTGCCCCGCTCGCTGGCGATGGACGCGCTGCCCGTCGACGCGTCCGTGTACTTTCTCACCGGGAGCCAGACGGGAACGGCGGCGCTGTTCGCGATTCACGCCCTGTTCGCCGTGCAGTTGCTGGTCGGCTACCGGACCAGAATCGCGACCGCGCTCTCGCTCGTGTTCGTCCTCTCGCTGGACCTGCGGAACCCACTCGTGTTGAGCTACGCCGACACGCTGTTCGTCTGGTTGCTGTTCTGGGCGATCTTCCTCCCGCTGGGCGAGCGCTGGTCGGTCGACGCCGTCCACGCCGACCGCGCGCCTCGAGCGAGCGTCGCCACGCCGGCCACGGCGTTGATCCTCGCCCAGCTGGTCACGATGTACGTCGTCAACGGCTACCACAAGACCGAGTCGGAGCTGTGGACGAGCGGCGAGGCGGCCGCGCTCGTGCTCGGACTCGACGACATGACGTTTCTGCTGGCGGATCTCGTCCAGCAGGTGCCGACGCTGCTGCAGTACGGCGGGCTGGCGTGGTACTACATGCTGTTGTTCGCGTGGGTGCTCTTGCTGGTTCGAGGCCATCTGCGAACGGTGCTGGTCGCGCCGTTCGTCTTGGCGCACCTCTCGTTCGCCGTAACCGTCCGCATCGGCGCGTTCGCGTTCGTCGCCCTCGCCGGACTGCTCCTGTTCTTCCAGACGCCGTTCTGGGACGACCTTCGAGCGCTGCTGGTGCGGGCTGGCGTGCCGATCAGCCGGATGAACGAACGAGCCTCGAGGCTCGAGACCGTCGCGGCCGCGTTCCCGCGGTGGCGACCGCTCGAGGGCGTCGTCGTTCGACTCAGCCGAAATCCGCGACGAACGGCGGTGGCGGCGGGCGCCGTTCTCTTCGGCGCGTTCGCGCTCCTCGCGGTGCTCTCTGCCGGCGGATTGCTCGCCGACGACGTCGATCCGGCGGAGACGGCCCAGCGCGGTGCCGTGGGATTCGTCGATCACCAGACGGAGTGGAGCATCTTCGCGCCGAATCCGCGGACGACCGATCGGTACCACGTCTTCGCGGCCCAGACGGAAGGCGGCGAGCGCATCGACGTTTACAACGATCGTCCGCTGACGGTCGACAAACCGGATGCGGAACTACAGACGCAGTACGGGACGTACCGAGAGCGATTCTACATGAACAGCGTCAGGGCCGGGGAGCCCGCCGATACGCAGGCGCTGTTTGCCGATCACATCTGTGCCGAGTGGAACGAGGACGAGGCCGTCGACGGCGAACTCATCTACATTACGATGTACGTGGTCGAAGCGGACGTGACCTGGGAGACGATCGACTCACCGAGCGAGCGGACGTGGGAGCCGTCGGAGCTCTACCGACACGGCTGTGGGGACCGAGAGCCGACTGTGGTCGAATTGTAGTAGCCACAGATGAGTAGCGGCCGATCACGCTGACTGCGGACTCGAAAAAAGCGTACCTGATCGAACCGGTCCGTCAGTCGGCGGCGTTGACGGCCGCGTCGACGTCGCCGCTGGAGTCGGACTCGGCATCGAGGGCTGTCGATCGGCTCGCAGCGGTGTCCTCGAGCGCGTCCGTGCTGCGGAGGACGATGCCGGCGAAGCCGACCAGCAGGATGGCTTCGACGTAAATGATCGAGAGTTGCTCGAGGAAGTCGTCGGTGAGCGCGAACTCGGCGCCGCTCAACAGGCCGAGCGCGACGAGACCCAGCCACACGAGGACGATCAGGTTCCTGAGTTTCGCATAGAGGAGCCGTCGCGTGCTGCTGACGGTCGCGGCGGCCCGTGCGAACGGGCCGAACAGGACGTAGACGCCGGCGATCAACATAACGAACGGAAACGCGGCGAGCAGCGTTCCGAGGACGCCCTCGACGTGCCAGCTGAGCAGCGTCACCCAGACGCGCGCCTGAACGATTCCGAGAAGCACCAGCGTCAGCGTTCGGCCGGCACCGGAGACGGCGCCGACGAGAAGACAGATTCCCGCCCACATGGCGCCGTACCCCACGAAGCGCAGATAATCCGTCTCGATACCGGCCATCTCAGCGGGCACCATCGCCACGTACGCGATCGCCATCGACCCGCAGGCGGCGACCGCGGCGTAGCCGTAGAGGCGCGTCCGCGCCGAGAGCTGGAGCGTTCCGACGAGCGCTAGAATCGTCACCAGCGAGAAGGTGACACCGGACGCGAGGAGGACGCTCTCCATCTGAATCACGTTCAGTCACCCCCCGCAGGCGTTACACCCGCCGTCGGACCCGCCGGATTCGACAGCGAGCGATCCAGCGTGAACGAACCGACCAGCGAGCGAAGCGCTTTCGCGTCCTCGTCGAGCGAGTTCGCCGTCGTCGACACGTCGTCGATCGTCGCGGTCGTTTCCTCGGAGGCCGCCGCGACCTGCTGGGCGGTCGTGCTGGTGTCCGTCGAGACGTCGGCGACGTCGTCGATGATCGTCGCGAGTTGCTGGGCCGCGTCGGCCTGGTCGTCGGTGGTCGTCGCGATCCCCTGGATGCTCTCGTCGACCTGATCGATCTCGTCGGCGATCGTCCGCTGTTTATCCGCCAGTTCGTCGATGTCCGTCGCCGTCTCCCTGATTCCGTCGTCCACCGTCGAGATCTCTTCCGCCGTCGCCTCCGTTCGCGCGCGGATCGACTCGAGGGTGCCCTCGATCTCTTCGACGGCGTCCATCGTCTCCTCCGCGAGGGACTTGATCTCGGTCGCGACCACGCCGAAGCGGTCGCCGTCCTCGCCGGCCGTCGTCGCCTCGATCGCGGCGTTCAACGCGAGGAGGTTGGTCTGGTCGGCGATGTTATCGATCAGCGAGATGATCTCGCCGATCTGTTCGGTCTCGCGGGTCAGTTCGTCGACGGAGTCGACGACCGATTCGGTGTTGTCGACGAGCGAGTCGATGTCGTCGGCCGCCTCAGTTGCCGCCTGACGACCCTCGTCGGCCAGCGTAGCGACTTCGTCGGACTGGGCGGCGATTTCGGCGGTCGTCGAGGCGACCTCTTCGGTCGCTGCCGAGAGGCCGTTGACCTCGCCCGCGGCGTCGTCTAGCTGTGCGGTCTGTCTGCTCGCGCCGTCGGCGATCTCCTGGATGGATTCAGCAACTTCCTGACTCGCGCCTCGAATCTGCTCGCTCGAGCCCTGCAGATCGGCCGCGACCGTCTCGACCGTCTCGGCCGAGGTCTGGACCTCGGCGATGGCCTCGCCGATCTCGTCGAGCATCTCGTTGAACGACGCCGCGATCGCTTCGGTCGCCTGGTTGTCGACCTGGGGCTCGAGGCGCCGGCTGAGATCCCCGTCGGCACAGGCGTCCATCACTTCGGAGAAGCGCTGGGCTTCCGCGACCAGTTCGTCGTTCTGTCGTTCGATCTCCTCTCGCGTCTCCTGGACGCGCTGTCGTTCGGCTTCGACCTCTTCGGCGCGCTGTTCGGCGCGTTCTTTCGCCTCCTGTGCTCGCTGCTGTTCGGCTTCGACCTCCTCGAGCGACGACTCGAGCGAGTCGCGCATCTCGGCGAGCGTCGCAGAAAGCTGGCCGATCTCGTCGGTCCGCTCCGTCTCGAGGTCGACGTCGAACTCGCCGTCGCCGATCCGTTCGGCTTTGCCGCCGAGTTGGGTGAGCGCCAGGGCGGTGTTGCCGCCGATGACGATGCCAAACAGGCCGAGGCTCATGAAGAAGACGACCATGAGCCCGGTGATCGCCGACGTCGCGGCCGCTTCCGTCTGGTCGGCCGGCACCGTCGTCACGTAGTAGCCGAACAGAAGGGCAAATGCGAACGTCACGGCGACGATACAGCCGAGTGCCGTCGCGATTTTCGCGCTGTACTGGCGTCGGATTCGAGCCGGGACGAACACCTCGGCTCTCATCGCTGCCTCCCGAGATCGATTCCCACCACTGTGTGTATACTCATAACCTATCAGATCATGTCCACAGCGAGTAGATAATTGTTATTGCCAAATGGTAATTCAACGGAGAATATAGACGCAGCGCCACTCGGGACCGCCATTTGACGATCGCTGCGACGAATTTACAGTTAAATATTCGATCAGCCGACGTGTCTCATCGGCACTCGTGAATGAATAGATAAACCGAATGATAGTTGGTCCCACTGGACACGAAGACGACCGTAGTCACTCGAGCGAGAAGCCGGCTTCCGAGAGCGTTCGGGCGCTCGACCAGTACTCGGCGACCGTCTCCGTCGCCCACGTTCGAACGGCGGGGTCGTCGGTATCGATCGACGCCCGAAGCACGCCCTGTTCGTCGCGGACGAGCAGGTAGACGGTGTCGTCGAGGATCATCACCGCGAGGGGGACCGCGTCGTCGCGGACTCGGATCGACGCCTCGTCGGTCGACCGCAGCGACGCGAGCCGGGCCCTGAGTTCGGAATCGTCGGCCAGCGCGTCGATCGCGGATCGCGAGAAGACGCCGCGGAACGTCTGCTCGCCGGCGGCCGTCCGCTCGTCGACGACCGTCAGCGTCTGTTCGTTGAACGCGTGCGAGACTGTCCGGACGTCCGCTGCATCCCGCAGTAACTCGAGCAGCCGCGACAGCGGCGCGTTCGGACGCGTCTGGCTGGGGGTGGTGATCCGAGCGTCGGCCAGCCGGCGAAGATCGAACGTCAACTCGTCAGCGGGGAGATAGTCGACGACCGACCGAAGGCGCCGTTCGGTCTCGATGATCTCCTGAAGGTCGGTCATCCCCGACGCGACGAGCGCGCCCGTCGCGGTCGCGGCGTACTCGCTTCCGTCGCGGCGAATCCACGAGCGGTCCTGAAAGTCACCCAGAATCCGTCCGAGCGTCGCCTGCGAGGCGCCCGTCTCCGACGCGAGTTCCGTGCGCGTGTGTGGCGTCTCCGCCAGCGCCTCGAGCACCGCGACGCGGTTCGGCGAGAGCGCGAGAAATTCGATCTCCTGGAGCGCCGATTCCGTCCCGTCCATATCGGGTATTCTCCCATCCACGTCATAGTGCTTTCGCACCGTGAAATACTTTCACGCGGTGATATCGCCGGCCGACGAGTCGCAGCTTTCGTTGCGTGACGACCGACACGCGCCCTACCACGATTTCTTCTCGTGAAATATTTTCTGAACTGAACTATGGGGTTGGCGCCCGTCTCTTGGAGTATGATGCCCTCTTCGCTCTCTGCGCCGGCCGATCGCCGATCGGCTCGGTCGCTGCTCGGTCGCTCGCCGAGGGTGGTCGGATGATCGACCGCCGCTCGGCGATCTTCTTTGCCCTCTCGAGTCTGTTCTTCGGCGGGACGTTCGTCGCCGCGAAGGCCGGCCTCGAGTACTTTCCGCCGCTGACGTTCGTCGCGATTCGGTTCGACGTCGCGGCGCTGGTTATGCTCGGCTACATCGCGATCACCGCCTCGCGCGAGGAACTCCGTCCCAGAACGCGGGCCGACGTCGTCGGGATCCTCGCAACTGGCGGACTCGTGATCGGGCTGGCGAACGCGCTCATCTTCGTCGGCCAGCAGTACGCGACCAGCGCCGTCGGCGCGATCGTCTTCAGCCTCAATCCGATCCTGACGCCGGTGTTCGCCGCTGTGCTTCTCTCGAACGAGCGCCTCTCGACGCGCGGCGCCGTCGGGATGGTCCTCGGTCTCGTCGGCGTCGCACTCGTCGTCAGCCCCGATCCCGCGATGATCGTCGGCGGCGACGCTCTCGGCCGCGCCGTCCTCTTTGCCGGCGCCGTCAGCGCCGCGCTCGGAGCCGTCCTCATCCGCCGGGCCAGCACGCACGCCACGCTCTCGAGTACGGTCCGGGTCGCGTGGGGACTCCCCATCGCCGCGGCGCTCAGCCACGGCCTGGCCTGGTCGGCCGGCGAATCGGTCGGCGAGATCGTGTGGACGACGGAAGCGGTGCTCGCACTCGCCTACGTCAGCGTCGTCGCCGGCGTCCTCGCGTACATCGCCTACTTCGGCCTGCTCGAGTCGACCGGCGCGATCCAGGCGAACCTGGTCTTCTACGTCGTCCCGGTCGTCTCGACGCTCGGCGGCGCGGTGTTGCTCGGCGAATCGATCGCCCCGCTCGCCGTCGTCGGCTTCCTGACGATCTTCGCCGGCTTCGCCGTGCTCGGCAGCGAGTCGGTCGACCTCCGAACGCGGCTGCCCGACTGGCTGATCGAGACGCCCGCTCGCGGGGAGGCGTCGACGGTCGGCGACGACCCTCGAGGCTACCGAGGCGACTGAGGAACGCTCGAGGAGCGACCGGCGCGTGAACGAGCGCCGACGGACGCGTCCCCCGAGGGAAGCGTCTCGACTTGAGCACGCCAGCAGGTCGCTCAACCGTCGCTCCGTCCTAGTGCGATTACAGTAACCGCCGGTCGTCGTCTCGAGCGACGACGTCTCGTCGATGTTCGAGGCGGTCCGGATACGTATACAGCGCAGATCATGTCATCTTCGTCCTACGAACTCCACGAACGACTCGATCGACTCTCGTCCGCTTCGGCCGACCGAGATGTCCTCGTCACCCTCGCCGTCCCGCCCGACGAGACGATCGGTGAGGCCCGGCAACCCGTCGAGACCGACTACGCCGAGGGCAGCCAGCTCGACGAACAGTCGTTTCCAAAGCCGCTGACCGACGCCCTCGAGACGGTCAGGAGCACGCTCAACGAGTACGACGAGATCCCGGAACACGGGCTGGCGATCTACGCCGGCGCGCCCGACGGCGACCTCCTCACGGTCGTCTTCGACGACCTCCCTGTCCCGATCAAGGAATCGACCTACCGCCACGCCAACGAGTTCGACCTCGGCCCGCTCCAGGACGTCACCGAGCCCGAGTCGACCCACGGACTGCTGGTCGTCGAACGGGGCGGCGCCGCGCTGGGACGTCTCGACGGTCAGGGCGTCGACGTCGTCGACACGTTCGACAGCAACGTCCCCGGAAAGTCGAGCGCCGGCGGCCAATCGGCCGAGCGCTTCGAGCGCGACCGCGAACGGCAGAAACGGGAGTTCTTCGACGAGGTCGCCGAACGCGCGCGGCGAGCGTTCGTCGACGACGACCCTGTCGACAGCGTCCTGCTCGGCGGCACGACCGGAACCATCGAGACGTTTCGGGAGGAGGCCGATCTCGACCACCGACTCGAGGATCGCCTCACCGGCGAGTTCGCCGTCGAATACGCCACCCAGCAGGGCCTCGAGCAACTCGCAGAGAAGGGCCAAGAGGCACTCGAGGAGCGCGACCGAGAGGACGTAACAGAAACGCTGTCGGCGTTCTTCGATCGCGTCGGCGACGGCGAGGAGCCGGTCGCCTACGGCCGCGAAGAAATCGACGACGCCCTCGAGTTCGACGCCGTCGAGACGCTGTTGCTCTCGACGGAACTCGAGGCCGACGACCTGCAGGAGCTTGGCGACCGAACCGAACAGCAAGGCGGCGAGACCGTCGTCGTCCCCGACGACTTCCCCGACGGCAGTCGGTTCGCCGAGGCGTTCGACGGCGTCGGCGCGCTGTTGCGGTTTCCGATCGACTGAGCGATGACACTCGTCGCCGAACCGACCTCGCGTCGCGGGAGAGACCCGGGTAATCCGGTGAGGCGCGGCGTGAACTCCGATCCACGACGAATCAGAGGGTTTAGGGGCTTGCCCGGAGAACCCAGCTAATTAACAATGTGTGCGACGTTCACCGACGACGATATCGGGAAGCCCGTCGAGCGCGCTGACGGGAAGGTGATCGGAACCGTTGGGGCGCTCGAAGACGACGGCGTTCGCGTCGATCCCGCCCCGGACGCCATCGACAGACTGCTGGTGAGGTTCGACCGGGCGGAGCCCGACCGTCCGTTCATCCTCGAGGCCGAGGACGTCAGTCTGGTTGCCGACACGCGAATCTACCTCGACGACAGCTTCTCTCGAGCGGACGCGACGGCGGCCACGGCTGGCACAGCAGCGGCCGCCGACAACGGGGAGACGGAATCGGAGTCCGCAGAAGACAATGTCGAGGGAGCGGATGAGACGACGGAGTCGAACCGCTCCGACGGCGGCACGACGACGGTGCCAGAAACGAGTTCGAGCGCCGGCAGCCTCCGTTCGTTCGACAACCGGTTCCAGATGGTTTCCGCGGGCGTCGCGGTCCTCTCCGGAATTATCGCGTTGCTCTTTGCCTGGTACGGCTACCAGGAGATGGACCTGCTCACGGTCGGTCCCGAACTCGGCCTCGTCTCGGGGGCGGCCGGATTCATGATGTTCGCGTTCCTCGCGGCCGCCGCCGTCGTCGCCGCGGCGTACATGGAACCGGGGCTCGATCACTGAACTGAAAGCGGCCGAACCGCCCGACACGGTCCGAATCGAACCGACGCTACCGACGAATCCGCGAATCTGCGCGAGCGTCGGACCGACAGATTCGCTCGGCGAGGGCGCGGAAACGAACGACGGGCTCCCGTCTCCGTCGTCCCGACGATCGCAGGCACCACTTGCTTTTCTCGACGACTGATATCGGCAGACATGCACCGTCCGTTTACCGACGACGACGTCGGCAAACCCGTTCGAAACGCCGCCGGCGAGGACGTCGGCGTCGTCGCGGCGATCGAGGGTAACGTCGCTCACGTCAGACCGAACGCCGACGCGATCGACTCCGTCACGTCCTCGATCGGCTGGGAAGGCGTCACCGACGAGACCCGTCCGCTCGAGGCCGATTCGGTTCGCGAGGTGACCGCCGACGCCGTCCGACTCGAGGGCGAACTCCCGACGGAAGCCGAGGGGGCGAGCGAGGCGCCCGAGGTGACTGAGACGTCCGAGCCGTCAAAGCCGTCCGAAGCGGAGTTGACGACGCGCGGCGACGAGACCGCCGACCGTCAGGATCGCGGCCTCGAGGCGGATCCGACCGAGCTGGTCGGTGGAACCGACACGCCGGGTACCCCCTCGGGCATCTCGGTCGACCGCACCGAGGATAGATCGCCGACCGATGCCACCCTCGAGAGCGACGAGAAGCGCCGGCAGACGGACGCACGCGTCGACCCGGACGCGGATCGGGAGCCGACCGATGCGACGGTCGAGCCGACCGACGGCCCGGGACGAACCGACGCCGCGGTCGATCCCGAAATCGATCCGGATGCGATCAGCGATCCGCGGCCGCCGGACGGGGGATCGACGGCCGAGCGGGGAGAGACCGCGAATCGCGAGAGCGAGCGCAAGAACGAGAGCGACGACGCTGACGGCGACGACGGACGATAACGCGAAGACTCGTTTTCGCGAGTCCGGTCTCTAGCGACGGTCGGCTCGAGCCGCAGAACTCGGAGCCGGCGATCCGATCGTGTGGACGGACGCTTCGGGACGGCAGTTTCGAGTGGACTACGTCCGGGACGGCTGTGCGTTCCGGCCCGATAACTAAGTCCCGACTCGTCATACGACGGCTATGGCACGACACGACGACGACAGTGGACGTCCCGGTATCGACGTCGCCGGCCCCGAAGGCGAGCAGGCGATCGTGTTCGTCCACGGCGCGATGTTCACGCGATCGATGTGGCTTCCGCAGTTCGTCGAATTACAGGACGAGTATCGCGTGGTCGCACCCGACCTCCCCGGCCACGGCGTCCGGAGCTACGAGCCGTTCCGAATGGACACCGCCATCGACCTGCTCGAGGGCGCGATCGACGACTACACCGACGGAAGCGCCGTGCTCGTCGGTCTCTCGCTGGGTGGTTACGTCGCGACGGAGTACGCCTATCGCCACCCCGAAGACGTCGACGGCCTCGTTCTGACGGGCTGTAGCGCGAACCCGACCGGCGGCATGGCGACGGTGACGCGTGCGGTCGGCGGCCTCTGGCGCCTCGCGACGAAACCGGAACGCGGCCGTCGAGCCGTCGAACGGCTCGGCTATCGCTGGGTCCGAAACAGGGATCTGCCGGACGAGATCGAATCGGCGATCATCGACGCCGGGATCTACCCGCGCGAGTTCGGCCGCGCCGACCCCGATATCAGAGACGAGGATTTTCGGGCGAAGCTCTCGACGTATCCCGGCCCCACGTTGATCCTCAACGGCGAGCACGACAAGATCATGCGACGCGGAGAGCGAGAACACGCCGCGGCGGCCGCCGACGGCCGCGTCGAGGTGCTCGCGGACGTCGGCCACATCTGTAACCTCCACCGCCCCCAGACGTACACGACCCGCGTCCGTCACTTCCTCCGCCAGCGCGTCGTACCGGTGCAGTAGCGACAAAACGACGGCTCGAGAGCGCGTGACGGGCGAAAGCGGTGTACAGAACAACCGAACGGACGAGCACGACGGAGAGCACGGACGGAGAACGGGAAATCGAACGCCGAGTCGGCGTGAAACGACGGATGCGAGGGGTGGCGATTTGACGTCGACGGACCCGAATCAGGAGCGTCGGTCGCCGATCGCGTTTCGAAGGCGACCGGGAAGCCCGAGGATCGAGAGCCCGAACCCGAACAGCACCATCAGGGCGTAGACGCCGAGCGTCGACGTCCAGACGACGAACATCGCCAGGATCGCCCAGCCGCCCGAGAGGAAGTAAAACGCCGCGATCGACATCGCAGTGCCGTACAGCAAGACGAGGTACGGCCCCCAGCCGGTGGCGTGACCGCGCCGAACACGGCGCCGAACGTAGCGCTTGAGGTCGCTCTCGAGCGATTCCTTTCTGACAGTTCGGCGCTCGACGTTGTCCTCGAAGGAGTCGACTCTGTCGCGCAGTCGTTCGACCTCTTCACGAAGCGCTTCGGGATCGTCAGATCGGTCCCGCGTGCGGGCGCTACGGCGTGCGCTAGCGGCGCCAGCCGGCTCCGTGCCTGCGCTCGGTTCCGCGTCTACGCGGTCGTCCGTCGCCCCCTCGTCGGCACCCGTGTCGTCGTCGGTCATCGCTTCTGTTGGAACCTGTCTCGCGCCGGGACTTTGTAGCTGCCGATCCGCTTCACGGTCGGCGAGGACGGCGTTTATGACGGCCCCGAAGACGAGGATAATCGCCCCGACGTACAGCCAGATGAGCACGAGAAAGACGGCCCCGAGTGCGCCGTAGACGGCCTGTTCGGTCGCGATCTGGGCGTAGAGAGAGAACGTCCGACTCAGGGCGAACCAACCGACGGCGGCGATAATCGTCCCGGGAAGGGCCTCTCGAAGACCGACGTTCGCGTCCGGAAAGACGACGTACAGCGGAAGGAACGTCACAATCAGCCCCAGAACGACGAGAATCGGACCGACCACGGTCACTCCGAGAAACGGAACGAACCGGATCACGAACTCGAGGACGCCGACGAGCGCGAGCCCGAACGTAATGACGAGAAAGACGATCATCGCGTCCCAGGCGGTGTCGATGAACGACTTCGAGGCCGCGGTGCCGTAGACTTTCGAGAACGCGCGATCGAGACCGCGAAGGACCCGACTCGAGCCCCACAGGAGCCCGAACGCGCCGACGACGGTCGCGCTCTGGCGTCCGGTCTCGTCGAGGACCGTCTCGGCGAGCAATTCCTGTGCCGACTGCGTGAGGACGTCGCTCGCAGCGGTCGCGAGCTGTTCGGCCAGTGCCTCTCCGCCGATCGAGGCGGCGATCCCGACCGCGAGCAGCATGAGCGGGACGAGCGAGATGAAGCCGTAGAAGGCGACGCCGGCCGCCAACAGCGTCAGCTGCTCGGTGCGCGCGAGGCGAACGACGTCGGTCGCGAACTCGCGACCCTGCCTGCGGTCGATCACGTCTCGAACTCGCCGCCCACTGTGATATGTGATCGTGTAGCACTAGCTTGCAATGCGTCGGTACGCTGACCGACGACCCGCCGTCGGTTGGAGAACAGGTGTCGCCTGGCGCTCGAATCCATACCCGAACAACTGCAGCCACACACATCAGTAGTGAACTGTTAGTGGTCGTCGAAACGTCGTCGGAGACGCTGTAGGTCGTCGTTTCTTCCGATCCGTGATAGACGGGTCGCCGCCACCGCGGAGGTGACTCGTCGCCACGGCCTCGAGCGGGGAGCGACGCTCACACGGACTACTGGACCACTGTACGCCAGTACCGGCACAACCCCGACCCGGACTGCGTTGTGCCGGCAAATCGGTACGAGAGTCCGTTTCAGACGAGCGCGTCTTCGGTCGCCGCGCGGATCTCACCGACGCTCGCGTCCGTCTTGAACGTCGTACCGCCGTAGTGGGCCGGCGAGGCCTCGTAGCCGGCCGCCCTGAGGTCCGCGAGGAAGTCGTCCATCGCGTTCGCGGGCAGCCCCCAGTTCTTGCAGAGTTTGTGCTGGTCGTAGTGGCTCGGTTCGTCGAGTTCGCCCTCGAGAGTCGCACAGAGTTCGCGGGCCGACTCGGCGGTGGCGAACTCGTCTGGCATCGTTTCGCGGACGCTCGCCACGAACTCGCGGTCGCAGTAGGCGTCGAGCCAGAGCGGCCCGGCAACGAGGATACGCTCGCCGCCGCAGTGGGGGCAGGACTCGAGGGGATCGACGATCAGCCCGCGGTCTGTCTCGCGGTAGAGACAATCCTCGCAGTGAGAGAGGTAGCCGAGACGCTCGAGGGCGGCGTCGGCGGCGCTGGCCTTCCGATCGAGTTCGAGGTAGGTCCGAACGTAGTGGCTCGTCGCGTGGGTGAAGATCGGGTCGACGCCGACGTCGAAGCGGGCGGCGCTGCGGGCGAGCGCCGAGAGCAGCGTCCGGACGCCCATCTCGGCGTGGTAGTCGGTGTTCTGCGGAACCGCGCTGTAGGAGCGAATGCCGCTGTTGAAGTGAGCGCCACAGAGGGGCGCGGTGTCGGTCGCCGTCACGCAGACCAGGTCGCGACAGCGGGCGAAGGCCGCGTCGGCGAAGGGCATCGGCGATCCGTAGGGGTCGAGGTCGATCACGTCGAACGCCTCGTCGTGCATGAGCGCGTTGACGTTTCGGTGTTCGACCCGCGTCGCGGCGGCGAGACCGTTTCGCTCGAGGTTCTCGCGAGCCAGGTCGACCGCGTCGGACTCGAGGTCACAGCAAGTGACGTCCCAGCCGTCAGCCGCGGCTCGGATGCCACGAACGCCGCTCGCCGTCATCGCGTCGAGATACGTCTCGGCGCGTTCCTCGCGCTCGCTGAAGGTCCGCAGCGTCGCGATCGTCAGATCCCGGTTCAGCTCCTGTCGCGGATTGTAGAACACCGACTCCTCGACGCCCTCAGTCTGTTCGCCGGGGACCTCGAGTTCGATCCCGCCCTCGGTGACGCGCATACGGTCCCTCGTCGACAGCGGGCGAAAAACGGTGCGGTCTCGGCGTCGGCGGCGAGAGCCGTCCGACCGGCACCGGCGGCCCTCCGATCGGCCCGGCGTGACGGTGTCGACGAGATCGAGTAGCCGTCGCTTACGGGAGCCGCGGTCGTCGCGTCCGGCAGCAGCACTCGATTCGTAGCGTCGGTTTTCGTCGGCAGCGTCGGGCGATAATTTCTCGATAGACGCTGCGTGCACTCGAGTCCGAAGCTGAAAGGCGAACCTACTGGCTCGATCCCGCGAAAAGGACTTTGTATCTCGAGGACGCCCCGTTCGGGTACCGATGTCACGATTTCCGCTCGCGGACAGCTTTCGGGCGTCACGTTCCCGGTCGGTCCGACCTCGAGGTTGCGGAGGGGGATCGACCCGTGACTGAGCCGCCGACCGCAACGAGCGGTTCGAACGGGTCGTCCGAACTGCGTATCGCGCTCCTCAACGCAGCCCGAAACCGGGCGTCGAACAGGCGAAACTTCGAGCGCGAACTCGAGGCCGACCTCGTCGAGTACTACTGCCCGGACGGCGAGCGTCCCGAGACGTTCGCGTTCGACGGCTGCGTGATCACCGGCTCGTGGTCGTCGGTCTACTGGGATCGGCCGTGGATCGACGCCCTGAAGGAGTGGGTCGGCGAGGCCATCGACGCCGGACTGCCGTTCCTGGGCGTCTGTTACGGCCACCAGCTACTCGCGGACGTCCTCGGCGGCCGCGTCGAGGCGATGGACGACTCCGAGATCGGCTACCGACCCGTCGAACACGACGGCCGAAGCCGGCTGCTGACCGGCGTCGACGAGGAGTTCACCGTCTTCACGACGCACGCGGATCGCGTCGCCAAAGCGCCGCCCGGCGCCACCGTCTTCGCCGAAAACGACTACGGGATCCACGGCTTCCGGAAGGACCGCGCCTTCGGCGTCCAGTTCCACCCTGAGTACGACATGTCGACGGCCGAGCGAGTCACGCGCGGGAAAGACGACCTCGCGGACGAGCGACGGCGATCGATTCTCGAGGGGATCACCGCCGAAAACTACGCGGCCGCCTGCGAGGCGAAGCAGCTGTTCGACAACTATCTCGAGTACGTCCGCGAGGTCCGGACCGCCGCGAGCGACGCTCGAGTCGAGACCGACGCGGCGGCGGAACGCGGGACGGGAACTGGATCGGCGGCAGGCTCGAGTCAGCGTCGTCGGTGAGCCGTCGGCCACTGGCTCGACAACCAAACCGATTTTACAGTTCGGGACACAGTTGCGGTCGTGTCGGAGGCCAACCCAGACCCAGTCGAGCGATGGCAGGCCGAACTCGAGGAGACCGGCGAGCTGACGCCGGATCTCGTCGGGCGGATCTCCCGGATCCACGGCGACCGCGGGGTTCGCGCGATCGAGGCCGTCGGCGAGGGGCGGGTCAAGGCCTACCGCGATTTCACGATCGTCGTCGGCTACGACGACGAGTACATCGTCGAGGACGGCGGCTGTACCTGCAAAGATAGCGAGTACAACTTAGACGACGACGATCCGACCGAGCAGTGCTGGCACGCCCTGGCCGTCGCCATCGCCCGCCGAGTCGGCCACGTCGACTACCACGACATGTGGTACTCGGACGTTCGCGAACTGCTGTAGTCGCTACGTCGGCGTCGGATCGTCACCCGCGTCATTCTCCTCCGTCGGCGGCCCGGTCCGCGCGCGAACGACTCCGAAGACGACGATTCCGGCGCCGCCCAAAAGCGACAGCGCGCCGACGACCGACAGCGGCGACTGAACAACGCCGGTGAGGGCCATGTACAGTCCGATCGCGACGTAGCCGACGCTCTGGAGTTGCCACCACTCGAGCGGCCGGCCGGCGACCGAGACGCCGTCGACGACCCCGGCGACGAGGAATGCGATCCCGCCGAGAAGCATCAGCACACCCCCGGCGAGGGTGACGATCGTCGTCGTCGAATCCATCCCGTCGAGGATGACCTCGAGGCTGTTCCAGAGCGACCAGCCGAAGGCGCCGAGAAACAGGAGCCCGACGGCGAGACTGACGCGGCGTTCGAACTGCGGCATACTCGGACACGGCAGGAAAGTGCCATAAGTGTGGTGTCTCGGAAAGGCGTCCTCGAGAGTATCGTCGGAACGCGTCTCGTCGGACTCGCGGGACGCCGCTCAGACGGAGAGACGCGGCTCGTCCGCGGACAGCAGATCGATCGTCGCTCGAACGGTCTCCGCGTCACCCGGATACGTGCCGTAGACGAACGCGTCCGCGTGGGGCTCGAGTCGCCGCGTCAGGCCGGCGAGTCGCTCGGCGTCGACGCCGGCCGCCGACAGCTGAATCGTCAGCGTCGCCTCGAGGTCGCCGAGTTCGCGCGCGAATCCGCGGGCCAGCGATTCGACCCAGTAGGTCGTCCCGTAGCCGACGCCACAGAGAGGGACGACGAAGCCGTCGACGTGGGACTCGAGGGCGGCGGGATCGAGGCCGGCCCGCTCGCGCAGGTTGCCGGGGTAGGGGTCGGGATACAGCGTCGCCAGGAGGTCGCTCGCGACGCGCTCCGCCGCGTCGGCGACGAACGCGGTAATGACGGCCGTCCGCCACGCATCGCGGTCGTCGTACTCGCTCGCCTCGAAGCGTCGATCGCAGCGCTTGCAGCGACAAAACGTCTCGCCGGGGAAGCCGAGCGTCGTCAGTCGGACGTCGCCCGCGGCGCCGACGCGTTCGATCCGCTCGAGGAGAGCGGCGCGATAATCGGAGTCAGTCGGACAGACCGTTCCCCAATCGTGGCCCTCGGCGTCGGGGGTCGCCCGCGTCCCGTCGGCACCGAGGGCGGCTCGAGCGGGGTCCTCGCGGACCGTCGCCGTGTCGCCCCAGCAGGCCACGGAGTTGATCGCGTCCTCGAGGGGATCCTGGCGGGTTCCGTCGACGTACTCGGCGAAGAAGTGCGTGAACTCGCCCGGACCGGTGCGCGCGAGTTCGAGGTCGTCGGTGAGGATGCCGTACATTGCTGTACGATCCGTTGGAGTCACTGATAAAGGCTGGCGTCCGAGTCAACCGTCCAGACTATAGTAGCCACTGAACGTCACTGCACACCTGATCGCAGTACAGCGTTGCGATCAGTGTGTAAATCGTTTCAGTAGCTACTATAGTGCGGTGGCGCGCGCTGTCGGCCGCCTGAGGGAAGCGAGGTCGGTCGACGACCTCGCGCGAGGGATGCGGACCGGAGCGACCGGAGGGAGCGAGGACTGCAATCGGCTGGGGAGGGCGTGGAAATCCCTGTTGCCAGGTAAGCGGCGTGCGTCGCGTCTCCGTCTTCGAGATAGCAACACTCGAAGACAGACCACAGAAGACAGCGGACACTACTCGGACTCGTTACACGCGGCGATGATGACTTCCGGATCGTCGATCAGCCGATTTTCCATGTAGTTGCCCTTCCCCTTCCCGGCCCACTTGCGCTCCTGGTCGATGATCGAGAGGAACTCGAGTTCCGAGAGGATGTCCCGGACCCGGCGGAGCTTCAGGTGGTCGGACTGGTCGCGCTCACAGAGTCGCTTGTAGAGGTCGTAGGCCTCGTTGGTCGTTACCGGCGCGTCCTCGCCCGTCTTCTGCTGGGTCAACAGCGCCATCGCCTCGAGGACCAGTTTCGCGTGGCTCGGACTCTTCGAGATCAGTTCGGCCAGCCGGCTGGTCTCCTCGCGCTCGTGGGCCTGGTCGACGCAGTCCTCGGTGACGGTCTCGAGGTCGTTTTCCTCCGCGATCTCGCCCGCAAAGCGGAGGATGTCGATCGCCTTGCGCGCGTCGCCGTGCTCGCGGGCCGCGAGCGCCGCGACGCGGGGGACGACGCCGTCCTCGAGGACGCCCTCGTGGAAGGCGTCGGAACGGGAGCGCAGAATCTGGCGGATCTGAGTCGCGTCGTAGGGCGAGAAGACGTACTCGCGTTCGCAGAGACTCGACTTGATGCGCTCGTCGAGCGAATCCTTGTACCGCACCTTGTTCGAGATGCCGATGACGCCGACCGTACTCGAGGTGAGTTTCCCGGACTCGACGGCTCGCGACAGTTGCATCAGGATGTCGTCGTCCTCGATCTTGTCGACCTCGTCCAAGATGATCAGGGCGACGTCGTAGCGGGTGTCGATGATCCGCCAGAGGCGACGGTAGTACTCGGCGGTGCTCAGCCCCGAGTGCGGGATCGAGATATCCGTCTCGAGGGAGTCGTTGAGCTGGTGGCCCGTCGACTGGACGGCCTGGGTCTCCGTCGACTCCTGCAGACAGTCGACGTAGGCGACGCCGATCGAGACGTCGTTGCCTTCCGCGCGATCGATCGCCTGGTTCGTGATGAACTTCGAGCACAGCGACTTCCCGGTCCCGGTCTTCCCGTAGACGAGCACGTTGTTCGGCGTGTTGCCACGCGTCGCGGGCTTGATCGCGTTCGCGAGGTTCGTCAGTTCGTCCTCGCGACCGATGATCCGATCGCCGTCGGGGAGGTGAGAAACCTGCAGGAGTTCCTTGTTCCGGAAGATTTCGTTTTCGCTGCCGAAGTAGTCCGTCGAGTCCGACATTCGGGTACTGCGGACCTCGTACGGATCCGACTTAAACGTTCGGAACCAGAGTGCCGCTGTATATATGAAAATTCGGCTTCTGAGGACGCATACCGTGTGTAGCACACCCCTTGTTGCCGCTGTATAGGGTGGTAGACACCCCTCGGTTCCGCTGTATAGTCGTCGTGTCTCGAGCGAGTGGCGACCGCCGACGGGCTACGGCCCTCGAATGGGACGCGGTTCTCGAGTGGGTTACAGTCCTCAAGCGGTCGGCGGCGGACCCCGGAGTGCCGCTGTATGAGCGGGGCCTCACCCCTCGGTTCCGCTGTATGCGTTCGGGGCCAGCTGTTGGGACTGCCATCGAGTACGGCGTTTCGTATCGATGCTACCGACGTCACCTCCCGGGGGGGACCCCGGAGTGCCGCTGTATGGTCGTTGGCCGCGCAGGCGTACCGACCGATCGTCGGAGCCAACGGCGGATGGTTTCAGCGGTGCGCCGAAAGGTAGACGCCACGTCTGGCGGACGAGTACTGTCCGCCGCGGCGGGCAACTGATCAACGCGAGTGGTGATCGACGCGAGTGGAGACCGACGAGAGTGGACAGTGGTCGGTCGTCGGCGACAGTCAGCAGTCGGTCACCGATAGCAGGCAGCGGTCGACGCGGCGAGTAGCCGAGTACCGTAGTTCCGCTGTATCAGATAAAAAGACTTTCTATCGGTTCCGAACCGACGGCTTCGCACCCCTCGGTGCCGCTGTATACGGACACACACACCCCGCGGTGCCGCTGTAAGGGGATGGGGGGAGGTATGGAGTTGAAGCGGGGGTTGATGGGTCGGAAGTGGAGGAGAGGGTTGATGGGTCAGAAGTTGAAGCGAGGATTGATCGGGCAACAGCGCAGATTCCCATCACTACGAGACGCAGTATCCGATCGTCCGTACAATGCGAAGTCTGGGCACTCTCTCAAACGAATTCGTCCGACCGGTTTCGTCTACTCGAGGCTCGAGATCGCCGCTCTCACCACAAATCTCCCTGCTCGCACCTTCGATAAGTACGGAGGATGGAGGAAAGTTCGCAAAGAATGGAGAAGAGCTCGTGGAGAATGAGGACAAGATGAGTTTTACTTCCATAGCGAACCTCGAGAGCACCTCTTCAGAAACCTTCAGAAAGAGGGTTACTGTCGGAAGAGCAGACTCCCTGGAGGAGGGAAACTGCCGGGAGATGTGTTCCCCGAGACGCGCGTTTGGCCTCGAGTCCGAGGCGTGTGTTCGACTCGAGCGGACGATCCTCGTCCAATACCAATTGGACGAAAACTCGTCCAATATACTTACTGGACTATAAAACAGAACTAGTATTTAATGCTCCCGGTGTTAGAACAATCAACAATCTAGAACCACTGAGCAGTTGTTGTTCTCTCTGCGGAGGTTCTCCCATCTCACCAAACAACGCCGCTCTCCCGATTCTATACAGCGGCACCGAGGGGTGTGTCTCCGCGAGACCAGCCTCCTTCGGTGGCCGCAGAAACGCCAGTCGTCTTCGGCGTCCTCAACACGTCTCGCTCGCTCGAGGACTCGACGCAACGCAGATCACTCGGACTGTGGAGCGTTCAAAATACTAGATCAGTTACCAGTCAGGTCAGTCGAACGCTCAGTCGCAGCGTCGGCTACTCCTGGCTACCAGTCCTGGCTGCTACTCCTGGCTGCAGATCTCGACGAAGTTCCGCAGAATCTGCAGTCCCGTCTCGCCGCTCTTCTCGGGGTGGAACTGCGTCCCGAAGACGTTCCCCGCCTCGTTGGCGACGATCGAGGGGAACTCGCGTTCGTAGTCGGTCGTCGCGACCGTCGCGTCCGCATCGTCGGGGACCGCGTAGTAGGAGTGAACGAAGTAGGCGTATCGGCCGTCGACGCCCTCCACGAGGGGGTGGTCACGGCGTACGTCGAGTTCGTTCCAGCCCATGTGGGGGACCTTCTGCCCGTCCGCGAACCGGACGTTGGTTCCCGGCACCAGGTCGAGTCCCTGCACGGCCGACTCGCCGTCGTTGTCGCCCTCTTCGCTGGTCGTCAGCAGCATCTGCATTCCGAGACAGATGCCGAACAGGGGTGTCCCGGAGTCGGCGATCTCGAGGAGGTCCTCGCGAAGCGGATCCGCGTTCTCGACGCCCTCGCGGAACGCGCCAACGCCGGGGAGGACGACGCCATCCGCGTCGGCGAAGGCCTCGGGATCGTCGGTGATCTCGACGTCTGCGCCCGCACGCTCTAAGCCGCGGGTGACGCTGCGGAGGTTCCCCAGTCCGTAGTCGACGACGACGACGGACGCGAGGGCCTGCTCGCTGGAATCGGAAGCCGAAACGGTGCTCATACCGGTAGTCGGTGCGGCGGGCAGAAGTGTATTACCATTCGCGCAATCGCCCTCCTCGAGCGGATCGCGACGGACGCCGCACGTTCTCGTCCTCACCAGGCTCTCGCTCTCGGCGTACACTCTCTCCCGACGTCGACGTTCGTTCCCACCCGGCGTCGACGGACACACTCTCTCTCGACGGACGCGCCCGCCCTCGAGTCGGCCACCTCGAGCACTGAACGAGAGCGTTCGCCGAACCGAGCGCTGAACGAGAGTGCTCACCAGAACGCGAGCACTGGGCGAGAAGGTTCCCCAGAACGTCAGAATCCGTCGAGTCGCGTCTGTCCGCTCTCGCCGTCGCCGGCACCGGCTAGCTCCGCCGCCTCTGCCAGCGCGTCTGCGAACGTCTCCTCCTGGCTGCGATCGTAGAGCGTCGCCGCGGGGTGGACACACAGCAAGACCCGCCGTGGCGTCCCGGCGATCCGCACTTCCTCGAGCGACCCGGCTTCCTTCGTCACCGCGACGGAGCGATCGAGCAGGTGCTCGCTGGGCACCTTTCCCAGCGTGACGATCACGTCGGGGTCCAGACGCTCGATTTCGGTCTCGAGGTAGCCTCGGCAGTTCTCGAGTTCCTCGCCGGTCGGATCGCGGTTCTCGGGCGGTCGACAGCGCACGCAGTTGGTGATGCGGACGTCCGAGCGAGCGAGTCCGACGTCGCGGAGCCCGTCGTCCAGTACGGTGCCGCTGCGGCCGACGAACGGCTCGCCCTGCTCGTCCTCGTTGGCGCCGGGTCCCTCGCCGACGAACAACAGGTCGGCGTCCTCGGGTCCGGTCCCGTTGACGATCTGACTCCGTGAGTCCACGAGTTTCGGACAGCGCGTACACGCCGTCACGCAGAGTCCGTCCATCGTTTCTGACGCCGATTCGGATTCCGATCCCGTCCTCGAGTCCGATTCCTGCTCCGACTCGTCCATACGCTGTGGAACTGTTGGTTGCTTCCTACCTCTTTCGGGTCTCCGTCGGCGTTCGTCTCCGGTCCACCGGCGGACGGAGAGCACAGTTCAGGCGGAGACGGTACGGCTGCGGTCGAAGGACAAGCGCTGCACCCGCGAGCCGTGCGTACGGGACGATGCTCCCGTGAGCAGAGAGCGGTTCGCCGCATGCGAACCCGACGCGGAACCGTTCGCTCGAGTAAACCCGGCCGTATCGACCGGGACGACAACTTACTCGGCCGTGCCGACAGTTGCCTCGAGTAGAGTCGAAGAGATGGGGGGCAGGACTGGCGATGCGGGGTATCGTCGAGAGTATGGCCTCGTCGTCGTCGGCGCGTTGAGTTACACCTGCCTGTTGTTCGTCTGGTTCTCCTTGCCGGCGTACCTGCCGGTGATCATCGACGACGTCGGGCTCTCGAGTACGGAGGCGGGGATCCTCGCGGGTGCGGTGCCGCTGACGTACATCCCGCTAGCGCTGTTCTCGGGGATCGCGGTCGATCGAATCGGTCCGGGACGAAGCCTCGCCGCGGGCGTCCTGATCTACGGCGTGGCACAGATCGCCCGCAGTGCGGCGCCTGGATTCCCGTCGCTGCTGGCGACGACGCTCCTGCTCGGGGTCGGTGCGACCGCAATCACGTTCGGACTCCCGAAGCTGGTCGGCGTCCTGTTCCCGCCGACGAAAACGGGGCGACCGTCCGCGATCTACCTCATCGGCTCCTCGGCGGGATCGGCGCTCGTCTTCGCCGTCGGTCGGCCCGTTATCGGTCCGTGGCTCGGCGGCTGGCGCGAACTCTTCTTCTGGAGCGGCGTCGTCTCGGTCGCCTACGGCCTCGTCTGGCTCGCCGTCGCACACCGCGAGCGGATCGACGACCGGCTCGACGGCGACGACGGCTTCTCGCTCGAGTCGATCGTCGACGACCTGCGGCTGGTGCTTTCCCACCGCGAACTGCAGCTGGTGGTGGTGATCGGGACGATGTACCTCCTGCTCAATCACGGCCTGCAAGGATGGCTCCCGACGCTGCTCGAGGATCGCGGGCTCTCGGCCGGGCTGGCCGGCCAGGCGACGAGCCTGCTGATCGGGGCCTACGTCGTCGGCGTGCTCACCGTTCCCGAAGTGGCCGATCGGTACGAGGTTCGCCGACCCGTGCTGATGGGCTGTGGCGCGGTCGCGTTCCTCGGTATCGGCGGGATCATCGCCGGCGGCACCGGCGCGCTGGTCGTCGCCGGAATCGTCGTCACCGGCTTCGGCGTCGGCGGCGTCTCGCCGCTCGTCCGGGCGATTCCACCGGATCTCGAGGGGATCGGGGCGCGGCTGACCGGGACGGCGGTCGGCTTCATCTTCGCCGTCGGCGAGATCGGGGGCTTCTTCGGACCGATGTTGATCGGCGTGAGTCACGACGCGACGGGCTCGTTCGCCCCCGGACTGGCGCTGCTCGCGGTCGGCGCGCTCGTGGTCGTTCTCGCCGGGTGGGGGTTGCAACGGCTGGCCGACTGACGGATGGGGTTGCAACGGCTGGCCGACTGACGGATGGGGTTGCAACGGCTGGCCGATCAAGAGAGTCGATGCCGCCCCGCGATTCTTCGATTACCCCACGAAGCTGCGATTGCCCCGCGAAGATTTATTGACCGCTTCGTAGTCCGTCGCCCATGTCACAGCCGCCGCGAACGAACCATCTTCGACACACTCTCGAGGACGACGGCGTCGCACTGGGAATCCTCGAGAACACGTACAACCCCACGCTGGTTGAGTTCTACGGCGAACTGGGACTCGACTTCGTCTGGATCGACCTCGAGCACGCGGGGCCGAGCCCGTTCGACGGCGACCGACTCGAGGACCTGGCTCGAGCGGCGGCCGTGACGGGGACGGAACTACTCGTCCGCTTGCCGGAGCCGGATCCGGGGATGGTCCGGAAGACGCTCGACGCCGGCGTCCGATCGCTGTTCGTCTCGCGGATCGAGACCGCCGACCAGGTCCGACGGGCCGTGGAGGCGTCGCGGTTCGAGTACGACGGCGAGCCCGGAAAACGCGGCTTCGCGAGCCCGCGAGCGAGTCGGTGGGGGACGACCGACGACTACGCCGGCACCGAGGACGAGGAGATCGTCGTCGGCGTGACGATCGAGAACCCGACCGCCGTCGAGAATCTCGAGGAGATCCTCTCGGTCCCCGATCTCGGCTTCGTCTTCGCCGGCCCGCTGGATCTGGCGGTCTCGCTGGGTTATCCGGGAGAGCCGACCCACGACGAGGTCGAAGAGCGCGTCGAGGAGATTCGGGAGGCGGCGCTCGAGGCCGACGTCCCCCTGGGCGGGCTCGGATTCGGAATGGACGACGTCAACGAGAAGGCCGAGTCGGGCTACCAGATCCTGAACCTGGGGAGTACGACCGGGGCGCTGCAGGGCGTGGTACAGTTGTGGTTCGCCGAGTACGAGGGCTGAGCGGAAAGCGAGCCAAAAGCGAGCCAAAAGCGAGCCAAAGCAGTATCGCGCTCGAGACGGACTCGGAAGCGCCTCGACCCCCAACGCATCACGTCTATAGGGCTTCACGGCGTTACACTGGGATGTGTTCCACGGCGAGGAGTTCTGGCTGGTTCGCTTTCTTTTCCAGCGAGGACTGGCGCTACTCTTCTTACTGGCCTTTCTCGTCGCCGCGAACCAGTTCCGGCCGCTGGCGGGCGAAGACGGGCTGTTGCCCATCGAGTGGTACGCCGAGGGCGGTGACTTCGCCGAGCGCCCCAGCCTGTTCTATTTCTATCCGAGCGACCGCGTCATCGGCATCGCCGCGTGGACCGGCGTGGCGCTCTCCGCGCTGGCGCTGCTCGGCCTCCCCTACTGGCTGCCGGAGCCGTATCCGACGCCCGTCTCGATGGCGCTGTGGGCCTCGATCTGGCTGCTCTACCTCTCGTTCGTCAACGCCGGCCAGACCTTCTACGGCTACGGCTGGGAGTCGATGCTGCTCGAGACGGGCTTTCTCGCCATCTTCCTTGGCGCGGGCGCGGTCGAGCCGCCGGTCGTGATCCTCGTCTTGCTCCAGTGGGTGCTCTTTCGCAACATGTTCGGCGCGGGGCTGATCAAACTCCGCGGGGACGACTGCTGGCGTGATCTGTCGTGTATGGACTACCACTACGAGACCCAGCCGATCCCGAACCCGCTGAGCTGGTACGCTCACCACCGTTCGAAGCGGTTCCATCGGTTCGAGACGTTCGGCAATCACGTCGTCGAACTGCTGATTCCGTTTCTGTACTTCGCCCCGCAACCGGCGTCGTCGGTCGCCGGCGCGCTCACGATCGGCTTTATGGGCTGGCTCATGCTCACCGGGAACTTCGCGTGGCTCAACGCCTTGACGATCGTGCTCGCGATCGCGACGTTCAGCGACGGCGTCCTCGAGGCCGTCCTTCCGATTTCGGCGCTCGAGGCCGCAATGCCGCTCGCGCGACCCGAGACCGTGGCGACGCCGACGCTTCTCGAGGGCGCCGCGGTGCTGGTCGCGGTGGTCGTCCTCGCGATGAGCATCCGTCCGGTCGAGAACATGCTCTCGGAGAGCCAGACCATGAACACGGGGTACGACCCGCTCCACCTCGTGAACACCTACGGCGCGTTCGGATCGGTGACGCGAGACCGCTACGAGGTGGTGATCGAGGCGACCAGCGACGAGACGAGCGGCGAGGACGCGACGTGGCGACCCTACCGATTCCCGGGGAAGCCGACCGCGCTCGAGCGCCGACCGCCCCAGGTGGCGCCGTACCACCTGCGATTGGACTGGCAGCTGTGGTTCGCCGCGATGGCTCCCTCGCCGCGGCGCCACCCCTGGTTCTATCGGCTGCTGGCGAAGCTTCTCGAGGAAGACGAGAAGACGCGGTCGCTGCTGGCCGAGGATCCCTTCGCCGGGCGGGAGGCGTCGCCGACCCGGATTCGCGCGGTTCGGTATCGCTACCGGTACGCGACGCCCGAGGAGCGAGCCGAGACTGGGCGGTGGTGGGAACGCGAGCGCGTCGGAATCTACCTCGAGGCGTCGTCGCTCGAGGAACTGCGCCGGCGGAGTCCGGGGCTGTAGCGGCGGGCGTCGAGGTTGGGGCTGTAGCGGCGGGCGTCGAGGGTGGGGCTGTAGCGGCCGGCGTCGAGGGTGGGGCTGTAGCGGCCGGCGTCGGATACGGGATCGGAGTGAGCGTCAGTCGTCGGTATCCGATTCGGCGTCGTCGGCTTCCGACTCTCGGCGCGCCGGCGGCGTCTTCGACATCACCTGTCCCCACCTGTCGCGGTTGTCCGCGACGTGGCGATACCCCCACTCGCGGATCCGTTCGTAGTCCTCGAAGTTCCGGAGGAAGGTGACGGCGCTGCCGACTGGGCCGTCCCTGTCGTACCGCCGCAGCGCCTCCTCGATCGAGGCGCCACAGGAGTAGATGCGGTCCTCCGTGACGAAGTGCGAACACTCCTCGTAGTATCGGGGCAGACGCATCTCGAGGTCGGGATACTCCGGCAAGTCGCTGAAGCCGACGATCCGGATGTCGGTGTTTTCGTCGAAGTAATCGGCCCACCACGTACAGAAGCCGCAGTCGTCGTCGTAGACGAGGGTCGGCTCGGGCATACCGGGTGGTACGGGCTCGAGACACAAACCCCTGACCCGGATTCGCTCGCGGTGATAGTACCGTATCGGCGCCGGTGGACGACGGGACGGCGGTCGAAATGGAAGTGAGACCGCGGACGAACGGATTCTTGGGCCGGGCGATCGAACGAACGCCTATGGAGCGGTTCGTGGGAGCGATCGTCACGGGCGGAATCGTCCTCGTCGGCGCGCTCTGGCTCCTCGAGTTCGCCGCCCGAGGGTCGACGGTCTGGGTGCTCGGCGCCGGTCTGGCCCTCCTGGGCCTCGGCGCCGTTCTCGCCGGAATCGGCAGCGAACTCGAAACCGAGGCGCTCGTCGGCCGCGAGTGACGAACCTTCGACCTACTCGTCGCCGAACACGGCGTCGATCGACGCGGCCAGCGCGTCGACTGCCTCGTCGATCTCCTCGCGAGTGACACACAGCGGCGGCGCAACGATGAGCTGCACGTCGGGCCGGCCGCCGCCGACGAGCACGCCCCGCTTCTGGGCCTCGCTGCGGACCGCGGCGACGGGGTTGTCCGCGTCCGGATCGACCCACGGGTGGACGAACGGCTCGCCCGTCTCGGGGTCCGCGAAGACGACGCTCCACAGCAACCCGCGCCCGCGGATCGTCTCGACGGGCTCGAACCGATCCTCGAGGTCTCGCAGCCGCGACTCGAGGTGGGGTGAGCGCTCCCGACCCCGCTCGAGGAGTCCGTCGCGGTAGACCTCGAGGGCGGCCTCGCCGGCGGCACAGGAGATCGGGTGGCCGGCGAACGTCTGACCGAGGTCGTAGCTCCCCGAGCGGATCTCCTCGCCGATCCAGTCGTCGACGACGACCCCGGCCAGCGGGGCGTACGCGCCCGTCACGCCCTTCGCGAACGTCAACAGGTCGGGCTCGACGTCTTCCGTCTGGATCCCGAACCACTCGCCGCAGCGGCCGAAACCGGAGATCACCTCGTCGGAGATCAACAGGACGTCGTACTCGTCGCAGATCTCGCGGAGTCGCTCGAAGTAGCCCGGCGGCGCCGGGTACGCGCCGCTGGTGCCGCCGATCGGCTCGGTGAGGATGGCGGCGACGGACTCCGGACCCTCGTTCCGGATAACGAACTCGACGTGGTCTGCGGCCTGGTGCGCGAGCTCGTCGGGCGTCTCCGCGTCGAACGCCGACGGCAGCGGCGGCAGGAACTTTTCGACTCCCGAGGTCGCGGCGTAGCGCTCGAGTGTCTTTCGCGTCCCGGGATCGCCAGTGAGACCGCCCGCGCCGTAGGTGCCGCCGTGGTAGGACTGCCAGCGGGTGAGGACCGTCGGCGCGTCCTGGATCGTCCGCGCGATCTGGATCGCGGTCTCGTTGGCCTCGCTCCCGGAGATGGCGAAGAAGACGTCCGAGAGCGAACCCGGCGCGATCTCCGCGAGGTCGTCCGCGAGGCGCGTGCGGGCGTCGTTGTGTTTCGACGCCGAGACGTAGGGGATGCGTTCGGCCTGTTCCGCGATGGCCGACGTGATCCGCTCGTTGCTGTGGCCGGCGTTACAGCAGTACAGCTGCGAGAGGAAATCGAGGTACGCGGTCCCGTCGTCGTCGTAGACCGTCGCGTCCTCGCCCTCGACGATCGTGAGCGGGTCGTGGTCGGCGTCGTACCAGTGCTGGATGACGCGCCCGTTGTCCGAGTTACCATTGTCCATGGTACTGGTACACGTATTCTGTGCCTTAGCGTCTCGGGTATCCACCACGGACTGTCGGTTTCGGTCGGATCAGTCGCCGTCCGTCGCCGAGTCGAGCAAGACGCCCGGATTCATCACGCCGGCCGGGTCCAGAACCCCCTTTATCGCCCGCAGCGACTCGCCGTAGTTCTCGGGAATCTGCCGGGCGTACCACGCTTTGTGGTTTCGCCCGACTGCGTGGTGGTGGGTCGGCGTCAGCGCGTGGTCCATGACGGTGTCGAGCGCGGCGCGTTTGATCCGCTGCCACTGTTCGATCCGCCGGTCGGGGTCCCGGTCGCCGGGCGCCTGAAACGTGTAGTAGACCGCCGGACCGTCCGGATAGACGTGCGAGAACCGCGTCGAGACGTGACCCATGCCGCACTCGTCCTCGAGGGCGTCCCTCACCGTCTCGAGCATCGCCTCGTGGAACGCGGGAAACCGGTCCCACGTCACCGCGGTTTCGACGGTCCCGCGGACGACACAGAGCGGGATCGCAGCGTTGCCGGCACCGCCCAGCTGGAAGGCCTGCCCCCAGCGAACCACGTCGCTGTCGGGAGAGCGGTGTTGATCGTAGCCCGATCCGTGGTGGTCCGGACCGTCGGGACAGTCGCCGCCGGCGTCCGCACAGATCTCGAGGGCGCGGTCGATCGCCGGGTCCGTCGGCCGGTCCGTCGACTCGAAGCCCAGCACGACCATCTCCCGGTCGATGTCGTCGAGCCCGTACATGCTCGTCTCCACCCGATCGTGGAGCCGACAGTTCGCCGGAGCGAGCTTCGCCTGGACGATCCGCCGGATCGCCTCGGCGGCCTCGAGGACGCTATCGAAGTACACCGCGGCTTCCGAGCGGTACGTCGGCCGGGGTTCGACGCGCATCCAGGCCCGCGTGACGACGCCGAACGTGCCCTCGGAACCGCAGACGAGGCGGTTCGCATCGGGACCGGCGCCGTGGGCCGGAACGCGCTGCGTCTCGAAGGTGCCCGCCGGACACAGCATCCGGACGCTCTCGACGAACTCGTCGATGTGGGTGTACCTGGTCGCGTAGTGGCCGCCCGAGCGCGTTGCGATCCAGCCGCCCAGCCCCGAGAGCTCGTAGGATTGCGGGTAGTGGCGAAGGTGGAGGCCGTACTCCTCGAGCTGATCGTTGATCGACGGCCCCATCGTTCCGCCCTCGATCAGCGCCGTTCGGGACTCCTCGTCGACCTCGAGCACCTCGTTCAGGTTTCGGAGATCGAGTGCGACCGTTCCCGCGTAGGCGTCCCGGCGATCGCCCGTCGGCGGGCTCGTT
This sequence comes from Natronolimnohabitans innermongolicus JCM 12255, assembly GCF_000337215.1. Taxonomy (GTDB): domain Archaea; phylum Halobacteriota; class Halobacteria; order Halobacteriales; family Natrialbaceae; genus Natronolimnohabitans; species Natronolimnohabitans innermongolicus. The sequence goes on along the minus strand of NZ_AOHZ01000068.1, from coordinate 92,031 downwards.
CCGCCCGCGACGCCCGTCCCGCCGGTGACCGGCGTGACCGCGACACGGTTCTCGGTGGCCCACTCGAGGACGTCCGCGACGTCCGACTCGGTTCGCGGCTGAGCGACGACGTCCGGCGCCGGCTCGAAGTCGCCGTGGAACGCTCGAACGTTCTCCGGCGGCGCCATTCCGTACGTTCGCCTCGCTCTGGTTGCCCGATCACTCGAACAGAACGACGCGAGCCGCGCGGGCGGTTCGATCGCCGGTTCGGGAATCGTCGCCTCCTCGAGCGGCGTCGGCTCGAGGACGGGCCGCTCCGGAAAGCCGAGGGCGTCCTCGAGGAACGCCTTGCGCTCCCGAAGGTCGGCGTCGTCGATCGAGTCGTCGGCGTGGCCCCAGCCCCAGCGGCGACGCGGCGTCGAACTCGTGCTCATCGGTACCCCTCGCTCGCCGGGACCGATCGTCCCCGTGGCTCGTGTGGTATGTGAGTGCGCATCATTGACCGATTCGCTCGAAGTGACTACATTGCTGGAAATAAGTGCTGTGGCGCTCGAGGCCACCCAGCGGGAAGAGCTGGCGGCGGGGTCGAAGCCGCGAGGTCGCGAAGTCCGCGGCGGGATTAGAGCCGTCCGCCGGAACGTTATTGGTCGCCGTCGCGAATGACGTGGCCATGAGTAGCGCGGCGCGGTCGCTCTCGGAACCGCAGGTGCTCGCCCACGCCAAACGAGAGCTGTTCCCGGAACGCGGCGGCGACGAGACGCCGTCGTACGCCGTCGCGGACACGCAGTTCGCACGGGAGGAGTGGCTCCCCGGGCGGCGAATCGCGGCCGACGTCCGCGAGCGCCTGGCCCCGTTCAACCACGTCCGGATCGGCGGCGGCTACCCCGATCTCGTCGGCGTCCGCGCCCTCGAGTCGGACCTGCTCGCCGTCGACCGACTGGGCGAGGAGCCGCCGCTGATCGCCGTCGAAGCGAAGGGGTACGCGAGCGGCGGCGTCGACACTCACCGCGGGATCGTCCAGGCGTACGACCGACTCGGCGAGGCGAACGCGGCGTATCTCGCGGCTCCCGCGGATGCGGTCTCCGAAACCGACCGCACGCTCGCGCGGGAGCTGAACGTCGGCGTCCTCGGCGTCGATTCTGGAGGGGCGGTCGAGGCCCTCGAGGTGCCACGCGTCGTCGGCAACCGCACCTCGAGCGAGGCGACGGCGCTGCGGTTTCAGGCCGGCGCGCAGGGAGTCACGGACGCCTCGTTCGGACTCAACCACCCGAAGAACTACCTCGGCTACCCGCTGGCCCACTACGCGGACGGCGACACGGCGACGTTACTGTCGGAGTACAAGGTGGTCGGCGCCGTCGACAGCGCCAGGCAGGGTGCGGCGTTTCTGGGACTGATCGAGGACGGCCCGCGCGGCGTCGAACTCACGTCGCTCGGCGAGGAAGTCGTCCGCTTTGCGCTGGCGCGACGCGGCTCCGTCGAGGCCGCACTCGAGGAGTTCGAAGACTGGTACCGATCGTCGAAACGGTTCGTCGACCGCGCGCCGCAGTGGGGCCAACTGGCCCGTCGCGTCGTCTTCGAGTATCCGGCGACGGAGCTGCTCGTGACCGAACTCCAGGCGATGTGCGACGACTGGCAGCCCGAGCCGTCGCTGGTCGATCTGGTCGTCCACCTCCACGAGACCCACCCGACGTTCGCCGTGGAGCTGTTCGTCCGCGGCGACGACGCCGTCCGAAGCCGCGTGCTGACCGACGACGGCGAACTGCGCCGCGAGACGCTCGCTGACGGGACCGTCTACCACTCGCCGACGGTCTTCCAGCTGAAGGCGATGCTGTTTCACGCCGGTATCCTGACCGAGCGCGGCGCGGAGCCGAGCCGACTCGAGCCCCTCGAGGACGTCTGGTCGCTGCGGGAGTCGGTCTGAATCGGCTCGTCGGCTCGAGCGGTCGTCGGGGGAGCCGAGTCGAACTCGAGGGGCGGCCACCCGCGTCCCGCCTCGGGAAACCGTCCGGTTACAAAACCGTTTTCTTGAGTCACGAACGAGGCAGCGTATGGGTACTACGGAGCAGTCCACCGACGCCGCGACGGCGACCGAGACGCGAGACGTCGTCGTCGTGGGCGCGGGGACCGCCGGGTGTTACGCCGCTGCGACGATCGCGACCGCGGGTTACGACGTCGTCGTCCTCGAGCGAAAGGACGAGGACGAAGCGGGCCACATCGCCTGCGGCGACGCGCTGAAAGGCGCCGGCAACTTCCCCGACGTCATCCCGAAATCGAACCTCGAGCCGGCGTTTACGAACACCGACGTCGACCACGGCCGGTTCGAGATTCCACAGGAGGATACCGTCCTCGAGATTCCGATTCCGGGCGAACTCGCCGTCATCGACCGCCACGAGTACGGCCGACTGGTCATCGAGGGCGCGCTCGAGGCGGGCGCGGAGATTCAGTACGATACCGTCGTGACCGAAGTGAACCAGGACGACGACGGCCGGGTAACCGGTGTCGAGGCGATTCGAAAGGGGGAGGCGCGGTCGTACGACGCCGAGGTCGTCGTCGACGGCGCGGGCTCGCTGTCGGTGCTGCAGGATATGGTCGACGTCTCCGGATCGACGTTCGACAGCAACGTCGACTACTCGCAGTTCGCCTCGGCCTACCGCGAGGTCGTCCACGTCGAGGAGCCGGTCGAGTGGAGCGACGCCCTGGTGATCAAGCCGACCCAGCGCTCGGCGGGCTACCTCTGGTACTTCCCGCGGACCGAGACGGAGATCAACGTCGGACTGGGCTTTCAGATGACCGAGGAGCCGATGCAACTCGTCGAGGACCTCAAACGCGACCTGCGAAACCGTGCGGAGTTCGACGGCGCGGAAGTCGCGGACAAACTCGGCGCCGCGCTCCCGACCAAACGGCCCCACGACTCGGCGGTCCACCCTGGTTTCGTCGCCGTCGGCGACGCCGCGGGCCACGTCAACCCGACCACCGGCGGCGGTATCGCGGGCGCGGCCTACGCCGGCAAGTACGCCGGCGAGCAGATCGTCGAGGCGATCGAACACGACGACGTCAGCGAGGATCGGCTCTGGCGGTACAACGAGCGCGTGATGGACCACTACGGGGCCAGGTACGCCGCCCTGGACGTCTACAACATCCTGACGATCGGCTCCGACCTCGACGATCTCATCGGGCTGATCGCGGCGATGCCCGGCGACAAGCTCTCGGAAGCGCTGTACTCCGGGAGCACGAGCGTCGGCTGGAAGCTCAAACTCGAGACGCTGCTCAAGAGCCGCGGCCACTGGGATACGCTCTGGACGCTGTACAAGACGAAACAGCGCGCCGACGAGATCCTGAGCCACTACGAGAACTATCCGACCAGCCCCGCGGGCCTCGAGAGCTGGCAGGACCGACGCGACGAACTGATGGAGGAAGTCTACGAGACGACCGGCGCCGATCCGAAGTACTGAGCGACGGGCCACCGTAGCACTCTCGAGGGCGCTCAGGTCATTCGACCGTGTTACGAGGGAACTCGAGTACGTCTCAGGGCCACTCGACGGTTTCGTCGGAGCCCGCGACGATCTGGACGGTCCCGCTGTCGACGGGGATGCCGTTCTCGTTGTAGACCTCGACGGTAATTTCGTACGCGTCGCCGTTGATGCCGCCCTGATAGTTGCCGTTGCTCGGGTAGACCACCGATCCCGCCGGCGCGTCGTCGCTCGAGAACGTCTCGTCGGCCCAGTCGTTGTCGACGTTGTCGAAGTCGACGACGACGGTCTCGAACGCCTCGAGTTGATCGACCTCGTAGTCGACGGTGAACCGGTTGTTCGTGTTCCGGATGTCGTTGGTGACGCTGAACTCGACCAGTTTCGGATCGTCGTCGCTTCCGAGATCGTCGCCCGGCGGGTCGTCGCCGTCTGCGGTCACGGACTGCTCCGTAGACAGGGTCTCGACTTCGCCCGACCGATCGTAGACGCGGAATCGGAACTCGTAGGTGTCGCCTTCGGCGCCGCCGTCGGCACCGCCACCCGGCGGGTACGAGATCGTCCCCTCCGACGCCTTCTCCTCGTACGTCACGGCATCGATGTGGCCGGCGTCGACGTTCTCGACGTCGATTTCGACGCGCTCGAAGCCGGGAAGATCGCTCACCTGATACGAGATCGTAAACGCGGCGTTGTTGTTCTGGGTCTGATCGACGATCTGCTGACTGAACGTCGGGCCTGCATCGATCGCGACTGTCCGTGACAGCGAGATTGTTACCTCGTCGTTCCAGGCCTCGAGTTGGACTTCCAGCGCGTCTTGACCGGTCGGGCTGTCGGCCGCGACCGAAACGTCGACCGTCGCGGTCGCGCCGGCGGCCAGCGAGAGTTCGGTGTCGGAGAGCTCACCCTGCTCGGGGTTCGCTAGCGATAGCGAGACGGAGAGGTGCGCTCCGGCGTTGTTCGTCACCGCGAGCAAGCGCTGGGCGTCGACGCCCGGTCGAACGGACGCCACGGGCTCGACGCCGAGCAGTGCCGCGTCGTCACCCGTCCCGAACGAGGCGAACCGACCGGCGCTCACCTGAGAGACGGCCTGCGAGCCGCTGCGGAGTCCGACGCCGCCGACGACCAGGGCCCCGCCGGCGAGAAACCAGCGCCTCGTCGTGCGCGAGCCCGATCCCGACCTCCGACGGCGATTTCGTCCCATGGTGTCCTCGAGTTACCGGTTAGACAGTACGTCACTCGCGGTGAAGTGTTTGCTGGTCGTTCCAGACCGCCGAGAACCCGTTCAGCACGGGTTTCTCCGTGGTACCGAACACCAAACGAAACGGCCGACAGTCGAACGGTTGCGTTATTCAACGCATCTCGAAAGCAGAACGAGGTCGTTCGGTCACTATCGTAGCGACTGAACGCCACTGGACGGCTGATCGCCAGACGGTGTCCCGATCAGCGTGTCCATCGTTTCAGTCGCTACGATATCCCGCGGCAGCGAAGACGTTCCACGCCGGGACGCCGGCAGTCTCACGCCGCGTTCTTGTCCTCGTACTCCGCCTCCTTTTCAGGCGCTTTCTCGGGTTCGTCGTCGTTCGGCTTCGCTTCGTTCGGTTCGCCGTCCGCTTCGTCCGGGAGGGAATCCTCCGTGAGGAGGATCTCGAACGGCTCAGCGGCGGGCGCTCCCTCCGGCTCGAGGTAGCCAACCGCGAACGCGGAGTAGACGGTTCCTCCGGCGAGGGAAACGTCGATTTCGAAGACGCTGGCCTCTCGGTCACCCGCGGGATAGATGGCGAGCGTATACTCGCCTTCCGGAACTTCGGTGTAGCCGGATTCGCCGAACGCGACGTTCTCGAACAGCGCGTCCCCGTTTTCACCGGCGACGACGTCCACCGCAGGCGCGTCGGGTGAGGCGTGGAGGACGCGAACGCGAGCGGTACCCGGATCCACCGGGCTGTTGTCGTCCTCGAGTATCAGCGCCTCGAGGGGCTGATTTTCGGCGGCCACTTCGCCGATCGCCGCGAGGGTGTAGTCCCCCTCGTCGACCTCGACGGTCTCCTCGAGTACTGCTTCGGCCGGGTCTTCGCCGGCGGGAACGACCTGAATCGTGTACGTGCCAGGCCCGAGGTCGCGGTAGTCGGAGACCGTCCGGTACGAGACGCCCTCGCGGACCAGCTCACCGTCGACGTAGATGTCGACGTCGGGCGCGTCGGGTGAGAAGTGTGCACTCCGAGTCCGGACGCCGGTATCGGTCGGCCGGTCGTTCGTTTCGTGGTCGCTCGCGGCGACCGTGGTACTCCCAACGCCGCTGACCACCACGAGGCCGCCGCCGATCTGTAGCATTCGTCGTCGGCTTACGTCATTTCGGGTCATGCGGTTGTCACGAACGTCGATATCGGTAATAGTGCTAACAGTTGCAGGTGCAGGCCGATGCGGTTCTGAGGCTCGCTTCCAACGCGTAGGGCTTTCCGAGCGCACCACGCGGTATGGAAGAATCCGGTGACGCCCACGCCCTCCCCGTCGCCGTCGAGTACGGTGGTCTCGAGTTACCGACTACGCACGCAGCCGTCGACCCCGAAACGCGCCGCGAGGTCACGCGCCACATCCGCGAGATCCGTGCCGAGGCCGGACAGGCGGGGCGCCGACTGTTCGGGCAGGAAGCGTCGATTCCCTGCCGCCCGCCCGAGGACCCCGAGACCGATCTGGCGCTCTCGAGTCGCCGCGGCACCCTGGTCTCGGTCTACTCCGGACACTACGACCGCCGTTCCCGACCTTTTTTCACGGCGTTCGGCGACTATCGACCATGGACCGCGGCCTCGAGCCGACGGAGGAGTACGACGGGTCGATCACGGTGCGCCTTCTGGACGACGAGACGGGCGTCGAGGAGCGCAGTTGTGGGTCGTTCGAAGCGGCGATCGAGGCCGTCAAGGCCCACCGAGACTCGGTGACGGTCGCGAAGATCGTCGACCGCGACGACACGATTTTGTTCACCTCCGCCGAGATGGACATCGACCGCTGGGAGCGCGTCTGGGAGCGCGAGAAACGCCGCCAGTCCGTCGCCGTCGAGGAGTACGACTGCCCCTACGACAGCGTCTCCTGTTTCGCCGACGATCGTTGCGTCCAGTGTCAGATCGACAAGGTCCGAGACGGGTATTGAGCGGTCACGCTCCACGCGAGTTGAACAGGAGCGTTCGCGCGAACGAGCGGTCCGAAGGACCCGGTAGTGAGCGCGATTCACCGGTCGAGCGGAGCGAGACCGGCNGCGAGTTGAACAGGAGCGTTCGCGCGAACGAGCGGTCCGAAGGACCCGGTAGTGAGCGCGATTCACCGGTCGAGCGGAGCGAGACCGGCTTTTTGGCATGAACGGGTTTTCGCTGAGCGGTGCGCGAAGCGCACCCGAGGCCAAAAGAGGTTCGCCTGCACTGAGCGATCACCACCTTCGAAATCAAGCCACGCTTAGTGTGACATTCGCGGTGTGTATGCAGCACGGCTACTGGAAACTATCACTTCGTGAGGGTTTCAACAAGGCCGTCGTTTTCCGTTTAGTTTTCGCAGTTCGCGCGCTGTTAGGCTTTAGAGACAGTGACGTCTTGCCGGCGATCATCGGTATATCCCCATTCTTCGACAGTGTCGCCCTCTGCTACTTGATAGAGGGCGACTGCCGAGTAGCCCGGCTTGACAAGGCCTCGGGACCGGACACCACGGTCAGCGAACCGAGTGTACGAATCGCAATCGAGCAGTCGGCTGGCAGTCGTCAGCTGGCTTCGAAACCAAACATCCTCGAGGTTCAACACGCCGTCGACGACGTCGATCGTCACAACTGCCCATTCGTCACCATCTGCCGTTGCGTACTCGTCAGGGAGTACAGACGGGTTCTGCGCTGTTTCGACGCTGTACTCGAGAGTTACAGGTGGATACAGGTCGGAGGGACCATCCGTTCCGACACCGTCCCCACCGATTGCTGTGTCCGTCGCCGAAAACATCGGTCCAGAAACGTCTGATCCTGGCGAAGGTGGGTAAGCGTGCAGCATCACACCGCGATGTCCTTCTCGGATCGATCCGCGACTTTCGATCCCGTACTCAGCTTGATCCGTGACTGGCGCGACAGTGTAATACCGCTCTTCGGTTTCAGCGAGCCCGTTGAACCAGACATCCTCCATATCGAGAGTGCCCTCGAGAACCTCGAAGTCGATCACCAACCAATCCCAGTCGTATCTCGGATCTGGAAGATCATACTCACCAGAGGAGGACTGTACGTGTGTGGTGTAATCGATGATAGTGTCATAATCAGTTCCATTGCCCCCGTTCTCATCGCCGTTTGTGGTTGCTCCGTCGCTATCGCCGGCACCATTTGTACTCGAGTCGTCACTGCCGTCTTCGGCGCCGGTGCAGCCGGCAACCGCGATCGTACCGGTTGCTGTGAGTCCTGCCAGTAATGTCCGCCTTCTCATACAGACAGCCATCTCAACAAATTGTTATCAGCATTGTGGGAGCTGTTCTAGCAGGAAACGGTTGAATCATCAGAGATAGGCCACACTACGACGCCAGTCTGAGAGATTCTTTTCTCCAGTTTTCACTCAGCACGCGGCGTCTATTCTGCCTCGATCGTGAGCTCGGCGTACTGGTTCTCGAGTTGATTCGTGATCCATTCAGGATCGCCATCGGCGTCAGCCGAGACGCGATAGTACGCGATTGCCTCGACACCCGCCTCGAGGTCGTGACTGTCGCCCGTTTCGAAGTAGTCACCGTCAACGCTGACTGCCCGCGTCGCTTCGGTACTGTCCCCGATCTCGATCTGTGTGAGCCCGTGGATGTCGGCTGCGTCTATCGTTCCGTCTTCGACAGTGATCTCGACGGGGACCCATCGGAAGTCGTCTGGTGACGGGTGATCAACAATCTCGTCGGGAACGTCATCGTGTGGCTGCAGGTCATCGATTGAATACGAGATCGTGGTTTCGTCTTGATCCAGGTCCTGATCACCGTCCGGGCCTGGACCAGTGTTGTCATCGTTACCGTTCTCGCTATCGTCTTCGGCCCCAGCGCAACCGGCGAGCGCGACCACACCGGTTGTTGTAAGTCCTACCAGCAGTGTTCGTCTTCTCACATCCACAGCTATCACAACAAATTGCCATCATTATTTCGAGAGTCGGCTCTGTTGAAATCCTCTTCTCTAGAGAATTGTTCACGTGAATCAACTGAACACTACACATGCCAACCTTTTGCTCTGCGTGCGGTCGCTTCGCGACCGCACTCGGCAAAACGTTGATGAAAAGCGCGGCGTCACCCCCTCAGCCGCGCNTGCCAACCTTTTGCTCTGCGTGCGGTCGCTTCGCGACCGCACTCGGCAAAACGTTGATGAAAAGCGCGGCGTCACCCCCTCAGCCGCGCCGTTGGCGCGGCTTCGAGGGATTCCTTGGCCCGCTCGCTCACTCCGTTCGCTCGCGGTGAGTGCACACGCCTCCGCCTCTACTGACCGTGAGTTTCACGGAGAATCCTAAATAAAGAAACCGTACTACCAACTGCTGCTAGCGTCCACGAGAGCAGCATCGTCCCGTTCCACCTGTCGGCTACGCGAATCCCACGCTCGGCTAGCCCGTTCGAGCGACCGAGGCGACCGACTCGAGACCGCAAGCCGAACACCGATTCAGACAACGGGCAGCGTGAACCGGAACGTCGTCCCGTCGCCCGGCTCCGAGTCGACCCAGATTTCGCCACTATGCCGTTCGACGATGCGCCGACAGAGCGCCAGCCCGATGCCGGTCCCGTCGTACTCCTCGCGGGTGTGTAACCGCTGGAAGACCTCGAAGACGCGCTCGGCGTCGCCCGGATCGATGCCGATGCCGTCGTCGGCGACCGAGATAACCCACTCGTCGCCGACTCGCTCCGCGTCGACTTCGAGTCGCGGCGGCTCGTCCCCGCTGTAGGTGATCGCGTTCTCGAGTAGGTTCTGGAAGAGCTGACGCAACTGGCTCGGGTCGCCCCGCACCTGCGGCAGGTCCGCGACGGTCACGTCCGCGTCGGTCTCGTCGATTCGGACCTGGAGGTCCTCGCGGACGTCCGCGACGACGTCGTCGAGGGCGACCGATTCGAACGAATCACCCCGCGTGTCGACCCGCGAGTACTCGAGCAGGCCGTCGATCATCTCGCGCATGCGCTCGGCGCCGTCGAGTGCGAACGCGAGGAACTCCTCGCCGTCCTCATCGAACGCGTCGCCGTACCGTGACTCGAGCAACTGCAGGTAGCTCGTGACCATCCGCAGCGGTTCCTGCAGGTCGTGGCTGGCGGCGTAGGCGAACTGCTCCAAACGCTCGTTGGACGCTTTGAGATCCTCCTCGAGTCGCTTTCGGTCGGTGATATCGGAGACGATCCCCTCGAGCGCGACGAGGTCGCCGTCCTCGAAGTCGCCGCGGCCGTACGACCTGACCCATCGGCGGTCGCCGTCGGCGGTTTCGATTCGGTAGGTGACGGAGAACGTCTCCCCGTCGTTACCCATCTCCTGTATCTCCTCCCAGACCGCTTCGCGGTCCGCGTCGACCATGATCTCGTCGCCGTACGAAACCCGCCCGGATTCGACCGCCTCGGGTTCGTAGCCGGTGAGTTCGCGACAGGCGTCGGAGACGTACTCCATCGGCCACCCCTCTTCGGTCCGACAGCGGTAGACCATTCCGGGGACGTTGTCCATCAGCGTCGAGAGCTGTCGTCGGTGCTCTTCTAGCGCTCGCTCGTACGTCCGGCGCTCGGTGACGTCGGTGAGCGTCACGACGGCGCGGCTGACGTTCCCGTCGGCGTCGCGGACCGGCTTCCCGTGTTCCATGATGATCCGCCGTTCGCCGTCGAACGCGTCGATCTCGTAGATATTCGGCTCCGTCACCGACTCGCCCTGGAGCACCCGATACATCGTCCAGTCGGTGGGCTCGACCGGCTCGCCGGACTCCGCCCAGGTCGCCGAGAACTGCTCGTAGTCCTCGACGGACTCGAGGTCGAAGGCGTCGCCGCCCCAGATTTCCGTCGCCGTCTCGTTCGCGCGACGCAGCGAGCCGTTCGCGTTCGCCACGACGACGCCGACCGGGAGCACCTGAAACAGCGTCTCGAGCTCGCGAGACTGGCGCTCGAGTTCGAGTTCGGCCCGCTTTCGCTCGGTGATGTCGGTCAACGCGCCGGGAAATCGGACCGGCTCGCCGTCCGCGTCGCACTCGACGTGGCCGCGGGCGACGACCCATCGGAGGTCGCCGTCGGCGCTCCGGACGCGGTACTCCTGTTCGTACTCGCCACAGCGTTCGAGCGCCGACTGGATCGCGTCGGCGACGCGGTCGCGGTCGGCCTCGTGAATCGACGACAGGATCCGCTCGAGCGGGACGCCCCTGCGGGCGGCCGCCGGATCGACCCCGAACGTCCGGGCGAAGGAGGCGCCGGTGACGAACTCGTCGTCCGGAACGTGCCACTCCCAGGTGCCGACAGCGCCGGCCTCCGTCGCCGCCTCGAGCTGTGCCTTGGCGTCCTCGAGGTAACGCTCGTGGCGTTTGCGTTCGGTGACGTCGCGAACGACGCCCACCGCGCGGACCGGGTCGCCGTCGTCGTAGTGGAACTTCCCCTGCGCTTCGATCGTTCGCTGTTCGCCGTCGGCGCGGATGATGCGACACTCGAACGCCCAGCGTCCCGTCTCGAAGGCCCGCTCGAAGCGCCGCTCGACCTCGTCGCGGTCTTCCGGGTGGACGTGCTCGAGGAAGGACTCGAAGCTCCAGTCGTCGAGTGGCTCCTCGTAGCCGAAGATTTGATCGTGCTGTGGCGAACGGACGGGCGAGCCATCGGTCTGGAGGTCGAGTTCCCACGTCCCCATCTCGCCGGCCTCGAGCGCGAGTCGGCGTCGCTCTTCGCTCTCTTCGAGTTCGCGTCGGATTTCGCGTTGCTCGGCCTCGCGTTCCTTCCGCTCGGAGATATCTCGGAAGTACGCGGAGACGCCGGTCTCGGAGGGGTAAACGGTCGCTTCGACCCAGATCTCGAGCGGCTCGTAGTAGCACTCGTAGGCCTGTGGCTCCTGTGTTTCCATCGCCGTCCGAAATACCTCTCGAACGGACTCGATCTCGGCGGCTTCCGGATACGCCTCCCACAGCGACTCGCCGAGCAGTTCGTCTTCCGACGCCTGCAACAGCTCCTCGGCCCGGCCGTTGACGTACGTAAATCGAAACTCCTCGTCGAGCGCGTAGAAAGCGTCGCTCACTCGCCCCAGAATCTCTTCGGGGTCGCCCGCGGTCTCGCGTCGATCCGTGACGTCCTCGAAGACGAAGACGACGCCGTCGGCGTCGCCGCACTCGGTTCGCTGCGGTGCCGCGTTGACCGACAGCCAGACGCGTTCACCGGCGGGGCGTCGGAGTCCGATGATCCTGTCGTGGACCGGTTCCGCACGGTCGTACGCGCGATCGAACGCCGCCGCGACACTCTCGAGAGACGTCCCGTGTTCGTCGACGGGATCCCGGTAGCACTCGTCGGCCGAGCGCTCGACGAGGTCGTCACGAGAGCAGCCGAGAATCGTCGCGGCCCGTTCGTTCGCGAACGTCACCTGCCGGTCGGCGTCGGCGACGACGACACCGTCGTCTATCGCTTGCAACAGCGATCGACAGCGTCGGCCGTCTACGGCCTCGTCGCCGCCAGCCGACAATCCGGGATTGCGGCTCCCGGCTCGCTCGCTCATACAGGCGAAAGACCGTGGAGTCGCATAAGTTCCTCGCCAGATTCGGGTGGATGGGAACGTGCACGAATCGACTCGAGCGGCCGCTGGCTGCCGGCGGCGAATTCGATCGATTCGCCGCCCGTGCGTGCAAACAGGTATAGTGTTCCAGTCAGAACGCAGTAATGAACGGCCCGACCGCCACAGCGACATCGAGATGTCCGACGATACCCGCCGACGCGTCGTTCGGATCGCCCGCACCGAGCGCCGTCGCCACCGCCGCGCGGTCGACGACTCGAGGAGCCTCCGATATCTTCGACACGGCAGCCGACTCGCCGTCGCGTTCGCGCTCGCGATCGGCGCGTACGCACTCGGTCGGGAACTCGCCGCTGGAACCGGAACTGGATCGATCCCCCGCGGCGAGTTGGCCCTCGTTGCGGCCGTCGTCGTCGTCGCGACGGCCTGGCGGAGCGGCCGCACGTTTCACACCAGATTCGAACGCATCCGGCCCGAGTTCCTGCTGACGACCGTCAGTGAGAGAACGGCCGCGTTCGGCCTGCTGGCATTCGTCGCGGTGCGAGTCGCCGCGTCACTCGCCGCCCCCACGATCGGCGCCGCGGTCGGACTGGCGATCGGGCTCCGTTCGCCGGCGGTCGCGTTCACGGCGACGCTCGCGGTCGGCGCGCTCGCGGCGGTCGCCATCGTCGGCGGCTGTGCGCTTCGCCTCGGTGCTCACCTCGCGGCTCGGCGACTGGCGCGCGGTCGCGGTCGGACCCTGCGGGACCTGCTCGTTGCGCTCGGCTGGCTTCCGCTGCTCGGCGGCTGGCTGTTCCTCCGCACCACGTCGTACTCGATGGCACCCGTGTTCGCGGCCCTCGAGTCCGGGCCGCTCTCGTGGCCGGTCGATCTCGCCTTACTGGGCGCGACCGGCGGATCGGTCAGGGCGGCGACCGAGCCGACGCACGCGCTGGCGGCGCTCGCCGTGCTCAGTTTCGCAGTCGTTCCGTTCGTTTCGGCGACCGTGGCCCTCGCCGGTCGAAGCTGGGTGCGCGACGGCGAGACGACGCGGTCGTCGGTGGTCGACGATTCGCGGACGCTCACCGACGAGCCCCGACTGGAGCGGCTGTTCGGCGGACGCGTCTCCCGTCCGGTCCGAGCCGTCGCCCGGAAGTGTTGGCTCGCCGAGCGACGGGTCCACCGCGGGCTGTTGGTAGCGGCCTACGCGTTCGCGTTCGGGGCGCTGATCCTGTTACCGATCTTCGGCATCCTCGGCGCGCCGCTGTTCCTGTGGTTCGTCGCGACGCTCGGTCTCGCACTCGGCATCGCCGTCGGCGGCCAGCCGGTCGAGACGGAGTACCAGGGGCTCCCGATGCTACTGACGACGATCGACGGCCGAACGTACGTCCACGGCACGCTGCTTGCAGGGTTGCTCGTCGGTGCGCCGATCGTCGCGGCCGTCGTCGTTCCGGTCGGCGTTCTCGCCCCGCCGACGCTCGCGGAGACCGCCGCGCTCGCCGTCGCCGGCGTCGCGATCTGTGGCTGTACCGCCGCGGTCGGCCTCGCCGTCGAGCTGACCGTCGACCGCGCCGAACTCGGTCCCGTACCGTCGTTTTTTACGGACATAACGGTGTACGCCGAGACCGGCTCGAGCCCGTTTCGTCGCCTTGGGACGATCTTCGCCATCGCCTCGTGTACGCTCCTGCCGGCCGTCGTCGGCAACGTTCCGTTCGTCTACGACGCCGGGCTGTTGATCGGGCTCTCGAGCGAGGCCGTTCGGGTCGGCTCGCTGCTGACGACGGCGCTCGCCGCCCTCGTCGTCTCGAGCGTCGCGTCCCGACTGGCTATCGGGCGGTACGACGAGTATCGGCTCGGCTGAGGGGCGCTGTACGACAGCGTCGAGCAAACCCGAGTCCAGGGAGAGCGCCGCCGCTCAGCGGCGGGAGACGAAAAAGAACACCTGACGTCAAGGAGACGGGCCGGAGCCGGCGAAGCCGGCCGACCCGCCCGTGCCGATCGTGACGGGTTCGAGCGAGATTTCGAGAGTGGGCCCGTTACCCTCGACGACGACCGTGTGACCGGCGTACTCGAACTCGAGCGAGGAGAACCCGGGACTCTCGGAGAGCGAGTCGAGAACGGTGGGATCCATCGCGTTGTAGAGCGGGTCGAGTTCCAGCGGATCGGTATCGGTTGCGGTGGCAACGAGTTCGATGACTGCCATACTCGGCTCTCGCTCGTCTGCCGCCGTCACTGTCGTCGAGTGGTTCATAACTACCGGTGATGGGAGCGGGAGTAAAGAAAATGACCCAATATTTCACGCCGCGACAGACAGTGAAAATCACAGTCCAGATGGACTGAATCCGGTTCCTGACCGGGGTTTCGCACCTATTAGGTTCGACTCGAGTTACCCATAAACCAGTTTCGCTATCGGAGACACGTGTCGAGACTTCGGGCGGCGACCGTCCGGGGCTCGATCACTCCCGACGCGGGACCTCGTGGCGACCGAAGCCGTAGCGCAGTCGGCTGGCGAGTCGCCGCGAGAAGCGACCGTCGTCGGCCCGCGACCCGAACCGTTCGGAGAGGGCGGTGTAGATCAGCGGGAGCGGCACTTCCTGCTCGAGGCCCTCCTGGACGGTCCAGGTGCCCGTCGAGCCGCCCTCGATGCGGTCCGCGACGTCGCCCAGGTCCGACCCTTCCTCGCGGAACGCCTCCTCGCAGAGCTCGAGCAGCCACGAGCGGATGACGGCGCCGTTGTTCCAGACGGAGGCCACCTGCTCTAGATCGAGGTCGTATCGCCCCTCGTGGAGCAGTTCGAACCCTTCGCCGTAGGCCTGCATCAAAGCGTACTCGACGCCGTTGTGGATCATCTTCACGTAGTGGCCCGCGCCGGCGGGACCGACGCGTTCGTGGCCGTCGGGGCCGGTCGCGACGGCGTCGAAAACCGGCGCGACCTCGTCGTAGGCCCACTCGGGGCCGCCGACCATCAGCGAGAAGCCCAGCTCGGCGCCCGCGGGGCCGCCGGAGGTTCCGCAGTCGAGGTAGGCCGCGGGGCAGGCCGCCGCGCGGCGCACGGAATCCTCGAAGTAGGAGTTGCCGCCGTCGACGACGACGTCCTCGCCGTCGAGGTGGGCCTCGAGTTCGTCGAGCGTCGCGTCGACGGCCTCGCCCGCGGGAACCATCAGCCAGATGCGTTTCTCTTCGCCGAGTCGGTCGACCAGATCCGCGATCGAGTCGGCCGGGTCGGCGCCGGCGTCGGCCGCCGTCGCGACGGCCTCCGGCTCGAGGTCGAAAGCGACGACGTCGTGGCCCGCCTCGAGCGTCCGATCGACGACGATCTGTCCCATGCGTCCGAGTCCGATTACGCCCAGTTGCATGGGCCACACTCGGCGGGGCTCGGTGGTAGTGGTTGTGATTTGGCCGGCGGCCGCGATCGCACGCTACCCGGACGATCCGACCGCCGGCGCCGACCCGCCCGGGAGGACGACCGTCGCTTCGCTGCCGCCGCGCGCCGTCGTCGACGGCCTCGAGTTCGTGCGGACGTCCCACCACCGACTAGACAAATATATTATACTTCGAGGTAACTGTCTGGCGGCTGAAATGGAACCGAAAAGTACCGTAACAGCAACCCGATCACGAAATAGCTCCGTCGGCCGACGTCGGCCAACCCGTCAGTGAAGGGGTTCCTCGAGGCGGGCCCAGCCGATGGCGTCGAGAACCACGATCTGGTCGTTGTAGTGGACGTAGACGCCGTTGTACTCCGTGTCGGACCCCTCGTAGTAGGGGAGTGCTCCCCGGACGGAGTCGACGACGGACCAGGCGCCCTCGCGATCGATCGTGACGTGCGCCCACTCCTCGCGCGCGTCGTTGCGGACGGCGCGGTCGATCGCACGGCGCGCGCCGGGAATTTCGGCCAGTCGTTGCGAGGTGACGTCGACGACGGTCGCGTCGTCGGGAACCGCCTCTCGGTCGACGAGTCGCGCGCCGAGGTCGGCTTTCGATTTCGAGGAGCGATCGATCCGCTCGCTCGAGCGAAGCACGTAACCGACGGCCGCCGCCGTTCCGACCGCGAGCATCGAGAGCGCCAGTTCTTTACCCCGAATCATCATGCGAGTACCTTACAGTAACTGACTAAGTATCTTTCGCAAGAATGTCCGGATCTCGTTGCGGTTCGGGCGACGGAATCGACCGACGCCGTCGGAATCCGAATCGGGCAACGCTCGGCAGAATCGGAGAGCGCAGCGAACTCGGCGAGCCGAACTCAGAGAAGCCGCGGGAGGTTCGAGATCGAGCCGGCGACCACGAACAGCAAGATGCCGACGACCGCGGCCACGCGGTACAGCGACAGCACGTCGTCGGCCGGCTCGCGCAGTTTCTTCCCGTTGAGTCCCGACTCGAGTCGCTTCGCGCCGATCTCGACGAGCGCTGCCAGAATCGCCCAGAGAGCGACCATCGCGAGGACGAGCTGGCCGTTCGTCGTTTCAAAGAGGCTGTCGGCGGTGTAGCCCGTTCCGGCGAGGTGGCCGCCAGAGAGCAATAGTACGAGTGCGCTCACGCGCGAGATGGTCGTCAGTTTCCCCGAGATTACCTCGAGCGGTTTCGTCGAGTTGAACGCGCCGTCCCGCGCGAGCGGCAAGATGACGAACGCGACGTAGAAGACGCTGCCGGCCCAGATGGCGGCGAAGACGAGGTGCACCGTCTGGGCGAGGAACGTATCAACCATACCGAGTTGCTGTTCGGGTGGGAGTATCAGCGTTCCGACTCGCGTCGAGGGCGGTCACTCGACCCTCGAGTCCGGTACGCCACCGTCACTCGAGCCAGTCGGGCAGCCACGGAATCAGTCGGCGCCGGAGCGCGGCGTAGGCGAGCGAGAGGGCGATCCCGCCGATCACCAGCCCGGCGATCCAGCCGTCGAAGACGAGCAGCGCCGGAATCGCGAGCGCGACGGCGAGGGCGGCGTCTTCCGGCGCGCCGTCGTAGCGAATCCAGCGCCGGGGACGGATCCACCGACCGCGGACGTGATCGTAGACCGCCCGTTCGGTTCGGTCGTTCCAGGGGTCCATCTCCGGCCCGCCCCCGAGCGCGTCGCTGGCCGCGTGGACCCACGCCGCGACGGCAACGGCCGCCAGCGCGGCGGTGAGACTCGAGGGAACCAGCACGGTGAGTCCGACGGCGGGAAGCGCGACCGCGCCGCCGAGAAGCGGGAAGTGAAACGTCCGCCGGTGGACGGCGACGAGGTCGAAATCGGGCGCGAGGCCGCCGAGAATCGCGCCGACGGCCAGCGCGGTCCCGAACTCGGGGTAGACGGCGGCGACTGGAGCGACGACGGCGAGCCCGGCGAACACGTGCGTCGTCGCCATCATGGATACGGGATACGCTATTTCAGGGCGACGCGAGCAAAAGCGTGTTCGATCCGGTCGCCAGCAGAGACTCGAGTCGAGTCCGCACGCGAGACACGAGGACGTTTCGGGTCACTCGAGGTTCTCGCCCTGATAGCTCCCGTCGTAGACGTCCTCGTGGTCGGCTTCGGTCAGCACCAGCTGGGCGATCCGGGCGCCGCGTTCGATCTCGATATCGTGGTGGACCTGCAACAGCCCCTCGCCGCGGCCCTCGTAGCCGGCGTCCCAGACGGCCGTGTTCAGCATACAGGAGTTGCGCAGCAGCGACGATCGCGGGTAGACGAAGCCGACGTGTTCCTCCGGGATGTGGATTCGCTCGCCGTAGCGGACGACGTAGGCGCCCTGCGGAAGGTAGTAGGTGTCGGGGTGTTTCTGCTCGAGTTCCTCGAGGGGGCGAGCGACGCGGTCGCCGATCTGTTTGCCGTCCCGACCGATTCGGCCCGGCTCTAGCTGCTCGAAGACGACGTCTGCGGTGAGGTCGACGCCGTTTGGCTGGACCTGCTCGTCGGTCGTCGGCGAGACGTGCTCGGCGACGAACGCACCGGAGCGGAACATGTGGACACAACGCGACGGCAACGAGAAAAGCGTATCCGTTCGCGACACCCGAGAGAACGGCCGGCGTGGGTGAGAGCGGAAGGCACGGCAGGTCCCGACTCGAGGTGCTCGGCGTCGCCGCGGCCCGCGCCGACTCGTCTCGATCCGACTCGAGACGCCGAGTCGAGTCCACAGTCGTCGACTCATCGTTCGGCACCCCCCGTCGTTGGTGCAAAACTTACGTGAAACCCGGTACGTTTCCCGCTTCGGACTACCAAAACCTCACCAAAACACGCTGGATTTATCACGACGGAAAGCCGAGTTTCGGGTGCTATGGGACAGACTCTCACCGAAAAGATTCTCGACGACCACCTCGTCGAGGGCGAACTCGAGACCGGCGAGGAAATCGGGATCGAGATCGACCAGGTACTTACCCAGGACACGACCGGTACGATGGTCTGGCTCCAGTTCGAAGCGATGGGACTGGACGAGGTCCAGACCGAGATCGCAGCGCAGTACTGCGACCACCAGACCTACCAGTTCGACTTTAAAAACACCGACGACCACCGTTTCCTCCGCTCTGCTGCCGGCAAGTACGGCGCGTATTTCTCCCGACCCGGCAACGGCATCTGTCACAACGTCCACCGCGAGAACTTCGCGGCCCCCGGCAAGACGCTGCTGGGCTCGGACAGCCACACCCCGACCCCCGGCGGCCTCGGTGAACTCGCAATCGGTGCCGGCGGAATCGACGTCACCGTCGCCATGGGCGGCGCTCCCTACTACATCGAGATGCCCGAAGTCGTCAACGTCCGACTCGAGGGTGAACTCCCCGAGTGGGCCACCGCGAAAGACGTCATCCTCGAGCTCCTGCGCCGTCTCTCCGTCAAAGGCGGCGTCGGCAAGATCCTCGAGTACACCGGACCCGGCGTCGAGTCGCTCACCGCGCCCGAGCGCATGACGATCACGAACATGGGCACCGAACTCGGCGCGACCTCGTCGATCTTCCCGACCGACGAGCAGACCGAAGACTACCTCGAGCGCCTCGACCGCGGTGACGAGTACGTCGAGCTTCAGCCCGACGACGACGCCGAGTACGACGACGAGATCGTCGTCGACCTCTCGGATCTCGAGCCGCTGATCGCCCAGCCGTCGATGCCCGACAAGGTCGTCCCCGTCAGCGAAGTCGAGGGCGAGTCCGTCGAGCAGGTCATCGTCGGCTCCTGTACGAACGGCGGCTACGAGGACATCCTCCCCGTCGCCAAGATGCTCGAGGGCCGCGAGGTCAACAAGAAGACCGAGGCAATCGTCGCGCCCGGCTCCAAGCAGGCCTCCGAGATGCTCGCCCGCGAGGGCTGGGTCGCGGAGATGATGGCGGCTGGCGTCAACTTCTCCGAGGCGACGTGTGGTGCCTGTATCGGCATCGGTCACGTTCCCGCCTCCGACTCCGTCTCGCTGCGGACCTTCAACCGCAACTTCGAGGGCCGCTCGGGTATCGAAGACGACAACGTCTACCTCTGTTCGCCGGAGGTCGCCGCCGCCGCGGCGATCGAGGGCGAGATCACCGACCCGCGCAACCTCGACGACGTCGAGGCGCCCGGCGTCGAGCTTCCCGACGAGTACGACGGCTCGAAGACCGACCTCATCACGCCCGAGGAGGCCGTCGACGACGAGCTCGTCAAGGGCCCGAACATCGGCGACGTCCCGCTGCGTGACGAACTCGGCTCGGACATCGCCGGCGAGGTCCACCTGAAGATGGAGGACAACATCACGACCGACCACATCATTCCTGCGACGCAGGACATCCTGATGTACCGGTCGAACATCGAGAAGCTCTCCGAGTTTACTCTCTCCCGGGTCGACGACACGTTCGCCGAGCGCGCGAAGAACGCCGACGGCGGCGTCCTCGTCGCCGGCGAGAACTACGGCCAGGGCTCCTCGCGAGAGCACGCCGCGATGTGTCCGATGTACCTCGGCATCGAGGCCGTCCTCGCCCAGAGCTTCGCCCGGATCCACCGCGCGAACCTCTTTAACTTCGGTATCGTCCCGCTGACGATCGACGAGGACACCTACGAGGACATCGACCAGGGCGACGAGGTCGAAATCGTCGACGACGTCTACGAGGCCGTCACCTCCGGTCAAGAAGAGTTCACCGTCCGCGTCGGTGACGAGGAGTACACCGCGACGCTCGACGCTTCCGAGCGCGAACGCGACATCCTCGCCGCCGGTGGCAAGCTCGCCTGGACGAAAGAGCAGGCCGAAGGCGGCTCCGGCGCCGCGCCCGCCGACGACTGATCGACTCGTCGACTGACCGACTCATCGGTCATTCGATCGACGCTCGTGCCACGCTTCGATTTTCGTTTTTTCTGCCACCGGTAGCGGCGACGCTATGTATCTGCTGCATCAAAGTGGAGGATATGGACGCACACTCACGCGACGCGCTCGTCGACCTGCTCGAGACGCCTTCGCCGTCGGGCTACGAAACCCGCGGCCAGCGCGTCTGGCTCGAGTACGTCGAACAGTTCGCAGACGACGTGCGGACGGACGCCTACGGCAACGCCGTCGCCGTCTACGAGGGAGGCCCCGACGCGCCCGAGGTGGCACTCGCCGGCCACGCCGACGAGATCGGCTTTCTCGTCAGATCGATCGACGACGACGGCTTCGTCAGGCCGGGGCGTATCGGCGGCAGCGATCCGTCGGTCTCGCAGGGCCAGCACGTGACGATCCACGCCGCGGACGGTCCCGTCGAGGGCGTGATCGGCCAGACGGCGATCCACCTCCGGGAAGAGGACGGTGAGAGCCCCGACGTCTCGGATCTCTGGATCGATATCGGTGCCGAAAGCGAGGACGAAGTGAAAGAGCGCCTTGAGATCGGTGACCCGATCACGTTCTCGTCGACGGTCTCCTGGCTCTCGGAGACCCGGCTGGCCGCCCGCGGGATCGACAACCGCGTCGGGACGTGGGCCGCCGCCGAAGGGTTCCGAACGGCGGTCGAGAACGACGCCGAGGCGACCGTCTACGCCGTCTCGACCGTCCAGGAGGAAGTCGGCGTCAAGGGCGCGCAGATGGTCGGCTTCGACCTCGATCCCGACGCCGTCGTCGTCGTCGACGTCGGTCACGCCGTCGACTACCCGTCGGCGCCGAGCGAGAAGACGAGCCGGATGGAACTCGGCGCGGGACCGGCGCTCGGCCGGGGGAGTACGAACCACCCGGTGCTGTTCGAGGCGCTGCAGTCGGTCGCGACCGACCGCGACGTCGACGTCCAGATCGAGGCGCTCGGCCTCGGGACGGGGACGGATGCGGACGGCTTTTTCACCGCGGCCGGCGGGATCCCCTCGCAGGTCGTCTCCGTTCCGAACCGGTACATGCACACACCCGTCGAGGTGATCGACACCGACGATCTCGAGGACGTGGCGACGCTGCTCGGCGGCTTCGCGAGCCGCGCCGCCGAGTTCGCGCCGTTCGCCGTCGAGATCTGAGCACCGGCGCTCGAGAGTGGACCCGGACCAGAACCGAAACGAGATCGGAACCGGTACCGACATCCGCCCGGAGCCGATAGCTCGAGCGAATGCCGACTCGTGGACACGAAAACGCGGGCTACCGACGACTGTTCGACGACGACGGCCTCTCTTTCGGCGTCGGCTTTCCGCTGACGGGAGCGAACCGCTCGACGCCGGACGTCGCCGAGGAGATCCGGCTCGCACGACACGCCGAATCGGTCGGCTTCGACGGCCTCTGGGTACGAGACGTGCCGACCTACTGGCCGAAGTTCGGCGACGCGGGTCAGACGTTCGACGCCTGGCCGTGGCTCTCGCAGGTCGCCGCCCACACCGACGACATCGCGCTGGGGACCTCGAGCATCGTGCTCACCCTCCGCCATCCCATCCACGTCGCGAAATCGGCGGCTACCGTCGATCGACTCTCCGACGGCCGACTCGTGATGGGGGTCGCCTCGGGCGACCGCGACCCCGAGTTCGACGCCTTCGACGTCGACCGCGAGAATCGAG
Source organism: Natronolimnohabitans innermongolicus JCM 12255 (assembly GCF_000337215.1). Taxonomy (GTDB): domain Archaea; phylum Halobacteriota; class Halobacteria; order Halobacteriales; family Natrialbaceae; genus Natronolimnohabitans; species Natronolimnohabitans innermongolicus. The sequence goes on along the minus strand of NZ_AOHZ01000068.1, from coordinate 70,004 downwards.
GCCGCCGCTTTCGCGAGCGTTTCGAGGCGATTCGGGCGTGCTGGCGCGAGGAATACCCCGAACTCGAAGGCGAGTGGGGTCGCCTCGAGGGTGACCTCGACGTCGTTCCCAAGCCGACCGCGGAGACGATTCCGCTGCTCCCGACCGGCAACTCCCGACAGTCTGACGAGTGGATCGCCGCGAACGGCGACGGCTGGCTGTTCTACCACCTGCCGGAGTCGACCCTCGAGAGCTACCTCGCGGACTGGCGAGAGCGAGCGGGCGAGAAACCGTTCGCCATCGCGATCCGGGTCGAGTTGGCCGACGATCCGACGGCCGGGCCCGAACCGCTGCATTTGGGGTTTCACGCCGGGATCGAGTGGTTCCGAGAGTACTTCCGGCGACTCGAGGGGTACGGACTCGACCACGCGATCGTCGGGATACAAAACGAGGATCGGACGGCGGCGCTGTCGACGTTCGCCGACGAGATCGCGGCGAAGCTGTGAGAACTACTGCGCGCTCGAGTCGTCCGAGTGCGCACGCACCCACAGCTCGCCGATCCGCGAGAGCCGAGTCCGGTAGGATTTCCCGTGTTCCTCGCGTTCGATGTAGCCCTTTCCGCCCGGACCGAGCCGATCGACGTTGTAGATCACCTTCGAGCGGAAGCTGTCGGTGTACTCCTCGTTGAGTTCCCGGGCCAGCGACTCCGCGAGTTCGGAGACGGAGGCGAACTCGCCGTCCTCGCCTAACTTGTAGAGGATGAGTTCCTCGAACGGTTTGACGTTCGAGAAGGAGGCGACCGGCAGTTCGACGATGTGGCTGCCGTCGATCTCCTTGGCGCCGATCGTCGTCCCGCGCTCGTCGAACTCCGAGAGGAGGTCCCGGGCGCTCTCGAGGCGGCGCTCGAGGCGCTCGCCGTCGATGCCGTCGGTCTCGATCCCGCGTTCGTCGTCGGTCCCGGTACCGTCGGCCCCCAGGTCCTCGAGCAGGGCGATCTGCTCTCGCAACTCCTCGGCGAGTTCGGTCTCGAGGTACTTTTCGGGGGCCGTGTAGTAGGTGTGAATTCCTTCGCGATCCTCTTCGCGCTCGAGCATCAGCGAGTGGGCGGCGTTGGCGAACGCGAAGCTGACGGTTCGGGGCATCGCGGCGATGTTGACCCAGACCTCGTTACCGGCGTCGAGTTCGGCCGTGATGAGATCGTAAGCCTGCTCGAAGGCCGCGTCGTAGTCGTAGACGTCCGAGAGGACGAACCGCTCCGTGCTCGCCCCGAGCAGGTTTCGGAAGTCGGTCTCGAGTTTCTCCGAGAGGTGCCGGGAGTACTCGACGTTGGCCTCGCTGCCGACGGCACCCTCGAGCAGGATGACGCTGTCGACGTCGATCTGATCGCGCACGAGCGGCGCGATCAGCCGGTCGTAGTCGAAACCGACCGGAACGATGTGCGTTTGCATGTGTGGACCGAGGAACGGCGACGTAATCAAACCCGGGAGATCGCCGCCGTCGTGATGGCCGCCCGCTCGATCGCGAGGAGACGGTGGTCCCGGTCCCGCCGAGTACGTCACTCGCCGTCGGTCGTCGCCGCCCGCTGCGACCCATCGATAAACGCCGCTGTGAGCTTTCGCTGGGCCTCTCTGAGGTGTTCGTGGAACGTCGGCGGCGAGACGCTCATCGAGTCGGCGAGCTCCTCGCCGGAGTTACTGCGCGGCCACGCGAAGTAGCCGCCGTAGTAGGCCAGCTCGAGGGCGGTTCGTTGGCGGTCGGTCAGCGAGTCCGACAGGCGCGTGCGAACCTGTTCGAGCGATTCCGGTGCGGCCGCGAGTTGCCGGCGGGCGACCGTCCGAGCGTTCGGATAGACCGCGGTGATCTCGTCGACGACGTCGCGAACGTCCGTTCCTCGCGGGAGGTGAACCGTCACCGTGTAGTCGCCGCCGCGGAGGGCCGCCGCCTCGACGTAGCCGCCGTGGGCGTCGATCGTCCCGAACAGCGGCGGCGAGTCGATCGTCAGTTCGAACGTGACGTCGCCGGCCGAGCGCTCGACGACGTCGAGATCCTCCCAGTGGGGCACGCACTCGACGAGCGACTCGAGTCGCGGGATCGTCTCGGCGGCCGTCGTGCCGAACTCGAGGTAGCGATCGTCGTCGACCCGAACGACCCGATCGAACTGGACCGTGTGGTCGTCCATCTCGGGCCCGTCGACCATCTCGACGGCGTCCTCGAGGACGAGTTCGAGTTCGGTCAGCTCGTCGCCGAGCAGGACGCGCTTTCGCTCGACGGCGGCGATCGCGTGGCCGAGAATCTCGCCGAGTTGACCGACGACGTCGCGTTCCTCGTCCGTGAAGGCGTTCCGGCGCGCGCTCGTGACGCCGAGAACGCCGTACAACGCGCCGTCGTGGGTGATCGGAATCGCCGCAGCCGCCCGATAGCCGCGCTCGCGGGCGTCGGTGCGCCAGGGCTCGAAGTCGGGGTCTGCGAAGACGTCGGGCGAGACCTGTACCTCGCCCGTGCGGATTGCGGTCCCGGCCGGCCCCCGCCCGGCGGGGTCGTCGGGGTCGATCGACAGCGGAATCGAGTCGACGTAGCCGTCGACGCCCGCCTCGACGCGGTGGGTGATCGTCTGCGCCCGCGCGTCGGCGTCCGCGACGAACGCGAACTCGTAGGACGGCGAGTCGGCGAGCGACTCGCAGGCCGCCGCCTCGAGTTGGGCTCGCGTCGAACCGCTGACGATCGCGTCGTTGATCTCTCGGACGACGCCGTTGACGTGGTTGAGCGCCGCCAGCCGGGCCCGCTGGGCCTCGAGTTCGCGCTCGCGCAGCCGCGCCTCGGTCACGTCCCGGAGGATCGCAAGGTGTGTATCCGGCAACACGTTGGCGACGGCGGTGTACTCGACGATCCGCTCGCTGCCGTCGGGACGGCTGACCGAGAACGAGCCGCGGTGGCGGCCGCGCTCGACGAACTCGTCCCAGTTCGAGCCGATGTCGTGGTCGTCGCCGATGAATTCCTTGAGCGAGCGCCCCGTCAGCGCCGCGTACTCGAGGCCGAACAGATCGGTCGCCGCCGGGTTGGCCGCCGTAATCTCGCGTTCGTTCCCGACGACGATCGCGTCGTGTGCGTTCTCGAAGATCGCCCGCAGTCGCCCTACGTCGGCCTCGAGTTCCCGCTCGCGCTCCCGACGACCGGAAATCTCGCGACAAAGCACCGTCATCCCCGTCTCGTCGGGGTAACACCGGGCTTCGATCCAGGTGTCCGTCGGCTCGTCGAACGCCGCGGCAGTCAGCGGTTCGCCGCGCTCGTTCGCTCGCTCGTGGGCGTCGCGAAAGAGCGCATCGAGGCGGTCGGGAGCGGTCGCCGTCGTGCCCGCGGTCTCCTGGGTTCCCTCGTCGGCCGCTTCGGTCGCGGCGCTCGCGTCGTCGTCGTCTCGTTTCTCGCCACCGTCACCGCAGTCCTGCTCGAGGAGCGTCCGTACTCGGTCCGAAACGTACGTGTACGCGAGGTCGGTATCGAGCGCGTAGCACGGATCGGAGATCCGCTCGGCCGCGGCCGAAAAGCCGGGGCCGTCGTCCGCCGCTGGCGCTCCACGATCCGTCGATCGGCGCGTATCACCCATGGGTCTATCCCACCGTCCGGCCGCATAAGCCCGGCGAGTAACGCAGTATTTCCAGTGGTGACAACCATCGTTGTCCCCCCGATAGCCGCATGGATCACGTTCGCGTCGACTCGAGCCGAAAGAAAGCGCAGATTTCGGCGACTGCGTCGACCTACTCGTCCTCGTTCTCGTCGCCGTCGGCGTCCGTCGAGTCCGCGGCGACGGGTTCGATCGTCCGAACCAGCGACGCGATCGTCTCCCGATCCCGCTCCGGGTCGACGTCGAAAGCCGGAACGACGTCGTCGTCCGCCGCCGGAACGCCACCGTTTGCGACCGGCGTCTCGTCCGCGCCGGCCGCGCCGTCGACTGCACCGACGGACGCCGCGTCGAGTCCCTCGAGCGGCAACACGCCGCCGGCCATGCCGAGCGTCGACTCGAGCGGCCAGACGGCGATGTGGCCTTCGGCGTCGATTCGAGGCGGCTCCGCGGATTCGTTTTCGTCGGCTCCGGTGTCGTCTGCCTCGTCGACCGCGGTCGCGAGCGGATAGGCGACGTCGAAGACGAACCAGACTCCCTCGTTTCCGTTCGCGGCCTCGAACTCGAGGGTGTTGCGCGTCTCGTCGACGCGCAGTCCCTCGCTCTCGAGGGTGTCAACGAACTGCGACCGGGCCTTCGGCGCGGCCTTCTCGAGGGCCGAGTCGGGATCGATCCCCAGACTCGACAGCGACGGCGAGATCGAGAGATCGACCGTGAACAGCGATCGAACCGGGATCTCGCTGCCGGCTGCCGCCTCGAGGCCGTCGGCGGGGTCGGTCGGCTCGAAGACGGTCGTTTCGGCCGTAATCGACGCCAGAAGAACGCTCGATTCGCCGGTCCGGTTCCCCTTGGCTCGCCACGAATCGGCCAGCGATTCCGGCAGGTTGGCAGTCATCGCTTCCGTCTACAGCGGCGGTGCCTTTCGGTCTGCCGGTTCGTTCAAGTTCGAGAACCAGGTCCCGTACTCACACCCGACGGAGCGACGAACACCGACGATACGCTCGTCGGTGCTACCGGTTCCCCTGTTCGGAGCTGCGGTCCTGGTGGCGAACCCGAACCATGCCGTCGGAGGTAACGCCGACGATCAGCGGCGTCGAGATCTGTCGTCCTCTCACGGCGGACCCGGCGGCGTCGCTGACGATCTTCATCAGATCCGGTGCGGTGTGGTCGACCTTGACGCCCTGTTCGTCGCAGGCGTCGTACACCTGCTGTGGAACGTCGTACAGGTCGGTTCCGGCCGGAACGCGCACGCGGACCGGCGCTCGCAGCGCCTCCGCGAAGGCGACCGTCTCGCGGGCTTTCTCCAGATTCTCGCGCGCGCTCGACTCGATCGACGAGACGTTCGCCCGCGAGGTCCCCAGCGCGTCCGCGATGTCGGCCTGGGAGACGTCGCGTTCGCGCAGCGCCAGCACCTGCGCCTGTCGGTGCGTGAGCACGCTCGTCTCGTCGTCGAAGCCGATCTCCTCGAGCAACTCCTCGACGTCGTCGATCATCGCGACCGCCTCCGAAGGGAAATTAGAACTCGAGTGCGAACGCGGGTTCGAACGCGCGCTCGATCCCGAGTCCGTATCCGAACCGGANCCCTGCCGCAGCCGATCTCGCGAACACCCATATACCAGTGTGAAACGCCGCCGGGATCAAAGCTCCCCCGGTCCGACCGCTCGCCGGACCTCGCGTCACGGGCGACCGACGGCCGAACGGTATATATCGGTTCCGTGACTGTCATCGGCCATGAACGTCGACGAGGCCGCGAGGACCTGCGAGGGCGTCCTCGAGGCAATCGGGAGCGCCGTCATCGGGGAACGGGAGCTGTTCGAAACGATTCTGACCGCCGTCGTCGGGCAGGGACACGTCCTGCTCGAGGACGTTCCCGGAACGGGGAAGACGCTGACCGCGCGGACGCTGGCGACCGCGCTCGACCTCGAGTTCGCCCGGATCCAGTTCACGCCGGACCTGCTGCCGGCCGATATCACCGGAACGCACGTTTACGACGAACACGCCGGCGAGTTCTCCTTCGAGGCCGGACCGATCTTCGCGAACGTCGTCCTGGCCGACGAAATCAACCGCGCGCCGCCGAAGACACAAGCGGCGCTGCTCGAGGCGATGGGCGAAGGCCAGGTCTCGATCGGCGGGGAGACGCGCGACCTGCCCGACCCGTTTTTCGTCATCGCGACGCAGAACCCCGTCGAACAGGAGGGGACCTTCCCGCTGCCGGAGGCGCAGGTCGACCGCTTCATGGTCAAAACGAAGATGGGATATCCGGATCGCGCGGGCGACCTCGAGTTGCTGGACCGGCGGGCGAGTCGCGACTCGCGGACGCCGACGGTCGGCAGCGTCGTCGACCGCGAGTCGGTCCTCGACCTGCAGTCGGTACCCGAAACGGTCGCCGTCGAGCCCCCGATCCGGGAGTACCTCGTCGACGTCTGTCGGGCGACGCGCGACGACGAGCGCGTCGACGTCGGCATCTCGCCGCGCGGTCTCCAGCGGCTCTTCGAGGCGAGTCGCGCCCGCGCGACGCTCTCCGGGCGCGACTACGTCGCCCCAGAGGACGTCCGCGCGGTCGTCCACCCCGTGTTGGACCATCGGCTCGTCCTGACGACGGAGGCCGACGTCCGCGGCGTCGATCCGCGGACGGTCGTCGAGAGTGCGCTCGAGAGCGTGCCGGTCCCGTCGATGGACGACTGAGACGGATTGCTGTCCCGATGTCCCGGCACAACCGCCGCCCGGGTCGCGGGTGCGCCGGACCTGACGGACAGTAACCCGTACGAGACGCGATTGCGACGACGCGTTTCGATACCCTACCTCATCGTCGTCTCTCGATTTCTTCGCTAACCAGTAGCTATATCAACTGGTTTGTGGAAGCTGCACCCGCGCGAACAGTGCGCCACGAAGTGCAGTGTCCGTGACACGTGCTCCGTGCCTCACGTCGCGAAGTTCCCCTCGTGGGAACGAGAGTCACCTTGGGGGGTGCTCTTTCGGAGTCGAGCGTCCACTTCTACTCGAGCGATGCGTCGATAGCACTACGACGTGCGATGACGCGTCGCTGTCGAGACGAACCGTCATATCGCGACGGAGACGGTGACGGCGCCGAGCGAGGCGGCTCCGACGCCGGGAACGACTCAGTACTCGAGTTCCCAGCGTTCTTCGTCCGCCGCGGCGAGTTCGTCCGCGACGCCGTCGGCCAGCCGATACTCGTCGCCCTCGCGGACGACCGTCCCCGCCCGTTCCAGGTGCTCGAGGTGGGCGTACGATTCGCCGGGCCCGTGGAGGATGTGGATGCTCTCGAGGTCGCCGAAGAGGTCGTCGCTGACGGTCCAGGTGTTACAGGGCCCCTTTCGATCGAGCGCGTCGAGGACGCGCCAGGATCGTTCCTCGTGGTGGTCGATGATGTGCTGGGCGCGGGCGGCCGGCTCCGCGATCGGATCGCGGTGGCCCGGCCACGCGCGGTCGTAGTCGGCGTCGACGATGCGCTGGAGGGCCCGCAGATACTTCTCGAGCGGGTGGTCGACGCGGACGTCGGCGCCGCCGACGTTCGGCGTGTAGACCGGGAGGAGCGCGTCGCCGGAGAAGACCGCGTCCTCGCCGTCGATGGTCGTCTCGAACATGCTGAGTCCCGCGGCGTGGCCCGAGGCGTGGACGACCTCGAGGTCGCGGTCGCCGACCGAGAACGTCTCGCCGCCCTCGAACGTCGTCACGGTTGGGGTCGCGTTCGACGTCTCGCTGCCGGCCATCCGCTCCCGGAGGACCTCCCGCTTGGCCTCCGGCATCCCCCACTCCTCGAAGTACTGTTCCTGCCGGTCGTGCATCGCCGCCCAAGCGTCCTCGTCGTCCTCGACGAGCGGCGCGTCCGATTCGTGGACGTAGACCTCGGCGCCGCTTTCGGACTGAATCTCGCCAGCCAGCCCGGTGTGGTCGCCGTGCCAGTGGGTGAGAAAGATCCGGTCGACGTCGGCGAACGTGAGGCCGCGCTCCGCGAAGGCCGACTCGAGTTGCTCGCGCGTTCCCGGCATGCCGTCGCCGGTATCGATCATGGTTACCTCCCGCTCGTCAGCGAAGAGGTAGGTGTTGTTGTCCCCTTCGAACGCAGAGTTCGACAACGAAAGTCGTTCCATGGTACCGGTAGACACGGTGGACTGACAAAACGCTTCGGTCCGCGGAAGTCAACGCCTGATCGCGGACTCACCCGCGAAGCGCCCACGTCACGAGCACGAGCGCGAGCAGCCCCGAACCGACCGCGATCGCCGCGTAGGCTGGGTCGGTGACCGGGACGTCGGCCGTGATCCACCGGTAGAGCGCGACGACGCTCCCGGCGACGAACGCGCCGGTCAGCAGCGAGCCGCCGACGTGGACGAGTTCGGCTCGCAACGTCGCCGCCTCTCGGCCGAGTTCCCGCCGCACGCCGTCCGCGTACTCGCCGATATCCCACAACACGAACGACCCCGCGGCCGTCACGACGGCGGTCTCGACCTGTCCGACGACCGCGAGTCCGACGGCCAGCAGGAAGATCGAGCCAGCGGCCAGCGCCGCCCCGATCGCCCGCGGTGGCAGGATCCGAACGACGCGCAGGATCGTGACCGTCCAGAACAGCGCCGAGAGCACGCCGAGCACGGCGACAAGGAGCACCGCCGCCAGCGCGAACGGCGGAAACGCGCCGATCAGGTCGACGACCGACGGCGGCGCCGTCCCCTCGAGCAGCCCCGCGAGATCGGCCTCGAGGGCCGTCTCCGAGAGCGCGCGGGCGAGGACGAGCGCGACGAGCGCACCGCCGGCGATCGGGGCGAGCAGCCGCGCGAGAATCCGGGCGACGCTCCGCCCGAGGGCGCGCCGACACCACTCGAGGGCAGCCAGCGACACCAGAGTACCGAACAACACGACGAGTGCGACTCGCAGCCCCGGCGCCGTGACGAGCGTCGCGAGCGCGTCGCCGGCGGGCGCCGGGACCGTTCCCCGAAGCTCTGCGGGCGTTATCGGAACCGAATCGACCGACTCGAGAGCCGGTGCTGCGGCGACCGCCGCGAGTCCGCCCGCGAGCGCGATGCGAGTCACCATCGAACACGACCAGCGCGTTCGCGCGACCGCATCGACGAACGTTCGCCGGCCGTCCGGCGGAACGAGCCGCTCGAGGGGGAGGTAGCCGAGCGTCAGCCGCGTCGCAACCGCCGTCGCGAACAGCAGTCCGGCGAAGGTGAGGACCGCCCACGAACCGTCGGCCGCAACGACGACGGTTCCGGCGGCTCCGAGGAGGTCCGTCGCCGCCGTACCGGCGTGTTCGCGGACGCCGGATTCGGGAACGAGTCGGAGGACGAGGACCCCGACGACGCCGACCGCGGCCAGCGTCGTCCCCGTCGCGCCCCGGCGAACGCCGCCGTCGCCGAGTCGGTCCCAGGAAACGAGCCCCGCAGCGAGCGCCGCGACGACCAGCGCCCAGACCGAAAGTCCGGCGAAGAGTCCGACCTCAGAGGACGTAAGCACCAGCGCACCGGCCACCAGTAGCGGCGACGCGACCAGAATCGCGACCGGAACGGCGACCGCGCCGCCGAACCCGCGGACGATCGGCCGATCGCTCGCGAGCAATCGCGCACCCGTCGCCGCGCCGAGGCCGGCGACGATCGCGAGCGCCGCCAGTTCGGTCCCGACGAGTTGCGAGCCGACGACGACACCGATCGACAGCGTCGCGACGACCATCGCGACGTCGCTCGCCGTCGGCCGCGCCAGCGCCCGCCAGCAGGCGCGCTCGAGCACCCCGAGGGTTTCTTTCGCAGTCTCGAGGGCGACCGCACGCCACGATCGATCGGACTCGGAGCGCGAACCGAACGCGGAGTCGCCGACACTTCCGGCCGCAGAATCGGAACTCACGGCGATCCGCCTCCGTTCTGCGCGCGAAACGCTCGTGCGAGCCCGACCGACACCGGCTCCGTCAGGTTCCAGTCGACGACGACGGCGCCGACGCCGCGGAGCGCGTCGATTCGGTTGGTTCGCTCGAGTCCGACGGCCCGCATTCCCGCCGACGGATCGCCCGTCTCGGTCGCGGCGGTCACGTCGGGGCTGACGACCGTGACGGCGCGACCGTGGGTTCGCAGCGTTTCGACGAGTTCGACGCCCGCGTCGTCGAGCAGCGGCGTGCAGAACGCGACCTGCGCGCGGTTCGGCAGTCGTCGCTCGAGGTCGACCGCCAGCGAGCCGCCGTCGGCGACCGCCGAGCCCGTCCGCGATCGCCTCGAGCCCCGGTTTCCGGCGGTCTCAGTTTTGGTTCCGGCGGAGACGTCCTCGAGCGTCTCCTCGACCCGACGGCGAACGCCGCCGTCGGCGCCGGGATCGACCCACTCGCCCGACAGCGACGCCAGACCGGTCCGGTTGCCGTCTTCGATCGAGGCCACGACGCCTCGGGAGGCGGCGTAGAGGGTGAGATCGAACGAGTCGGGGCCGCCTTCGGGACGCTCCCGGTGGGCGTCGCGGCGGTCGTCGACGACGAAGACGATAGTGACGGCTCGCTCCTCGCGGTACTCGACGGTCGTGAGTTCGCGCGTGCGAGCGTACCGGTGCCAGTCGATTCGGTTGATCGGATCGCCGCGGCGATACTCCCGCGTCGAGAAGAACTCGATGCCGCTGCCGCCGTCGTCGGTCGGCGCCTGCCCGACGAACTGAATCGTCCGATCCTGAAAGGGGAAGGCGTCGAGCAGCGTCTCGCAGGTGAACTCGGCGTCCCCCGCCGGCTCGCGCTCGACGGTCGCGAGGGCCGTCGCGGGAAGCGACCGCGCCCGAACCGTCATCGACCCGAACGCGTACTCGCCGCGGGGCGGCGTGAGTTCGTACTCGTGTGCGACGGTCTCGCCCGGCTGGACGGCCGTCGCGAACGCGGGCGAGCCCCGCGTCACCGGAACCTCGGCCGGCGGTTCGTCGACGACGCGAACGTCGGGGACCACCCGCGACGACTCGTTCGTCACCGCGATCGTCACCGTCACCGACCGTCCCGGGCGAACGCGCGTCTCCTCGAGTGTGCGTTCGAATCGGAGTCCATCGGCGGTCTCGACGCGCGCTCCGTCCTCGGCGTCCGATCGTTCGTCGTCGCCGTCGTTCGCGGACTCGGCACCGGGCGCGGATGCGCTTCCAGATTCGGCCGCCGGCTCCGTCGCCGAAAGCGCCGGCGTTCGGCTCGCTTCGCCGACGAGGACGAATCCCAGCGCGACGATCGCGAGGAAAAACAGCGCCGGCAACCCCAGCGCGACGGCGACGAGACACGTCACCAGCGCGACCACGAGCGCGACCTGCCAGCGAGCCTGTCGGCCGCGGTCGCTCACGCCGACACCTCCGCGGCCGACGCCGCAGTTCGATCGTCGGCGCTCGAGTCGTCCCCCGAGTCCGCGCTCGAGCGTGCCGCCGTCGCGTCGGTCGTCGTCTCGGGCCGCTCGATCGTCGCCGCGGACTGCAAGCGGTCGATTTCGTCGAGCGTCGCCTCGAGGTGCCGGCCGAACGGGTCGGACGTGGTCAGCAGGTCGACGAGCCAGCACCACAGCGGCGTCGACGGTCCGTCGGGCCCCGCGAGGAACGCGCGAGCCCGCGGGTCGTCGGTCCAGACGCCGGCCTCGACCGCCGCTCGAGCGTCGTCGTCGGCGACGCCGGCGCGGTTCGCGTACGCCGTCGCCGCGACCGGCCGCAGCGTCTCGCAGAGCGATTCGCGCGCCGCCTCGCGAACGTCTCGAGGCTCGTCCTCGTAGGCCGTCGCGAGCGAAATTTGTTCGTCGATCGACGCGCCGACGACGGTCGACCGAGCACTCGAGTCGCGAGGATCGACCGGCGTCCACGACCGATCCGACGAGCCGTCATCGACGAGCGCCGACGTCGCCGACGGCCGGAGTCGGCTCGCGATTCCGACCGTCGGCGCGAACGCGACGAGCAACAGTACGAGCGCGAGCACGACCGTCTCGGGCTCGAGTGACGCGACGACCGGTTCCAGCTCCGGCACGGTCTCGAGGACCAGCGCCGGCCGAAAGAGAATCAGCCCGCCGGCGGCGACTAACGCGACTGCGGGGACCGTCAGGAGTGCGAGCCCGACGGTCGACGGCGTTCTACTCATCGCACTCGCCTCCGTTCGACACGCTCCCACTCGAGTGGTCGTCGTCGGCGTCGTCGCCGTCACCGCCGCCGTCGCTCGCCTCGTTCTCGAGCGCCGACCGCAACTCGTCGTGGGCCGTCGCCGTCGGCTCGAGGTAGGTCTCGGGGTCGCGGTCGCCGTACTCCACGTCGCGGAAGGAGTCCGTAATCGTCTCGACCGGCTTCGATGGTGCGCCGGCCTCGGTGGCTCGGCTGGCGACCTCGGCCGGCGTCGCCGTCGCGACGCGACCGCGGTACATGGGCGCGGCGTCGATCACGCTTTCGAACGCCCGTCGGATGCGCTCGCGCGCAGGGGTCTGCGTCGGCTCGATTTCGTCCTCGTCGGCCGTCGCTCCGCGGCCGAACAGCGACGCGCTGGCGCTGGTCACGCGGTCCGACGCCGACCGCACCGCGCCGGTCAGCGCTGCCAGCACGAGACCCGGAAGTTCGGCGAGCGACCGAAGCTCTCGCAATCTCCCGAGCGCTCGCTCGAGAGCCTGCGAGCAGGCGATAACGGCCGACAGCGCGAGCGAGACGACCCGTCCCGGAAGCGAGAGAATCACCTCGATCGGATTCTCGCGCGTGTAGAAAATATATCCGAGAGACAGGAGCACGATGGCGACTATCGCGGCCGTCAGTCCGTCTCCGGAGAGACCGGGAACGGCGTCCTCGAGGGACGACTCGTCACCGCCGTCTTCGGTTCCGCCGGCGCCGTCGTCGCTCTCGTCGTCTGCGTCGTCGTCGCTGCCGTCCTGATCGGCACTCGAGTGATCGGGTGCTTCGAGCGGATCGTCGTCGGTATCGCCGGATTCGGCGTCGGTATCACCCACTTCATCGGAGCCGTCGACGTCGTCCGTCTGGCCGTCGTCGGTATCTGAGCCGTCACCGCTTTCGCCGTCGCCATCGCCGCCGTCTGTACCGTCGGCGGATCCATTATCGCCGTCTACATCGTCGTCGCCGTTCCCGTACTCGGCGTCGTCACCGGTCTCGATATCGTCTCCGTCGTCGCCGTCAGCGTCGGTTGCTCCGTCGCTTCCGCCCGCATCGTCGTCGAGATCGACGTCCGACTCGTCGAGGTCGTCGAATTCGTCGGCGTCCTCAGGCGGATCGATATCGTCCTGTTCCTCGAGGTCCTCGAGGTCGTCCGACTCGAGTTCCGACCCGAACTCCCCGTCGATACCGCCGGTGTCGTCGAACAGCGACAGCACCGATGCGAACCCGTAGAGCGCGCCTTCGACGAGCGAGTTATCGGCGCCGGCGGCGCGGTCTGCGAGGGCGCCGCTGAGCGAGTCGTCTCCGAACTCGCCGCCCGTTCCACTGCCGCCGTTTCGGTCGCTGCCGTCAGAACCACCGTCACCCTGATCGGCCCCGTCAGGGGCCAGCGGCGGCTCTGACTGTGCCTCTCCGTCCTCGAGGTCGGTCTGTGAGTCGCCATCGAACACGCCCGAACCCGGCGACTCCGACGCGAGCATCGGCATCGCACTCGCCGCGAGCACGAGACCGACGATCGCACAGCAAACTGCACCGACCGCGAGGAGCCGTCGTCCACTCCCCGAACCTGCAGCCATCGATTGCCTAACAGTCGTTCGAAGTGGTATTTACGTCTTGTTGCCACGAACGGCGAAACTGCTGTGAAAAACGCGGTCGGTCGACGACTGTCCACTGTCCACTCGAGGGGCGACGTCTACGAGCCCCAGAAGTTCTCTCGGCTGCCGAGTCGCTCGCGGCGGCTGGACGGCCCCTCGTCCGCACCCTCGCTCTCACTCTCACTCTCGTCCGTCGATTCCGCGTCATCGGACGCGTCGTCGTCGTCGTCCTCGTCACCGTCCATCGGCAGCAACTCGAGTTCCTCGGCTCGAGCGTGGTTGCTGTGGACCCGCGTGACCTCGACGCGGGCGCGCGCCTCCGGCAATACGCCGTCGACCATGACGATGAAGCCATCTTCGGTGCGGCCGACGCCGGCGCCGCTCTCGTGCATGTCGACGACGTCGACGACGATCTCCTCGCCGGGTTTCACAGGCTGGGTTTTGAGATCCTCGATGGGCTGGCTGTAATGATTGCACCACTCTTTTCCACCGCGGTCGCCGTAGTGCTGACACCCCATTCCCGAGATTCGCTCGGAGAAGCTCGGACAGTCGTCGGCGAGCGGACAGTCTGCCATACTACGCACTATCAGCGGCGGCGTTAAACCGTTTCCGTCTCGTGATCCCGTACCGCTGCGTGAAAAACGCTGGTAGCTGGCCCCGAGCGGGCCGCTACCATCGTAACACCAACCGTTCGCAACCGCACATGTGTTAAATAAACGAGGCTGGCCTGAAAGCGCGTTTCGAAAAGGTTTACGGTACGGACGTAGCAGTGATAGATGATGAAAATCCTCGTTACGGTCAAAGAAGTCGCGACCGTTGAAGACGAGTTCGAAATCGAGGGTACTGCAATCGCCGACCAGTACCTTGGTGCCGACCTCAACGAGTGGGACGACTACGCCATCGAAGAGGCCGTCCAGCTCCAGGAGGACGGGATCGCTGACGAAGTCGTCACGGTCACGATCGGACCCGAAGACTGTGAACAGACAATCCGCCAGGCACTCGCGAAGGGTGCCGACCGCGCCGTCCGCATCTGGGACGACTCCCTCGAGGGCGTCGACCTGCTGGACGTCAACGCCAAAACCGAGATCCTGAGCGCCGTCATCGAGGAGGAAGACCCCGACCTCGTGCTGACGGGCGTCCAGGCCGGCGACGACAGCTTCGGCGCCACCGGCGTCTCCGTCGCCGAACACCTCGGCTACCAGTGGGGCGCCGTCGTCAACCACCTCGAGCACGACCTCGACGATGGCGTCGCGTCGGTGCGACGCGAACTCGAGGGCGGCGTCGAGGAGCTGACCGACGTCGAGCTCCCGGCCGTCCTGACGATCCAGACGGGGATCAACGAGCCCCGCTACGCCAGCCTGCGCGGCATCCGCCAGGCCCAGCGCAAACCGCTCGACGTCCAGGGTCTCGACGACCTCGGCGTCGACGACAGCGCCGTCGACTCCGACCTCGAGCTCACCGACATGTACGAGCCAGAAAGCGAGAGCGACGTCACCGTCTGGGAGGGCGGCGCCGAGGAGACCGCCGCCGAGTTAGGTGACCTGCTCCGCGACAAGGGGGTGGCACCATGAGTGACGTTCTCGCCGTCGCCGACCACCGCCGCGGCGAACTGCGCGACGTCAGCTACGAGATTATCACCGCTGGCCGCCAGCTCGCCGACGAGACGGGCGGCGACCTCCACCTCGCCGTCATCAGCGGCACCGTCGACGACTTCGCGGAGAAACTCAACCGCGAGGGCGTCGACGCCATCCACACCGTTTCCCACGGTGAGGAGTTCAACCACGACGTCTACACGCAGGCGATCACCCAGCTCTACGACGAGCTCGCCCCGCAGTTCGTCCTGACGCCGAACAGCGTCAACGGCCTCGACTACGCGCCCGCCGTCGCCAAGGCGCTCGATCTCCCCGTCGTCACCGACACCGTCGGCCTCGAGACCGACGGCGACACGCTCGTGGCCACCCGCGAGATGTACGGCGGCAAGGTCGAGACGACCAACGAACTCTCCGGCGAGGCCGTCGCGACGATCCGCGGCGCCGAGTGGCCCGCCGCTGAGGGCACCGGCGACGCCTCGGTCGAGGCCTTCGACGCCGACATCGACGAGGACGCCGTCGGCTCCACGGTAACTGGATTCGAGGAAGTCGGCGGCGGCGACGTCGACATCAGCGAGGCCGACGTACTCGTCTCCGTCGGCCGCGGGATCGAAGAAGAGGATAACCTCCCACTCATCGAGGAGCTCGCGGACGCCCTCGACGCAACGATTTCCTCGTCGCGCCCGATCGTCGACAACGGCTGGCTGCCCAAAAACCGCCAGGTCGGCCAGTCCGGGAAGGTCGTCACGCCCGACGTCTACATCGCGATCGGTATCTCCGGCGCCGTCCAGCACGTCGCCGGCATGAAGGGTTCGGATACGATCGTCGCGATCAACACCGACCCCAACGCCCCGATCATGGACATCGCCGACTACGCGATCCACGACGACCTCTTCGACGTCGTTCCTGCGCTGACCGAAGAGTTCCAGTAGCGGTTCGACGTTTACTTTCGGTTTTTTTGTCGCAGCTCGAATCCCTTCGAGCGACAGCGACAGGAACACGATAGCGATCCGCACAGTCGCCGACCGCGAGCTACCGAAGTCCGACGATCACCAGCGTGATACCCAGAAGCGTCCCGACGGCGACGAACGCGGCGCCGATCGCCCCGAGTAACTCCGGGGCGGTCCAGCCCGTGATCTCGTCTTCGTAGCTCATGACGCTCGCCGAGAGGAGCAACGAGAGACCGGCTCCGAAGATCATCGTCGCGAGGTCGACGCCGAAGGGATTCCCGAGGTCTGCCATACGATCCGGAGCGATGCGTGTGAAAATAACGCTGTTGCCGTCGGTCGCAACCTCGACGAGCCGGTCGCAACCGTCACGTACTTTTCGTCCCCATCCTAACCGCGGGTAATGGATCGTCTGGAGCGCCGTCGAGCGCTGATCGAGGAGCGCCTCGTCGAGGTGGTCGACGGCCTCGAGCCGGACGCGCTGCGCGAGGAGGTCCGACACACGGCCCTCTCGGGCGGCAAGCGCGTCCGACCGATGGTGACGCTGTTGACCTGCGAGACCGTCGGCGGATCGGCCGAGGACGCGGTTGATTTCGGCGTCGGCATCGAACTCGTCCACAGCGCCTCGCTCGTGATCGACGACATCATCGACCGCTCGGAGCTGCGCCGCGGAACCACCAGCGCGTGGGCCGAGTTCGGCTACGGCCCGGCGATCGTCTCGAGCGACGGCCTACTCGGCGAAGCGTTCGCGCTCTTTTCCTCGGACCCGCAGGCCACGCAGGTCGTCGCCGAAGCGATGGTCGAACTCGGCGTCGGCGAGGCGACGGAGCTGTCGGCCGAACCCGAAACCGAAGACGAGTACATGACGCTGGCCCGGCGCAAGACCGGTGCGCTGTTTCGCGCCGCCGCGGAGTTGGGTGCCATCGCGGCCGACTCGGACCCGCGGACCGTCGAGGCGCTCGGCGAGTACGCCGAACGGGTCGGTGTCGCCTTCCAGATCAGAGACGACGTCCTCGACGCGATCGCCGAGCCCGGCGAACTGGGGAAGCCGACCGGCCACGACGCCGCCCTTGAGCGGCCGTCGGTCGTCCAGGTGACCGATCTCACGCCCGAGGAGGCAAACGCCCGCGCTCGAGCCGAGTCCGACCGCGCGCTCGACGCGCTCGACCGCGTGGAGGTGGTCGATCCGACGGCGAGAGAGTACCTGCTCGAGCTGGCCGAGTTCGTCGTCGAACGGGAGCGGTAAGCGACGAGAAGGGCGGTTGAGGGCGGTGTCTCAGGGCTCGCCCATTCGCAGGATCGGCTTGATCGTATCGCCGCTCTCGGAGTCCTCGACGGCCTGTTCGATCTCCTCGAAGTCGTAGTAGGTGACGAGTTCGTCGAACGGGAACTTCCCCTGCCGATAGAGGTCGACCAGATCCGGGATGAACTCCTGTGGCATCGAATCGCCCTCGACGATACCGGTGATCGTCCGGCCGTTGATGAGGAGGTCGTTGACGTCGTAGCTCGCCTCGGTTCCGAGCGCTGGCGCGCCGACGATTCCCATCGTTCCCCGCTGGGTAAGCGTCTGAACGGCCTGTTCGGCGACGTCTGGGACGCCCGTCGACTCGAGGGCGTAGTCGACGCCGCCGTCGGTGTACTCCCGGACCGCGTCGACCACGTCGTCGACCGACTCCGGGTTAATCGTCTCGGTCGCGCCGAGCTCGGCGGCCATCTCGAGTCGGTTCTCCTTTAAGTCGATCGAGACGACCTCGGCACACCCCTTGAGATCGGCGGCCATAACGGCTGAGAGTCCGACGGAGCCGGCGCCGAAGATCGCGATCGAGGAGCCGGCCTGCGGGTCGAGCGAGTTGATGACGGCGCCCGCGCCGGTCTGGATCCCACAGCCGAGCGGGCCGAGCAACTCCAGCGGGACGTCGTCTCCAGTCTCGACCGGAACCACGTTGCGCTCGGTTGCGATCGCGTGAGTCGCGAACGACGACTGGCCGAAAAAGCGGCCGCTGAGTCGGTCGCCGTCCGCCGACAGCGGCGAGGTGCCGTCGGGACGCTGGCCGCCGAAGTTGTGCTCGAAGAACGACTCGCAGTAGGCCGGCTGCCCCGCGTGACAGCTGTGGCAGTCGTCGTCGTAGTCGAAGCTCAACACCACGTGATCGCCGGCTTCGACGTTGCTCACGCCGTCGCCGACGGCTTCGACCACGCCGGAGCCCTCGTGGCCCAACACCGCGGGCAGGGGTGTCGGGTACAACTGGTCGCGGACGATCAGATCCGTGTGACAGACGCCGGTGCCGACGATGCGGACGAGCACCTCTCCCGTCTGGGGTTCCTCGAGGTCGACGGTTTCGATCTCGAACGCTCCGCCCTCTTCAGAAACGACCGCTGCGTCGATCTCCATACTGTCTTCTGTTACCAACCGTCGAGATGAAGCTTTGGGGTCGACGCGGGTCTCGAGTCAGGGTGTCAAAACGAACGCGGCCTCGTACGGATTGCTGTCCCGATGTCCCGGCGCAACCGCCGCCCGGGTCGCGGGTGCGCCGGACCTGACGGACGGGAAATCGTATCAGAGCCGGTCGGTCGAGCGGGCGCTGCTGGCGTCCTCCGGTTCCTCGTCCGCGTACCGCGATTCGAGGACGGCGAACGTGAGCGTACTGGCGATCCCGAGCAGCGTACCCACGGTCAGCGCCGCCGCCAGAACGTTGATCCCGACCTCGTCCAGGAAGTACGCGCTCACCGCGTAGAGGACGACTGCAATCGAGATTACGTAAAAGGGCGCGTTGAGATAGCGCCACTCGAGTCTGCCTGCGATGTACTCGTCGGTGATCTGGCCGAGGCTGGTGGTGATTCCGGCTGCGGCAATCCACTGAATCGAGCCGTAGACGAGCGCCGCCACTACGACGGGAGCGCCGACGTCGCCCGAGGCCGACTCCTGGACCGACTCGAGGGTGTTCATACCGCTGACGCCGCCCAGTACGAACAGCGCGGCGGCGACGACGTAGGCGAGCAGCGTCGTCCGGCCGGCGTACAGCGATCGGCGGGCGCGCTCGACGGCCTCGTCTAGGCGCTCGCCCAGGCCGAGCCCCCGCGAGATCAGATAGAGCCCGAGCAGCGCGGAGGTCGTCCCGATGACGAACCCCGGCATCTCGAGGGCGCTGCCGATCAGCGCGAGCGGGTAGATCAACAGGAGGATGCCGAGCGGGATGAGGACCGTGCCGCGCGTCTCCGGATCGTTCAGCACCTGTTTGAACGTGTAGTACATCGACTCCAGGTTCTGGGCCTGCCGGACGACGACGCGGCGGACGCCGTCGATGGGGACCCGCGAGCGGATGATCGGGATGACGGACTCGTCCTGTGCGCCGTCGGTGATCACGAGCGCGGTCACGTCCTCGGCCGTCGAGAGGCTCGCGAGAACGGTGTCGACCTCGTCGCCGACCTCGCGGTTAGCGTTGACGTCACCCTCGTCGTTGCCGGTGACGACGGCGACCTCGACGCTCTCGTTTCGGTCGGCCAGGTCGTCGTAGACGTGCAGCCCCTGGAAAATTACGTTGACGTCGGAGTCCTCCGGGTCCGCCGTCGCGAGGGCGACGGCCGCCTCCTCGACGGGTTCGCGGCCGATGACTGGCGTCGAAAAGCCGGTCTTGCGACCGAGGTCGTCGTCTAAGTCGACACAGAGGACCAGCAGCATCTATCGACCGTTCGAGCGCCGGGTATTTCCATCTTCTGGGGACGACAAAATGCGGACCCGGCGCTCGAGCGGCGAGTCGACGCCGGTCCGATTCCGTTCGCCGTCTTCGGGACGCTCTCGCTACTCGTCCGGATACTTCGGCGTTCGCTCTTTGGCCCGCTCGAGCGACGTTTTGACGACGTCCTGGACGTTCCCGTGGAAGACGCTACCGTGACCCGCGTACATGTGCTCGACGCCCTCGGGCATCCGCTCGAGCAGTTCCTCGATGCTCTCGATGAGTCGGTCGCGCGACTGGCCGGCCATGTCGGTCCGGCCGAAGCTGCCGTAGTCGAAGGCGCCGTCGTCGTGGACGACCACGTCGCCCGAGAACAGCGACGAGTCGGAGACGAACGAGACGTGGTCGTCGGCGTGGCCGGGCGTGTAGACCACGTCGAACGCTTCGTCGCCGATCGTCACGGTATCGCCGTCCGCGAGTTCGTGGGTGCGCGTCGCATGGTCGTCGTAGGCGTAGACGTCGGGGTCGAACGCCTCGGCGACGGCCTCGAGCTGGGCGACGTGGTCGCCGTGCTGGTGGGTCATCACGACGCTGTCGACGTCGTCGGTGTGGCTACGGATCTCGTCGACGACGCCGTCCCAGCCGCCGGCGTCGACCAGGGTCGTCGTTCCGTCCTCGCCGATCGCGAGGAAGGCGTTACAGGTGAACGTCTCGGCGTCTTCGGTGACGTGGTGGACCTCCATACCACCTAGCTCGTGAGCCGGGCCCAAAACAGTGCTGTCCGCGATTGCGGGCGGCGTTTCGGGGTTCTCGATCCGCCGCCGTCCCCGACTCTTTGCTATCATCTTGGCGACAGAACCAGTTGGGAACGGTGAGATATCCAATTGTAAACCAATCACCACGAGATTTTTCACTTCCGATCCCCAATGGAACACTGTATGGGATTCGGGAGCTACGACGAATCCGAACAGCAAGAAGTCGACGCTGATTTTGACGACGACGATGCGGTACAGTCCGACGAGACCAACCACGACGGAACGATCGAGTTCGAAAACGGCGCCTCGAGCGACGAGTTACTCGATCGCCTCCAGGAGATCAAAGACGAGAGTTGATCGATCCGGATGAAATCCGGGGCGCGGGGGTTGGGTATCGCTGAATCGACGGCTGACAGCGACAGCCAAAGCACGGTCGCGGGTGCCGTCGTCCGCGCCGACCGCGTTCTCGACGGACTCGCCTACCGACGGTGTACGGTCGGCGGAACCGACGCGACCGACGCCGTCGTGGCGCTCGTCGACGACCTCGGTCGGCCCGACGTCCGGTACCTCCTTCTGGGAGCCGTCGCCCCCGCGTGGTACAATCTGCTCGATCTCGAGCGGATCCAGATGGCCGCCGACCGGCCGGTTCTCGCGGTCACGTTCGAAGCGAGCAACGGACTCGAGGCCGGCCTCCGGGACGCCTTCTCCGGCGCGGAACTCGAGGCGCGACTCGAGACCTACCGCTCGCTGCCCGAACGCCGGGAACTGACGGTCAACGACGAGACCGTCTACGTGCGCCACGTCGGGTGTTCGTGGGACACGGCCCAGGCGGTCGTCCGCGCGTTCACGCCGGAGGGTGGCCGTCCGGAGCCGATTCGAGTCGCGAGCGTGGCCGCTCGAGCGGGCGAGACCTACCGCGGGCGGGTCGACGGCGACGGCGACAGCGACGGCGACGGCGATTAGGACCCCGCTCGAGTGCGACGTCCACGACGACAGCGACGCCGACCGCGAGAGCTATCAGCCGCTACCCGGACACGGTCACGACGTCGCCCAGTTCGGGCGCGCTCGAGTCGAATCCCTCGCCTCGCAGCTCTTCGGCGAAGGCCTCGCAGCGGTCGCCGTGGTTGATCAGTACCTCGCTGTCCCGGTAGGACTCGAGGAACTCGAGGATCCCGTCGCGGTCGGCGTGGGCCGAGAAGTCGTACTGTTCGACCCGCGCGCTGACGGGCATCATCCGCCCGTCGATCTCGGCGCTCCCGGTCTCTAAGAGGTCCCGGCCGGGCGTTCCCTCGACCTGATAGCCGGTCATGGCGATCTTGTTCGTCGGGTTCGCCCGAATCTCGGGGATGTAGGTCATCGCCGGCCCGCCGGAGAGCATCCCGCTGGTAGTGATGATCGCGGCCTTTTGGTCCGTAATGCGCTTGCGCTGGCCGTCGCGACCCGTGACGAATCGCGCGCTCGAGATCGCTCGCTGGAGCGCGTCGGCGTCGCGGACGAACTCGGGGTACTGACGCAGCATTCGGGTCACCGATTTTCCCATCCCGTCGACGTAACAGGGAACGTCGTGGGCCTCACAGACGAGCAGCATCTCCTGTGTGCGGCCGATCGCGAAGGCGGGAACGACGACCGTGCCGCCCTCCCAGAGGGTCGTCTCGACGCTCTCGGCAAACCGCTCCTCGACGACGGCGCGATCCTCGTGTTCGACGTCGGAGTAGGTGCTCTCGCAGACGACGATATCGGCGTCGGGCCGCGCGGTCGTTCCCGAAACGAGGCGTTGATCGTCGGTGTGGAAGTCGCCCGTATAGAGCAGTCGGGTCTCGCCGTCGTCGACGAGCACGTGCGCGCTGCCGGGGATGTGGCCGGCGTTGAAAAACGTCACCTCGTGGCCGGCCGCCTCGAAGGACTCTCGGTAGCCGTGGGTCTCCGAGACCTGCGTCACTCGCTTGACGTCGGTCTCGGTAAAGGGGCAGTGAAACGATCCGCCGTGGAGTTTCAGGGTGTCTCGAGCCAGCGTCAGCGTCAGTTCGTACGTCGGCGGCGTCCAGTGGATCGACGGCCGCGCGTCGCCCGATAGCAGGGCGGGGACCGCCCCGACGTGGTCGAGGTGGCCGTGGGAGACGACGATCGCTTCGGGGTCGGGCGTTTCGACGGGGAACTGCGGCGGGTTCGCCGTCAGCATCCCGAAGTCGAGCAACAGGGCGTCGTTTACGACGATCGCGCTGCGGCCGACCTCCCCTGCACCGCCCAGAAACCGAATATCCATTAGCGATCGGTTGTCGTTCGTGCTGTTTGACAACGTCGATTGACCGGCGTCCGAAGTGTGAGATCACAGCCCGAGGTGTGGTCGAACTACTGGACTCGAGGGGCGCAACCGGTTCGAATCCCTCTCGAGGCCCAGCGCCGACGGACGCGGTATCAGAAAAGCATAGGATCGGGTGCGTCAAACGAACGCACGGATGTACAACTCACTCGACGAGCGGGACATCAAGATTCTCTTTGCGATCGCCGATCGGGAGACCGACAACACGGAAGTCATCCACGAAGAGACCGACATTCCGAAGTCGACGGTTCACTACCGCTTGCAGAACCTCAAGGAGGAGGGAGTTATCACGAACGATCTGTACGAACTCGATCTCGACAAAGTCGGCCTGGGACTGACCATCATCTCCGAGGTCTGGGCGGAGTTCGACGAGGGGTATCACGAACGAGTCGGCGAACAGCTCGCCGATATCGAGGGCGTTAACCAGGTGTATTTCACGATGGGCGATACCGACTTCGTCCTTCTCGGGCGGCTGACCTCGCGGGATATGGTCGAGAAACTCGTCGAGGAGTACGAATCGATCGACGAGATCAACCGGACGAGTTCGAAGTTCGTCATCTCGACGATCAAGACGAGCGAGGGGATCGGGACGCTGCGTAACTACGATCAGGCGTCATTTCTCGAGGCACACGGTTTCGCCGACGATGCGGAATAGCCACCGGCCGACCGCTCGCGTATCGTCCCCTGTCGCCGGGACGCCAGGCTCGTCGCTACTGGGTGCCGACGAGGGTTCGCGTTTCGACGGGCACGGTCAGCGTCGACAGCCGACGATACCGAAGCGCTCGACGGCGGCGTCTCCGCCACCGCTGTCCGCTCATTCGTAGGCCGGGATTCCCGTGAACGCCTCGCCGAGGACGAGGGTGTGGATGTCGTGGGTGCCCTCGTAGGTGTAGACCGTCTCGAGGTTGGCCATGTGACGCATCGGCGAGTAGTCCGTCGTGATGCCGTTCCCGCCGAGCATCTCGCGGGCGATCCGTGACTGGTCGCGGGCCATGCGGACGTTGTTTCGCTTGGCCATCGAGACGTGCTGGGGACGCAGCTCCCCGCGTGCTTTCAGTTCGGTGAGGCGGGAGACGAGCAGCTGGGCGAGGGTGATCTGGGTGCCCATCTCCGCGAGCTTGCGCTGTTGAAGCTGGAACCGGCCGATCGGACCGCCGAACTGGTCGCGATCTTTCGCGTACTGGCGGGCCTCCTCGAAGCAGTCGCGCGCGGCGCCGACGGCACCCCAGGCGATGCCGAACCGAGCCTGCGTGAGACAGGACAGCGGCCCTTTCATCCCGGAGACGCCGGGGAGAACGTTCTCCTCGGGCACGTGAACGCCGTTCAGCCCGATCTCGCCCGTAATTGAAGCCCGCAGTGAGAGCTTTTCGGAGATTTTGTTGGTCGTGACGCCGTCGCGGTCGGTCTCGACGAGGAAGCCCCGAACCGGCGCGTCGGGGTCGGACTGGTCGCGCGCCCAGACGACGGCGACGTCCGAGATCGGCGAGTTCGTGATCCAGGTCTTCGAGCCGTTTATTACGTAGCCGTCGCCGTCTTCCTCCGCGCGGGTCTCCATCGCCGACGGGTTCGAGCCGTGTTCGGGCTCCGTGAGGCCGAAACAGCCGACGGCCTCGCCGCTACCCAGTTTCGGCAGCCACTCCGTTTTCTGCTCTTCGCTCCCGTAGGCGTGAATCGGATACATCACGAGCGCTCCCTGGACCGAGGCCATCGAGCGCAGCCCCGAGTCACACGCCTCGAGCTCTCGCATCAGGAGGCCGTACGCCGTCTCGGAGACGTTCGGCGAGCCGTACCCCTCGAGGTTCGGGGCATAAAACCCCATGTCGCCCATCTCGGGAATCAACTCGGTGGGGAAGGTCCCGTTCTCGAAGTGGTCGCCGATGTCCGGGCGCACCCGCTCGTCGACGAACTCCCGGGCCGTGTCCCGAATCAGGCGTTCTTCGTCCGTGAGCTCCGACTCGAGGTCGAGGAAGTCGAACATCAGTTGCGTCCCTCCGCGGTACTCGCTCGAATCGCGTTACAGAGGATATCCATCCCGACCGCCGCCTGTTCACGGGTAAGGACGAGCGGCGGTATCAGTCGCAGTACGTTTCCGTGCCGGCCGGCGTTCCAGACGAGGAGCCCGTTTTCGTAACAGCGGGTCTGGATCGCCTCGACCAGATCGGCGTCGGGCTCGCCGTCGTCGACGAACTCAGCGCCGACGAACAGTCCCTTGCCCCGTACGTCGACGACCTCCGGTGTCGTCTCCGCGACTTCGTGGAGCCGATCGCGGAGGTACTGCCCGAGCGTCGTCGCGTGTGACAGCAGGTCGTGGGATTCGATGTATTCGATCGCTCGCAGTCCGCCGACCATCGCCGGCGCGTTGCCGCGGAAGGTCCCGACGTGGCCGCCGGGCCCCCACGTATCGAACTCCTCGTGATAGAGCATCGCCCCGATCGGCAGTCCGGTCCCGCCGAGTGCCTTCGCCATCGTGATCGCGTCAGGGGTCATGTCGAAGTGGTCGGTCGCGAACCACTCGCCGGTTCGACCCAGTCCGGTCTGAATCTCGTCGACGATCAACATCGCGTCGTTGTCGTCTGCGATATCGCGAAGCCCCTGGAGAAAGCCTTCCGGGGGAACGACGACGCCACCCTCGCCCTGAATCGGCTCGACCCAGATGCCGGCTGGCGTCTCGTGACCGCCGTAGGGCGCCTCGAACTTCCGCTTGACGGCGTCGAGACACCGCTCACAGGCGTCCTGACCGCCTACGCCCGCGTTCCGCATCGGATAGGGGACGTGAACGGCATCCGCCAGTAGCGGGCCGTATCCCGCTTTGTACTTCTTGCCCGCAGTGAGACTGAGTGCCCCAGCGGTCGTCCCGTGGTAGGCACCCTCGAAGCCCAAGAGCCCGTGGCGACCCGTATTGTGTTTGGCGAGTTTGATCGATCCCTCGATCGCGTCGCTCCCGCTCGGGCCGCCGAACACGACGTTGCTCGAGCCAGCCAGGCCCCCAGGAGCGATCGTTCGCAGTTTCTCGATGAGGTCGACTCGCGCCTCGGTCGGGAAATCGATCGTGTGTGCGACCGACTCGAGTTGCTCCTGCGTTCCCTCGAGGACGTAGGGGTTGGAGTGACCGACGTTCAGAACGCCGATCCCCGCAAAGAAGTCGAGGAAGGTGTTTCCGTCGACGTCACGAACCGTCGCCCCTCGCGCCTCCTCGAGCGCGATGGGGACTCGGCGCGGATACGCCACTGCGTTGCTGTCGATCTCTCGTTGTCGCTTCAGTAGTCGCCGTGAGTTCGGTCCCGGCACCTCGTCGACCGATGGTTCGGTCGCGAAGTGAAGGTCGCCGATCGATGGGCCTACGGCCATGGGTCATAATCACACTCCAGGAATATATTGGTTTGGATCCTACTGTATCGCCCATAGTAGCATTACATCCAATATAGAATTTTATATTGGATAATATCTAACAAGCCGTAAGCGACCGCCCGAGAAACGGTACTCGAACAGCGCTTTCGAGTGACCACGGTTGCCACTTACTAACAGTACCACGACCAGCTGCACAAATCTGTAGTCCATACAATATGGTGTATATAGATTGGATATTAGCCAATAATCTGGTTTGATGCTGGAACTAGTGCAAAATGTACGGAAGATATAAGAGCAATCGTATTTATGCGATATATGCTACGCAATCACAAGAGAAACCATGTCAGAGACCACACAGAGCGGCCTCGAGAAGGCACTGGGAAGAAAAGAGATGCTCATTCTGGCGTTCGGCGCGATGATCGGGTGGGGATGGATCATCCTCGCTGGCGATTGGATCAACGACGGGGGACCACTGGGTGCGATCGTCGCGTTCCTCGGCGGCGCGGTCGTCGTCGGCATCGTCGCACTGATTTACAGCGAACTCGCCGCTTCGATGCCGTTAGTCGGGGGTGAACACGTCTACAGTCTTCGGGCGCTCGGGCCGGTCGGTTCGTTCGTCTGTACCTGGGCGATCATCTTCGGGTACGTTACCGTTGCCGCGTTCGAGGCCGTCGCGCTCCCGTCCGCGATGGCGTTCATCATTCCCGGCTTCGATGCCGTCCCGCTCTGGAACGTTGCCGGCGAGCCGGTGTACGCGACCTGGGTCGTCGTCGGCGTACTCGGCACGCTCGGGATTACGTACCTGAACTACATCGGAATCCGGATCGCCGCACAGTTCCAGATAATCATGACCGTCGTTATCGCGTTCGCCGGCGTCGTCCTGATCGCCGGGGCGATTACGAACGGGCAACCGTCGCCGGATAGCTCGTTCGGTGGCGGGACCGCCGGCATCTTCGCCGTCGTGTTGATGACGCCGTTCATGTTCGTTGGCTTCGACGTCATCCCGCAGTCGGCCGAAGAAGCCGACATTCCGGCGCGGACACTGGGGCTGTTGATCGTTCTCTCCGTTGGATTGGCGGCGCTGTTCTATATGGCCGTCATCTGGGGCTCGAGTCGCGCGCTCTCGGGTAGCGCCCTCGTCGGGAGTTCGCTCCCCGCAGCGTCGGCGATGGCCGAGCTGTACAACAGTCCGACCGCCGGCCAAATCATGGCTCTCGCGGGCATCGCGGGGATTCTCACGAGTTGGAACGCGTTCATCATCGGCGGCAGTCGAGCCCTCTTTGCTCTCGCTGAGTCCGGAATGTTGCCAAAGACGCTCTCGAAGGTCCACCCGGAACACAATACCCCGAGCAACGCAATCCTGCTGATCGGCGGTCTGTCCGCGCTCGCACCGTTTTTCGGCCACCAGATGCTCACGTGGATCGTCAACGCGGGCGGACTCGGCATCGTCGTCGCCTGGTTCATCGTCCCCGTCTCGTTCCTGGTCCTGCGCTATCGTGAACCCGACATGGACCGGCCGTACAAAGTCCCGGGGGGATCCGTCGTCGGGATCCTCGGCTTCGTGGCGACGGCGATTTTCATCACACTCTATCTGCCGGGCGGTCAATCGGCACTGCTGTGGCCCTACGAGTGGCTCATCGTCCTCGGATGGTGTGTCCTCGGTCTCGTACTGTACGCACTCTCGGGCGATACGTCGGTCGAAACGGCAGACGAAGTGGTGAGCAGAATAGAGGCACTGGACGATTGACAGCCGGTTCACGACAGACTCGAGACCGCACCCGAACTTCTGTTTCCGTTCGTCTCCGCTATCGTTCTCTGTGTCGATGGCGCGACCGACCGGTCTCGACGTCGTCTTTCATCTCGCTCCCGTCCCCGTCGAAGAGACGATCGAGTTCGCGTTCGAACTCGGCCTCAGTGAGTTCCCCTTCGACGTACTTCGACTGAAGCGAAGCCGGTGTCGACGAGGCGTCTGCAGACGCCTCAGTGCTCGCTGTGTCGGTGCGGTACGCGTCGCTGCCGACCCCGTCGGCCTCATCGTCGCTGCCGAGAAACGAGACGAGTCCGTACGCGGCGAACACGAGGCCGGCGATGACTGCCAGGGTGATGGCCGCCGCGACGACGGTGGCGACGATCGAGAAGACGATCCCGATAATCGTCGCGATTACACTGAGGACGATCACCGCGAGGACGAGGGCGCCGACGCCCTTCAAGAGGAGTGGTCCGAGGCGTGCCATACGTGTTGTTCGGGGTACACGCACAAAAAGTCACCCAGGCTGCCCCAACAGGGGGCTACCGGTTCGAAGACGCAACGACTCGGATCAGGAGCCGTTCGAGTGTGCGTCGTTCGATGCGGCCGCGATCGAGCCGGGCCGTTTCGTGAGACCGATGAGGTAGACGTCGAGGAGACAACTCACCATGATCGCAAGCGGGATCGCGACGTCGACGTAACTGACGGACTCGAACTGGAGCGCGGTCACCAGGAAGGGTTCGCTCAGATCGAACGCGCCCGACAGCGTCCGCGCGGAGAGGAAGGCGAGCGCGAGCACGTAGAGCCCGAACCAGATCGCCCCGCGTTTCCACTCGCCGAGATAGCAGTGTCCCAGTCCGGCGACGAACACCGACAGGGGATAGGCCGGCCAGATCGGTCTCGAGAGGTCACTCATCGGTGGGTCACCCTCGTCGGCCACCCGACAGCCGCGTCGCGCGCTCGAGGCGCTCGAGCGGCGCCGGGTCGGTCGCTCGCTCCTCGGCCGCCGGTGCATCGGTTCCGATCGCATCGGCGAGTGAGGCGATCGCATCGCGAGCGCGCTCGAGGTGGCGTTCGACGAGCGGGTCCACCTCGGCGTCGGCCGTCTCGCGGTTTGCCGTGCCCGACTCTCGAGTCGGCTCGCCGACGAGGGCCTCGACGGCGTCCGATCGGTGGCTGACGGTGGTTTCGACGGCCGTCCATGAGGCGAGTGCGCTCATCAGTGCGTGACTATAGGTTCCGAGCGCCGTCCGTGTTTCGGCCGGCGCGCCGACGACCGCAGCCCCGAGTCGGCCGGCCGTTTTCGCGAGCGTCGCTTCGACGCCGATCACGTCCGGCGTTCGAGACTCGCCACGCTGTTTCGGGCTCGAACTGGACCGGTCTCCGTCGACGTCGATGTCGCCGACGCCGCCCCCGTCTCCGTCCCCTCGAAGACAGCCTCGAGCGAGCGCCGTCGATCCCGACGTCAGCGCGCGGTACAGATCGAGGCGAGTCCGGTCGGAAACGGGGGCGTCGGCGATCATCGTATACGCGCTGGCGTGGAGGTGGTCGCTCGCCAGAATGGCCGTATCGCGGTCGGTCGGCGATTGAATCCGCTCGAGCAGCGGGGGAAGCCAGTCCGATCGAGACGCCGCCAGCGCCGTCGATCCGTCTCGGACAGCAGTATCGGTATCGCCGTCGTCATCGCCAACAACCAGTGCGAGTCGAAGTCGGACGTATCCCTCGAGGAGCGCGGTCGCGCCGGCCACGGGCTCGAGCAGGTGTTCGACGCTGGTCGGACCCGGGCGCGTCGGATCGTCGCGGTCGACGGCCTCGAAACCGACCGTACCGGCGGCCGTACACAGCGCGACGGGAAGCGACCGATCCCACCGCGGAAGCGACGCGGAGGCGACGGTTCGGACCGTCGGTGCAAGCCCGGACAGCGAGTCCGCGATCTGTGCTGGCCGGTCGTCCCGAACGGCGTCGGCGATGTCGTGTCGAGTCATCGAATCACCTCATGCGGATCGCATCCGGCGAACGATGCGCAATCATCCGGAGGACGCTCCGTTTTCGTCCGCGTTCGATTCCGATCCAATTGCTGACTCGTCGTCCTCGAGTAGTCGATCGTCGGCGGGGAACTCGGTGTCGACGTCGGTAGGGAACTCGACGCCCGGTGCGAGCAGGTCCGCAAGTATTCGCTCGGTGGCGCCCGCTTCGACCGTCTCGAGGTATTCGTCGCGATCGAGCGTAACCTGTCGAATCCGCGCGCCGTCGAACGTCGCGAGCAACAGGGCGGCGACCGACTCCGAATCGTGGTCTCGGAACACCTCCTCCTCGATTCCGTCCTCGAGGATGTCCTCGAGGGCTGCGCGGAGCCGATCGTCGCTCTTGCGAAGCTGCTCGCGATAGACGTCGTTGTACGGCGCTTGCGCGCGGAGCTCGAGCAGTGCCGTATGAAAGCCGAGGTGTTCGTCCTCCGGCTCGGAGAGAAACCAGTCGACGAACATCGCGAGGCGCTCGAGCGCCGGCCGGTCGCGCGTCTGCTCGATTCGCGCGTCGAATCCCTCGATCAGGTACTCGACGAAGTCGGCGACGAGCGACTCGAGCGAGTCGTAGTGATAGAACAGCGCGGACTTGCTCCGCTCCGTTCGGTCCGCGATCGCCTGTGCGGTGAGATCGCTGTACCCCTCCTCACAGAGCGCTTCGTACGTCGCGCGCATGATCGCGTCGCGAATGTCGGGACTGGTCACTGACCGAGTAGTCAGCTAGAACGAGCAAAAGTCGTTTCGGTTCGACCGGTCGATCGTCACTCTTCGGTTCGATACCGTCTGATTCCGAACTGGCCGTAGCCGCCGTAGGCGAGTTCGAGCGAGCCGATCCACCAGTTCCAGCGATCGGTCGGCGGCCCCTCGGGGGCGTCCGACAGCTCCTCGACGACGACGTCGTTCGTCAGCGTCGCGCCGACGTCGTCCTCGTACTGGCCGGAGTCGGCGAGGTCGACGGCCTGCCGGACGACGACGCGGGACTGGCCCATCGTGCCGCCGAACTCGTCGCGCAGCCGCACCTCGAGTCGCCCGGGATCGATGAACACGACCGAACGTAGGTCGCCGACCTACTTTACTCTTCGAGCACCAGCGATAGCGGAGCGACTCGAGAAAGACGAGACGATTTCGAACACCCCGATCAGAACGGAGACAGTGGTCGATCGTAGTGGCCGAGAGGACGGCTCGAGCAACGCGAGAGCCGTCCGACCCGGGGGAGGGCAGGCCAGTACCCGTAATTTCACCACGAGTGAGGCCGAAGGCCGAACGAGTGGGCCGACGACCGATGTGAAAGGCGCTCTCGAGCGCCTGACACGGAGGGAGGAGCGCTTTTCATCCAAGTTTTGCCGAGGGCCACCTTCGGTGGCCCGCAGCGCAAAAGTTGGGTCGTGATCGATGTTCTTTTGAGCGACGACGCGCTTTCGTCGGGTATGGCAAGTTTCACTGTCGTCGTCGGCGACCCAGACTCCGGGTCGTCCTACCAGCTCGAGGCGGAAGCACAGGATGCGAACCGATTCATCGGCAAATCGATCGGCGAGGAAGTCGACGGTGGCGCCGTTGGCCTCGACGGCTACACGCTCGAGATCACCGGCGGCTCCGACGACGCCGGCCGCCCGCTCAACTCCGACGTCGCGGGCGCGAACCTGAAGGAAGTCCTGATGCAGGGCCGCCAGACGGGCTACAAGCCGGCCCGCGACGGCGAGCGACGCCGGATCACGGTCCGCGGCAGCGAGGTCTCGGACGCGGTGGCCCAGATCAACGCCTCGATCGTCGAGCGCGGCAGCGCCGACGTCGACGAACTGCTCGGTGAGGGCGACGCCGAGGACGACGAGTAACGACGCCCCGTTTTCATTGTCATGGCAGATCGAATCCCGAGTGACCACCCGTCAGTGCAGACGGTCCGGGCCACGTGTGCGGAGACAGCAACCGGCGTTCGACTCGAGGTGCCGGCCGACGACCGCGAGGCGTTTCCGACCGATGAGGTCGTCCGAATCGTCTGCGACGGTGACGAACTGTTCGGTCGCATCGAGCGAGCGCTGACCGGCGAGGATCGATTCGTTCCGGGCGTCTACGACACGCCGGACGCAGCCCGCGATCCGAGCGGCGCGACCGACCGACTCCTCGAGTGGACCGACGCCCACGACGTCGCGGCGGGCGGATCGGTCCTCATCGACGTCATCGAACCCGAGTTTCTCTACGGACTTCGCGAACCGGGCGAGACGACCTTCTACGACGCTCGAGAGCCGCCAAGCGAGAGCTTGAGCGATATCGCGAAGGATCTCGAAGATCAGTAGCGGGCAAGACACCGGTAACACCTGCGCCGGCTCGAGGCTACGAAGCGGTTCGAGAGCGCCTGTAGTGGCCCCAGACACGAGCCAGTAGCGATGGAGCCGACGGGAACTCGAGTGCGGCTCGTCGTGACTCGTTGTGGTTCGTCGCGACTCGAGACGCGAGCGAGCGACTGTTGGAGAGTCGGTATCTCAGACATGGTCGTTGCTGGCTGATAGCGGGTGCTGGCGGCGATGACGTATTGATCCACGGGCACAAAGAAGTGAACGCAATCTCTCGGTCGTGGCGTGTGACCGACGATAACCGAAGGCGCGATGCCGCGAGTTGTCTCGCGAGCGCTCTCAGAGCCGTGGGAGAAACGCGTACAGCAGGAGACCGAACGCCAGATGCTGGACCATCGTTCGCTCGACGTTCGCTCGAACGTACTCTTCGTCGGCGATGGAGTACTCTTTGGTCCGAACCTTCGCGTGCATCGAGAGCACGTCCTCTTCTTCCAGGTTGTGCAGGCTCGGATAGACGGTGCCCGGGCTGAGCTGGGCGCCGAAGAGATGGGTCAGATCCGACAGGAGCTCCTTTCCGTGCGTCTCCTCGTGCAAGGCAATGAGCATCAGCAGGATCTCGTCCAGATTCTCTTTGATTATCGCCTCGTCGAACTGGACGTTCTCGGTCGGTAGCGCCTCGTTGACCTGTTCCATCAGTTCGTCGAGCTCGCGCTCGATATCCTTGGTCGACTCTGCCGTCGTTCCGAGGGTAATATCGTACGATTCCGACTGTTCGTTCGCAGTCGCCGCCCTCGACAGTTCGTCGAAGACGGACTCTGTATTGGGGGTTTCCTCACGCATTGACGATCACCAGTGGGGGGTTCGTGAAAGGTATCGATACCTGTCGGCCACACACTGCCGACGGAAGACTGATACCAACCACGACTAGTAAGTCCCTGGGACTAACAGATATTAAACAACAGGGAACCGAACAGAACAGTTTTCAATAATTAAAAGCGTTCTAGATTTATAAAATAAAAAGAGAGTTTAGCGGTGACCGAGGCTCCAAACACGATCAACCTCGTAACCACAATTCTTCAACCATATAGGGGCACATAGTTCTTATTCTGAAATATATACGACCCATGGATTCAGTCCGATAAGTGTTATGGCCATCCCCACCAATGAATGATCAGTAGCTCGGTGATTCGTCGCGGATGACGCTCACCATCTCGTCCGGTTCGTCGGACTCCTCTTGATCGTCGATCCGGCGTTCGACTCGCCGTTCTGCCATGCGCGCGATCATAACGTGTTCCTCGAGGTCGTCGCCGCGAATGGTGGCGATGTACTCGAGGCTCTGGGCGTGGGCGCTAAACAGCGTTCCGCTGAGCGATTCGAGGGGATACTCGAGGGAGGTCGGTTCGTCGTAGCGCTTGTTGTGAATCTCGCCGAGCGAGAGGCCGCGGAGATACGAGGTCATCTGCTCGCGGACGAGCGGGCTGATCCAGCCGAGGTCCTCGTAGTAGCGCAGGCAGTTGAGCGCGCCCGTCGTTCCGAACGTTTCGCCGAGAAACCGCGCCCATCGGATGGTCGCGTCGGTTCGTCCGGCTGATCGTTCGAGCGTCTCGAGATACGGTTTCGATCGTGACATGGTGGGGTGACCGGTCTCTCCGGACTATACCGATAGCAGTCGTGGAAGTATCAAGAAGGTTCGTCCGATTACGAGCGGTGAGTCGCTCGCGTTCGCCCCGCCGGAAGGCGGTGGCGCCGGAGACGGGTCACATCACGAAATTGACGACGTACTGCGTGGCCGTCGCGATGATCGCGCCCAGCCAGGTCAGGAGGACGAAGTGGACGAGCGAACTGATCATGTGACCGCGGTCGGTGATCCGGATCATGATCGCCGACAGCATCGCGTTGATCAACACCGTAACGATGAGCAGGTATTCGATGGCGACGATGTTGTACTGCTCGGTGTGCATGAGGCTGTTTGCGACGTTGCCGCCGCTTACACCCGTTCCCTCGCCCGCGGCTTCCTGGCCGAGCTCCATCTCGGTCGTGATATCCATCATGATGTCGACGACCTCGAGGCCGATGAAGAAGGCGAAGACGCTCGCCGCGGTGATGCCGTAGAGGACGCCGAGCAGCGTCGTCGTCGCCTGCTGGCGCTTCTCGCGAACCTTGAGCACCTCGTTTTGGTTCTTGCTGATGACGTTGCCAAGCACCTGCGGATCGCCGCCCATCTGCCGACCGACGACGTACATGTCGCCGAACTTCTGGATGAGGTAGGAGCCGGTTTCGGCGGCGAACAGTCGCCACGAGCGGATGTTGTCGATCCGCATGTTGAGCCGTTTGTACAGGGCGTCGATGTTCGGCGTCAACGCGCCGAAGTCCTTCTTTCGCAGACTCTCCAGTACGCTGCCCGTCGACGTCTGTTTGACGCTCTCGACGGCGCCGAGCGCGCGGATGAAACTCGGGAACTCGCCGTCTCGCACCTTGACGCGCTCTTCTTCCTGTCGCATCTTCCAGCCGGGGTACAACAGCGGCGTCACCGGAATCGCCGCCATGATCGGCAGCGGAATCCGGTCGCTCGCGATCGGCACGTAGCCAAGCAGTGTGACCAGGACGAGCGCCGCGAGAACGATGCTGGCGCCGACACCGATCACGAGCGCTCGAGGGATGCGTGAGAGCGGCCCGGTTCCCGCCGTCTCCTCGATGTACCAGAGCGGGTCGTACGGCGCGACGACGTGGATCGCGTACACGAACCCGATCTGAACGATCGCGAACATGACGATCGTCCCGCCGATGAGCAGCGTCGGACTGACGCCGGTCAGGATCGGCAGGACGATCGCGAACACGAGAACGAACGCGACCGAGAGCATCATCGACATGTACAGCTCTTTCATCACGTCGAGTTTGGCCAGATCCGCCTCGTAGCGCGTGACGAACTGCTGGATGATCGTGTCCTGTTCGTCGATGAGGAACTCGTCGATCTGCTGGCCGCCGCCGACCGTGTACGCCAGTCGCTCGAGGAAGTCCGTCAACAGCGGACTCGTCGTCTGTTTGGCCCGCAGACGGCAGGCGTCGTCGAGGCTCTGATTCCAGGTGTCGACGAGCGCGACGAGGTGGCCCATCTCCTCGGCGATCGCGTCGTACTCGTCTTCCTCGGCGAGGATCCGGAACACCTCCACGCGGTTGATGTTCGTCATCGAGAGGACGGTGATGTGCGTCAGAAAGAGGTGAAACCGCTGGCGCACCTGCTTTCGTTTCCGGTCTCGCAGCAGCTTCGGGTAGATGATGGCGACGCCCATCAACAAGAGTCCAAGGAGCATCACGGGGACGACGACGAACAGCGGGAATCCGATGACGATCACCGCGACCGTCGCGACGACGAAGAAGAGAAACGCCGGCGCAATGGCGAGCAGGAGATACCGTCCCGTCGACATCTCCATCTCCGCGTACGCGCTGTGTAACGACTTGAGCACCGCTCGAGCGCTCATATCGGGCGACGGCGGAGAGTCGGTGTTCGTCGACATGGTCGTAGTGAAGGGAACGCGTTCGTCAGGCGAACTGGTTGATACCGCTGATCCGGATCGGCAATCCTTCGATCCCGTCCCGCTGGAAGTCGGAGATCGCCTTGTTGACCTCGTGGTAGCCGAGCACGTCGGCGTCGATGAGCTGGCGGATGATCTCGGCGCGACGGTCGAGTTCGTCGTAGATCTCTCGCGTGTCCTCGTAGCCGAGCAAGGTCGCGATCTGTTCTTCTAACACGTAGGAGTTGTTGCGGCCCGTGAAGGCGACCTCGTCGTCCCGCGGATCCCACTTGAACGCCTGCCGGGTGACGACCCCGCCCTCGTAGTCGGAGTAGCCTTCGATCTCCTGAACCGAGGTGACCCGACGGAGGACGTCGTCGCCCTGCTTGACCCGATTCTGGAACAGCGCGACGTCGCAGTTGTCCATGAACGTCTCGGGGACGTTGATCGGGTTCCCGGTAAAGCGCTGGATCATCGAGACGATGTCGCTGGCGTGGAACGTCAGCATGACGGGGTGGCCCGTCTGGGCCGCCTGGAACGCCATCTGTCCTTCCGCGCCACGAACCTCACCCACGATGATGTAGTCGGGACGCGAACGCAGCGCGGCCGCGACGAGGTCGAACATGTCGACGTCCGCCGACTCGTCGCCCGATCCCTCGCGCGTGAGCAGTTGCTGCCAGGTGTCGTGGGGCGGAATAACCTCCGCCGTGTCCTCCGCGGTGTAGATCTTTGCATCCCGCGGGATAAACGAGAGGGCGGCGTTCAGCGTCGTCGTCTTCCCCGACGCCGTCTCGCCGACGACGAACACCGTCTGCTCGTTCTCGAGACAGAGCCAGAGGTAGGCCGCCAGCTCCGGGCTGAGGGTTCCCCACTTCGTGATCTGGAAGACCGACAGCGGAATGTCCTCGCCCTGGCGGATCGTCAGCGAGGGGCCCTGGACGGAGACGTCGTCGGAGTAGATGATGTTGATACGCGAGCCGTCGGGCAGCGTCGCGTCGATCACCGGATCGGAGTCGCTGACGGGGGGGTTCATCCGCTCGCCCATGTTGCGCAGCCACTGCTCGAACTCCTCGGGCTCCCCGAAGTCGACGGTCGCCTCGATCATCCCGTAGGTGCCGTGGTCGAGGTAACACTGCTTGGGGCCGATGACGTGAATGTCCTCGTTAGCCGGGTCCGTCATCACGGGCTCGAGCGGACCGAGGCCGACGATGTCGCGCTGGAGCTGATAGCGCAGTCGGTCGAACTGATCCTGCGAGAGCGAGATCTTGCTCGAGCCGAAGGAGGTCAGTCGACCGACCGACTGGCTCGCGATTCCCGAACTCACGGTGACGACGTCGTCGAGCAGTTCGTCGAGGTGGACCTCGAACTCCTCGCTGTCGCCGGGCGCCGGTCGCGTGACGCTCCGGTCGAGGATTCGGCGACGGATCCGATCGTACAGTTCCTGATCTTCCTCCTCGAGGGTGGGCTCGACGCAGTAGTAGGTCGTACTGATCCCCATGTCGCCGTAGACGTGACAGAAGATCGGTTCCTCCGCCTCGTAGATGACGTTCGGCCGGTGGGACTCCCACTCGCTCGAGGGTTCGTCGATGAGCTTCGGATACTCGCCGTACTCCGCGTAGAACCACTCCAGGTGTTGTCGGAGGTGGGGATACTCGTCGGCCAGCGCGTCGAGTTCGGTCTCGAGTCGGTTGGTCCCGAAGTCTGCCATGCGTTATGCCACCGTCCTGCTGACGATCGAGATGCCGCGTCCCTGCTGGACGCTGAAGCCGATGGAGTCGTCGACCGGCGACTTCATGTTCTGGAATCGTCGAACCAGGATGTTCCGGCGGATCTCCTGCCCGACGGTGTTCGTCTCGATCTGGAAATAGATGTCGGCTACGTTCCGCAGCGGGCGCAACGCGTCGTCGCGAACGCTCGTCGGGTCGACCGTCAGGACGACCGTCTTGTCGGCCATCGTCACCTGCCGGAGGAACGTCACTAGCCGCTGAATCACGTGGTCTTCGTTGCCGTCGTCGATGACGGCCTCGTAGTTCGGATCGTTGCGCAACAGCGCCGAGAGGGTGTCGACGAAGACGACGTCGGCCTTCCAGAGCGTCTTCGCGCCGGCGAATCGAGCCAGCAACTGGCGCTTCGTCCCCTCGTCGTGAGTGTCAACGTCGGCGTGGAGGAACAGCAGTTGCTCGTTTAACAGCAAGTCGACGACGTCGTAGGACAGCGAGTCCATCTGCTGGACGAACTCCCAGGACTCGAGTTCGGTCGAGATGTACGTTACGTAGGCGTCTTCGGTCGCCATCCCGTAGGAAAACCGCTGGGAGAGGGCGCTCTTGCCGGCGCCGTCTTCGCCCTCGATGAGGACGACGCTTCCCGTCGGGAAGCCGCCGCCGATGGCGTTGTTCACGCGATCTCGCCCGGTCAGTCCGATGGAGTGGTAGTCAGTCATTGGTGGATGGGACGTAGAATTCGAACGTCTCGTCGTCGCCGTTGGTCAACACGGCGATGCGGTGCTCGGTTCCCGAGTCGAGGTCCGCTCCGTCGAGGCGAATCTCGAGAACCTCGCCGCTGCGCCAGGCCGAGGAGTCCGCGTCGCTGCCGTGGAGTTCGGTCGAGAACTCGCCGTTCGTGCGGTACTCGCCGTTTATCAGAACGTCGAGGTCGCTCCCGTCGCCGGAGAGCGTTCGGTCGCCGGTGTTCTTGACGAGGATCGAGACGGTCCCCTCGCCGTCGTAGACCGCGTCGCTTCCCGGATCGCTGATGATCTCGATGTCGGTGTCGATCTTTTCTCTGACGTCGCCGCTCTGGGTCTCGATCGAGCCGCTGATATCGTTGACGTTCGTCACGAGCGTCCCGGCGACGCCCGCCGCGACGAGCATCGCCGCGATGAACAGGACCAGCGTCGAGACGGACTCACTCGACATCGTCTACCTCCGTCTCGGTTATCGCGAGTCCGTGCTCGGTCACGAGTTTGATTCGATCGGGGTGGTCGTCGGCTGCGACCGTAATCGAGAGCTCCTCGCCGGGCTGCCAGGTCTCGCGGTCCACACTGCCGTCGACGCGCGTGTCGTCGCCGGACAGCGCCGTGTACTGGCCGTCGATCAAGAGATCCGTCGCCGGCACCGACAGCGTCGTCGAACCCGTGTTGGTCGCGGTCACGGTGAGCGTTCCGGACTCGTCGCCGGCCTCGTAGGTCGCCTCCTCGAGGGCAAAATCGGCGTTCCGAAGGTCGAGCATCCGGTCGTCGCGGTCGTCGATCGCGGTCATCCGGTTGTCGTGGGCCGTCTGTACCACCGGGTAGGCGAGTCCGACGGCGATGAGAACGCCGACGAAGATGATCGCGGTCGCGCCACTGGTACTGAATCCCACGTCCGGTCACCTCTCGCGGTCGATCACAGTTCCGGCTCCGGCTCCGGCTCTGCCGTCGGTCCCGGCGCGGTCGCCGATGGCGACGCCGCGTCCGCGCTCCGGTCGGGATCGACTTCCTGTTTCGTCTCGTGAATCTCCTGGAGCTTCATAATGTACGTGTAGCTATCGGCGTGATCCTCGGCAGTTAGTTCTTCGGGTGTCGTGCCCGGATCGACGTGTATGTCGAGGTCGGGACCGCTCAGGACGTGCTCGAGGTGCTCCTTGACGTCGTCGTTGATCCAGCCGATCTCGGCGTAGTAGGAGATCGCCCGCAGCGTCGCGGCCGAGCCGCCCGTCCGAACCAACTGGGTGAGCCACTCGAAGACGATGATGTCCGTCGCGTACGTGTCTGCGAGCCCGGTGAGGGTCACGTCGGTCGAGTCGTCGTCGGTCGTCCCCTCCTCGCCATCGGCCGCGTCGGCGTCCGCCTGCGCTCGAGCGTCGTCGGACGCATCGTCGCTCCCGTCGACGCTCTCGGTCGCCTGCACCTCGACGCGGGTGTCGTCGGCCGCGTCGTCCTCGTCGAACGTGATCGTCTCGCCGCCTTCGGATTGGGCGGCCGCCGCGTCCTCGATCACGCCCTTGAGATCGCTGAACGAGACCGTCTCGTCTTCCTCCGTCGCCTCGACGGCGGCCTGAATGCCGGCGCCGAGTTCGGCGTCGTCCTCGGGGCCGTCCTCGGCGGCCATCTCGTCCTCGCCGAAGACGCCGAAGCCGTTCTGGGCCTCGCCCTCTCCGGTGAACGGGTTCACGTTGTCGGTCACCTGGTCGTACATCCCGACCAGCTGCTGGACGCGTTCGTTGACCTCTTCGACCTGATCGGCGACGTGTTGCTGGGAGTCCTGTACCGATCCCAGCTCCGATTTCTTGTCCTCGAGTTCCTCCTCGAGTTCTTCGATTCGGTAGTGGAGGTCGTCGATGTCGTCGTCGCTCTTCGAGCCCCGGCTGAAGAAGCCACCGCCGCCGCTGCCGTCGTCGTCATCGTCGTCGTCGTCTTCGTCCTCGGCGGCCGCGCTTATCGCGTCGGCGTTCATGTTGAGGCTCGATCCCGACGACTCGTCGCCGTCGGTGCCGTCGCCGAGGTCGGTCTCGGACGCGGCCTCGCCGTCGAACTCGTCGCTGTTCCGTCGCGCCTCGCGGTCGTTCCCGCGTCGGCCGCCGCTGTTCGTGAGGAAATCTTCGATGAGTTCGCGGAAGGTTGCGAGTCCGAAATTCATCGCGTTAGGCACCTACACC
Organism: Natronolimnohabitans innermongolicus JCM 12255; assembly: GCF_000337215.1. Lineage (GTDB taxonomy): Archaea > Halobacteriota > Halobacteria > Halobacteriales > Natrialbaceae > Natronolimnohabitans > Natronolimnohabitans innermongolicus. The sequence continues at coordinate 29,893 of NZ_AOHZ01000068.1, read as the reverse complement.
GATCCGTCGTTGGCCGGCGCGTTCGTCGGGCTCGCACTCGAGGTCGAAATCGAAGTCGAAATCGCGGTCGCGGTCGAACGAGACGGTGAGACACCCGCCCGTCCCGACACGCGACTCGAGTGCGGACGCCGGCTCGGCTGCGCCGACGAAAACGGGCGGCGCTTCCCCGGGGACACGTCGCAGACTCATGCTACTCCACTGTAGAGAGTAGGGTCCTAAAGGTCTAGCCTCGAGTTCGGTCCGCGTTTCGAACCGTGAGTCGAGTTTCGATACGCCGTCTGAAATGGTACGGAGCTTGATAGTCTAACTATTCATTGTGCCGACCGGGGTGCATCCCCAGATACTGTGATGCCAACGACGTCGCCACACGCCGACCTTCGACGGGACGCAACCGCTGTCCCGTCGCCACGCCCATCGCGGGAGCGACGGGCTCGGCTCGTCGAGTCGGCGGTCGCCGTCCGAGGGGACGGCCATCTCGAGCGTCTCACGCGAACGCGTGACGACGCGGCGCTGGCGACGACGGCACGCAGGGTGTACGCACTATGTTCGAAACTATAACAGACAACGACGAACGCGGTCAGGTGGGTATCGGTACCCTCATCGTGTTTATCGCGATGGTGCTGGTCGCAGCGATCGCGGCAGGTGTACTGATCAATACGGCCGGAGATCTGCAGAGTCAGGCCTCCGATACCGGATCCGAAACGCAGGAGCAGGTTGCGAACCAGATTGAGGTCGTTCACGCGACTGGCAGCGTAGATGACAGTCAGGATACCGCTGTTGTCGACCAACTCAATTTCACACTGATGAAGTCGGCTGGATCGGATGTTATTGACTTGCAATCGATGACGGTCCAGTTCACTGGTGCACACGATGATCTTACACTTGCACACAGTGAATCGGAAAGTGACGCTGACGGTGAATTCACTACTGAAGAAATCGTTGGTGACGAGAACTCACTTACTAACAGTGAAGACAGAGTCAAACTCTCTCTCGATCTTTCGGCTGAAGGCTTAGAGGTTGGTGACGAGGATGGTCTCGAAGGCGGTGAGAGTGCAACTGTACGTCTCGTTGATCAGTCCGGTGCACAGTTCAGCTACGGTGTGAGCGTGCCCTCGACGATCGACGATTACGAAGTTGTGGAGGTCTAATGTATAATGTTCGAAACTATAACAGATAACGACGAACGTGGTCAGGTAGGTATCGGTACTCTCATTGTATTCATTGCAATGGTGCTTGTTGCCGCAATTGCAGCGGGCGTACTGATTAACACAGCTGGAGACCTGCAGAGTCAAGCCTCTGATACTGGTTCCGAAACGCAAGAACAAGTCGCGAATCAGATTGAGGTAGTGCACGCTGTTGGAGAGAAAGACTCACCAGAGGACAACATCAGTGAACTTAACCTAACGGTCATGAAGTCCGCTGGCTCTGATGTCATTGATCTTGAGTCAATGACTGTTCAGTACACGAGCTCGTCTGTTGATGAAACTCTGACATATGATGCCGAGAACAACGAAGCTGATGACAGTGAATTCGCAACGCACAGCGTATACGGAACCAACAGTGGCTCACTGACAAATGCTGAAGACCGCGTCGCAGTTGTAATTGACGTTGATGCTCTGGAAGAAGATGGTCTTGGAGGCGGCGATAGCGCAACGATCCGTCTCGTCGACCAGTCCGGTGCACAGTTCAGCTACGGTGTGAGCGTGCCGTCGACGATCGACGACCGAACGGTTGTCGAAGTCTAACGCGAACCCATAGACTCACAACCCTCTCGCTCGAGGCACAACGCAGAACCATGACCCCGGAACCGACAGACGATGACGGCGTCCTCGCCCCCGACGAGTTGCAGTTGACCGACGATCGCGTCGACGCGCTGGGTGAGAACCGCTATCTCGTCCGTCCGGAACGGATGGACCGGGACGACTCGAGCGAGTCGGCTGCGGCGGCGGCGGCGTCTTCGGTGATCGACGCCGACGTCGATACCGAGACGGCGACCGACGACGCGAGTCGCCCGACGCGACTCGAGTCGGATCAGGATCAATTCGACCGCGCACGCGCGACGGACGGCCTCGCCGCCGCCCCCGAACCGCACGGGGTCGATATCACGTTGAAGACCGACGGGGAGATCGCACACCACTACGCAACGTCGAACGACGTTCGCGAGGTGTTCGTCGACCTCCTGACCTGGTACGCAGACCAGCTCGACGACGACGTGTCGCCCGAAGAGGCGCTGCAGGTTATGCTGGCCGCGTCCGATCTCGAGGTCTGAGCCGTCGACCGTCGGACACACGCCACGGAGTGGGAATACAGGAATCCGGCGTGGTTCGCTCTCGGCGGAGCTGGGTGCTCCGCCGTTTTCGCGACGCGGGTGTCACCACTACACTGAGCGACACCGCTGCACCGCGAGCTGCCGATCGATATCTATTGCTAATCAGATCTGCATATTGCCGGCAATTTCGATCGCTGCGGTAGGCATCGCACCAAAACCGGCGAGAGAAGCGTCGAACGGCGATTAAACAAGTATCGATACTATCTTCTGTTCCAATATCTTTTGGAATCAAGCTAATCCGGAGACGGGGAGAACGTCGGGTATGGATCGTTCAGCCCACTCCATCCCGCTCGCCGACGACGCGATCGTGACGCGAGTCCAGCGATACCCAGACGAGTCGGTCCTCGAGGTGGTCGTCCGGGCGTTGACGGCGATCGACGGGCATTCGAGTGCGGAACTCGAGCCCCTCTACGAACGCGTCGATCCCGAGGCGCTCGCTGCGTTGCTCGAGCACGCCGACCGGTGTGGTGCCGACGTCGCCGTCGAGTTCGCCGTCGACGAGTACGGCGTTGTCGTCAGGCGGGACGGAACGGTCTACGTCCACGAGGCCGAATCCACGCTGGTGTGACGGTGATACGTCGATGACGGCCGCATCAGTTCCGGGCCGTCGTGATACGGTCACGTCGCCGCGACGCGATCGGAGCGCCGTTCGATCACGACTCACCGTTCGATATCGTCCGGATGTTTTTACGAGTACCGCGGCGACTGAACGGTATGTCACGCAACTCTCCAGAGCGTCCGTCGCGGCGTCACTTCCTCGGCGCCGCCGCCGGAACGGTTGCGGCCGTCGCGACCGCCGGCTGTCTCGGCTCGCTCGTCGGCACCTCGTCGGCGACCGAGATCGAGCCCGAAGCGCCGTCCGAACCCCGCGAGGGATCCCCCGAGGAATTCTACTACTTCCTCGAAGAGAACGGTATCGAGGTTACCGAACTCCTGTACGACGACGACGAACTCTATCTGACCTACCGCTCCGAGGCCGAAACGGTCGAGGAGTCCGACGACGAGATTATGACGGCCTACCAGGTCTACCGACAGGCGCTGATCCACCGCGGCTCGGACGTCGAATTTCTCTACACCGAGATCGAGAATCCGTTCGACGGCCAGGCTCACGGCTGGGGGATCAACTCGGAGTGGATCCACGACTACGACGCCGCGTACACCGACGGGGAGGTGGACGACGATGGAGACGAGGACGTCGAGGTCGACGCCGGCAACGAAACGCCCGACGACGAAAACGTCACGGAGGCCGACGACGACGACGATATGGGCGCGATCATTATCTGGACCAACATCATGAACTCGAAGGTCTACGGTGACGGTGACGACGGCGACGAAGAATTCGACAACGACGACCTCGAGGACGAACCGCTCGAACTCGAGAACGAGACCGACGATACCTGATCGAACCGAACTGGTCTGGACCGGAGTCGTTCCGCCCGTCGTTCGACGAGGGGTGGGCGATCGGTTCCGTTTCTGTGCCCGTCAACTCGATATCGGAGAACGTGCCTACAGTCGAGATCAGGTGGAGACTCGTTCCGAACGAGACGGCCAGTAGATGGCTAGAACGGATCGTCTGCAGTCGTCAGCCGAGTGATGTCGTCGACAGCATCGAAGCCGTCATCGAACGAGTAGAGAGGCTCCAGTTCGAGTCGCTGCATCGCAGCAACGATGATCGCATCCGTCAGTGAGAGCGATTCGTATCGCCGAAACAGCGATCGCCCAGCATCGTAATCACTTTTTGGAGTTTGAACGATTTCGAAGCCACTGCTTTCGATGAGTGCATCAAGCGTTCGGATCGCAACGTCGTGTGTGCTCCTCGCTTGCAGATAATTGATGACTTCTGTGAGAACGTCGCTCAGCACGTATGCGGTCGGGAGGTCGTTCTGATCGAACGCCTGTGAAATGGCACGGGCTCGCTCGTGGTTCTGGTCACGCGATAGTCGTGCAGCGATGAGTACGTTTGCGTCCACCACGACACGAGCCACTACGGATCACCAGCGATAAGATCGTGATCGTCGGCCGCATTCGTTTCCTCATCGATATCTACCGGTTGGAGTTCCGAGAACGCACCATATCGTTGCTTGACGATTTCTACTGAAAGCGCTCCGTCGTCGTCGACCTGCCAGCGAAGCTTGTCACCGGACTCGATATCGGCCGCTCGTCGGACTGCTGCCGGTACTGTGACCGAGTAGCTATCGTTGATCGTCGTTTCATCCTCGACACTCTGTGTCATCATCGAACGATACGCACTCGCGAGCAAAATAATTTGGCCCCTAATTTGAACGCTCGGCCGCTGTAACGTAGGTTGCTTATTCAATTACCGATAATACCTCGTTTCTCACCCTGAGCGACAACCGTAACAGATGCACGGGGTTTCGATCTGCCATCTATCACGGTTCACAAGGCAACTCGAGGAAGACATTCCTCGAGCGAGGCGCTGCAAGTCATGTTGGCTGTGCCCGGTCTCGAAGTACGTACCGAGAGCAGCTCTTGTTTGTCTGTGCGCCGTGTGTCGTGTACGAGTCGATCCACGTCTGCACTCGAGAGCGCAGTCGCTTCGACGCGTTGTTCGACTCGCTCCCCGAAATTCTGCTGCCGAAGAGCAGTCGGCCTTCTTCACGACGAGGCCGTTATCGGTCGGTGCGACCATCACTTCTGTGCCGGCTTCGATCCCGAACTGCTCGCAGAGTCGACTCGAGGACGTGATCTGTTCTTCCGATGTCACCGTCATCACTTCGGAATCAATACCCATTGACTGTGAGAGTACCATATGTAACCGTCTGAACCAACTGGTCGGCAAAGATCGACAGCGAGCGGAGTCATTCGAATCGTCCCCCCAACCCGATGACGCGCCCTTTTTCCACCTCGAGCAACGAACACGAGGTATGACCGATGTACGCGCGGAATTTATGGCTGGCGATCGGCCCGAGGACGTGGCGCTGTTTCTGGCCGATTCGTACGTCTCCGACGACCGATTCAAACAGTTCGGCGAACGCGTCGAGGACGGCGTCGTGATCGTCGTCGGCGGCGAGCGCGGCCGCGGCGCGTTCGAAGCCGCGACCGGTACCGAAGCGATGCAGTTCGCCAAAACCGCGATGGAACTCGAGGGCGACGTCGACGACGATCTCGCCGGCGGGAACTGTCCGGAGGACGACGGGTCCGACGACCACGAGGTCCAGTTCGTCTTCGCCTTCGCGGAGGAGCAAAACGAGGATATCGGCGGCCTCTACGCCGACGGCGACGTGATCCACGCCTACGCGAAGTGTACCTGTGGGGCGGCGTACTCCGACAAGTGGAACGCCCGCGAACAGTGAGCGATCGAACCTGACGGACGAGACGACTGCGGGCCGCCGATTCTGCCGTTGGCACTACGCTTTTGCGATCGGACGCGCTACTAGCGCTCAGTGAGTTCCTTCGAAACACCACACGAGACCAGCCGCGGGTTCGGTCTCTCGAGTCGCGAGGTGCAGGTGATCGGCGGCGCGAGCCTGCTGATGGCGATCAACGTGGCGGTGATGTACGCCGTCGCGATGACGCCGCTGCAGGAAATTAACGCCTATCTGTTTACGTATCCGATCCTCGGCGCCGTCGCCTACGGGGCGGCGATCATGGGCGGCGAACTGATCGCCGAGCGGGGCGTCACCGGCGGCGACATGGGGATCGCCTTCGTCGGCATGGTCGTCTTACAGCTCGCGTTCGGGATCTTCGGTGCGGGCGTGCTTCGATTCGCGCCGCCGGAGACCCATCTGACGCTGCTCGGAATCACCGCGGTCATCACGGCGCTGCTAACCGCGCTCGTCGCGGGCTACATCTACGCTCGCTCGAAGACGTTCGAGAACTGGGGGACGTACGCCGGAATCGGATTCATCGGCGGCCTCGTCGCGCTGCTGGTCGGGACGTTCGTCCCCGTCGTCCTGCCGGTCGCGTTCGTCCTGATCTTCCTCGGGTTCGTCTTCCGGCTCGGGTACGAGATCTGGCAGGTCCGAGACCACCGCGACGCCTCCGTGGCGCTGCAGACCATCGGCGTCTACATCGCCGTCGCCGGCGTCTTCGTCCACATTCTCCAGCTCGTCTTGCGGTATCTCGCCTCGCAAGACTGACGGACTCGAGTCGTCCGCGACCGTTTCGGGATACGCTCGACACGAGAGCCGGCACTTTCGTCGCCCGTAGTCAGTTTGAAATGACTTCCCGCAGTCGTCGGTACTATGAGTGGATTGGTGCCATTCGACGATGCGACGCTGATCGACCTGAGCATCGGCCTCGAGGACGGCCCGCCGAGCGAGCCGATGCCGCCGTCGATCGACCACTTCGGCCACGAGGCCGGCGCCGAGCGCCTCGCCGAGAACCTCCGCGAACTCGGCCACGATGTCGAGGCGAGCGACTTCCCCGACGGGATGGGCCTCGCCTGGGAGGACCTCGAAGTGATCCCCCACGCGGGAACGCACATGGACGCGCCCTGGCACTACGGCCCCGAGGTCGACGACGAGCCCGCGAAGACGATCGACGAGGTTCCCCTCGAGTGGTGTCGAGGAAATGCGGTCGTCCTCGATTTCCGATCGAAGGAACCCGGCGAGGAGATTTCCGTGGCGGACCTCGAGGACACCCTCGACGAACTGGATCACGAGCTCTCGCCGGGCGAGATCGTCCTGATTCAGACGGGCGCCGACGAGCTGTGGGGGACGCCCGAGTATCTCACCCAGTTCCCGGGGATGAGCGCCGAGGGGACGAAATTCCTCGTCGAACAGGGCGTCAAAGTGATCGGAACGGACGCCTACGGCTTCGACAAACCCTTTACCGCGATGGGCGAGCGCTACGTCGAGTCCGGCGACGAGGACGAGCTGTGGCCGGCTCACTTCGCGGGTCGCGAGGTCGAGTACTGCCAGATCGAGAAGATGGCCAACCTCGACGCGCTCCCGCGGAAAACCGACGTGCCGATCGTCGCCGTCCCGATCTCGATCGAAGACGGAAGCGGTGGCTGGGTACGGCCGGTCGCGTTCGTCGAGGACGGCGCTGCGGACGACGCTGTGGACGGCGCGAGCGACGAAATTTGGGGTGACGACGCGTGAAACTCGCTACCTTCGAAATCCAGACGCCTGTCGGCCCGGTCGAACGAATCGGAGCCGTCGCCGAAGCCACCGAAGCCGAGACCACACCGGCCGGAGAGGCCACCCTCGTCGACCTCACCGCGGCATACGGCGCTGCCCTCGAGGCGGAGGGCGAACCCGCGCCGGCCGACCTCGCCCGCGCCCACGTCCCGCCTGAGATGATCGCCTTCCTCGAGCGCGGCGATCGAGCCATCGCAGACGCGCGAGAGGCCCTCGAATACGCCGCCGAGACGGACGCCGAGCGCGGACCCGGCGGGGCGAAACTCCGGTACGAGCCCGGCGAGTACGATCTGCTCGCACCCCTCCCGCGTCCGAACTCGTTGCGCGATTTCATGGCCATCGAGGAGCACGTACAAAACAGCATGGACGGCGAGATCGACGACGTCTGGTACGAGCTGCCGGTCTACTACAAGGGCAACGCCGACAGCGTCGTCGCGCCCGGCGAGACGATCCGGTGGCCCGACTACTCGAGTATCATGGACTACGAACTCGAGATCGCCGCGGTGATCGGTAAACGAGGACGCGACATCCCCGCCGACGAGGCCGAGAAATACGTCGTCGGCTACACCGTCTTCAACGACTTCAGCGCCCGCGACATCCAGGGTAAAGAGATGGAGGGCCGTCTCGGCCCCGCGAAAGGGAAAGATTTCGCCAACGGGCTCGGCCCCTACTTCGTGCCCGCCGAGGATATCGACGTCCTCGAGGCGCCCATGACCGCCCGCGTCGACGGCGAGGTCTGGTCGGAGGGCACCGTCGACGAGATGTACCACTCCTTCCCCGAGATCATCGAACACGTTTCCCAGTCCGAGACGCTCCACCCGGGCGACGTCATCGGCAGCGGGACCGTCGGCGGCGGCTGCGGACTCGAGTTAGGGCAGTGGCTCGAGGACGGCTCGACGGTCGAACTCGAGATCGAAGGGATCGGCGTGCTCGAGCACACGGTCGTCGAGTAGCGGTTCTCGAGCAGTTCCATCTGACGTTCAGACACCTTCCTCCGTCTCGTGATCGCCCCACGAGGAGAGGACCCGATCGTACTCGTGGAAGTGCTCGCCGCCGTGCTCGGTGAGGACGCCGTACATGTTCTCGATCGGAACGTCCCAGCGGTCACAGGCCGTCTCGAACGCGGCCCGGACGAACGCCCGCCGCTGGTCGAACGGCCGCCCCTCGCGGATGTCCGCGTTGAGCATCACCGCGTCGTCGCCGGCCTCGAGACGGCCCAGATAGAAGCCGCCGTCCGTACGCGTCCGAACCGTGACCGCGACGTGGTCGGTTCCGGTCTCCATGTGCTCGGCGTACAGATCGGCGATCTCGTCGCTGAACGCGCGCTTCTCGGCGCTCTCGAGGGAAACGGTCGTCTCGAACTGCAGGTGTGGCATGCTCGAACAGAACACGGGCGAGCGGATAGCTCTGGGGACGGTCGCGTGTGCACTCGCACAGAACTGACGCGTACGTATGAGGCGACAAACAGGACGGCGTTCAGCGTTCGGCGTCGACCAGTTCCCAGAACCGGTCGACGTCGCCCTCGAACCGATCGAGCAGGTCCCGCATGTCCCGTCGGTGCTCGTCGGTAACTTTCACGTGGACCATCCCCTCGTCGGGCTGGCCGTAGACGACGCTCGCCCCCTCGGGCGCGGCGACGATCGCCGGCAGCGCGACGAGGTCCTCCTCGCCCTCGACCAGGATCGTCGTCGGCTCCTCGCGCTCGAGTCCCTCGAGCAAGGCGTCGATCATCTCGGTCGAGAGCTCCGCGGGCGGGTTGACCGCCTCGAGGTGAGTCGACTCGGTAACGGTCTCGCGAACGTCGTCGTCGACGGCGGATCGCTTGGTCCGCTCGTCGACGACCGCGAGGTCCGGCGGGCGCCCGGCCTCGAGGAAGTGGTAGGTGACGACGTCGCCGACGGCGATCAGCGGTCCGTCGACGGCCTCCAGAAGAACGTCGGCGTCGGTCTCGATTGGACCCATCGGGTCCTTGAGTTCGTGGCGAAGGTCCTCGGGAAGGACCAGTAGCTGCTCGGCACCGCTCTCGACGTCGACCTCGGCGTCGGCCTCGGCGTCGTCGTCCGCAGTGTGATCGTCTCGAGTCACGTGTGCGGACGTTAGCGAACCTTCAGCGCGTACGCGCCGGGTTCGGTGACCTGCATCTCGGTTGCGATTTCGCTGTCTTCGGGGTGGGCGATGACGACGTAGCCGGCCCAGTCCTCGGTCAGCGACGAGGAGTTACAGGCGTCGCAGGTGTCGGCATCGGGGTCGTTGACCCGGTGGCACTCCCGACAGACGAGTCGATCCGATGCCATCGTTACTCACCCTCTGCCGTGGTCGCTTCCCGCTTCTCGTGGTCTTCCTCGAGCCAGCCGTGTTTGCCCAGGCCGGGCTGTTTGGCGGTGAGGCCGATCTTCGAGTCCCGCGGGTTGCGCTCGTCGATGCTCTTGGTGACGATACGGGCGCGGACGGCGTCGTCGACGCCGAGCGTGCGGTTGGACTCGTTCGAGGCGAGTTGCTGGTTCTCGCCGTCGAAGGCGAGATACTCGTCGGAGATCTGCGAGACGTGGAGCAACCCGTCGACGGGACCGATGCCGACGAAGGCGCCGAACTCGACGACTTCGACGACGGTGCCGTCGACGACCTCCTGCATCTGCGGATCGAAGGTGACGGCGTCGAACTCGGCCTCGTAGTAGACGCCCGGTCGGTTCGGCAGGACCGTCCCCTCGCCGATGTCCTCGACGTTGGTGACGGAGACGACGCTGCCGACCTCCTCGTCCATGCGCCCCTCGAGTTTGTCCTGGAGCAGTTTCTTCACGAGGTCCGGCGAGACGTCGCCGAGTTCCTCCGGCGGTACTTCGACTGTGTCTTTCAGTCTGACCCGTTTGTACATTCTATGGTTGAGTGATCGCTAACTTGTTTCTCCCGCGTAATGCAATTACCGGTGTACTCGTTTCGAGCACTCGGTCGCGCAGCGGGCGGTCGTTCGTGACGACGTAGTCGACGGTCCCTTCGCGGGCGAGTTCGACCAGCGCGTCGTCGGCGTACGATGCCTCGGTGTCGACGACGAGACAGCGCTCGGTCGCCAGATCGTGGCCCACGTTCGCGGCGGTTCCCTCGGTGCCGCCTTTCTCGGAGAGGCGGCGAAGCTCCTCGATGACGGCCTGTGGGGCCGTCGGCTCGAGCGCATCGGCTCGCGGCTGATCGCCGCTCGCTGAGCCCGGCGTGCGTGGCACACCGCCCAGCAGCCGGTCGAGTTCGTCGAACAGCCGCACGTCGAGTTCGACCGGCATCATGAGCGCGCTCGTATCGAGGGCGACCCGCGTCGGGGTAGACATTCGTGTGTCTCGTCCTCGTCGATCGTCTTAGTCCTTCAGCGTTCCCAGTCCGATCAGCCGCCAGCGCGCGCCGATCCGGCGGTTGATCGCGATCTTCGCGCCGGGTTCGGCGGCGACGGGGCGTTTGAGGTTGACCTCGCACTCGCCCTCGCGGGCGCTGGTGACGGCGCCGACGGTCGTCGCCGTGCCGACGGTCATCATCAGCGGCTCGCCCGTGCTGATCTCGTCGACCGTCTCGCCGCTTTCAGCGCCGACGACGCGGTCGAGCAGATCGACGTCCATCGTAAAGGACTGCCAGGTCGGCGGAAGCGAGCCGATCGGACCGGCGAGTCGGCCGGCGAGCGCGTCGCCTTTCGTCAGCGACGGGTCGAGTCCGGTACCGACGCCGAGCAGGCCGCCCGGCGTGACGGTGTCGACGGTCTCGCCGCCGGCCTGCAGCGAGCGTACCGACGTCTCGATCGGGACGTACTCGGTCTGGCCGCCCTCCTCGATCTCGCGGCCGGGACGGATCTCGATTTCGTCACCGACCTCGAGTTGGCCCTCGACCAGGCTGCCGCCGAGGACGCCGCCAGCCAGCGAGTCGGCGGTGGTACCCGGCTTGTTGATGTCGAAACTGCGGGCGACGTGGAGTCGCGCGTCGGTGTCGGGGTCGCGTTCGGGGGTCGGGATCTCCTCCTCGATCGCCTGGATCAGCAGGTCGAGGTTGACCTCCTGGCCGGCCGAAACCGGAACGACGGGCGCGCCTTCGGCGACGGTCCCCTCGACGAACTCCTGGATCTCCTCGTAGTTCTGTCGAGCCTGGTCGGTGCTGACGAGGTCGACCTTGTTCTGGGCGATGACGATGTTGTCGATGCCGATGATGTCGAGCGCCATCAGGTGCTCTTCGGTCTGGGGCTGGGGGACGGGCTCGTTGGCGCTGACGACCAGCACCGCTCCGTCCATCAGCGAGGCGCCCGAGAGCATTGTCGCCATTAGGGTCTCGTGACCCGGCGCGTCGACGAACGACACGGTCCGAAGCGGCTCGCTTTCCGAGCCGTCCGGACACTCCTCTTCGACGGTGTAACATTTGGGTTCCTCGAGTCCCTCGCAGTGACGGAACGTGGCGTCCGCGTATCCAAGCCGAATGGAGATTCCGCGTTTCATCTCCTCGCTGTGTTGGTCCGTCCACGAGCCGCTCAACGCTTGCACCAGCGTCGTCTTGCCGTGGTCGACGTGGCCGACGAGCCCGATGTTCACCTCCGGTTGTCGATTTCCTACCATAAGACGATGAGTAATCTTAGGTAGTGGTTCCGCCGTGCGCTTGATAAACCTACTGTTCTGGGACCGGCTCTGGCGTCACACGACGAACATCATGCCGGTAAACTCCGTGCCGTCCGGGAGCCGACAGCCGAGTTCGTACGCTCCTTCGAACGGGAACTCCCACTCGTGGTCTGCACCGCCTTCGACGCCCGACCACTGACAGCCGTCCGGAATATCGATGGGGTAGATTTCGTAGTCAGCGTCGCCAGTCCACCTGATCTCCGCCATGCTGTCGACCATCACGGGATCCGGATCGAACCGTGGTTCGCCGTCCGGTGCGACCTGGATGTGGACCGACGACTCTCCCGTTCGATCGACGGGGTCGTACTCATCGATTCGTTCCTCGAGGTCGGTTTCGTCCTCACTGTCGGCTCCCGTTTCGTCGTCCGTCTCCCCGTCGTCTCCATCGTCGGTATCGTCTCCGAGACAGCCGGCGAGAACAGCCGTCGTACAGACTGCACCGACGAACGTCCGGCGGTTGACCATGTTCGATCGTACGGAGACGCCGACGATAATGCTTCGCCGAAATTCGACGATCGAACTATCGCCACACACTGACCGAGCGATCGACCACCGCCACGACGTAAGCAGCGATACCGGGTCTCGTTACAGCGGACCCATGGGAAAGACGGTGCGATCACGGGACCGTCCGGTGAGCTATCGGCTCGTCTCGGTCGGCAGCCACTCGAGGAGCAGTTTGCTGATCCGACGCTTTCGGTAGCTGGTGAGACTGCCGGACAGCAGTCAGCACACCGTCGGTCGCGAAATCGCGGCCGTCCCTCGGATGACGGACGCAGTCGCTCGCGCGATCGGCGGTTGCACCGTGGCCGGCCGTCGACCGATCGCCCGAAAAAGGCAGTATCGAGCTGGCACGCCGATAGTGGTACAGTAGTCCGTCTCAGTAGATCAGCGCGTCGTCGGTCTCGACCATGTACAACGTTCGCGCAGCGACGTTGACCGCGTGGTCGCCGACGCGCTCTAAGTCGCGGATCGTCAGCAACGTCCGTCGGACGTCCTCGAGGAGGGCATCGTCGTCCACCTGAACGGCCCCGGCCGTGTCGACCTCGAGCAAATCCCGGGCGACGATCTCGCTGGCATTCGCACAGAGGGCGTCGATCTCGTCGTCAGTTGCCGCCACGTCGTAGGACGTTTCGGCGTCGTCCTCGGCGTAGGCCTCGATCGCCGTTTCGATCATCTCGAGCGTCCGCTCGCCGATATACACGACGTCGACGTCGGGGTACCGGTCCCGTTCGGCCTCGAGGGTGTACTTTCCCAGGTTCACCGCGAGATCCCCGATCCGCTCGAGGTCGGTCGTGATCTTGAACGACGAGGCGATAAATCGCAGGTCGCCGGCGACGGGTTGTTGGAGCGCGAGCAGGTCAATACACTGTCCCTCGAGTTCGAGGTACAACTCGTTTACCTCGTCGTCGCCAGCGACGATCGCCTCGGCGAGGTCGTCGTCTTTCGACTCGAGCGCCTCGAGAGCCTTTCGGAGCCGCTGGCAGACGAGTTCGCCCAGTTCGAGGACGTCCTCGCGAAGTGTCTCGAGTTGCTGTTGGTACTCGTTTCGTGCCATGGTTAGCCGAATTTACCGGTGATGTAGTCCTCGACGCGGTCGTCTTCTGGGTTCTGGAAGATCTCGTTCGTGTCGCCGAACTCGACGAGTTCGCCCCCGGTGAGGAAGACGGCGGTTTTGTCGGAGATGCGGGCCGCCTGCTGCATGTTGTGGGTGACGATGACGACCGTATAGTCCTGTGCGAGGTCGGCGATGAGATCCTCGATCTTCGACGTGGCGATGGGGTCGAGCGCCGACGCCGGTTCGTCCATCAAGATGACTTCCGGGTCGGGAGCGATGGATCGCGCGATACAGAGTCGCTGTTGCTGCCCGCCCGAAAGATCCAGTCCCGAGGAGTGTAGTTTGTCCTCCACCTCGTCCCACAGCGCCGCACCGCGCAGCGCTCGCTCTACTGCCTCGTCGAGATCGCCGCGCTCGCGGACGAACAGCTCGTCCGCGCGGTCATGACGATGTACGTCAGCGGCTTCGACGTCATCCACCTCGAGGCGAACGCCATCTCGACGGACCAGCGGCGGGCGATCCGCAGCGCCGTCCAGGGGCTCGTCGGCGTCGAGGTTGTCGAGGAAAGCGACGATCACGTCGTCGTCCAGGACCTGCTCGACTCCGCCGAGCTCTCGATCGTCAACGCGATCACGCGCATGCGACTGATCGCTACCTCGATGCTCGAGGACGCCGTCACCGCGCTTATCGAGGACGACGACGCCGTCGCGGCGAACGTCGTCGACCGCGACGACGACGTCGATCGGCTCTTTCTGGTCGTCTCGCGGATCTTCCGTGCGACGCTTTGCTCGCCGCAAGCCGTCGAAGGGGTCAGCGTCTCCCGCGAGGACTGCTTCGACTTTCACTCCAGCGCCCGGCAACTCGAGCGCGTCGCCGATCACGCCGTCAAGATCGCCCAACTCGCGCGTAATCTCGAGGCGATTCCCGAAGCGGTCGCCGACGCCCTCGTCGAACTTCACGGCGACGCATCGGCCGTTCTCGAAAAAGCGATGGATGCGCTCTTCGCGGACGACAGCGACGAGGCGACCGATCTCAGCCACGACGCGCTCGCCGCCGTCCGGGAGATCGACGAACACACGCGGACGATCGACGATATGCTTCGCGACCTCGAGTCCGTCCAGGCCCAGTCGCTCGGGCTGGTTCTCGACTCGCTGTCCCGGAGCGCCGATTACGGCGGGAACATCGCGGAGACGGCGTTACAGAAGGCGGCACCCGAACCGAAGTGATCGGAACATCGGAAAACAGTGGGTGCGATTCGGGCGTTCACGCCGCGTATGTCACCGATTTGCGCCGACGGTCACGCGTCGTCGCTTCCCGTTCGGCCGGTCTCGAGCGACGGTTCGTCGGCCACACCTTGCGACTCGAGTTCGTCGAACAGCGCCCGCACGCGGTCCTCGACCGTCGACCGAATCTCGCAAACGCGCTCGAGATCCTCGCCGTGGGGGTCGTCGAGGGCCCAGTCGCGGACGTCGACGCCGTCGGCCTCGAGCTCGAGCGTCGAACAGCCCATCGTCGCGACGACGTCGCAGCGGGCCAGTTCATCGTCGGGGATCTCCCGGGGCGTTCGACCCGAGAGGTCGATCCCTTCCTCGTCCATTGCGTCGGCGACGACCGGATGGACCTCGTCGGCGGGGTGGGTGCCGCCGGTATGGATCTCGAGCCGATCGTCCCAGCCGCGACGGTCGCGTTCACGTTCGGCAAAGGCGGTCGCCATCTGGCTGCGGCCGGCGTTCTGGACGCAGACGAAGCCCACGTGGACGGCGTCGTCGGTCTCAGTCATCGCCGCCACCTCGAGCCCCTGCGAGCAGGTCGCCCGTAATCGGCTCCGATCGTTCCGGTCGATCCGATCTACGGTTGTTTTGTATCATCTGACGGGGCGTTTACGCCGATCCGAAAATACCGTTTATATGAGTCCTATATGCCGAGCTGTAGCAGTACGTACCGTGATCTATCCAAGCAACCTGTCGAGCGGCTCTCTCAGGACAGGCGGAAAAACGACTCGAGTCCTACCGAAATGCGTTTGGACCGAGCATCCCTCCCTCGTACCATGAACGTCGCGTTCGTCTGCGTCCAGAACGCCGGGAGAAGTCAGATGGCCGCCGCCTTCGCCGAGCGCGAGCGCGTGAACCGGACTCTCGAGGGCGAGATCACTGTCGTAACCGGCGGGACGCAACCGGCCGAGCGCGTCCACGAGGAAGTCATCGATGTCATGGCTGAGCGTGAGATCGATCTCAGCGAGCGGACGCCTCGAGAGATCACTCCCGAGGAGCTTCGGGACTGTGACTACGTGGTGACGATGGGCTGTTCAGCCGAGGGGGTCTGCCCGGCGACCTGGAGCGGCGAGAACCGCGACTGGGGCCTCGAGGATCCGCACGGAACGGGCCGCGAGACGGTCCGCGAGATCCGCGACGAGATCGAGACTCGAGTGCGCGACCTGTTCGACGAACTCGAGTCGGGGCGGTAGTCGATCCCCGTCGGATGAGCTACTCCCCGTCGGCCCCTGGTTCGTTCGCTCGTGTCGTCATCACCGGGATCGACGCCGTTCTTACGACTTTGTCCGTCACGCTTCCGAGGAGGTACCGTTCGAATCCGCCGCGACCGGCGGTGCCCATCGCGATCAGGTCGACTGTCGCCGATTCGGCGTAATCGACGATTTCAGTGGCCGGGTCGCCGTCTCTAACTTCGGCCACGGTCTCGAGACCGTGGGAGCGCGCCTCGGCCGTCAGCGCCTCGACGGCGTCGGCTACCGCCTCCCTGCGGTCGTCCGATCCCTCGCGATCGTCGCCCGAGAGCGTCGAGAGAACGCCGTCACGGCCGTGATCGGTCACTGAGAGGAGGTGGACGGTCGCCTGGAGATCGGTCGCGAACTCGAGTCCCCGACGAGCTGCCGTCATCGCGGTGTCGCTGCCGTCGGTCGGGAGGAGGATCGAGTCGACGGTCGGTTCACCGTCGCCGGCGGCCGCGTCGGGCGTGATCGTCAGGACGGGAACCGGTGCGGTCCGGACGACTTTGTCAGCGACGCTGCCGATCACTGCGCGAGCGACACCGCCCCGCCCGGACGTACCGATCGCGATGGTATCGATGTCGTGTTCGTTCGCGTACGCGACGATCTCCTTGGCGGGAATTCCCTCACGGGTCGCGGCGGTGGCCTCGAGTCCGCGTTCGGTGGCCTCGTCGCGGAGGGACGTTGCCCGATTGGTCGCCCGTTCTCGAAGACGGTTGCGGATCGATGGGGAATCGCCTGCGTATCCTGCGCCGGTCGCGACGCTGCTGTCCGCTACGGAGAGGACGCGGACCGACGCGTCACACTGTGCTGCGAGCACGAACCCGCGTCGGGCCGCGCTTTCGGCCGGATTGCTGCCGTCAGTCGGAATCAGGAGTGTGTCGATAGTCATCTCAATCGTCGTCCGTTTTCGAGGGCGCCACGTCGTTGTTCGCTGGCTTCGTACTCTCGAGTCGGCCGGTCTCGTAGCCGCCCCAGTCGAACCGGCGCTGGAAGTAGACCGCCACGTTGACCAGCGCGAGCAGGACGGGCACCTCGATGAGCGGACCGACGACGGTCGCGAACGCGACGCCGGAGCCGACGCCGAAGACGGCGACGGCGACGGCGATGGCGAGTTCGAAGTTGTTCGAGGCGGCGGTGAAACCGATCGCCGTGGTCGTCGAGTAGTCGGCCCCGATCCCGCGTCCCATCGCGAAGCTCACGAGGAACATGACGACGAAGTAGATCGTCAGCGGGACGGCGATCCAGAGTACGTCGGTCGGTTGAGCGATGATAGCGTCGCCCTGCGTGGCGAACATCACGACCACGGTGAACAGCAACGCGAGCAGCGTCACTGGGCTGATCGTCGGGACGAACCGCTCTTCGTACCACGCTTCTCCCTTCGCTCGAACGCCGCCGAAGCGGGTGAGGATGCCGCCCGCGAACGGAATCCCGAGGAAGATCGCGATCGCCCAGAACACCTGTTCGATCGTGATGTCGAACGTGCCGATGCCGGCAACCAGTGCGTCCATACCCAGCAACGGCGGCAGGAACAGCGCGAAGAACCAGACGTACACGCCGTAGGTAACGATCTGGAAGACGCTGTTGAACGCGACGAGTCCGGCGGCGTACTCGGAGGAGCCGTCGGCGAGGTCGTTCCAGACGAGCACCATCGCGATACACCGGGCCATCCCGATGAAGATCAGTCCGAGGAAGTACTCGGGGTGTGCCGGAAACGGCGGCACGAGGCCACTGAAGAAGACCACCGCGAGCGCGAACATCAGCGTCGGCCCGATCAGCCAGTTCTGGATCAGGCTCAGACTGAGCACGCGCCAGGCGCTGAACACCCGCGGCAGTTGCCCGTAGTTGACCTTCGCCAGCGGCGGGTACATCATCGCGATGAGGCCGATCTCGACGAGATAGTACTCCTGAATCGGGTCGACGACTCCCGGAGCGACGTACCCCAGGCCGACACCTACCCCCATCGCGAGGAAGATCCAGACGGTCAGGTACTTATCGAGAAAGTCCATCGACCGCGGATCGCCGCAGTCCGGACACGCACAGTCGGAACCGTGGTCGTGCTCGCGGTTACTCATCGCACGTCACCATCGCCGGGAGAAAACCGTTCGTCGAACGCTCGAGTCGACGATCTTCGAGTGAGTGTTCCGTCATCTGGGCCTCCGTTACTCGTCTACAGCGACGACATCGAGTTGGACGGCGGCCCCGCCGGGCAACGCGCAGACGCCGACGGTCGTTCGCGGTGGATACGCACCGTCGAATCGGGTCCGGTACACGCCGTCGACGGCCGCCCGGTCGTCGATATCGGTCAACTGGACCTCGACTTTCATCACGTTCTCGAGGGGGACGGCTCGCGACGAGAGGATCGACTCGAGCCTGTCGAGACACACCGTCGTTTGCTGCTCGGTTGAGAGATCGCTCAATACACGATCGTCGGTTTCGGGGAGGATTCCCTCGAGAAAGACGAGATCGGAGCTGCCCGTTCGCTTGCCGAACGCGCCGACGGTTCCCGTCCCCTCTCGTTGCCGCTTGCTCGCGGTGCTGGCGCGGGGTGGTGAGATCGACTCGGTCTCGCCGGCTTCCGTCGCTCCGTCGTCACGCTCTGCGCCTGATTGAACCATAGTTCAATTGAACGACTCCTCATACATAAGTCCGTCCCTCGGATCGAGCGCGCAGTACCGCTACCGAAACCGGACGCGAGAGTCGTGGGGTCTCGAGTTCGGGCTCACCGCGAGCCGTCGAGAACGGTACAGAGCGCGCTCGCACGGGTCGTTGCCCGATACTTTCGCCACCGGCCGTCCTTGCGTTTGGTCACGAGACCCGCATCCGCGAGCGTCGAGAGCGCGTGGCTGACGGCGCTGTCGCTGACGTCGACGAGCGGCGTAATCTCACAGACGCAGAGTTCGCTGTCGGCTTCAACTAACAGCCTGACGAGTCTGTACCGCGTCTCGTTCCCGAGCGCCGACAGCGCCCGTACGTCGCTCGCCACGGCCTCCTCGTCGAACACCGCACCGAGTTCGTCGAGTTCGTCGAGCCGTTCCTGCAGGTCTTCGTTCCGACACTCGTCGAGTTCGTCCTCGAGATACCGGCGGAGTCGCGCGTTCGGTTGGGCCATTGTAGTTCGATTGTACAGCCATTCAAATAAGGATTCTGTCGGCTGCGAACCCGGTCGACTCCCGACGACTCGATATCGCCGCAGCGACGGACGACGACCTTTTCTCGAGTCGGTCCCTCGCTTCGCCCGTGTCGGAATTCGCGTTCGAACTCGAGTTGTGCGCTCACCTCGAGTCCCGCGGCGACGACCTGCTCGCCCGCCAGCTCGGGGCCAGCGTCGCCGATCCCGGCGGCCGGATCCTCGATATCGTCGCCGTCGAGCCGGGCCCCGAGTTCGACGAGCGCGCGGCGATCACGAGCGCGGTGATCCCCGACGCGGCCATCGAGGCCGACGTGGGAACCGGCCGGGCGCGCTACTGGAAGGACGCCTTCGACTGCCACCCCGAGCGGGCGCGATCGGCGACGGAACGAGCCTGCGAGATCGGCTTCTTCGAGCGCGAACACCGCAAGGGACGCGAGTACGTCCGGCAGGTCGCTCGCTACCCCGACTGGTTCGGCCGCATCGTCGGCATCGAGAACAAGCCGGATCTCGGCCGGCCGGGCGACCTCGAAGCGCAGCTGCGGACGGACGTCAGCCTGGGCGTCGTCGACGAGGCGATCCTCGCGACCGAGAGCTACGTGACGCGGGCGCACCTGAATCGGATTCCGGACGAAGTCGGCGTCTGGCGCGTCCACCGTGACTCCGGCTCCGCTCTCGAGTTCGAGGTCGAGATCGTCCGCGAACCGACGCCGCTGGCCGTCGACGAACCCGGCGTCGAACCACTCGAGTCCCACGCCGGCCGTACCGATATCGCCGTCGTGGACGCCGACGCCAAGCGGCGACGACGACGCCGGCTCGCCGAACGGGCCTACGGCAAGGGCTGGCGGACGTACGCGTTTCCCGACTGCGGCGCCTGCCGAGCGACGGACGCGGACGCGATGGGTGCGACGCTTCCCTACTGCGCGTGGAACGGGCGCGTCATCGACGCCGGCGCCGAGTGCGGACCGGCGTGTGGCGGCTACGAGGAGCGTCCGGACGGCGAAGCGGACGTCGATCTCGAGGGCGAACGAGACCGTCGTACGCCGTGGGTCGCGAAGCCGGACGGGAAACGGCGGCGACAGTCGGGACTGGATCGGTTCGGTTGAGTCGATCGCAAACCATCGGTCGCCGGTGGCTCGAGGGGGTTATTCGTCGGACTCGTCCGTCGGTTCGTCCGCTTCGTCCGCGACGACGTCCCGGAAGGCGTCCAGAATCACCTGCTTCGTCACCGCGCCGCGGGAGGTCCAGTGGTTCGCGTAGTCGAGCATGTCGTCGTAGATGTCCGGTTTGCAGCCCGCGGCCTTGGGGTGGCCGCCGCCGTTTACCTTTCCGGCGACCTCGTGGCAGCGGTCGAAGGCGTCGGTGCCGCGGATCGACGCCGAGCCGGCGGGCTTGACGATCACTGACGCGTCGGCGCCGTCCTCGCGCATCGACTCGGCGACCTCGTTTTGCGAACAGCGGCCGTAGGTGATACCGACCGTGTAGCCGCCGATCTCGCGGAACTCCGCGCGGGCGAGCGCGCGATCGATTAGCGCCTCCTTCTCCTCGCGACGCTCGGCGATGAACTCCTGGACCCAGTCGGGAAGGTCCGCGCCGTACTCGCGGACTACTTCGACGTACTCCGCGGGGTCGGTCCAGTAGGAGTAATCCGCCAGATCGTCGCTGCGGGGGTCCTCTCGCAGCCAGAGGTCGTGATCGCGGGTGACGGCCGCCAGCTCCTCGTAGCGCTCGTCGAAGTCGTACTCGAGCGAGCGGTAGACGACGTCGGCGGAACACTCCTCGTCGGAGTCGCCGATTTCGAGGTCGGCGCCGGCCTCGCGGACGGCCGCGGCGACCTCGTCGTCCCACTGGTGGTGGTCGTACCACGAGACGCTAGCGGCGGTCTCGAGGGCGGCGTCGAGTTCCTCGTCGACGTACTCGTAGCGGTCCGGCGCGAGGTCGCAGACGTAGAGGTCGATCCCGTCGTCGCCGTACTCGGCGACGCGGGCCAGCGCGTCCTCGACGTCGTGGGGGCTGGCCGGGACGAGCGCGACCTCGTGGGGCGTCGGCTCGGGGTCGGCGAGCGGGGCCTCGCTCTCGTCGGCGAGGCCGGCGATCGGTTCGTCGGCGTCGTCGACGGCGTCCGCGGCCGACGCGTCGTCGCGCTCGTCGTCGCGCTCCGGTTCCGGAACGTTCTGCACGTCGCCGTAGGCCTCGCGAATCAGGGCGACGCAGGCAAGGCCGTCGGCGTCGGGATCGGCGATGACGGCGACCTCGGCCCCCTCGAGGGCGGCTTCGGTCTGTTCGTCCTCGAGGTCGTCCTCGAGGGTGTCGGGGAGGAAGAATCCGGTGCCCGGCAGGATCGACTTGCGGGCGATGGGGAGGTCGCCGCTGTCGATCAGTTCGTCGTACATGTACGCCACTCCGGCACGCCGGCGGAAGTAACCGCCGGTCTTCGGTGTTCGGTCTTCGCCCCCTCTCGAGCGGTCGATCTTCGGTTCGGGCGAACGACGCTCCGTCTCAGTTCCCGGCGTTCGCCGGCGCTCCGTCGTCGTCGGTAGCGGCCGCCGGTTCGAGTTGTCTGACCGTCAACACCGGCACCGGCGACGTGCGGACGACGCGCTCGGCGACGCTGCCGAGCAGGAGCCGATTCTCGCCGTGGCGTCCTCGCGTTCCGGTCGCGATCAGATCGGCGTCGACCTCGCGAGCGTACTCGCAGAGTTCGACGGCCGGTCGACCCTCGCGGACGGCGGTGATAACGTCGGCGCCGTCCGCGCGTTCCTCGACGGTGGCGAGCGCGGCGTCGGCGGTCGTCTCGAGGGCGGTCCGCAGTTCGTCTCGGAGTTGCTGGGGTGAGGCGTCGACCTCGCTGGCGTCGACGACCGAGAGGGCGTGGACCTCGGCGTCGAAGCGGTCGGCGAGATCGAGCGCGACGTCGACGGCCCGTTTGACGCTCTCGGAGCCGTCGGTGGCGACTACGACCGTATCGAACATGCGCTGTACTTTCGACCGAGCCGTCATAAATACCGGCGACGGTCGACGGCTCGTCTCGTCTCGTCGCGGAGACGGCCGTGACAACGAGTTGACGGCACCGTGGTGATCTCACCCGGCCGCTGCAGGCCGTGGGGGTGGCTTTTTTGCGACGCGGCACACACCACGGGGTATGGACGCCAGTGAGCCGGTTACCGTCGAGACGGTGCTCGCTCCGGTCGACGGAAGCGAGGAGTCCGCCACCGCCGTCGAGTACGCCGTCGCGGTCGCCGATCGCTACGACGCCGAAGTCCACGCCCTGTTCGTGCTCGGACGGGGCGTCGTACAGGAAATGAACGCCGGGACCGTCGACGAGGACGCCGTCGCCGCGGACACCCAAGGCTTTTTCGACGACATCCAGCTGATCGCAGACGACGCCGAGGTCCCCCTCGTCACGTCCGTCGACGACGGCTTCTCGCCGACGCGAAAGACCCGTCATCCGGGCAACGTCGTGCTCGATACCGCCGACGCCATCGACGCCGACTACATCGTGTTACCCAGAGAGCCCGGTCCGGGGACCGATACGCCCGCGCCCGAAGTCTTAGAGCAGGCCGCCGAGTACGTCCTCTCCTACGCGAGCCAGCCCGTCCTCTCGGTGTAGGTGAAAGCGGTTCCCTCCCCTCGGAGCGCGAGGACGAACACGGAGACGCGTACTCGAGTGAGAACAGCGGCCCCGTCGATCAGCCGAGCCGTATTGCCATCTCCTGTTCGAAGCTCTCGGTACCGGTGGCTTCGAAGCCGACGCGCTCGTAGAGGGCAATCGCCGGATTGTTCCAGCGCTCGACGGTGAGCCACACTCGCTCGATGCCGATCTCGCTCGCGTGGCCCAGCAGGTGCTCGAGCAGTTGCGTGCCGATGCCGGCGCGCTGGTACTCCTGGAGGACGAAGATCGCCAGCTCCCACTCGACGTCGGCGCGGTCGTCGATCGCGTCGGGATCGCTCGTGTCGGGGACGAGCATCGCGTGTCCGATGACGGCTCCGTCGTGGGAGGCGACGACGTTGATGCTGTGGGTTGCGATCGTCTCGAGCCAGTTGCGGATGCGCTGCTCGCCGGTCGGCGGGATCCCCTGAGCCCGGTCGGTCGGATCGAACTCGACGTACATCTCGACGACGTCTTCGAGGGTCGTCTCGAAGTCGTCGGACGCCTGAATCTCGATCGTGCGGCCGTCTCGATCCTCGAAGCTCGTCGGCGGGGCGGGAAACGGGCCGGCCGGATCGTCCGGGTACGGTCGCGTTCCAGCCATCGTTATCGCACCAGTTTGACGGTCGTCGGGGCGTTCAAGAGGACGAACTCGGTGATCGGGCCGAGCTGGATTTTCCCCATCGGTGAGAGGGTGCCGCCGCCGATTACCAGCTGATCGAACTCGCCCTGTTCGGTGTAGTCGACCAGCGCGCTGCCGGGATCGCCCTCGAGCCGGACGATTTCGGCCTCGAGTTCGGCCTCCGAGAGCAACGCTTCGGCTTCGTCGACCATTTCGGCTTGCGAGCGCTTCGACTCGGGCTTTTCGACGACGGCGACGGTGAGGTCGTCACCGACCTCGTTCGTTCGGTCGACCGTCTGTCGGAGCGTTTTGATCGATTCGTCGCTTCCGACGAGACCCACTAAGACGTTCATATGCATGCATGTGTACCGATGCACGAAAACGATTGTGCCACATTTGAGATACGATTCCGTCTCGAGAGCCGTTTTCCGGCTCGACGTATGTGGCTATCTGTCATGATTGATTGTCGCAGACCTTGCGGATGACGACGGGGTTAAGAGCGTGTGGCGAATACGTTGACCGAATGAGTGATGCGGCGCTCGATGTCGTGGAGTTCCTGCTCACGGCGAGCGTGTATTCGGACGATCGATCGCTGGACGAGAACGACCTTCCGCCGTCGTTCCGCCGAGTCTACTGGACCGGCGGCGTCGACGACGGGGACGACGAGGACGGCGCGAGCGGGCGAAAACCCGCCGGAATCAGTCGGCCGCTCTCGGTAACGACCTCGACGGCCCGCGAGGCGACGGAGGTCGCCCAGCCCTGGGACGCTATCTCGGAGCTGATGTTCACCGAGCGAGACGAGTTCTCGGGCACGATCACCCTCGCACAGGAGGAGATGGCCGAGAAGTGGTACGCCGAGCGCGTCGACGACGATCGACTGCGCGAGAACCCCACGCTGGCGAAACACTTCACGCGCCACGAGGAGTTCGGCGACCGCTTCGACGTCACCCACGAGGAGGCTCGCGAGCAGAACCGACCGATTCAGGCCGACCGCGTCTGGATCGACGGACTGCTCGATCAGTACTTCGACGAGGAGGAAGACGAGGAGATGCTCGATCTCGTCGAGGTCCGCGCGCCCGAGGAGGTCGAAACCTCGCTCGACGAACTCGTTCTCACGCAGGACCAGGAGAACGAACTCGACAAGATCGCGAAGGCGATCGAACACCGCGATTACCTCTCGAACATCGGCCTGCGCGAGATCGGTAAGTTGCTGTTCGTCGGCCCGCCGGGCACCGGGAAGACGTCGACGGCACAGGCGCTGGCTCAGGATATGGACCTCCCGTTCGTCGAGGTCAAACTCTCGATGATCACGAGCCAGTACCTGGGCGAGACGGCGAAAAACGTCGACAAAACCTTCGAGGTCGCAAAGCGGCTCTCGCCGTGTATCCTCTTTATCGACGAGTTCGACTTCGTCGCCAAAACGCGCAGCAGCGACGAACACGCCGCGCTCAAGCGCGCGGTCAACACCCTGCTCAAGAGCATCGACAACATCTCGCTGATCGAAGACGACGTGCTCCTGATCGGCGCGACCAACCACCCCGATCAGTTAGACGACGCCGCCTGGCGGCGGTTCGACGAGATCATCAACTTCCCCAAGCCCGACTACGACATGCGGGCGGATATCCTCCGGGTGATCACCCGCCAGATGGACATCGACGAGTTCGATCCGCAACTCATCGCCGAGGCCACCGAAGGGCTGACCGGCAGCGACCTTCGGATGGTGCTCCGGGAAGCCGTCCTCGAGGCGCTAACCGAGGACCGAACGACGCTGACCCAGAACGACCTCTTAAACGCCGTCGAAGAGTTCGAAGAGCGCGACACCCTCAAAAACATGGACATGATGGGCGGCGACCACGACGCCCTCGTCGCCGGCGGGGATCTCGGAAAGGCGAGCGACGGTGGGCATTCGCACGACCACGATCACGATCACGATCACGACCACGACCACGATCACGACCACGACCACGATCACGATCACTGATCGCCAGCCGCGACAGCGAAACGTTTGCTGCCGAACTCGAGCGTCGACTCGTCCTATCGCTCCGGTTCCCGGCGGTCGTCCGAATCGATCGCCAGCCGTGTCAACTTCTCGAGGCCCGCCTGCAGGTGCTGGTGGAACGTCGGCCCGGAAATGTCGAGTCCGGGCGCGATCTCGGTGCCGGAACTCTCCCTGGGCTGGGTGAAGTAGCCGGCGTAGTAGGCGCTCTCGAGAACGTCGCGCTGTCGGTCGGTGAGCCGTTCGTCGAGTTCGCCGCGGAAGCCGCGAACCGAGCGAAGCGGCCGTTCGGCCCGGCGTTTCGAGACGAGGCGCACGTCCGGATGGGTCCCGCGGACCGTTTCGACGACGTCCCGGACCGACGTCCCCGCGGCGACGACCGCCGTCAGCCGGAGCGTTCCCGCCTCGGCGTGCGCTCGCTCGACGCTTGCGCCGTACTCGACGATCGGACGGAGTGGGGACCCCCCGCGAAGCGTACACTCGAGCAGAAAATCGTCCGTGCGGTCACTGACGACGCGGACGGCGTCGACGTCGTCGGCGCCGGCGAGTGCGTCGACGACCGTTCCGGCGCTCGTTCCGCTGACGGTTACGTAACACCGAAGCGCGCCGTTTTCGGCCGGAACGACGCCTTCGAGTGCGATCGCACACGAAAGCGTTGCAGACAGCTCCGCAAACAGCGACGCCGCGGCCGGCGCCTCGAACGTCAGCTCGGTTACCGCGTCAGCGTGGAGGATCAGTCGGTTCTCGATGGCGTTGAACGCGTAGCCGATCGCGTCACCGAGAACGTCGAACGCCGCCGGTTCGCGGTCGGCAAACGCGTTCGGCTCCGTCGCGTTCACCACGAGTGCCCCGTAGACGGTTCGTCGGTGGCGGATCGGAACGACGAGCAGCGACTCGTACCCCTCTCGCTCGGCGACGCTCACGATCGATTCCGGAAGCGAATCGGTCGTCTGGGGCTCGTCGGCGACGTACCACTCGCCGCCGTCGAGGACGGTCTCGAGTTCGCTTTCGAGTAGCGCCGCCGCCGTCAACGACGCGACCCGTTCGGCCGACCCGTCAGAGAGGCCGGCTGCCGTCTCCACCGTGATCCCGCGCTCGTCGGGGACGCGCTCGAGGACGTACGCGGCGTCGAACAGTGCCGAGTCGGCGAGTTCGGCACAGGCCGCCGCCGTAATCTCCTCGCGGGTCTCACCGGCCAGCAGCGCGTCGATCACGTCGCGAACGCTCGTGTTGACCCGGTTGTAGGTCTCGAGTTGAGCGTTCTGCTCGGCGACGCGGCGCTCGGAGCGCCGTCGGTCGGTGATGTTCAGGTGCAAGACGAGGACGTAGGACGTCCCGTCGTACGCGAATGGAATCGCCCGCATCGTAAACCATCGCTCCGCGTCGGGACCATGACACGGATACTCGAAGCTGAATTGCTCCTGTCGTCCGTCGATAACCGCGTTGATTCCCGCTGCGGCGTTGGCGGCGTTTTCGCCGTCGCTCCCCTCGCAGACGGCGAGATAGTTGACGCCGACCGTATCGGCCGGTTCGGTGATGTCGTTTTCCTCGCCGAAGCGTCGCCAGGCCTCGTTGGTGTAGACGATCTCGCCGCTCGGCTCGAGAATTGCGATCTGGGTTGGTAGCGCATCGAACGCCGCCGCGATGAACCCCGAGTCGGTACCCGTACCCGACTGCGTGGGGGGCGGGGACGAATCATCGTTCGAGTCCGAGGGAACTGGCGAGGTCATGCGCGGGTAACACTATTCCTATCGCGTCCGGTTCAGTAAGCCTGTCGCACGAGCGGCTGTAGTAGCCACTGAACGTCACTGCACACCAGATCAGTACATAGTCATTAGGTATGCTACTTTATGCCGTCAATTCCCTCGACGAAGGTAAGAGAGCACGGCATCGCTCTGTATACTATCGTTCGACCACACGTACTACAATGACAGCTTCCCCGCAGCGACCGACTGGATGCGGTACCGCTTGCCCCGATGGGATCGGCGTCGGCCACGTTCGACCACGTGCCGATCGCGACGCGAACCGACGCCGAACCGGCGGGGTGTCGCCGTGACAGTTCCGTCGCCGAACCGGCGCTCGTCGGACTCCGGCATGGTCCTGTTGATCGCCGATACTGAAGACGAGGTTCGCCGAACGAAGACTGCGTTCGACGCGGCCGATGTCGAGATCACCTGTCGGGCGGTTATCGGAAGCGACGACGGACTGGACTATCTGCGCGAACACGCGACCGACGAGCCCCAGTCGGGGCCGGATCTCGTCCTCCTCGACCTCGACGACCCCGACGATGGCGACGACTTACTCGAGGCGATCCGCTCGGAACCGGTGTTCGGCCACCTTCCCGTGATCGTCCTCGCGAACACCTCGACCGACGAGGACGTCGCACGGCTCTATCAGGCCACCGCCAACGCGTACCTGCCGAAACCGGAGACAGACGAGGAGTTCGTCGCGGTCGTCGAGACGATCCAGGCGTTCTGGCTCGAGCAGGCACAGTTGCCGACGCGACGCCGTCGTCACTGACGCGACTCGCCGGCGCGTCCGCCAGAAGCGAGCGAAAACGAGCGAAACACCCAACTATCCGTTCGGCGTCGTCGATAGATAGCAATGGAGGATTTCCACGCCCACACCAACTACTCCGACGGGGGCTTTCTCAAAGGGATGGTCGACGCCGCCGACGCGGCCGGCCTCGAGGGAATCGGGCTCACCGACCACTGTGCGGTGTCGTCCCGCGAGCGGCCGACGACGATGCGGTCGGTCTACGGCTTCAATCTGGATCTGACCTACGAGCGCCGCCGCCGGGCGATCGAAGCCCAGCGCGAGCGCGAAGACGTTTCGCTCAGTATCTACGACGGCGTCGAGATGGACTACGACCCCCGCGACGAGCGCGAGATCGAAGACTTCCTCGAGACGGCCGACTTCGACTACTCGATCGGGAGCGTCCACGCCGTCGACGGGCTGAACGTGCAGGCGCGGAGCAACTTCACGGGCCTGTCGGACGCCGAACTCGAGGCCGTCGTCGACGGCTATTTCGAGAACCTCGTCTCGCTTGTCGGTTCGGAGTTGTTCGACGTGGCGGCCCACCTCGATCTGATCGAGCGAACGCCACAGCTTCGCGGCCGGGCGACAACCGATCAGTACGAGCGCGTCGCGCGGGCGCTCGCGGACTCGCGAACGGTTCCGGAGGTCAACGCGGGCCGTGCAACCGTCGATATGGCGATCGTCCACCCCTCCGAAACGTTCCTCGAGGTGCTCCGTGAGTACGACGTCTCCGTCACCGTCGGCAGCGACTCGCATCGCCCCGGAGAGATCGGCGAGCGAGCCGACTTTCTCGCGGACTACCTCGACGAGCGCGGCCTCGAGACGGTGCGGCCGCCCGGGCTGACCTGACGCGTCGGCTGGCGTGAGTGGAGTGGCTGGTGCGAACGACGCCGCGGAGTGGCGAGTGGCCTCCCCCTCCCCCGTCCCGGACGGCGCGGTTCGAAGCGAGCACGCGGCGAACCGGAAACGACGCGACCGAGTGGTCCAGTAATCGTACAATCAGCGACGCGAATCCCGACGCCGGCAGCCGGTTTTCGATTTTGGCGGATTCGTCGACGACGCGGACTGTGTCGGCCGTCTCCCGCGATTGAACTGGCCAATTTCCGATACATTAATAATGCTATTCATGAAAATAGCGGTGTATGTCTGAGAGTGACTCACAGCGAGCTCAACTCGAGCCCGCGCTATCGCGATCGCTGTCGCCGCACTCGCTTCGCGTTCTCGGCCGAGTCGCGACCTCGATGCTGGTCGTCGGCCTCGTCCTCGGTCTGACCAGCTACCTGAGCTGGATCTGGATCGAAGCGTCGATCCTCCCGGAACAGGAGGGGACGGAAGCGCTCATCGTCGAGGGGTACACGCCGCTGGTGTACCTCCTGGGTGCTGCCGTCGCCGCCCCGGTGGTCGGGAGCATCCTCGGATTCGTCGAGGGTCGGCGGGTCGCGACCCGCGGCGACGCACTCGTCGTCGGCGTCGGGTGTTTGATCGGCGCGATCGCGCTGCTTTTCGCCGCCGGCGTGTTCATCGGCGCGACCGGCGGCGGAGACAGCGCCGGGCCCGGCCCGATGGATCTCCTGTCGCTGGCCGGACTGAGCGCCCTCTCGAGTGGGGTTGCCGCCGCGTTGCTGGCAATTCTGGCTCGAGAAACGCGGTCCCAGCGACTGGCGCTGCCGCGGTCGCGCTTCCGCGAGCCGTCGACGCCGGACGCCTCGAACGCCGGCGAAGACGCGTAGAGTTCGGGCGTGTCTCCCACAGACGCCGGCGAGGACGCGTAGAGTTCGGGCGTGTCTCCCACAGACGCCGGCGAGGACGCGTAGCGTTCGGGCGTGTCT
>NZ_AOHZ01000067.1 GCF_000337215.1 Natronolimnohabitans innermongolicus JCM 12255 | reverse complement strand
CCACAGACGCCGGCGAGGACGCGTAGAGTTCGGGCGTGTCTCCCACAGACGCCGGCGAGGACGCGTAGAGTTCGGGCGTGTCTCCCACAAACGCCGGCGTGAGGGGCCGTCAGTCCGAGAATTCGACCGCCCAGTCGGCGTTTTCCGCGGCCGTCTCGAGAGGGACGAACTCCCAGTCGGCGGCGTCGGCGATTTCGTCGTCACCGGCGGTCCCGACGAGCACCATTCGATCGGCGTAGAACATCGATTCAGGCGTGATG
Source organism: Natronolimnohabitans innermongolicus JCM 12255 (assembly GCF_000337215.1). Classification (GTDB taxonomy): domain Archaea; phylum Halobacteriota; class Halobacteria; order Halobacteriales; family Natrialbaceae; genus Natronolimnohabitans; species Natronolimnohabitans innermongolicus. The sequence goes on along the minus strand of NZ_AOHZ01000067.1, from coordinate 7,691 downwards.
TCGGCCAACCGCTCGGCGGGGCCGGTCTCGGAGCCGCCGAAGAAGTCGATGTCGATCCCGGTGTCGCGCTGGAACTTTCGGATGGCCGGCGTCGAGACGGTGCCGACGATTCCGATCCAGTCGCTCCAGCCGCGGGCGTCGGCGACGGCGTACTGCGGATCGGCGAGCCGGTTGATCGCCCGATAGGTAAACGCGAGCGTCATGTCGTCCGGATCGGACGCGTCGCCGTGGCTGCTCGTTCGCTCGGTCGATTCCGAGTCGTCGTGCGAACTCGAGCCCTGACCCTCTCCGCTCTCGGCGTGTCGAGACGGTTTTCCGCCGCCGGCGCCGCCGCTCTCCTCGGGGACGCCGACGGGGCCCGCCGAGTCGCCGGGTACTTTCGGTTTCGGGGTCGCCGAGGGCTCGTCGGTGGGTTCCGATCGTTCCGTTGGTTTCGATGCTGATTCCGGCTCTGGCCCTGGCCCTGGTTCGTCGGTTCCGGGTTCGGCATCTCCGTCACGATCGGCTGTCGACCCGTCGTCGGCAGCGGCGTTCGCCGCTTCGTCGTCGGCCGCTTCCGTCGGCGTCGTGCTCCAGTTCGGCGCCGGTTCGTCGTCCGGGTCGCCCTCGCCGCGCCAGAGCCAGTCGCCGTGGTTCGCGTCTTCCGCCTGTTCGTCCCCGTCGTCGATCTCCATCTCGTCCAGATCGATACTGTCTGTCACGGTGGTTCACCTCCGTTCTGTGGTCGGGTTGCCGTCGGTCGTCGGCGGGACCGGCGTCGCCTCGTCGGGCACGTCGGCCAGGTCCAGCCGTCGGAGCAGTTCCTCGGTCGGTCGTCCCCGTCGATCCCAGTCGCGGACCGCGTAGTAGCGCTCGAGGAGCGTCTCGAACGCGTCCCGGTCGAGCCCGCCGCTTGCGTCCGTGCTCGTGCCGTCGGTGACGTCACCGCTCGAGTCGGACGCGTCAGCGCGCGGCTCGGTCAGCACTGCGGGCAGTTCGTCGTCGGCCCGCGAGAACCCTTCCCGGACGTTGAAGAGCCTGACGAGCGTCCAGACCCGTTCGCCGACCGCCGAGAGCGATTCGGGGTCGTGGTCGTAACCGACGGCCGCCAGCCACTCGGCGCCGCGGTCGGCGCGGAACACGTCCTCGAGGAAGTCGTCGGCGACGAGACACCAGAGCAGCGCGCGGTGGTTCTGTTCTTCGACGACGGCGGCGGCGCGTTCCGTCGCGCTCCGGTGACTGCCGGAGACCGACTCGAGTTCGACCGGTCGGGCCCGACGGTGACAGCCGCCGCGGTCGCTGGTGGCGTAGGCAAGCGCCATCGTCTCCGCGCTGCGCGGATCGTACGAGGAGAGTTCCATCCCCTTGACGGTCGGGATCAGTCCCTCGCCGCCGAACGCCGCGACCGCGCCGTCGACGCCCTCGGCGAGCGCGTCGCCCAGCGGCGTCGATCGGGCGGCGATCTCCTCGATGAGTTCGCGGGCGGCCGCCTCGTCGCCGAAGGAAAGGTCGCGGTCGATCACGCCCGCGTCGCTCGCGCGGACCGCCCAGGCGACCGCGTTGCCGGCTGTAATCACGTCCATCGCGAGTCGGTCGCAGAGCGCGCCCAGCGTCGCGACGGCGTCGAAGTCGTCGATGCCGAGGCCGGCGCCGAGGACGATCGGCGTCGCCCCGCGCGGGACGCTCTCGCTCTCACCCTCGCTGTCGTCGCCCTCGACGTCGACGGTAAAGCCGCCCGGGACGGGATCGTCGGGACGCTCGCGGCCGGTCGCCGCCTCGCGGACGCGTTCGATACCGATCTCGTCGGCGCCCTCGAAGCGCCCTTCCTGCCAGCCCCGGGTCGGAAGGACACCGACCTCGTTGGCGAAGTCGACGGTTTCGACGGTGTCGCTGGCCGCGAGCCACCGACCGGTCTCGCTCTCGGCGAACGCCTCGCTGGCGCGCGCTCGACGGTCGGCGAGGCCGTCTGGCGCGTCGTCGCGGGCGAGTACGGCTTTCAGGTTCTTGCCTCCCATGACGGTGCCCGCGCCGCCCCGGCCGGCGTGGTGGTCGCCGCCATCGGAGGCGATCGTCGCGTACTGAACGCCGCGCTCTCCCGCGGGGCCGACGCAGGCGACGGCGGCGTCGGGGAACCGCTCGTCGGTCGCTTCGGCGTCGAGCCCCCACAGGTCGGCAGCGGACTCGAGGGTCGCCTCGCCGTCCGCGATCGACAGCGCGACCGGCTCGTCGGCCTCGCCGGTGACGAGGATACCCGTGTGGTCGCCGAGCGAGCCGGCGAGGCGACCGGGAAACGCGCCGCCGCCGTAGGAGTCGAGAAACGCACCCGTCAGCGGCGACTTCGTGATCGCGGCGTAGCGCTGCTCGCCGGGCGTGTAGCCGGTCAGCGGCCCCACGACGAACAGCAACACGTTCTCGGGAGCGGCCGGATCCGTGCCCGGCTCGAGCTCCTCGTAGAGGTACCGAGCCCCGAGTCCCTTCCCCCCGACGTAGCGCTCGAGCCACCGCTCGGGGACGGCCTCGCTCGTCACGGTGCCCGCGGAGAGGTCGACCCGCAAGAGCCGGTCCGTGCGATCCATTACCATATATTGGTGCCGTCGACTGATTAAGGTTCACGGTGGGCCGTCGTCCGTGTCGACGCATTGCGACCAACGCTTAACACCGACAACGCCGTATGGTATACCATGTCACAGAGTGATGAGGCGGCCGGCGAACTCGCCGACCTCTACGCGTTCATCTCCGGCGCGCTCGCCGATCCGCCCGACGAATCGGGCGTCGAGCGGCTCGCGGCCGAACGGTTCCCCAGGGACGCCTCGCCGCAGGCGCTGGCGAACGGCTACCAGCGCCTGCGCCAGTGGCAGGCCGGCGTCGACGACCCAGCCGAGGCCGCCGCCGAACTCGGTCGCGTCCACACCAGACTCTTCGTCGGGCCGCGGCCCCGAATGCAGATCCACGAGTCCTGGTACGCCGACGACTACCTCGGCGAGCCCCTGGCCGCGGTCAAACGCTCCTACCGCGACCTCGGGATCCGCCCCTCGAGCGACCTCCGCGAGGAGGCCGACCACGCCGCCGTCGAGTTCGCCGCTCTCGCGATGCTCGCCCGCGACGGCGACGACGACCTCCGTCGCGCGTTTCTGACGATCCACGGCTGGTGGCTCCCCGAACTCGCGACGGACGTTCAGGAGATGGCCGACCACCCCTTCTACGAGGCCGTCGGCTGGCTGATCGACGGCGTCTTCGAGGCCGACACCTATCTGCTCAGTCTCGACCCGGCCGACCTCGAGCCGGGGTACGATCTCTCTTCCTCCCAGGACGAGGCGCCGTCGTCACTGTTCGGCGAGTGAGTGTCGGGATCGAATCGGGTCCGCTACTCGAGTCCCACGAATCGACGAACTCGCGCTCGCGGTCCCGGAGACGTCGGCGAGTTATACTGTCGGACAGCAGTCAGTGCGCAGTCGGTCGCGAAGTCGCGGTCGGCTCCGACGGCGACGACCGCAGTCGCGCGACCGATCGGCAACGAGTGCTGTCCGGCAGTATTAGACGTGTTCGTCGAGGAAGTCCGCGATCTCGGAGTACGCCTCGATGCGGTTCTCGAGCTTCGAGAAGCCGTGCCCTTCGTCCTCGAAGATCAGCTTTCGGACCGGAACGCCCTGCTCGCGAGCGCTCTCGACGATCTGTTCGGCCTCGCCGACCGGAACGCGCGGGTCGTTCTCGCCGTGAAGGACGAACAGGGGCGCCTCGATGTGCTCGATGTTGTTCGTCGGCGAAATCTCCTCGAGGAACTCCCGGTCGTTCTCGAGGCTGCCGTACTCGGCCTCGCGGAGTTCGCGGCGCCAGTCGCCCGTGTTCTCGAGGAAGGTGACGAAGTTGGCGATGCCGACGACGTCGATGCCGGCCGCCCAGAGATCGGGGTACTCGGTCAGCGCCGCGAGCACCATGAAGCCGCCGTAGGAGCCGCCCTTCGCGGCGATGCGGTCGGGATCGACCGCAGGGTGGTCCTGGAGCCACTCGACGCAGGCCTCGATATCCGCCACGGAGTCCATGCGCTTTTCGACGTCGTCCAGCGCGGCGTAATCGGCGCCGTAGCCCGCCGAGCCGCGGACGTTCGGCTCGAAGTAGGCGTAGCCCCGGTCGAGGAAGTACTGCTTGACGGAGGAGAAGGAGGGCCGACGCTGGCTCTCGGGCCCGCCGTGGATGTCGACGACGACGGGGACGCCGTCGCCGCTTCCGTCCCCGTTTTCGCCCCCATCGGCGCCGTCGGGCAACGTAAAGAAGCCCGGCACCTCGAGGCCAGCGTGGGACTCCTCTGGAGTCCCACGAGCGGACGGGCTACGCCCGTCAACGCCGAAGCTCTCGACGTGGACGAGTTCCGACTCGTCGAACGTCTCCGGTGGGATGCCCGCGGTCGGCGCGCTGGTCCACTGCTCGGCCTCGCCGGTCTCGATATCCACCACGAAGACGTTCGTGTTGACCGCGTCGCCGGTCGTCGACAGCGCGAACCGCTCGGCGTCGGGATCGAAGCTCACGCCGCCGGCGATGCCGCCCGGCAGGTCGGGATCGGGGAAGGGCTCGAATTCGGTCGGATCGTCCGCGTCGAACTCCCCAACCGTGAGTTCGGTGTACCCCTCGACGTTGCGCGAGAAGACGAACCGGCCGGACTCGTCGTCGAGCGCGATGCCGTCGACGTTCCACCCGTCTCCGTCGGCGACCGTCTCGAGCGTCTCGTCCTCGAGGTCGAGGTAGGCGAGGTAGAGGGTATCCGCATCGCCCTCGTCGGTGACGAGGTAGATCCCCTCGCCGTCGGGCGCCCAGCTGGCGCTCTGGTAGCGGACGTCGCCCTCGTGGGGCGTGAGGTGCTCGAGTTCGTCCTCGTCGGCCTCGAGGTCGAGGACGTACAGATCCTGATCGAAGTTGGAGTAGGCCTGCGAGACGAGCAGTCGGGAGTCGTCCGGGCTCCACCCCGACAGGGAGAGCCAGCCGTCGCCCTCGTAGACGAGGTGCGCGCCATCTCCGGTCGCGTCCCGGTCCTGGACGTAGACGTCGAAAACGGACTCGTCGCGGCGGTTCGAGGCGAACGCGAACCGCTCGCCGTCGTGGCTCCAGCCGCCCCACCGGTGTTTCGCCTCCGGCTTCGCGGTCAGGTTCGTGATCTCGCCGGTTTCGGCGTCCAGCCGGAACAGTTGGGCCTTCTCGTTGCCGCCTTCGTCCATCCCGAAGATCAGTTCGGGACGCTCGGGCGACCAGGAGGCGAAGGTCACGCGCTCGTCGTAGAACGTCCGCTGCTCGGGCCAGCCGCGGGGTTCCTCGAGCGTCCAGACCTGGGACGTGCCCGTCGTGTTCATCAGAAACGAGAGCCGGTCGCCGTCGGGCCCGAACGAGGCCCCGTAGGCGCTTCGGATATTGAGGTAGCGTTCGATCTCGTAGCTGCCCATACACGCAGGAGAGGCCTCGAGTGGGTAGGCGTTTGGGTGCGGCGACAGATTTGCCGGTGGTCGGGTCGGTGACTGCAGCCGGATCGATCGCGTGCGACGGCCGATTGCGCCCTCGACTAGTTCGCGTTTCTGAGTAATTCGCGTCCGTTGAACCGTATTCGTCCGCTCTGGCGGTGGCTAGGCTCGTCTTACAGCGGGACTCGACGTCGCCGCTCGCCGGTAGCGGCCTCGAGCCGGATCGGGAACCTCGTGGCAGTGATCTAACACCGCGTGTGCTGATCGGTGTGCGTAACAAACCGACTCGAGTCGAACGCATCGAGTACGATGCAAGAGACGGGGAGCCAACCAGACGACGGCGATGGAGACGGCGTTTCGACGATAGCGATTCTCACCGTTGTCGTCGTCGTCCTCGCCGCCTTCGGACTCACGATCGCCGGGATCGGAATCGGGTTCTCGACGGGCGAAGAGGAGACCGAGACCGAAGGATCGGACGATCCGGTCGACCTCGACGGATCCGTCGGTGACGATGATGGTGCCGACGGCGACGACGAGGGCGATGACGACGGCGACGAGGAAGACGTGGAGGGCGAAGCTGACGATGACGACGAGAACGGGATCGACGACGAGGATGAGGACGAAGACACGGACGACGACGCCGATGATGACGAGGACGAGAGCGACGAGAACGGTGCGGACGACGAAGAGGACGAAGCTGACGACGACGATGAAGAGAGTGATGCGGACGACGAGGACGAGAGCGACGTAGACGAGGACGAAACTGACGACGCGGACGACGAGGAGGACGAAGCTGACGGTGACGACGACGCTGACGACGAAGACGAATCAGACGACGACTCGGTCGAACCGACCGAAAACGGTGACGACGCGGACGACGATGCCGACGACGGGATCATCGACCAAATCACCGACTTCTTCACCGACGCGATTTCGTTCGGCGACGACTGACGCTCGAGCGAGCGTCTCACTTTGTTTCCGCCACCGACCGACGTATCAGAACCCAGTGGGATCGAGTTCGATGCGGCCGACCGCGAATGCGGCCCGTCCGGCGGCGATCGTCTTCGGCGATTGACAGCCCGAAAGAAGTGACTTTTTATCCTGCCGCTACGTTCCGCGGCATATGCGTCTCGCGTTCGTCTCGAGCGACACCGTTCACCACCGGGACACCGAGACGAACCGACGGTTACAGACGGTCCTCGAGTTGCTCGCCGAACGCGACCACGAGGTGCACCTGTTCTGTGCGAAGTTCTGGCCGGAGGAGTCGCCCACCGTCGAGCGCGAGGACGTCACCTACCACGCGGTCGTCGACGACGTCGACGCCGGCCGGTCGTTCTGTCTCCGAGTCCCGTTCGACCTCGCCGCGGTGAGCCCCGACCTCGTCCACGCGGCCGCCGACTCGCCGGCAGCGCTGCGAGCCGCCGCCTGGGGTGCGAAACTCGCGCGAGCGCCGCTGGTCGCCGAGTGGTACGGCGACGGCGGGATCGACGACGACCGACCGACCCGGCGGGCGACGACGCGCGGCGACCGACTGATCGTCCCCTCGGAACTCGTGGCCACCTGGGTTCGCGAGCGCGGCGCCGACGGCGACCGCGTCGAAACCGTCCCGAATCCGATCGATATCGACCGGGTTCGAGAGACGGAGCCGGCCGACCGCATCGACGTCGTCTACGCCCGCCGACTCGACGAGGGCGCGAACCTGGAGAGCCTCCTGCTCGCGCTCGCGGAACTTCGCGGGCGCGACTGGTCGGTGACCGTCGTCGGCGACGGCCCAGAGCGACCGACCTACGAGCGACTCGCGAGCGACCTCCGAATCGAGGATCGAATCGAGTTCGCCGGCGACCGCGCGCTCGAGGAGCGGATCGCGATCTACCGCGGCGCGCACGTCTTCGCCCAGACGGCCGAACGCTGCGTCTTCCCGACCGAGATGTGCTGGGGACTCGCGGCGGGCTGTGTCGGCATCGTCGAGTACCACGCCGACTCGAGCGCCCACGAACTCGTCGAAGGCTGGGAGCGCGGCTTTCGAACGACCAGCGAGGAGGAACTGGCCGACGCCATCGTCTCCGCGGGCGACCTCGAGTACCGGACGTTCGACGATCGGTTCGCCGACTACGACCGAGACGTCGTCGCCGAGCAGTACCTCGAGCAGTATCGGACGCTGCAAGCGGATCACGGATTCTTATAGGCTGAACAGGCGCAATACCACGGCCTTCAGGCCGTGGATACGCGCCGTCACTCAGTGCCATGTTCCACCGACTTCGACAGGGC
>NZ_AOHZ01000066.1 GCF_000337215.1 Natronolimnohabitans innermongolicus JCM 12255 | reverse complement strand
GATTCCAACCTCGGACAGCGGTGGTAGACTCAAAACCCTAATATCCCAACCTCGGGATTCCTCCGCCTTCAGGCGGAGGTGGATGTCAAAGGGAGCCGAAAAGGGCCCTCGTCAGTACACGAGTCTCTGACCGGAACAAAGACGGTGCCCGTTCGTGTCGTGGCGGGTATGGCACGAACCGCTGATGAACTTCGAAATGCGATCAGGGTAGCGGTCGGTCGGTTCGAACGAGAGGGAGCGCCGGCGTTCACGAAAGAAGATCTCGCCGCGATTTGTGATGCCGTGGGATACGAGATCGATACGAGCGGACGTCTCCCACCCAAAGCGGAAATGAGGGCGGGAATCTTGTGGAAGAGTGGTGTTGTAGACGAGGCTAATCCGGAGGACGCACCGTCGTCGTTCCGGAAGAATGAGCTGGAAGCGATCATGGCCGCTGTTGCGTAGGGTCGGAGAGCGATTGTGGATTCATCGTCGAGGCCAGAGCGCTCGAGGCCGTCAGAACACCCAAGTAGCCGCGTCGCGACTGCTCAGCCGTCGCGATGGACCTTCCCGATGCGCTCGCCGCCGAGGGTGCCGTGACCTGCGTGGTCGGCGCCGGCGGCAAGAAATCGACGCTGTACGCCCTCGCCGAGCGCCTCGAGCGCGCGGTCGTAACGGCGACCGTTCGCATTCCGCCGTTCGAGGAGCAGGTGGCCGACCTCCGCGTGACCGAGTCGCCGCTCGAGGCGGTTCGATCGGCCGAGCGGTGGCCGATCGGGGTCGTGCCCGCACAGGAGCGTCCGGATCGGTATCTCGGGTACGAGACGGACGCGCTCGACGCGTTCGTGAACTCGCTTTCGCCCTCGCTCGAAGGGGGCGACGAGACGGCGGGCGTCTCGGTCGTCGTGAAAGCCGACGGCGCGCGGACGCGCTGGTTCAAGGCCCCGAAGGAGACCGAACCGCAGCTACCGGCGACGGCCGACGTCGTCGTCCCGGTCGCGAGCGCGAAGATCGTCGGCGAGTCGCTGACCGACGAGCACGTCCACCGGCCCGAACGCGTGGCGGCCGTGACCGGCCTCGAGCCCGGCGACCCGATCTCGGCGGCCGACGTCGCGACCGTGCTGACGAGCGACGACGGCGGATTCAAGGGCGTTCCCGACGGCGCGACCGTGATTCCGCTGGTCAACATGGTCGATACGCCCGCGCTCGAGGAAACGGCTCGCGAGGTCGCGGCCGAGATCCACGACCGACGAGCCGTGCCTCGAGTCGTCCTGACGCGGCTGATCGACGACGACCCGGTCGTGGACGTCGTTCGAGGCTAGTCCTTTTCCCCGCCGACCGAGTAGGAAACCGTATGGAAAGCGAGGAGCAGAGCGGCGATACGGCCGACGACGACGTGCGCGTCTGGCTGGTCGAGCGAACGTACTCCGACGACGAACAGAACCTGATCATCCTCGTCTACGCGACGCCCGACGGGGAGCGATACTTCAGGAAGGAACGCGCCCTGACCAGCGACACCGACGTTCGCGAGACGACCGCCGCGCTGGACGTCGCTGTCGAGAACCTCGGTGCCGTCGACGACGCGGACGAACGAGAGCGGTACGCGACCGAGGCCGCGCGGATGGCGAACACCCACGACCCCGACGACCCGATCTGACGAGCGGCGAGCTACGAGAGGTCGAACTTCGAAGCCGCCGTCTCCATATCCTTGTCGCCGCGACCGGAGAGGTTCACGAGGATCGTCTCGTGTTCGCCGGCCTCCGCGAGCTGGATCGCGCGGGCGACGGCGTGGCTCGACTCGAGTGCGGGGACGATTCCCTCGGTCTCGCTCAGTTCGCGAAACGCCGCGAGCGCTTCCTCGTCGGTGATTCCGGTGTACTCACAGCGGCCGACGGCCCGGTACATCGCGTGCTCGGGGCCGACGCCGGGGTAGTCGAGGCCGGCGGAGACGGAGTGGACCTCGGTGTCGTCGCCGATCACGCGCGTTTTCATCCCGTGGAGGACGTCGTCTGTGCCCGTCTCGCTTGCCAGCGGCGCGGCGTGTTTCGTCGAGTCGCTGCCCTCGCCGCCGCCCTCGGCGCCGTAGAAGTCGACGGGATCGTCGCGGAAGGCGTGAAAGAGGCCGATGGCGTTCGATCCGCCGCCGACGCAGGCGACCGCGGCGTCGGGGAGGCCGCCGGTCCGCTCCTGGATCTGTTCGCGGGCCTCGCGCCCGATGACGCTCTGGAAGTCACGAACCATCCGCGGGAACGGGTCGGGGCCGACGACGCTGCCCACGAGGTAGTGAGTGTCGGCGACGTTCTCGGCGAAGTCCTCGAGCGCGGCGTCGACGGCGTCGGCCAGTCCCTGATCGCCGCGGGTGACCTCGTTGACCTCGGCGCCCATCAGCCGCATCCGGAAGACGTTCATCTCCTGGCGCTCGACGTCTTTTTTCCCCATGTAGATCTCCGTCTCGAGGTCGAGCAAGGCGCCGACCATCGCGGTCGCCGTGCCGTGCTGGCCGGCCCCGGTCTCGGCGATGAGTCGGTCGCGACCCGAGCGCTTGGCCAGCAGCGCCTGTCCGAGCGCGTTGTTGATCTTGTGGGCGCCGCCGTGGAGCAAGTCCTCGCGCTTGAGATAGATCTCGGCGCCGTACCGATCGCTCAGGTTGCGCGCGTAGTACAGCGGCGACGGGCGGCCGGCGAACTCCTCGAGGAGGTCGCGGAGTTCGGTCCGGAACGCGTCGCTTTTGGCGACGTCGTCGTAGGCGGCCGCGAGTTCCTCGAGCGGTTCCTGCAGCGGATCGGGGACGTGACGTCCGCCGTACCCGTCGAATGTGCCGTCTGTCATGGTCCGTCATCGGCGCGGCGCCCAAATATAGTTGTTCCTCCGGATTCGCCAGCCGTCTCGCGTTCGGTGACATCCACTGGATGAGGCCGCCTCGAGCGGCGTCTCCTGCCGGGTGCAGGCTTATCCGACGGTTCGTCGTATCCGGTATCAGCCTCTCATGTCTCGAGTGAGTTCCAGTTCGGTTCGGCGGGTATCGGAGGTGACTCCGTCGTGAGGCTCTCGAATCTGTTCGCGGGCGAGCGAGCGACGCCGCCCGCGCTGCCCAACTTCGATTCGACGACGGCGTTCGTCCGCGCCACGGCCCGGTATCTACGCGGTGAGGAGTTCCCGGCACTGGGGATGATGCACCCGAAACTGGCGCCCCTCGGCGCGCGACTGAACACCCTCCCGAAGAACGTGCGGACCCAGTTTTTGACCCACGGTGGCGGTAACGAGGGTATCTCGCCCGACGAACTCGGCGACGTCGATATCGAACGCTTCCGCGAGTGGGTCGTCGACCAGTATCCCGAGAAAGGGTACCCCGCGGTCGTCGTCGGCTCGAGCAACGGCGCAGCGGTCTACCTCGCCGCGATGCTCGGCGTGCCGTGGCTCCCGCAGACGTTTCTCGTGCCGATTCGCCGGGATTGCCATCCCGACGCGATCCGCGAGGACATCCAGTGGGGTCTAGAACACGCCGAACCGTTCCTCGAGGCCAATCCCGACGTCTCGCTCCACCAGATGCACGACCCCAATCAGGATCGGCTGATGGTCCGGAAGCTGGCGTACTTTCGGTCGAAGTCGCGGACGCTCGGCGACGCCTACGAGGAGTTCATCGAGACGGTACTGGCCGAGGACGGGACGGTCATCTCGCTCGAGTGCAAGTACGACTGGCCGGCGATCGACCTCGGCGAGCGCCACAGCTTCCAGGTCGGCGGACTGGGCGGACTCGAGCCCGAGGAGTACTACGAGGGCAGCGAGACGGTCGCGAACTTCCTCGCCAGCCAGGACGCGGATATCAGGGAGTGGGACGTTCCCGAACCCGACGGCCGGCTCCCCGAATCCGAGTGGGGATTCGAACCGGCGTTGCGCGAGGACCTCGAGCGATTCGCCGACGAACGCGGCTACGACGCGCGTCGGCTCGCGTTCGACGATCCGCGAGATCTGAGCCCGTTCGTGGCGGACTGGTACCGTCGGCGGTACGCCGACCGCGACCGGTCGGTCGACCGGTTGCTCGTCCAGTCGTTCGCGCTGGTCGAGCCCTGGTGGACGATCCGGACCGGCTCGGTACCCTACTGGTCCGCGTTCAACACCGAACCCGACGTGGCGTTTCTGGAGGACTACCTCGAGGGTGCCGACCCGTACGACGAAATCCGCGCGACGCTGTTCGGCCACGGCGTCGAATCGGCCGGGCTGGCGTCGACGGATCGCTGGCGGGAGGCGCTCGGTCGGGCCACCGACCGCCACGGTTTCGTCGGCGTCGACACCGACGAGTTCCCTTACGACGTCGAGACGCACGTCCGCTATCACCGCGACCTCCCCAGAGAGATCGAGGCCCGTCACCCGCACCTCCCGCCGCTCGAGTTCGAGGCGTTCGACTCGAGAACGGGCGAGATCGCCGACGACTACGAGATAACGTGGGAGCGACTCCGGGACGACGACCGCTGACGGTCTGGGTCCGCGCGGTCAGCGTTCGGCCGGGATCGATTCGGTCTCCTCGGTCGAACGGCTTCCGTCCGCGTCGTCGCCGTTCACCTCGTCAGCGCTTCCGTCGCCTTCGCTGACGTCGTCCTCGCCGTCGTCGTACTCGACCGCCGTGTGTCCCTTGACGAACTCCCTGGTCCGTTCGTTCTGCGGGTTCTCGAAGAACGACCGGGCGTCGTTCGTCTCGACGACGTCGCCGAGGTAGAGGAAGATCACGTCGTCGGCGAGGCGTTTGGCCTGCTCCATGCTATGGGTGACCATGATGATCGTGTACTCCTCCTTGAGGTCGGCGAGGGTCTCTTCGACCTGTTCGGCGGAGATCGGGTCGAGCGCGGAGGTCACCTCGTCACAGAGCAAGACGTCCGGCTCGGCGGCCAGCGAGCGGGCGAGACAGAGCCGCTGGATCTGGCCGGTCGAGAGCTCGGCGCCGGGTGCGTCGAGTCGATCCTTCACCTCGTCCCAGAGGTTGACCTTCCGCAGCTGGGTCTCGACGATTTCGTCGAGTTCCTCGCGCGAGTGATCACCGTGGATCTTCGGCCCGTAGGCGACGTTGTTGTAGATCGACACCGGAAGCGGCGTCGGTTTCTGTGGCACGTAGCCGACTCGCCGACGGATCTCCGGCAGCGGCTCGTCGGTGTCGTAGACCGGCTCGTCCTCGAGGTAGACGTCGCCGGTGATCTCGGCGTTGGGCTGGATCTCGTGGAGCCGGTTGAGCGACTTCAGCAGGGTGGACTTGCCACAGCCGGACGGACCGATGATGGCGGTCAGCCTGTTCTCCGCGAAGTCGACGCCGACGCCGTTGAGCGCGGTGATTTCTCTGTTTCCGGTGTACGTTACTTCGAGGTCGTCGGTTCGGATGACGCTGTCTGTGTCGTGAGTCATTACTGTCTCCCCCCTGGTGTAAAGCGGGCGTAGCGTCCCGCGAGTAGTTTCGATGCGACGATCAGTGCGAGCACGGCGACGATGAGGACGAACGAGGCCGCGTAGGCGTGGGACCGAACCTCGGCGTTGAACGACGCCGCCTGTTCGAAGATGAGGATCGGCAGCGTCGTCGCCGGGTCGAACGGCCCGCCGGGCATCTGCGTGCTCCGGCCGGCGGTAAAGAGCACGGTCGCGGCGTCGCCGATTCCGCGGGCGAAGCCCATGATGATGCCGGCGATGACGCCGGGCAGAGCCGCACGGATCGTCACTTTCGCCGTCTCGAAGCGGGTCGCGCCGAGCCCGTAGGACGCTTCTTTCACCGCGTCGGGCGCGGAGCGAAGCGCCTCGTCGGCGTACCGGGTCATGATCGGATACTGGAAGATCGCGATGGCGATCACGCCGAAGATCAGGCTCGTCTGCGCGCCGACGGCGATGATGATCGTCAGCACGAAGACCCCGTAGACGATCGGCGGCGTTCCCCAGAGGACGTTCAGGAACATGTTGATGACGTCCGAGGTGCGCTCGCTCGAGTAGTCGCTCTGGAGGTAGACGGCCGTCGACAGCGAGAGGATCATCGCGACGATCGTCGCCGGCACGACGATGAAGAGGCTTCCGAGCACCGCGTGGAGGAAGCCGCCGCCGCCGTCAAGCATGTACCGCGAGCCGGGCGGCGTGATCACGACCGCCGGATCGGTGAGGAACACGCGGCCGCCGCGGTAGATCGTCACGCCGACGACGATCGCCAGCACCGCGAGGATGAGCGCGGCGCTCGCGCGGGCCAGGAAGGCGAAGATCCGCTGTTCGGTGTATCGGTTCATCAGTACTGCCACCTCCGTTGCAGGCGGCGACGGATGAGCATCGCCCCGAAGTTAAACAGCCAGACGATGACGAGCAACAGCAGGCCGACGAGGATCAGCGCGGACTGCGTGAGTGGGATCGACATGAGTTCGCCGAAGTCGTTGACGATCAGCGACGGCAGCGTCTCGCCGGCGTCGAACGGGGACTCCGGGATCGCCGTCTGTCCGCCGATGAGCATCGCGGGGACGATCGTCGCGCCGAAGACCCGACCGAAGCCGAGCAGGATCGCTGAGAAGATCCCCGGCCCCGCAGCGCGCAGCAGAACCGAGCGGATGGTCTCCCACTTCGTCGCGCCGACGCCGAGAGAGGCCTCCCGCAGTTCGTCGGGCAGCGCCTCGAGCGACTCGACGGACAGCGAGATCATGAAGGGCGTGACGATGATCGCCATCACCAGGCTGACCGTCACGATCCCGAGGCCGATACTGTGAGTGCCGAGTGCGGGCGCGAGGTAGTCGCCGACGAACGGCACGACGACGATCAGGCCGACGAGCCCGAAGATCACGCTCGGAATCGCCGCGAGCACGTCGATGAACGACGAGACGATGACTTTCATCCGTCCCTCGGCGTACTCGGCGATGTAGATCGCCGCGAGGATCGCGATCGGCGTTCCCATCGCCATCGAGAGGACGGTGACGTAGATCGTGCCGACGATCGCCGGCATGAAGCCGAACTCTTCCTGGGCGGGATCCCAGTTCGTCGAGGTCAGCATCTCGAGGAGGGAGTGTTCGGAGACGATCGGAATCGACTGCTGGACGAGCGTCAGGACGATCAGTCCGAACAGCGCGATGGCGAACAGTCCGGCGCCGAGTATCCAGTAACTGCTCAGTCGTTCGATCACCAGTCGCCGTCCGAGGCGATCCGGTCGGTTCGTCTCCGCGTTCCGCCCGTTGTCTGTCGTCGGTGCCATCGATTACGCGACCTCCGTGATGGTGTCGTGGCGCTCTTCGAGTCGGTCTCGCTCCTCCGCGAGTCGTTCGTCGGAGATCGGCGCGTAGCCGTTCTCTCGGACGTACTGCTGGCCCTCCGTGAGCACCCATGCGGCGAAGTCGGCGGCTTCGTCCTCGAACTCCTCGTTGGCCGCGATGAACATTTCGCGGGCCGGCGGAGCCGGGTAGAAACCCTCCTCGACGGCGGTGAGGAAGTCGTCGCGCGTCTCGTAGTAGTCTTCTTCCGCCGACAGCGTCCCGCTCTCGTCCAGATCGAGCGGGATCGGGCGAATGTTCATCTCGAGGTCGCCGGTGTTGTAGTCGTAGACGTAGTTGAGGTTGTTCATCGATATCCCGAGCGCGTCGTTGTTGATGGCCTGTGCGACCTGCTGGTCGCCGTCGAAGTTGCCGTCGGCGAAATCCTCGAGTTCGTTTTCGGTGTAGGAGTCGTCCTCGCCGCCGAGGAAGTTCCCCCACTGCTTGTAGGCCGCAGAGGAGTCGGAGCGACCGTAGACGTAGATCGGCTCGTCGATGTCGGCGTCGACGAGTTCGTCCCAGTTCGTGATTTCGCGAGTGAAGACGCCCTCGAGTTCGGCCCGCGTCAGGCCGTGTTCTCGAAGCTCGTCGTAGACGGGGTTGTCGACGTTGATCGTCCCGACGACGGTGTCGATGAGCATCGCGACGGCGAACAGTCCGCGATCGATCTCGCCCTCGTCGGGCTCTCGTCCCATCATCGCGATGTCGACTTGCTCGTTCATGACGTCCGAGACGCCGACGCCGGTGCCGCCGCCGGAGACGTCGATTCCGACGCCGGTTTCGGATTCGTACTTGTCCGCCCAGACCTGCATCATCGGCAGCGGACCGACGCCGCCGGAGATGCGGATATCCGAACCGGAAGACGATCCAGAGAGACATCCCGCAAGCGCGAGCGTCGACCCGGAGCCGAGAATGCCCAGCACCGATCGCCGTGAGTATCCCCGCTCCATGAGTACCCCCCCCTATCCACTAGACCCTTGTATTCCCTCGTCAGCCTGCAATTCTTTGCCCCTCAACCCGAAACCGGCAAAACTCCCACAAGCGTGAGAGGTACCGACACGCACGATAAAATTCGCGTCGAGAAATCGAGTAAAGTGAGCCGTGGCGCTTTCAGTCGCCTGAATTCAACGCTCTGGCCGACGAGACGGACGGTGAAGGGGGAACTCGTCGTCCGGCGACCGCGTGCGGAGATTCGGTCGAGTCGACGTAATCGCTGGATTCGGTACCTCTCCGTCCCGTTGGCCGGGCTGGATAGTATTGCTGGTTCCTTCGACACCGGCCGGCGTCGCGAGAGCGCGGGCCGACGGGGCCGCGGGACCGAATCGAACGCGGTGCTGTCGAAGCGCACGACAGGGCGCTCGGTCGCTCCGTCGGGGTGTCGGGGACGGAGGTGTCCGCAGAACGCGTGCGTGTTGCCGGAATCGCGATTCCCGAACTGCTCGACGGCCGTGAACTCGCGACTGACGGTGGGGAGATGACTATCCGACAGCACTGCGGTTCGGGAGCGGTGTCGCGTTTCCCCGGACGGCCGTCGTGGCCGCGTCGTTCGGCGGCGGACGGCCGTCGTCTCAAAGCACCACGAGCAACGTCGCAAGCGAGAGCACGCTGCTGGCGAGCAGCGCACACAACACGACGATCGCGGGCGTCACGCCGGTGCTACGGAGGTCGTTCAGCCGGATCTCGGTTCCGAGCCCGACGAACGCGAGTACGAACAGCCAGTTGTAGGCGTTCTCGATCGCGTCTAGCTGGCCCGACGAGAGGGCGCCCGCGCTCGCGACGAGCGCGAGTCCGAGAAAGCCGAGGACGAACTTCGGAAACTCGTCCCAGAGGGTCCTGATCGACGGCCGTCCGCCGCCGGCCTCGCGGGCGTAGTAGCTCGCGTACGCGAGAACGACGACGCCGATGAGCGCGTTTCGCGCGAGCTTCGTCATCGTCGCCCACTGGCCGGCGACCTCCGAGTGGGCGAAGCCGACGGCGACGACGGGGCCCGTCGAGAACATGCTGACGCCGGCCCAGGTCCCGAACACGATTCCGGAGAGGTTCAGCAGATCGCCGACGACGGGGTAGACGACGATGGTGATCGCGTCGAACAACAACACCGTCGCGGCCGCGTAGGCGATCTGTTCTTCGCGTGCGCGGACGGCCCCGGCGACCGCGACGACCGCCGAGACGCCGCAGATGCTGGCCCCGGCCGCGAGCAGCGATCCCATCCGGTCGGCCAGTCCGAACACGTTCCGCGCGAGAAGTTCGACGACGAGCGCCGTCCCGGCGGTCACGCCGAGTACGATCAGTAACACGACGCCGCCGACCTCGAGGACCGTCTCGAGCGAGATTGACGCGCCCATGAGGACGATTCCGGCCCCCAGCCAGAGCTTGTGGGTCGCGATTCCGGGCTCGAGTCGGTCCGGGATTCCAACGACGTTCGTCGCGACGAATCCGAGCGCAATCGCGAGCAAGAGGTGGTTGAACCCGAGCGAAACGGCGAGCGCTCGAGCGAGTACCGCACCGACGCAGAGTGCCACGAGTCCCGGCGCCAGCCGACGGACGCTCATCGCGTTACCACGGGATCGGAATCTCGAGCGTTCCGACCAGCGCGACGATGGTCGCGCCGACGACGACGCTCTGCCAGTCGCGCTCGAGGCCTCTCCAGCGATCCGTCACGCCGGCGACGGGCGACCGCCAGCCATCGATCGACATGTTCTGTGTTCGAGTGACGGTCGAAGTTAACTGTTATCGATTCCGTCGCAGATAGCGGAGTTTACAGCCGGTATCTGTGACGAAGTTGCGGCAATATCTCGATGCTATCTACGATAACAATCGTCTTGTTACTGGTATCTACGACAAAAACTAATTCTCTAGTGATGTTTTTGCCGCTCACGGTAACGAAAAGGTGGCGTTCGATCGAGCGCACGACTGGCCGACCGGCGCCGGCGCGTCTGCGTCCGCTGTTCGAGACGGCTTCCTCGAGTTCGTCTCCGACGTCGCGGCGAGTCTCACCTGTCGACGCTCCCGAGGACGATATCAAGGCTCCCGAGCGAGGCGATCAGATCCGCCACGTATTCGCCTTCGGCCATCTCGGGCAACACCGAGAGGTTGTGGAAACACGGGCTGCGGATCTTGAACCGAGCGGGCGAGTTCGAGCCGTCGGAGCGGATGTAGATGCCGAGTTCACCCTTTGCGATCTCGACGGCGCGGTACGTCTCGGCGCCGGCGTCGGGTTTGAGCGTCCGGGGGACGTTGCTCTGGACGGTGCGTTCGTCCTCCGGCCAGTCCTCGAGGAGGTCGAGACACTGTTCGACGATCTTGGCCGACTCCTCGACCTCCTGCATGCGGGTGAGAACCCGCGCGTAGTTGTCGCAGCCGTCGCGGGTGACGACGTCCCAGTCGAGGTGTTCGTAGTAGCCGTAGGGGTCGTCCCGGCGGAGGTCGTAGTCGATCCCCGAGGCTCGGGCGACGGGCCCGGTACAGCCGTACGACTTGGCCACGTCGGGCTCGATGACGCCCGTGTCGATCGTTCGAACCTGGAAGATCTCGTTGCCGGTGAGCAGGTCGTGGTACTCGTCGACCTTCGCGGGCAGTTCGTCGAGGAAGTCCCGCGTCTTCTCGATGAACTCCTCGCGCGGTCGCGGGAGGTCCCAGGCGACGCCGCCGAGCCGGAAGTAGTAGAACATCATCCGCTGGCCGGTCAGATCCTCCAGGATGTCCTGGACGACCTCGCGGTCGCGAAACGCGTACTGGAAGATGGCGGTGAAGTCGCCGTAGACGTCGAGCGCGAACGTGCCGAGCGCGAGGAAGTGGCCGAGCATCCGGGCGAGTTCGGTCGACATCGTCCGGAGGATCTGGGCGTACTCGGGCACCTCGAGGTCGGCGAGGTCTTCGATGGCGCGGGCGACCGCCCACTCGTTTGGCAGGTTCGCCGTGTAATCCCAGCGGTCGGCGTAGGGGATGATCTGGTGGCGATACTCCCCCGACTGGCACATCTGCTCCTCGCAGCGGTGCAGGTAGCCCACGTCGGGGTCGACGTCGGCGACGGTCTCGCCGTCGAGCGTCGTCTTCAGGTGAAGCACGCCGTGGGTCGCCGGGTGGTGGGGGCCGATGTTGAGTAGCATCGTGTCCGTCTCGGGGTCGTGGTGGTCCTGTTGGAGCGGATTGGCGTGCTCGCTGTAGCGGATGATCTGGGGTTTCTGCTGGTCGTAGTCCAGCGAGAGCGGGTGGCCCTGCCAGCTCTCGGGGAGCAGAATGCGTCGCGGATCGGGGTGGCCCTCGTAGTCGATGCCGACGAGGTCGAACGCCTCCCGCTCGTGCCAGTCGGCGGTCCGGAACACCGGCTCCGCGCTCTCGCAGACGGGTTCGTCCAGCGGTAACTGGACGATCAGCGTCACCTCGTGAGTCCGCTCGTCGTACTTCGTCAGGTGGTAGAGCGACTCGTAGCGGTCCTCGTACTGCTGGGCTGTGAGACAGGAGAGATGGTCGAAGCCGGCCTCGTCGCGCAACAGCGTGAGCACCGCCTGGACGTCGTCCGGTCGGACGACGAACGCCGGCGCGTTCTCGTGGTCTTCCCGGCGGAGCGCGTACTCCTCGAGCAGCGCCTCGAGTTGCGCCTCGTCGACGCCGCCCTCCCGACGGTTGTCGTACTTCGGGTCGAGGTCGACCGGCTCGGGCTGGTGTGGCTCGCTCATTGGGATCTCCTCGCGCCGGTGGCATCGGGCGCGGTAACACACGTACGACAGACACGGAGTTGACAGTTTTCCCGGATCGGAGAGACAGTCGTCGCTCGCGGAACGGTTCCTCAGGCGGACGATCCGTCGTGGTACTCGGCCCACAGCGCCGCGGCGACGGTGAAGTCCTCCGCGCTCGCGTAGCCGCGTTTGACGTAGGGCTCGCCCTCGAGCGTACAGACCTCGAGGAAGTTGCCGTAGGGCGCGAGGAGACGGCGAACCCTGCCGATCTCCCGTCGGGCGCGCTCCTCGTAGCCGTATCGTCGGAGCCCGACGGCGTACATGAGACAGTTCCAGGGCCAGACGTGGTAGTGGTAGTCCCGGTGGAGGAGAAAGAAGGGGTGGACGGCCGCGTGCGAGAACGGTCGCTCGCGCATGCAAAGTCCGTTCGGCGTCTCGAGGCATTCCAGCGCATCGACGACGGCGGCGGCGCGGTCGTCGTCGACCACCCCCAGGTAGAGCGGGACGACGTTGGCGTCGCAGGCGAGAACCGACGATCCCCCGCCGGGACCGCCGACGAGACCGCGGCGGTTCGAACGGCCGTGTTCGTCGAAATAGTGCCCGTTCCAGCGGGAGTTCAGCGCGTCCCGGATCGCCTCAGATTCGCCGGTGAGCGGCGTCTCGATCCCGCGTCGCTCGAGGCGCTCGACCGCGGCCAGCAACATCGCGGTGTTGTACGTCTCCCTGGGTCGGACGGCCGAGTCCCACCAGGCGCTGCCCGCCCCCGTGACGAGTCCGGAGTCGGCGACGAAGCGCTCGCGGTGGCGGGCCGCGAGTTCGGCGATCGCGTCGGCGCGGGCCTCGAGTCGCCCGCACTCGTCGAGCAGGCGGACGACCGCGGGAAAGGTATCGACGCCCGCCGCCGGCGTCGCCGCGTGATAGCGATCGTGAAAGTCGGTGTAGAAGACGTCGCCCGCGAGGAGCTGGTCGACGATCCAGTCGCCCGTCTCGGCAACGGCGTCGCCGTATCCGCGCGCGACGAGGCCGGGAGCGGCGAACGCGAGGTCGCGCGGCCAGACGCCGCGGAAGTGACCGCCAGCCTCGAACCCGCGTGCGGCTCGGTCGGCGAGGATTCGCTCGGCCGCGCGCTCGAGCGAGCCGTGATCGCGGTAGCCGCGGCGGCGCTTCTCGACGTAGTGTGTGACTCGTCGCCGGAGTTCGCGAGCGTAGTAGCGGCCGGTCACGGCGGCCTCGCTGGCCTCCATACCCAGAGCGTGGACGCGGCGTCGGAAGTGCGGACGCACTGCACAGGACGGCCGCGTTCGGACGGAAGGCGGGACGCGTCGACCACCGGCGATCCGGACGGTCAACCGAACCCCCTATGAAGACGGCGAGCAATACGTCGGGATATGACAAAGCGGTACGTCTCGCTCCCCGACGAGGCGGAGGCGGGAATGCGCGAGTTCATCGACGAGGTCGACCGGCGGCTCTCGAGCGACGAGGACACCTGCTCGGTCGTCGAAGACGTCCTGATCGATCTCTCCGGCGACCGCGAGGCTTACGAGCGCTGGCAAAGCGGCGAGTCC
Source organism: Natronolimnohabitans innermongolicus JCM 12255 (assembly GCF_000337215.1). GTDB lineage: Archaea > Halobacteriota > Halobacteria > Halobacteriales > Natrialbaceae > Natronolimnohabitans > Natronolimnohabitans innermongolicus. Next base: position 5,089 of record NZ_AOHZ01000066.1, on the reverse strand, counting down.
GTTTCGCCGGCCGAGCGAGTTCGCCTGCAGAGTTACGACCCCTGCAACACGACCCTCGAGAGCGAGTACTACGCCGAGAAAGACGAAGCGGCGTTTCGCCGTTCGAAACACCTCCAGTGGCTCTGGCGTCAGTTCGACAGCCTCCCGATCGCGGACAACGTCGAGTTCGCGCTTCGCTTTCGGCGAATGCTCGCAGAACACCTCTTCGAGGAGTGTGGCGACGACTGCCGCTTTTTCAAAGGCATCACCTTCACCTACGGTCACAACATCACGATCGGCGACAACACGGTCGTCCACGACGACGTTCACCTGGACGACCGCGGGAAGCTAACTATCGGCGACCGGGTCTCGGTCTCCGACGGCGTCCACATCTACAGCCACGACCACGACGTCGTCGATCAGACGGAGGTCCGCAACTACCACACCATCATCGAAGACGACGTCCGACTTACCTACGACTCGATGGTGCGGGCCGGCTGTACGGTCGGCGAGAACGCCATCGTCGGCGCTCGCGGCATCGTTCAACACGACATTCCCGCACACCACATCGCCATCGGCGCGCCCGCCAAGAGCGTCAAGATCAAACCCGGCTGGGAGGACGTCGCCACGCCCGTCGAGGACGCCGGCGTCAACCGTCAGGAGGAGCGCCACCTCGAGTACGAGCTTCCCGACGACCTCGAGGTCTTCGACGAGTTCCAGCGAGAGTTGTGAGCGGTTAGCGCGGCAGATTATCTCTTTTCGGAGACTCTCTGTAATTGCTGATACAGGGAATATCCAAGTGCCTTGAGAACCAATATCATAGTGATGGAGCTCTGGGGCTGGCTCATCGGATACGTGGTCCTGTTCGCCCTCCTTCACCTGGTACTGTATTACGTGTACGTCCGGGGCGAGGACGGTGAGAACGCGGGCTCACCGTCGCTCGCTGATCCCAACCGCGCGAGTTCGCGCACGACGCCGGGCGCCGACCGATACCCGCGCGCGGCCGACGACGTCGACCCCGAGGAAATCGAGAACGATCACGACCACGACCTCGAGTCCGCCGAGGAGACGATGCGCTGTCCCCACTGCGGCGTGCGCAACGAGGCCGACCAGACGTTCACGTACTGCTGGAACTGCGTCTCGTCGCTTCGGCGGTGAGTCGCCGGCGGCACCGGGATACGAAAAGGTCCGCCCACTGAACGCGCGTTTTTATCCGACCGTCGTTCGGAGTGGACGCCGACGAACGCTATGTACCGAGAGACCCCTCCATCTGCGACGGCACCGCCCCGCGAACCCCCCGTGTACCGGGCGACCCACGATCCGGACGGGCCGGCGCGACTCAGCACGACCGTCGCCCACGCACTCGCCGACTGTCTTCGGACCGACGTCACGACCTGCCACGTCGCGCTGTCCGACGCCGTCGACCTCGAGGCGCTCGACCGACTCTTCCGGCCGCGCGGCGACGGCCGCCAGCGAGTCGGCGGCTCGCTCACCGTTACCGTCCGCGACCACCGCGTGACGGTCGACGGCAACGGCGACGTGCTGATCGAACCGATCGCTCGTCGGTAAGCGAATTCTCGGCGCAACCGACGGAATCGACGGCTACGCCTCGAGCGCGTCCGCCAGCACCTCGAGGTGGTCGACGCCGACGACGGCGACGACGACTCCGTCCTCGCTCGCGCGCAGTTCCTCGAGGCGGTCGATCATACAGCGCTCGCGGGTTTCGTCGCGGTAGCTGAGCGCGCTGCCCTCGCGGTCGACGCTGCCCAGCAGCGCCTGGACGCTCGCGACGTGTGACCGTTCGTGGGCGGCCTGTCGCTCCGGCGGGTCGTCGTGTTCGCAGTCGTACTCGATCGAATCGTCGCAGGCGATAGTCATCGACGTCGCGTGGGTAAGCGTCGCGGCGACCCGGCAGGTCAGCGCCTCCCGCGTCGCGCCGCCGAGCCCCGAGAGGACTCGCCGGGCCGTCGCGGGCGAGACGCGGTCCGCGACGAGTCGCGTCACGAGTCGGCGGACGAACGACCAGTTCGGGGCGTCGATCCCGAGGACCGACGCGTCGGGCGCGGCGCGGATCGCGGCGCTCATCTCGCCGCCGAACCGGGGCGGCGCGTCGTCGGAACCGTCGCGGGCGTAGGCGCGATACAGCGGGAGGGCCGCGGTCGGCAACTCGAGGGCGACGGTTTCGGGATTGACCGCCTCGAGGACGGTTTCGACGCGAGCGATGCTTGCGGGGTGGTCGTGGACGACGCCGAGGAGGAGACAGTCGCTCGACGATCCCGGACCGGCCACCCGGCGGCAGAACTGGGCGGTGATCCGCGGGTCGTCGAACGACGCGGCGACGGGCGGGGACTCGGCCATTGATCGACTGGTAATACGTGACTACCGGCATAACCCTTCTGTTGTCCGCGGCCGCGTCCCGGCCGGAGAACCGTTTCCGCGGCGTAACGACACCCTACTCGGCAAAAACGGCCGGACCTCGGTGTAACTCTGCCCTGAGTGATCGGAACGATTTCGGCCGTTTATTGTTCGGTCGTCCGTTCGTCAGACCGTCGCCGTCCGGACTCGTCCCGGCGCCTCGAGCGCGTTTCTCCGGCGTCCGGTTGAGAGCGGTCGGGGGGATACCGGACTGGCAGACGAGCAATGTCCGAGGAGAGGCTCACACAGGCAGACGAGGGGAAACGGGTCTTGAACACCGACGGGACCGAGGTCGGGCGACTCGTCGAGGTCGAGGACGGACGCGGATACGTCGAGCTCGACCCGACGTTCGTCCGGACGATCACCGTGAAACTCGGGTGGGCGACGCGCAGCGACGACGCCCATCCGCTCGACGAGGGAAGCATTCGGAAGATAACCGACGACGCCGTCCACCTCCGCGGGACGCTCGCCGAGTGAGCAGCGCCGTCTCCGACCGTTGCGGCGGAGCGACCGGCGCGAAACAGAAACCGAGAAGAAGACCTCCCTAGACGCCAGTACTGTATCGCAGCAGTCCGGCGAAGCCGCCGAAGGCGTTGTAGAGCTGTTCGCCCTTCTCGAAGTCCGTCGAGATGAACTTGGTCTCGGTGCCGCGCTGTTCGGCGATTTCGATGAGGTGGTCGATCGCGTCCTCGCGGTCCTCGTCGCTCGCCGCGACTTCGGCGCCGCAGTCGGTACAGGTGTGGTCGGGCGTCGACTTGCGGCGGTCGATCACCTCGCGGTCGGTGTTGCCACACTCCTCGCAGTCGTAGGTGACGACGTCCTTGCGGAGATCCTCACTGATGAGCAGGCGATCGACGGCGCCCATCACCAGGTTACGGCGGGTCTGCTCGAAACCGTAGGTCGCGAGATCGCCCGCGTTGAGTTCCTTGAAGAACTCCTCCATCTCCTGTTTGTCCTTCATCACCTCGGCGTCGGCCAGTGCGTCTTCGGCGTTGTCGACGAGATCCTTCAGACCGGACTCGTCGGTGTAGGCGACGTCGAACTTGCCGATGACCTCGTCTTGCAGTTCGTGATGGAGGTAGTCGCCGTCCAGAAACTCGTCTTTCGTGGGCGAGGGACCGCCGACGAGGATGCCGTCGAGTTCGTGCCGGCGCGGAACGAACAGGTCGTTCGCCATCCCCGCGACCTCCTGATAGAAGTTGTCGATGGCCTCGAGGCGCAGGCGGGCGAATCGCTGGGCGGACTGGCCACCTTTCCGCTGCTTTCCGGGGACGAGCGAGGAGGCGGACTTGACGGCCTCGATGCGCTTGCCTTTCAGCCAGCCGACGTTGGCCTCGCGCCGGTCGAGGACGACCAGCCCGTAGAGACCCTTGTCGGCCATCATTTCCTCTAACGGCTCGATCAGGAAGTCCGAGTCGCAGTGATAGCGGAACGATTCGACGGGCTGGGGCGGGCTCTCTAAGACTTTGGTGACCATCTCGGTGCGGCCGCCGCCGGAGTCGACGGCGCCCGAGAACAGCACCATCCCGTTTTCGGGCGGGAAGTTATCGTAGTAGCGCAGCCGATCCTTGATGCTCGTCAGCGCGTCCTGGACGGCCGTTCGGGTCTGCTTGGACTTGATGTTGGCCGCCTCGCTGTGTTCTTGCGTGACGTGCTGGACGACGTCGCTGATCTGTCTGTCCTCGGGTACGTAGATCGACACGAGCTGCGTTCCGGAGCCGTCGAAGTCCTTGAGATCCTCGATGACCTTCCGGAACTCGTACTTTTTCCGGTCGGATTGCTCCTGCTCGCCCTCCTGGCTCATTAGCCGTACAAAACGGTCCTGTGGGTAAGTATTCTTTGAGACGCCAGCGCGAGTGACCGTTTTCCCCCGCCGTTCGCTCGTCTCCCGCCGACTCCGTTCGTCGACTCGAGCGACGGGGTCGAGCGACGGCGCTGAAAACGCGGATACTGGATTGGGTCACGATTTAAGGGCTAGCCGTTCATCTGTGCGAGCAGTACCTCAGTATGTCTCACGAGACGGTCTATGCTATCGCGAGCGGCAAAGGTGGTGTCGGGAAGACGACAACGACGGTCAACCTCGGCACGGCGCTGGCGGAGGCCGGCGAGCGCGTCGCGATCGTCGACGCCGATCTCGGGATGGCGAACCTCGCCGGGTTCGTCAGTCTCTCCCCCGATTCGACGACCCTGCACGACGTTCTCGCCGGCGACGAGTCGATCGACGACGCTACCTACCAGATAACGGACAACATCGTCGCGGTTCCGAGCGGCACTAGCCTCAACGAGTACGCGGAGACCTCGCCCGAAGAACTTCGGGACGTCGTTTCCCACCTGCGCGAGGCGTTCGACTACGTCTTTCTCGACGTCGGCGCCGGCGTCAGCCACGAGACCGTCCTGCCCCTCGGGCTCGCCGACGCCGTCGTCCTCGTTTCGACGCCCGAACCCGCGGCCGTCCACGACTCGAAGAAGACCCTCGAGTTGACCGAACGCGCCGGCGGCGAGGTCGCCGGCCTCCTCGTTACCCGCACCCGGCCGGGAAGCGACATCTCCTACGACGAGATCGCCGCTCGCCTCGAGACGCCGCTGCTGGGGACGATCCCCGACGATCCCGCGGCGCGCGAGAGCGTCTACGCCGGCACGCCGCTGGTCGTCTACGAGCCGGCCGGTCCCGCCGCTATCGCCTACCGACGGTTCG